>JAYOTF010000008.1:0-92594 GCA_038150265.1 Deltaproteobacteria bacterium | reverse complement strand
ACCCCTATGCACATCGTGCAAAGAGCATAACGCCCCCCGCATCGCCGCAGCTCATACGCAGCCGTCGTCACCAAACGGGCTCCTGACATCCCCAGCGGGTGTCCCAGGGCAATTGCGCCGCCGTTCGGGTTCACCTGCTCCGCATCTTCCGGCACTCCCAGGTCCCGCAGCACGGCCAGGCTCTGACTCGCAAAGGCTTCGTTCAGCTCAATGACATCCATCTGTTCAATGGTCAGCCCCACGCGCTGAAGGAGCTTCCGGGACGCCGGTGCTGGCCCCCACCCCATGATCCGGGGCTCCACTCCGGCGGTCGCCATCCCAACAATCCGCGCCAGGGGCGTGAGCTGGTAACGCTTCATTGCGGCCTCCGAAGCAATCAGGACGGCACACGCCCCATCATTCACACCCGACGCATTCCCGGCAGTGACGGTTCCTCCCTGACGGAAAGGAGTCGGCAAACGAGCCAGCGCTTCCAGCGTTGTCTCCGGACGGGGGTGTTCATCCTGCCGAACCATCACTGGCTCCCCCCTGCGTTGCGGAATCACGACAGGAGTCAGCTCCTGCTCAAAGATCCCGGCCGCCTGGGCCCGTGCCGCCTTCTGCTGCGACCGGAAGGCAAACGCGTCCTGATCGTCCCGGGAGATGCCAAATTGCTCCGCCACGTTCTCTCCCGTCTCCGGCATGGAATCAATCCCGTACTGTTCCTTTAAAAGGGCATTCACAAAACGCCAACCAATGGTGGTGTCATGGGTCTCCACCTGACGCGAGAACGCCTGGGTCGCCTTTGCCGTCACAAAGGGAGCCCGGCTCATGCTCTCCACTCCTCCCGCAACCAGAAGCTCTCCCTCACCCGACCTGATCGTCCGGGCGGCCAGACCGATGGCATCCATTCCGGAGCCACATAACCGGTTCACCGTGGTCCCGGGAACCGACGTCGGGAGCCCCGCCAGCAAGGTGACCATGCGGGCGACGTTCCGGTTGTCTTCGCCAGCCTGATTCGCACACCCGTAAATCACCTCATCCACCGCGCCCCAATCCACCTGAGGGTTGCGCTCCTGAAGTGCCTTGAGCGGAATGGCTCCCAGGTCATCCGCCCGGACGCCTGAAAGGGCTCCGCCGTATCGCCCGATCGGGGTCCGGATCGCATCACAGAGATAAGCATCGTTCATGGTTTCGGTTCCTTCTTGAGAAGAGCAAACCCAGGGTGACTCCTGCAGGGGCAAACACGACTGGATTTCACTCAGTTACTGGGGACGCTCCAGCCTTGCCAGAGCGAAGGGCATGAGCATTTCACAGGCGTGCCGCCGGCGTCAAGCGTCGATTGCCCGCTGCCACGCCTTCCAGTTTTGCATTGTACTCCCCCGGCAAGTTGCTAACGTCTTCCCGCAGATCCAAAACCGGACGGGCCGGAATCCCGGTTCTTCACCCCCCTTCCCTGAGCCTCTGAACCCTTCATGAAGCGCTTGCTCCTCGTGGTCCCACAAACTGATGAATGGCGTGGCTGGATGTTTGGCATCTTCGGCATGCTGATGTTCAGCCTGACGCTTCCGATGACCCGGCTGGCGGTCGCTCACCTTTCGCCCTACTTCGTGGCATCCGGACGGGCCTTGCTGGCGGCCAGTGTCGGGTTGGTGATCCTCCGAACCACGCGGCAGCCCTGGCCCACACGTCAACAGTGGTGGGGCGTGTGGCAGACGGGCCTGGGCGTCATCATCGGGTTCCCCTTCTTCATGACCGTCTCCATGCAGCTCGTTCCAGCGGTTCATGGCAGCGTGGTACTGGGCATCCTGCCCCTGAGCACCGCCATCCTCGGCGCCCTGATGCTTGGGGAGCGTCCGTCCCCTGGATTCTGGATGTGTGGACTGCTCGGCAGTGGGGCCGTCGTGTTCTTCTCCCTCCGAGAAGGAGGCGGCACGCTCCAGGGAGCCGACTGGTTGCTCCTCGGCGCGGTCCTGTCTGCCTCATACGGCTACGTCAAGGGCGCTCAGCTGAGCGGCCAGCTGGGCGGCTGGCAAACCATCTGCTGGACACTCGTTGCCTGGATCCCCCTGCTGCTGCCCCTGACGCTCTGGACTCAGAGCCTGCTGATTGAGCCGGTGCCGTGGACCAGTTGGACGGGCTTCCTTTATGTGGCGCTGTTCAGCCAGCTGTTTGGTTTCTTTGCCTGGTACAAGGGTCTCAATCTCGGAGGCGTCGCTCGTGTGAGCCAGGTTCAGCTGCTCATGCCCTTCTTTACGCTCTTCTTCTCTTCTGCTTTACTCGGAGAGGAAGTCAGCCTCGAGACCTGGTTGTTTGCCGGCTTCGTCGTCGCCGTCGTTGCCACGGGCAAGCGCATGTCGGTAGCACGCATCCGGACGCCTGCTGAAGATTGAGGTTGACGCACCGGAAACAAGAGGTTATTTACTCCCTGACAAAAACCGCTCGCGCCTCTTCCAGAAGCCCTTCCACCCGCAAATCGCCTTCTGGAACCCAACAGGCCGATCCGTTTCTTCCTGCTTCTACTCAATAAGGAGGCCCCATGGCGGTGGTATACACAGACATTCCCCGACTGGATGCAGCGCTTGCTGCCGAGTTTGAAACGCTGGATGTGGCAACCGTCCATGAAGCCCAGGGACGCAAGGGCCTCCTCGCTTCTTACATGCGCCCGATTTATCGGCCGGCCCAGATCTCCGGAACCGCCGTCACCTGCGAAGTGCCTCCCGGAGACAACTGGATGATTCATGTTGCCGTGGAGCAGTGCCAACCCGGAGACATCCTCGTGGTGGCCCCGACCAGCCCGTGTGAAGATGGCTACTTCGGCGACCTGCTGGCCACCTCCTTAATGGCCCGGGGCGTCCGGGGCCTCGTCATTGATGCCGGCGTCCGAGACGTTGCCACCCTGACCGAAATGGGCTTCCCGGTCTGGTCCCGAGCCATCTCAGCCCAGGGCACCGTCAAGGAAACCCTTGGGCAGGTGAACGTGCCCCTGGTGTGCGCAGGCGCCCTGATTCATCCCGGAGACCTGGTGGTCGCCGATGATGACGGCGTCGTGGTCGTGCAGCGGGATGAAGTGGCGTCGACCCTGGAGCGGGCCAAGGAGCGGCTGGCCAATGAGGCCGGAAAACGCGAAACGCTCGCCTCCGGAGTCCTTGGTCTCGACCTCTACAAGATGCGTGAACGCCTCCGGAACAAGGGGCTGAAGTACCTCAAGTACCAGGGAAGGCGCTGATGCAGACCGCCATTCCCGCCTACCTGATGCGAGGCGGCACCTCCAAGGGCCTCCTCTTTCGAAGAGAAGATCTTCCGGAAGATCCGGAGCGGCGCAACCAGGTGCTGCTCGCGGCCATGGGGTCTCCGGATGAGCGCCAGATTGACGGCGTTGGCGGGGCCCACCCGCTTACCAGCAAGGTGGGGGTGGTCTCGGCCTCATCGCATCCGGATGCCGATGTGGACTACCTCTTCCTTCAGGTTGCCGTGGACCGGGCAGAGGTCAGCGAGAGCCAGAACTGCGGCAACATCCTGGCGGCGGTTGGGCCCTTTGCCGTGGAGCAGAAGCTGGTGCCGGCTCAGGCAGAGGTGACCGAAATCCGCATCCGCATGGTCAACACCAACACCTTTGCTGTTGCACAGGTCCAGACCCCTCAGGGCCAGGTTCAGTACACCGGAGCGGCTCGCATCGATGGCGTTCCCGGAACCGCGGCCCCCGTGCTGCTGGATTTCCTCGATACCGCTGGCTCAAGCTGCGGGGCCCTGCTGCCCACCGGGAAGGAGCGCGATGCCTTCGATGGCGTCGAGGTCACCTGCATCGACAACGGCATGCCCGTCGTTTTGCTCCAAGCAGAGGCCTTCGGCAAGACGGGCTCTGAGACTCCGGAAGCGCTGGAAGCCGATGCCGACCTGAAGGCCCGCTTGGAGTCCATCCGGCTCCAGGCTGGCCACGCCATGAACCTCGGGGACGTCTCCAGCAAGACCGTTCCAAAGCTGTCCCTGATTGCTCCCGCCCAGCAAGGAGGCGTGGTGGCAACCCGGACCTTCATTCCGCACCGGGTGCATGAAGCCATTGGCGTGCTCGGCGCCGTCAGTGTTGCCACCGCCTGTGTGCTTCCGGATTCAGTTGCTGCGCCTCTGGTCAACCGAACGTTCTCTTCCGGACGCCACACCCTTGATGTGGAACACCCCACCGGCTTCTTCACCGTCGGGCTGGAGCTTCAGCAGCAAGGGGGGACGCTTCAGGTCACTCGAGCCGGACTGCTCCGGACCGCCCGCCTGCTCATGCGGGGCGAGGTGCTGGTGCCTTCCAGCCTCTGGAGGCGTTCATGAACCCGGCTCAAGGCCTCGCAACCCGTTCTCCCTCGCTGGCTCCTGAGCCGGCGGCGCTCCCGCAACACGCCTCTCTCCTGAAGGAGCCTTCATGTTGATCATTGACTGCCATGGGCACTACACCACCGCGCCCGAGCCCCACCAGCACTTCCGGGAAGCCCAGCTGGCCGCGTTTCAGGACCCGGCTCTTCCAGACCCTCAGGAGGCGTCGATTTCAGATGATCAGATTCGGGAAAGTGTGGAGCAGAACCAGCTCCGCCTGCTCCGGGAACGTGGGGCCGACCTGACGCTGTTCTCGCCTCGGGCCTCGGCCATGGCGCACCACCTCGGCGATGAAGGCGTTTCGCAACGCTGGACCCAGGCCTGCAACAACCTCATCAAACGGGTCGTGGACCTCTATCCGGAGGTCTTTGTCGGCGTCTGTCAGCTTCCCCAGTCTCCTGGCGTTTCCATTGCCCACTCCATTGCAGAACTGGAGCGCTGCGTCCAGGAGCTTGGATTCGTGGGCTGCAACCTCAACCCGGACCCCTCCGGCGGACACTGGACCTCTCAGCCGCTCACCGACCCCAGCTGGTATCCCTTCTATGAAAAGATGGTCGAGTTGGACGTTCCGGCGATGATTCACGTTTCCGGATCCTGCAATGCCAACTTCCACGCCACCGGTGCCCACTACCTCAATGCCGACACCACCGCCTTCATGCAGTTTCTGCAGGGGAACCTCTTCAAGGACTTCCCCACCCTGCGGTTCATCATTCCGCACGGCGGCGGCGCTGTGCCCTACCACTGGGGACGCTACCGGGGGCTCGCTGACATGCTGAAGCAGCCCCCTCTGGCAGAGCATGTGATGAAGAACGTCTTCTTTGACACCTGTGTCTACCACCAGCCGGGCATTGACCTGCTCTTTCAGGTGATTGACCTCGACAACATCCTCTTCGGCTCCGAAATGGTGGGCGCCGTCCGGGGGATTGACCCGGAGACCGGCCACTACTTTGATGACACCAAGCGTTACATTGACGCGCTCAACCTGACTCCGGAAGAGCAGTATCAGGTCTATGAGGGCAATGCCCGGCGCGTTTATCCACGGCTGGACGCCCGCTTGAAGGAGATGGGAAAATGAGTGAATTTGTGGTCGATGCCGACTGGCTTCCCTGGCACCCATCGCCATCAAAGCCCCGCTTTCAGGTTCCGGAAGGCGCCGTGGACGCCCACTGCCACGTCTTTGGTCCGGGAACTCAATTCCCCTTTGCTCCGGAACGCAAGTACACGCCCTGTGATGCCTCCAAAGCCGACCTCTGGGCGCTGCGGGATTTTTTGGGATTCTCCCGGAACGTCATCGTCCAGGCCACGTGTCATGGCACAGACAACCGGGCGCTCGTGGATGCCCTCCAGCATTCGGGTGGCCGGGCCCGGGGAGTGGCCTCGGTTCCACCGACCATCAGTGCGGAAGAACTGCAGGCGCTGCACCTGGCAGGCGTCCGCGGGGTGCGCTTCAACTTTGTCAAACGCCTCGTGGACGCCCTTCCGTTTGACACGCTGGAAACCATTGCGGCCAAGATCCAGCCGCTTGGGTGGCACATCGTCATCTACTTTGAGGCCGCCGAGCTTCCGGAGCTTTCCTCCTTCTTTACCTCTTTGCCCACAACCGTGGTTGTTGACCACATGGGGCGTCCGGACGTTCGGCAACCGGTGGATGGTCCGGAGTTTGAGCGCTTCCTGATGCTGCTCGAAGAGCACCCCAACTTCTGGTCAAAGGTCAGCTGCCCCGAGCGGCTTTCGCTGGAAGGCCCTCCGCATTATGCTGATGTCTTTCCCTTCGCCTACAGGGTGGTGGAGCGTTTTCCGGATCGTGTGCTGTGGGGAACCGACTGGCCCCACCCGAACATGAAGTCACACATGCCAGACGACGGGCACCTGGTGGACGTCCTCCCACACATTGCCCCCACTCCGGAACTGCAACGCAAGCTCCTGATCGACAACCCAATGCGCCTCTACTGGGCAGACGAGGAACCCCATGGCTCTTGACAAACCCTACCTCGACATTCCCGGGACCATCATTTTCGACGCCGAGCAGTCTCGCAAGGGCTACCACCTCAACCAGTTCTGCATGTCGCTGATGAAGCCCGAAAATCGGGAACGCTTCAAGGCCAACGAACGGGCGTACCTGGACGAGTGGCCCATGACAGAAGAACAGAAGCAGGCGGTCCTGGCCCGGGACCTCAACTGGTGCATGCGAACGGGCGGAAACATTTACTTCCTCGCCAAAATCGGAGCCACTGATGGCAAGAGCTTTCAGCAAATGGCCGGCAGCATGACGGGCCTGACCGAGGCTGAGTACCGGAACATGATGGTTCAGGGCGGGCGCTCTCCGGAAGGGAACCGCTTCCTTGGTGAAGACGGTGACGCGCAACCCCACCGCCAGCCTCAGGGAACTTCCTCCATTCCTCCGCAAAAAGGATAACCATGGCTTTCATTTCCGCCTCGGTGTACACCTCGCACGTCCCTGCAATCGGAGTGGCCGCAGACCAGGGGAAAACGCAGGAGCCTTACTGGCAGCCCGTCTTTGAGGGGTACGAGTTTTCGAAGCAGTGGATGCAGGCCCATCCGCCCGATGTCATCTTCCTGGTCTTTAACGACCACGCCACCGCGTTCAGCCTTCAGATGATTCCCACCTTTGCCATTGGCACGGCGGCCTCCTTTGCACCAGCCGACGAAGGCTGGGGGCCTCGGCCGGTTCCGGAAGTCAAGGGGCACCCGGAGTTGGCCGCGCACATTGCCCAGTCGGTCATTCAGCAAGACTTCGACCTCACCATCGTCAATGAAATGGATGTGGACCACGGCCTCACCGTCCCGCTGACCCTGATGTGCGGACAGCCCGACGCGTGGCCCTGCCCGATCATTCCGTTTGCAGTGAATGTGGTGCAGTATCCGGTTCCCAGCGGACGCCGCTGCTTCGAACTGGGGAAGGCCATCCGCAAGGCCCTGGAGCAGTATGATGAGCCCCTGAATGTTCAGATCTGGGGCACCGGGGGCATGAGCCACCAGCTTCAGGGGGCACGGGCGGGCCTCATCAACACCCCGTGGGACCAGGCCTTCCTCGACCAGCTCATCGCCGACCCCGAGGCACTGGCCGCGAAACCGCACCTCGAGTACGTCCGGGAAGCCGGAAGCGAGGGCATTGAGCTGGTGATGTGGCTGATTGCGCGCGGGGCAATGAGCGATGTGGCCGGTGGGCCGGCTCCGGAAGTGGTCCATCGCTTCTACCATGTTCCGGCCTCCAATACAGCAGTCGGGCACCTGATTCTGGAAAACCGATCCTGACGGTTCCCTCGCCTCTTCCCTCTTTTTGATAAGGAGACTTGTACGATGAAAGTGATTCTTGCCGGCCCCGGAGCCTTTGGGAAAAAACACCTCGATGGCCTGAAACAGATTGACGGCGTCGAGGTCGTTGGGCTGGTTGGGCAACCCCTCGAGCCCACTCAGGCGGTCGCGCAGCAATACGGCATTCCCTTTGTCACCACCGACCTCGCCGAAGCCCTGGCACTTCCGGATGTGCAGGCGGCCATTTTGGCAACCCCGACCCCGGTTCATGCGGCTCAGGCGATGCAGTGCCTCCGGGCGGGAGTTCATGTGGAGGTGGAAATTCCCCTCGCCGACTGCTGGGCCGATGCAGAGGCCGTGCTCAAGCTGCAGCAGGAAACCGGACTCGTCTGCATGGTGGGGCACACCCGGCGCTTCAACCCCTCCCACCAGTGGGTGCATCAGAAAATCCAGGCCGGGGAGCTGACCATTCAGCAACTGGAGGTCCAGACCTACTTCTTCCGGCGTCAGAACCTCAACGCCGCCGGAGAGCCTCGGACCTGGACCGACCACCTGCTTTGGCATCATGCTGCCCACACCATCGACCTCTTTCAGTACCAAACCGGCGAGCGGGTCGTCAAGGCCAACGCCCTCCAGGGCCCCATGCATCCGGAGCTGGGCATTGCCATGGATATGTCCATTCAGCTCCTGACTGAGTCCGGAGCCCTCTGCACCCTCTCCCTGAGCTTCAATAACGACGGCCCCCTCGGCACCTTCTTCCGCTACATCTGTGACAACGGAACCTACCTGGCACGGTACGATGACCTCGTTACCGGGCGCGATGAAGTCATCGACGTCTCCCAGGTGGATGTGTCCATGAACGGCATTGAGCTGCAGGACCGGGAGTTCTTTGCCGCCATCCGGGAAGGCCGGGAGCCCAATGCCAGCGTCGCCAGGGTGCTGCCCGCCTACGAAGTGATGCGAGACCTGGAACTTCAACTGAACACCTGAGCCATGAAACTGAGAACCCTTGGAACCTCCGCTGTCCCGGAAATTGGACTGGGCTGCATGAACCTGAGCCACGCCTATGGAGAGCCGCCCAGCAAGGAAGCGGGATGGGCCCTCCTCAACCGGGCCTTTGACCTCGGCATCCGGCACTTTGACACCGCCGCCCTCTACGGTTTTGGCCGTAACGAAGAGCTGGTCGGAGAGTGGATGGCGCCCCACCGCCGGGAAATCCACCTGGCCAGCAAGTGTGGCATGCAGGGGGTCAACGGCGTCCGCGTCATTGATGGACGTCCAGCAACCCTCCGGGCCACGCTGGAAGACTCCCTCCGTCGCCTCAACACCGACTTCATTGACCTCTACTACCTGCACCGCTGGGACAAGACGAAGGTTCCGGTGGAAGACAGCGTCGGCGAGTTGGCCCGGATGGTGGAGTCTGGGAAAATCGGCGGCATCGGCCTCTCGGAGGTGTCTGCTGCCACCCTCCGCCGCGCCCACGCCGTTCACCCCATCACCGCGGTCCAAAACGAATACTCACTCTGGACCCGGAATCCGGAAATCGCCCTCAAGGACACCTGTGCCGAGTTGGGCGTGACACTGGTCGCCTTCTCTCCGATGACCCGGGGCTTCTTTTGTGGTCCCCACCTCGATCCCAGCCGCTTCCACGAAAAAGACATCCGCCGGAGCATGCCTCGCTTCCAGGAGCCCCAGTTTTCCCGGAACCGGCAGGAGCTCCTTCCCCGGTTTCAGGAGCTGGCAGAGGCCGCAAACGGCACACCGGCCCAGCTCCTGCTGGCGTGGCTGCTTGCTCAGGGAGACCACCTCCTTCCCATTCCCGGAACCACTCGGCTCGAGCACCTGGAGGAAAACGTCAAAGCCGCCTCACTTTCGCTGAGTCCGGACCTCCTTGCGGCACTTGACGACCTCGTCAACATCCGCACCGTCCACGGTCCTCGCTACCCTGCAGCCACACAGTTGGAGATCGACACCGAGCAGTTCCCGGAAGAGCTGGCAGGGTGAGCAGTTCCCCTTCAGGGAGCCGCTGAGGCTCCCCGGCGGTACCGCCTGCTTCCCCGGAACCCATCGGGCCTGGCGCCCTTCTTCCCCTCCTCTCGGCTCCCCCTGAAAATCACCCCCTCCGCCAAACCTGCCTTGCAGGTGCCGGGTGGGCTTCCGTATACTGGCTGATTCACTCCGGATGATTTTTCCCGACCTGTGTGCCCGGCACTTCGTTCCTGGTCGGTTTGATTGCCTCAACGATCCCCTACATGGAAAACAAGGCCCTTCGTAATATTGCCATCATTGCCCACGTCGACCATGGCAAGACCACCCTGGTTGACCAAATGTTCCGCCAAAGTGGGCTCTTCCGCGAAAACCAGGACATTGCGGACCGCCTGATGGACAACATGGACCTGGAGCGGGAGCGGGGGATCACCATTGCTGCCAAGAACTGCGCCATTGACTGGAAGGGCACCAAGATCAACATCCTCGACACCCCGGGACACGCCGACTTCGGTGGTGAGGTGGAGCGCGCCCTGATGATGGTGGACGGTGCCATCATCCTGGTGGACGCCTCGGAAGGCCCACTGCCGCAAACGCGCTTTGTGCTCCGCAAGGCCCTGGAAGCCGGCCTGAAGATCATTGTCGTCATCAACAAGATCGACCGTCAGGATGCCCGAGCCGAAGAGGTGCTGGATGAGGTGTACAGCCTCTTCATCGATCTGGACGCCAGCGATGAGCAAATCGAATTCCCCGTCCTCTACGCGATCGGACGTGACGGCATTGCTCAGACCAGCCTTGAGGAACGCGGCACCGACCTGGCCCCACTGCTTGACCTGATTGTTGAGCACCTGCCGGGGCCAAGCCATGACCCGGAGCAGCCCTTCCAGATGCTGGTCAGCGACCTCGGTTACTCCGACTACCTCGGACGCCTTGCCATTGGCCGCATTGTCAACGGCGAGGTCTCACGAAACGAGTCCCTGGTCTGCATCAATGAAAACGGCGAGTTGATCTCGCTGCGGGCCTCCAAGCTTCAGGTGTACTCGGGCGTTGGCACCGAAGACCGCGAACAGGTTGACCCCGGAGAGATCCTGGTTCTGGCCGGCATTGAGAATGTCCACATCGGCGACACCATCTGTAAGCGAGAGGCGCCCAAGGCGCTCCGGCGGATCACCGTCGATGAGCCCACCGTGACCATGCTCTTTGGGCCCAACACGTCGCCGTTCTCCGGACAGGAAGGCAAGCTCGTGCAGTCCACCAAGATCCGGGACCGCCTCAAGCTGGAGACGCTCCGGAACGTTTCCCTCCAGTTTGAAGAAGCCCAGGGCGAGTCGTTTCTGGTGAAGGGCCGGGGCGAGTTGCAGATGGCCGTTCTCATTGAGACGATGCGGCGCGAGGGATTTGAGCTGACCGTTGGGCGCCCGGAAGTCATCTACCGAGGAGAAGGCAGCCAGCGCGAGGAGCCGATTGAAGACGTGTTTGTGGACTGCGAGGAGCAGTTCCTCGGAATCGTTTCCGAAAAGCTGTCGCTCCGGAAGGGACGGATGGTCAACCTGGTCAACCACGGCACCGGACGCGTCCGGGCGCAGTTTCATGTGCCCACCCGGGGCCTGATTGGCTACCGCTCCGAGTTTTTGACGGACACGCGCGGAACCGGTATCCTCAACTCCTACCTGCTCGGCTACGAGCCGCACCGAGGAGACTTCCCCACACGCCTCACCGGCTCGCTGGTCTCCGACCGCTCCGGAGAAGCCGTTGGGTATGCGCTCTTCAACCTGGAGCCACGCGGGCGCCTCTTTGTCACCCCCGGAGCCCGGGTTTATGAAGGCATGATCATTGGGGAGCACAACCGCAACAACGACCTCAACGTCAACCCCTGCAAGGAGAAGAAGCTCACCAACGTCCGGGCCTCCGGGAAGGACGACAACATTCAGCTCACCCCGGTGACGCCCCTCACGCTGGAGAGCTGCATTGAGTGGCTCGCCGAAGATGAGTGCCTTGAGGTCACGCCCAAGAACATCCGCCTCCGGAAGCTGTGGCTGACGCTCAATGAGCGCGAGCGGTATGGCAAACGCAAAAAAAGTGCCTGATTCCGTCCCGGAAAGCCCTTGAAAAAGCAGGGGCATCCGGGGCAAAATAGGTCCTTTCGGATCATCCCTTTTTCTCGTAAGGAATCCTGTGAAGCGCTACACCTTCAACCGACAGAACTACAACATCTTCAAGAGCGACGCTGAAGCCGAGCGTCCCTTCCTCTACTTCTTCTGGGGGAAGTTCGACTTCCGGCTCATCCTCGTTCCCACCGATGCCGAAACCGCTGAGGCGGCGCCGAAGAAGAGCTTCCAGCGCAACGGGCAGTTCTTCATTGTCGAATCCTTCCAGCTCAAGCACCACAATGAGTGGTTCGACTACGTCAAGCCCACCGCCCACGGCCTCCAGCTGGAAGAAACGAAGTGGCAAAACGGGGACCAGGCGCACTACATGGAGATCCCCCAGAACCTCCTCGGCCTCGCCTGCGAAATGGCAGCCGCAGAACTGGGCCTGACCTCGCTGCACCACGCCACGGCGTCATGAACCACCCCCTCCCGAAGTCTCCCCGCAAGGTCCACATCCAAACGTGGGGCTGTCAGATGAACGAGTATGACAGCGACAAGATGCTGGAGGTGCTGCGGCGTGAAAACTATGAGGTCACGGAAGAGCTCTCAGACGCCGACCTGATTCTGCTCAACACCTGCTCCGTCCGGGAGAAGGCCGAGCAGAAGGTGTACAGCTTTCTGGGTAGCCTGCGGGAGTTGAAGCAGCAGCGCCCCCACCTCAAGGTGGGAGTCGGCGGATGCGTTGCTCAGCAGGAAGGAAAAGAGATCCTGCGCCGCGCCGATACCGTTGACCTCGTTTTTGGCACCGACAACCTCTACGACCTCCCAGACCTGCTGGCCGAGGTGGAGGGAGGTCAGCGCCTCGTTCAGACCGAGCGGGTCGCCGCCCGCCAAAAGGTCCGGAACTTTGTCCCCGGATATGCGTTTGAACCCAGCCAGCCCGGACTGAAGGCCCACCTCGCGATCACCAAGGGCTGCAACAACTTCTGCTCCTTCTGCATCGTCCCCATCACCCGAGGACTCGAGGTGAGCCGCGAGCCGGAGGACATTGTTCAGGAAGCCCGGCGTTTGGTGGCCTCCGGGACAAAGGAAATCTGCCTGCTTGGGCAAAACGTCAACTCCTACAAGGCCAACGGGGTCTCGTTTGTGGACCTCCTCACCGAACTGGACCGGATCGACGGCCTGGAGCGGATCCGCTTCACCTCGCCGCACCCCAAGGACTTCCAGGACGAGCTGGCCGACGCCTTTGTGACCCTGCCTTCGCTGTGCGAGCAGCTGCACCTGCCGCTGCAGTCGGGCTCCAGCTCGCTGCTGCGCCGCATGCGCCGCTGGTACACGCTGGAAAAGTACCGGGAGAAGGTCGAACGGTTTCGGTCCAAAGTTCCGGAAGGCACCCTCTCCACCGACCTGATCGTCGGATTTCCGGGAGAAACCGAGGAAGACTTTGAAGCCACGCTGGCGGCGGTCCGGGAGTTCCGCTTTGACCTCATCTATGCCTTCAAGTACTCGCCTCGTCCGGGCACCCCAGCTGCCGACTACGATGGGCAGCTTCCCGATGCCGTCAAGCGCGAGCGGCTCCGGATTCTGCTGGAAGAGCAGGACCGCATTTCCCGAGAGCGCAACGAGGCCCTGATCGGCTCCACACAGGAGCTGCTCATTGAAGGCCCACACCCTCGCCATCCGCACAGCCTCACCGGACGCACGCGAGGAAACCACGCCGTCTCTGTGGCGCACAGCAATGCCTCCGTTGGCGACCTCCTTCAGGTGCGCATTACCGCGGCCCGGACCTATGCGTTGGAAGCCGAAGCGCTTTCCTGAGGCCTGTGGGCCGGTTGCGTGTGAGCAAAGGCCTGTTTGTCATGACACCAGCTTGCGGAGGGCTGTCCTCCGTTCATCTTCTCTCTCCTGGCTCGGATGCTGGCCCCCAAGGTCATTCACCACCCCAAAGAACTGCAGTGTCCGGTTTGCCGGAAGCCGGGGGAGTGTGACCGCCACCTGGTCGAGTCATGGCAGGAAGGCCGGCGCCCTGACCACCTTGGTCGCCTGCTCAAGGAGCACCCCAACGCCTTCCCGATGCGCGCGCCTCTACGCGAACGGTTTCCCAATCCGGAGACCTGCTTTGAGGGCTGTGTGCTGGTGGAGCATGATGAGCATCCTCCTTCCGGACACCTCCCGCTGTTCACAGGCGAAGCCCTGATTCACAGCAACCGCCCGGTGCGTTGGATCTCGCTCTACCACCGGGAGGGGCCGCAACTGCTGGAACAGTACCAGCGCCTCATCCTGGCCCAGCTCAGTCGATCCCGTCAGGTCCGGACCATCCTCAAGACCCTGAAGCGTGGCTCATCCAAACGAAGCCGGGGCAATCAGGGTTCCCTGTTTCAGGAAGAGGCTCCGGACGCCGGAAGCCGTCACACTCCGGAACCGCCTCCAGCCCTTCCTCAAAAAACCCGAGCCAAGGGCCCTCAGCCCCAACGAACGGCCCAATCGAAATCGCCGGCGACGGCCAGGGCCACGGCACCGAAGCCTCCGGAGGTTTCTCCAGAAGCAGCGTCCCGTCCTCGCCCGAAGCCCACTCCTGCTCCCCCCGCCACAAGGCCTCCGGAACCGCCAGCACCAGAGTCTGTGGGGCTCGTTCCGCTTGAGGAAGCCCTTCCTCCGGAAGCGGTTGCCCCAGAGCCTCGGGAAGCAGCACCTGAAGCACCGGTGGTTCCAGACGATTGCACCGAGGTTCCGGACTACGTCGATGAGATGGCCGAGCACCTGGCGGGGCCGCTGCAGCCGCTTCCCGATGAAAACGACCCGGTCCTGTACCAGCTGATTCCCGATGATGCGATGGAGATTGGGGCCTTTATGTCCGGACTGGACTCAGAGGAAGATGACGGCAGCAGCCCGACTTCTCGGAGCGACCGCTCCATTTGGGCGGAAGAGATGATGAAGAACCTGCTGTAGGCCTCAGCCCACCGGTTTGGAAGAGCGCAGGATCCGGTCCCACGGAAGCTCTGCCAGAACCATCCCTGCCAAAATCAGCGCACACCCTCCGATTTCTGCAGCAGTCAGCACCTCTCCGGCCCAGAAAACCCCGGTAAAGGCCGCAAAGACGGGTTCCATGATGAAGATCAGCGCAACGCGGGTGGGGGTGGTGTGTTTCTGAAAATGGGTCTGGGCAAAAAACGCGATTGCTGTTGCAAAGACCCCGGTCACCACCAAGGCGCCCAGCACATCCAGCCGAAAGAGAACCTCCGGATTGAAGACCTGCTGCCAGTCTTCAGTCACTCCCGCAAAGCCTGCGCTCAGCACAGCCACCACTGCCGTCTGTATCACGGTCAGGGGCAACGCCGGATGCTCCACGGTGTAGCGGGCGGTAAAGACGATGTGCAGCGCAAAGGCGGCTCCACATAATGCGGCCAGGACGTCTCCCGGATTCCAGTCTCCCAGCCCCCCTCCTGTTAACAGAAACAGTCCCCCCACCGCTGCCGTGACCCCCAGCAGAGCGCTCAACGCCGGACGGCGCTTGAGGATCAGGAAGGTAAAGACCGGAACAAAGACCGCATACAGCCCCGTCAGAAAGGCGGTCTTGGACGACGTGGTGAGGGTGAGCGCAACGGTCTGGAGGCCAAAGGCCAGGCAGAGCCAAAACCCCAACAGGCCCCCATGCCAGAGCAAGCGTCGACTTGGAAGGGCTCCGGAGCGTTGCCACCAGACCACAGCCAGGAGGCTGGAGGCCAAGGCGAAGCGGACGGCGTTGAACGACAGCGGCTCCAAAAATGCCACGGCGTTCTGGACAATCACAAAGGTCGTCCCCCAGACAAAGGCGACGCTCAGCAGAATGCCATCTGCCCGAAGTTGAGAGTGCATGAGGAGTGTGAAAAATCGGGGCGTCAGTCCATTGAGGGACTTTCCCGGATCCGGGGATTGGGGGGGGTGCGGGGCTCGCGTGGACGCTCACAGAGCGCGTTGTCCGTGTAGTTGACCACGCGGCGCAAGGGGGGGCCCTCAGACTCGTAAACACAGCTGTCGCCCCGGTTCACCCAGGTGGTGGAACACCCCGCCAGCAACACGCTCAGGCTCATCAGGCAAGCAAGTTGCAGACGGACTATCAAGAATTTCGGGGTCACTGCGAAGCCTCAGCATTGTTTTTGCAAGAGCTTCCCCTTTGAGGAAGCAGCGCTTGTGGACACGATCAGGGACCACGTCCGCTATCGGGTTGCTTTCAGAAGCATAGGTTTTTTTCCCGTAAGATCAAGATGAAGCGCTGGTCCTCTACTCACTCAATCATCCGCAGCTAACGTATATTTGTGACGATTCAAATCGGCACGGGGCTCTCCCGGAATCCCGACTCGCTTCAGGCAACCCGAGAGGCCTACCAGCAGGCCTGTCGCGAAGCCGGGGCCGACTATCCTCCCGAGTGGATTCTCCTGTTCTTCAATACGCCCCACATGGAGCAATCGGAACACATTCACGACCTCCTCGCTGAAATTTGCCCCTGTGTGGTGGGGGGCAGCTTCTCGGGGGTCCTGACCGGCGCCGGAGAGGTGCTGGACGAGCCCGCAATCGCGATGATGGTGGGAACCACTCCAGGGGTGGAAGCATCCGGATTTGTGCACTTTCAGGAACTGGAGCACAGCATGAGTGTCATGCAGCAGGTGAAGGAAACGCTTGAGCAGCAGAGCGCCCAGCCTCTTTTGCTGACCTTCCCGGACACCTACGAGCACCAGCCCCACAACCTCATCAACACCCTCAACTTTGCCAAGTCCCACCCCGTTTGTTTTGGTGCCGGTACCTGCAACGATGGCACCTACCAGCAGGCGGTCCAGATTGGCCCCCGCGGAGCCACCCTCAGTGGCGTCTCTGGCATCACCTTCTCGGGCATTCCGCACTTTCAGGCGGGGGTGACGCAGTCGTGTGTGACCATGGGCGAGCCGATGTTCATCACCGAGGTTCAGGACAACCAGATCCTCAAGCTCGACGACTTTCCCGCATTGGAGGTCTTTGTCACCGTCGCGTCCGAACTGGGCATCCGGGAGCTGGAAACAGCCGCCCAGCACCTGCTCTTCAGCCTGCCACTGGACCGACAGCAGCCCAGCTTCGGCGGCGAGACCGCCTTGGTTCGGGGACTCACCGGCGTGGATGTGGTGTCTCAGGGACTGGAGTTGGCGGAGTTGGTCCAGGAGGGCATGGTGGTTTCCTTTGCCTACCGCAGCGCCGTGACGGCTGAGCAGGACTTCCGGGAGATGCTCCAGCGCCTCAAGGCCCAGGATGAGCGACGCCCCAGCTTTGGCGTCTTCCTCAACTGCTCGGCCCGTGGCACAGCCCTCTATGGTCGCCCGAATGTTGACACGGAAGCCATCCGCGAGGTGCTCGGGGATTTCCCGCTGATCGGCTGCTTCGGAGGCTATGAGCTGGGCACCGTCACCCAGGGGCTCCAGCTCTACACCACCACCGGCGTCCTCCTCCTTGCCTACCTGGATGCCGAATGAAGCGCCTTGGCCTCCTGCTTGGTCTGAGCCTGCTCCTGAGTGGCTGCGGCTACACACTGGAGCGCGGCAACCCGCCTCTTCCCGGAGAAGCCCGGACCCTTGCTCTGCTGCCGGTCCGCAACGAAACCTATGAGCCCGGACTCGAGACCGAGGCTGCGGCGCAGATGCAGGAGCTGCTCCGCTCCAACACGTCTGTCATCCTGACGGTTCCGGAACAAGCGGATCAGGTCCTCGAATTCACCCTCACCCGTGTCGTTGAATCCAAGACCGAAGCCACCACAGATGCTCCAGCCGGCGTCACCGTCAGCCTCAGTGGTCAGGCCAGCCTTCAGGATCGTCGCTCCGGCGAGTACCTGTGGCAGGAGGTGGGGGTTCAGGCTTCCGTGAGCGAGTCGGCGGTCAATGACTCCCTCGAACTCGTCTCTGGCATTCAAACCACTCGAATCCGACAGGACCTTCTCCTGGACCTCTGCCGCAAGGTCTATGACCGCATATTTTTGGATTTTTAAGGAACATTTCTTCTTTCTTCTTTCCAGAAACCTCCTTAGACTAACGGTTTTTCCTATCTGCACTACAGCTCTCGTTTCATCCGCTACTCAAGGCTGTAGTTCCCCCAACAATTATCAGGAGTGGCCATGCAGGAAGCAGATCAAGCTTACTTCCGGACTCGGCTGACAGAAATGAAGCAAGAGCTTCAGGGAGAATCAGAAGAAACCGTTCATGAAATGCGGGAAGAAAACACCTTATTTCCGGATCCGAACGACCGTGCTTCCCTGGAAAGTGACAACATCAACCTCCTCCGGATCCGGGACCGGGAGCGAAAGTTGCTGGCCAAAGTAGAAGAAGCGTTGGAGCGTTTGGAAGAAGGAACTTTCGGAATTTGTGAGGAGTGCGGAGAAGACATTGGGGTGGAGCGTCTGAAGATCCGTCCGGTGACCACCTACTGCATTGCCTGCAAGGAAAAACAAGAAGCTGAAGAACGCCGCGGTTAACCGCTCCTCCTGCCTCACCGGCCCCGGCTTGGGGCCCCTCCCTTTTTGGCTCCCTCTTTTTGGCTCTGCTCCTGAAGGAACCGGGCGATTTGTTCCGGATCGTTGAGGTTCAGTACCGGCACCGGAACCGCCTTCTCAAGGGGGGCATCGGTCGCAATGGCAATCACTCCCGGAACCTGCTCCTGAAGCAGGGGGTGCCCCAAAGACGGGCGGTGCAGCTCCAGCTTCGGAAAATCCACCGCCTTGAATCCTTCCACGAGAATCAGATCCAGCTCATCCGTCGGAAACGCCTGCAGCAAGAGAGCCAGGTCCGGAGCCTGTTGCAATTCAGGGGTCTCACGCATGAGGGCCCAGCGCTGCTGAGAGGCCACCAGCACGGCCTCAGCTCCGGCTTTTCGCAGCTCGTAGCTGTCCTTTCCGGGCTGATCCACCTCAAAGTGGTGGTGCGCATGCTTGACCAACCCCACCCGGAGCCCAGCGTTCCGGAGCAGGGGGATCACCTGCTGCAGCAACGTCGTCTTCCCGGTGCCACTGAAGGCACAGATGCCAAAAACGTGGGGGGGAATCATGGCCATGCGCGTTCCGAGCCCTGAAGCTGCCCCAGCAGCAGGTTGATGCCGGCAGACAGGCCCAGCAGCAGCAAACCCAGCGCAATCCCCTGAGCAAACTCTCCCTTGCTGGTTTCCAGCGCAATCGCCGTGGTCATGGTTCGGGTGTGGTGCAAGATGTTCCCTCCGAGCATCATGGAAGCCCCCACCTCTGAAATGAGGCGACCAAAGGCGGCCACCAGTGCTGTCAACAGGCTGAAGCGCACCTCCTGGATCAGCGTCCAGGACGCCTGAAGCGGAGAGGCCCCCAGCATCCGGGCAGCCTCCCAGGTCTGCCGAGTGGACGCCTTCAGGGCGCCGTGCATGAGGGCCACCAGCAGGGGAAACGCCAGCACCATCTGCGCCAGCATCATGGCCTCTTGTGTGAACAGCAGGCGGAGGCTTCCCAATGCCCCCTGACGCGTCAGCAACAGATAAAGCAGCAGCCCCACCAGGACGGTCGGCAAGGCCATCAGCGCGTGGCAGATCGACAGCACCCAGCGTCCTCCCCAGACGCGTCCCAGCGCCAACGCCAGCGCAAGCCCCAGCGCCAGAGGAACCGTCAGCAGCAGCGCCCGTACCGAAACGGAAAAGGAGACCCCAACGATTTCCCAAAGCCCCGGATCTCCGCGCAGCAGCAACCCCAGTGCTTGCTGAAAGGCCCCCCACAAGGTTTCCATTGCTGTCAGTCCTGAACCGCAGTGGGAATGAACAGCGGCTCCCCCTGCACGGTGAAGTCCCGGATCCGGTGCTGGCCTTCCACTGAGGTCAGCCAGGCGATGAGACGCATTGCCCCCTGGTAGTTGACCTCCGGGTAACGGGCAGGGTTCACGGCAATGATGCCATAGGGGTTAAACAACCGTTCGTCTCCTGCCACCAGCACCTGCAACGCCAGCTTGTCCCGGAACGCCAGCCACGTGCCGCGGTCCGTCAGCGTGTAGGCGCCCAACTCGGAACTCATGATCAGGACCGCCCCCATTCCCTGCCCAGCTTCCCGGTAGTTGGCCGTTGTCGGTTGCCCCCCGGCAAGCTTCCAGAGCGCCCGCTCCTTCTTGTGGGTTCCGGAGTCATCACCACGGGACACAAACAGGGCGCCGGCTTCCTTCAACTGCTGCAACGCCTGCGGAGCCTGTGTCAGCCCACGCACCCGAGCCGGATCCTCGGCAGGACCGACCAGGACAAAATCGTTGTACATCACCGAGCGCCGGTTCACTCCAAACCCGGCAGCCACAAAGGCTTCCTCCGCCATGGGCGCATGAACAAGGACCACGTCCACGTTGCCATCTTCGCCCAGCTTGAGCGCCTTGCCAGTGCCCACGGCAATGACCTTGACCGTGTCTCCCGTCTGGGACTCATAGGCCGGAAGCAGCGCCGCCAACAACCCGGAATTGTCCGTGCTGGTGGTGGTGGCCAGCCGGAGCGGAGCGGCTGAAGTGCGGCCTCCGCTGAAGAGGAAACACAGCAGCCCAACGAGCAGCCAGGCAGAAAGCCGAGAGGGGTGGTGGGGCATCATACGGTTTTTCATGATTCAATCCGATTCAGGAGCAGGTTCCAGCCCCAGAGTACGCAGGGCGTTCTGTGCTTGAGGCGAGGCGAGCAGCTGCAGGAAGGCTTGCACCGCCGGTTGTTCCAGGCGAGCTTCCGGGATCAGAAAATCGTACTCCTCATCCTGGAGAAAGAAAAATGCCAGCCCAGCGGCTTCTGCCACCGAATCCAGAGTGACTCCCCAGTCGGCACGTCCCTGGGCAACAGCAGCGGCAACGGCGTGGTGCGAGGAAGCCTCCATCCAGAACCCGGGCGGGCGGGCCGTTCCAAGTAGCTGATCGAGGAGCACACGGGTGCCGCTTCCGCGGTTGCGATTGATCAGGCGCCACTTCGGATCCTGCAGCTGTTCGGTCACGCCAGCCAGGCCTCCGGACTCATCAAGGGTGCCTGGCCGAACCACCACCCCTTGCCGACGGCGGTAGCCCTTCACCAGCTGCACACCGGGCGTCACCAGGTGCTGATTGTAAACACCGGAGGCTGCCTCCATCAGGTGCGTCCCTGCGAGGTCACACTCGCCCCGCCGGGCTGCCAGCACTCCGCCCATGCTTCCCACCGCGAGGCTCCGGCTTTGCCAGCCCTGCTCCCGCAAGAGGCTGAGCAGCCGGTCCATGCCCACACAGTGGCTGCCAATGACCATCAGATCCGGAGGCACCACCGACTCTCCCAGCAGCCGGACCCGCACCGGACTCCCTGCCTCCACCTGTTCGACCTCTCGGGGCACCTCCACAAAACCATCTGCCCGCGCAAATCCGGAAATGGAACCCGACCCCTTCCCAGTGGGGTAGGCACTGAAGCGAGGCGCTCCAGAGGTCACTTCCGCCAGCGGCCTCCGAACCAGGTGGACCAGCTGGAAGTCCGTCCGTCCCTTGTCTGCCTGCAGCGAAAACGGCAAGGTCGCTTCCACCTGACTCCACGCCAACGGAGGGTGTCCCGCCAGCGTGCGGATCACGGGAGCAATGAAGCGTGTGAAGGTAAAGATCGCTGACGTGGGAAACCCGGGCAAAATCGCAGCCGGCGTGCCCTCCAGCACGGCAAGGCACAGGGGCTTTCCCGGCTTCAGAGAAACCCCATGCACCAGCACTCCGGGATTGCCAAAGCGTTGGAAGATGCGGTGATTCTGGTCGCCTTCTCCCTTCGAGGTGCCCGCAGACAGCAGCAGCAGGTCCACCTGCCCCAGCGCCTCTCGGACGGCGGCTTCAATCTGGGCGTCCTCATCCGGAAGCACTCCCAGCAGCCGGGGCTCCCCCCCTTGCTCCTCAACCGCATGGGCCAAAAGGGTGCTGTTGCAGTCATGCACCTTCCCGGGCGCAATGGGCACTCCGGGAGGAAGCAACTCATCTCCGGTGGAGAGAATGCCCACCCGGGGCTTTCGCCAGACCCAGACTTCGGCTTCTCCCAACGCGGCGAGGGTGCCGGTTTCTCGGTGCCCCAGCGCAGTTCCTTTCGGCAGCACCAGTTCCCCAGCCCCCAAGTCGGAACCGGCAGCCGAAATTCCGGAACCTGGGGCAATGGGCCTGACCACCTCGATTCCTCCGGGAACCGGGTGCGTGTGTTCCAGCATCACCACCCCATCGGCCCCCCGAGGCAGCATCCCTCCTGTTGCAATCGCAGTCGCTGTTCCGGAAGCAACGCTTTCCTGAGGAACCCGTCCACAGGCCAGAGATTCGGCATTCAGGCGCAGCACCACCGGCTGCCCCTCTTCCGCTCCAAACGTATCAGCGGCACAGACCGCAAACCCGTCAAAATTGGAGCGGTCAAAAAATGGCACATTGTGGACCGCTAGCACATCTCGTGACAGCACCCGCCGGTTGGCCAGGAGCAGAGGCACGCGCTCTTCCCCCAGGGGCTGCGGCTGGACGGCGTTTTGAAAAATCTGCTCAGCTTCCTCCGCCGAGACCAAAGACAAAAACTGTTCCTGCTTCACGCGTCGTACCTCCACACCGTGATCCACTCTCCCACGGCGTGCCCCTCCGACTGTTCTTCTGTCAGAAAGAAGGCATCCGCGCGGGTGGTTGAGGAAAGAATCGACGCGCCTCCGGACGCCACCACAAACGCGTCCGTTCCCTCCACCCGAAGGCGAACGTACTCGGCACGGCCAATTTGCGAGGCCACCTTTGTCTGCAACCGCACGCTCTGCGCCCGATACGGACCTTCTGGCGACCGGCCGCCCAGTTTTCGGAGGGTCTGGGCCACGAGGCAGTCGTACGCACAGAAGCAAGACACCGGATTGCCTGGAAGCAGAAACACCCGACGCGTTCCCATGCGGCCAAAGCCCGTCGGGGCGGCCGGTTTCAGCGAGAGGCCATGCATGAGCAGCGTTCCCAACTCGGCAACCAGCGCAGGCGCCTGATCTTCCACGCCAACCGAGGTGCCGCCGGTGACCAGCACAACATCCGCCTCCGACTCCTGCAACGCCGCTCGGAGAGACGCTCGATCATCTGGAAGACGAACCCTTCGGAGCAAGACCCCGCCGTCGCGCTCCACCAGTGGCGGGAGCATCACCGAGTTGCTGTCCACAATTTGAGGACCGTCCGGAGCCCTTCCCGGCGGAAGCAGTTCGGAGCCCGTTGTCAGTAGGTCCACCGTCGGACGGCGCCGTACCAGGACCGAGGTCTGGCCTACCGACGCCAGCAACGCCAGGTCCTGAGGCCTCAGCCGTCGTGCTTCCGGAAGCAACGGGCCTCCTGCTTTCAGGTCCTCTCCAATGCGGCTGACGTGTCGCCAGGGCGGGACGGCTTCCAGCGCGTTGACCAGGTCGCCGATTTGCTCGGTACACTCGGCTGGCAAGACGGCATTGGTGCCTTCCGGAAGCGGGGCACCCGTCATGATCTGCACCGCCTCGCCCCTCTGGACGGTTCCCACAAACGGACGACCCGGGAGCGATTGCCCCCGCACCTGAAGCGGCAGGGGCTGGTAACGACCGGCGCCAAAGGTATCTTCTCCGTGGACGGCATACCCGTCCATGGCAGCACGGTGAAAATGAGGAACGTTGATCGGAGCCGTCAGCGGTTCGGCAAGCACGCGTCCCCACGCCTGTTCGACCGGAACCGCTTCTGCTTCAAGGGGAAGGCTATGCGGCTCCAGCAGGAGGAGCGCATCTGAAAGGGAAGTCCGCCGCAGAAAGCCCCGCATCCGGATGTCGTCGTGCGGCATCAGGCAGGCTCTGGCGGAGACGTCCGGAGGCTCCGGACGCCTGAGAGCAAAAGGAGCGGCTTAGCTGGAGGGCAGGGCGTCGCGGAGTTGCGCATACACTTCATCCGGAGACTGCATGCCGTCAATGGAGACGAGCACTCCCTTCTTCGTGTAGTAATCGACCAGCGGTGAGGTTTGCTCATGATACGTGTTGAGGCGGTTCCGGACCGTGTTTTCATTGTCGTCATCGCGCTGAATCAGGTCTTCCCCGGTCACGTCATCCTTGCCGGCCACTTTCGGCGGATTGAACTCCACATGATAGGTCCGGCCACTTGGCTGGTGGATGCGCCGGCCGGAGATGCGCTTCACCACCGCGTCATCGTCCACCCGCAGCTCGAGCACGCGCTCAATGCTCACCCCAAGGTCCCCCAGCATCTCGTCCAGCATCTCTGCCTGAACGATGGTCCGGGGGAAGCCGTCGAGCATGAAACCGCTGGTGCAGTCATCCTGCTGAATGCGTTCCTTGACGATTCCCGCGACAATCTCATCCGACACCAACTCCCCGGCATCCATCACCGCTTTTGCCTGCTTCCCAATTTCCGAGCCCGACTTGACTGCCGCCCGGAGCATGTCTCCGGTGGAAAGCTGCACCAGACCGTAGTCTCGAATCAAATTGTTGGCCTGCGTGCCTTTACCGGCTCCCGGAGGACCGAGCAGTATAATTCTCATAGTGTGCTCCTATCTCAAAAATATAAGGTTTGCCGCCGAAACGTTCGCATTCTATTAGGTTCCCCGGGAAAGCTCAAAGAGTTTTCCGGAGAAGCGCGAACTGCGGCGAGGGGCGGGAGGTCAGGCGGACAGCGTTCCGGAAATTCCGGATTTTTCGACCGCTTGCAGGCAGACCGGCACCAACTGATTGGCAGGCGGCAGGGGGCCTGCGTCCGGATGCAGGTGCACGCGGAGGTAGTTGTCGGTCAAACCGCTGATGCGGCCGTCTGGGCGCGGGGCTTCGAGCAGCACCTCTCGGGTGGTGCCCAGGAAGCGCTCCTGAAACAAGCGACGCTTGCGGCGGCTCAGGTCCCTAAGGAGTTCGCTGCGGCGCTGCTTCTGTTCCGGAGGCACCAGGTCGGTCCGCCGAAACGCCGGGGTTCCAGCGCGTTCAGAGAAGGGAAAGACGTGGAAGTAGTGGATGGGCAGCTCGGTGAGCAGGGTCCGGGTTTCCTCAAACTCCGCCTCCGATTCCCCCGGAAAGCCCACCATCACATCGGTCCCAATGCACAGGTCCGGAACCCGCTCAAACGCCCGGAGGACCTCATCGGCATACTCGGTGGCGGTGTAGCGGCGCTTCATCTCAGCCAGTACCTTGGTGGAGCCTGACTGCAACGGAAGGTGAAGGAAGGGCACCAGCTTGTGCTGCGGGTCGGCCATGTATTCGAGCAGCACCTCCGGAACCGTGGTCGGCTCAATCGAGCTGATGCGGATCCGGGCCAGCTCTGGCAGGCCCTGGAGGAAGTCAATGACCTCCAGCAGCGTCTTTTCAGAGGTCGCGTAGGTGCCCACGTTGACCCCCGTCAGGATCAGCTCCCGCACCTGCTCCTGCTCCACCAGCAGGCGCGCTTCCTCCTGCAGGTTCCCAAAATCGCGAGACCGAGACCGCCCACGGGCAAAGGGAATGATGCAGAAGCTGCACATGAAGTCACATCCGTCCTGCACCTTGAGCGAGGCACGGGTTCGGAACACCCCAGCCCCTCCGGAACGCGACGGCTCCGGTCCCTCCGCAAGGAGCGGCACCACGGGCGCCTCAAAGGTGTGGCGGGCGATCTTCTCCTTCACCACCAGGGGGGCCTCCTGCGCCAGGGCCTGCGGCAGGAACTCGCTGAGCCGAAGCTTGTCGGCATTTCCAATCACGAGCTGGACTCCGTCAATTGCGGCCACTTCGTCTGGAGCCATCTGCGCATAGCACCCCACCACGGCCACCGCGGCTCCGGGATTCCGACGCTTCAGGGCCCGGATCGCCTGCCGGTTCTTGGCGTCGCTGTGTTCGGTCACGGTGCAGGTGTTGACCACACAGAGGTCCGCAGGTTCCGCTTCAGGAACCACCTGCCAGCCCTGCTGCACCAGGCTCCGAGCAAGGACTTCGGTCTCCGACTGGTTCAGTCGGCACCCCAGGGTTTGAAAGGAGACGCGCTTCACGGTCAAGGACGAGGAGGGAAGCCCCTCAGGGGAAACCCGGGGGGCAGTGAGCATTCCGGAGCCACAGCTCCAGGTCAGGGGTTCGGGTTCAGGAACACCATCCGGTTTCCAGAAACCGACTGGACGGCAACTTCAATTTCCTGCTCCAGCAGGTCCCGGCGAATCTGGCGACGCAGCCGGCTTTTTTCCTCAGTAGAGAAGAGCTCCAGTTCGAGGTACTTGCTGGTGTTCTGAAGTTCCTTGAGCTGCTTGAAGCCCGGAGTGCCTTCGAGGTAATCAATGATCTGGTCCTCCTGCTCAAAGCTGAAGTCCCGAAAGATCAGCTGGTAGGCAAATCCCTGGTCATCAAGCCGCTGGTAGTAGCGGGCAATCTGATCAATGGCCTGTCGGGAGACGTCCTGCCCGGCCCGTTCGCCAGCTTTGGAAAGCATCCGGAGCCAGTCGTAGGGACCGGGAGGGTTGGCAGCCAGCTCTTTTCCTTCCACTGCGGCGTCCGCGATCTGCCGGCCGGTCGAGGTATCGAAGGCCTCAAGGCGAACCAGCGCCCGAGTCACCCAGAAGAGTCCGCCTTTTTCGTCCTTCTTGCCTCCGATGACTTCCACCCGGAGGACAATCTCGGCTTGCTGGTCGAGTGCCGCCGCAATCAGCAACTCCGTGGAGCGGTTCACGCCCGCAGCCTGTTCAATGGCGCGGCTCACCTGCTGGGTCTGCTGCTCATTGAAGATCCGGAAGCCCGCTTGGTTCATCTCGTTGCGGATGGTTCCGAGGGTCTGGGAGACCGCGCTGTTGTCTTCCGGAAGCGCATGCGGGTCACGGCCCTGGTAGAGGACCATCAGGCGCTTGCTTCCCATTTTCTGGTGGAGGATGCGGAGGGCGGTCAGCTTGTCCTCGATCTTCCCTTCAGAGACCTGGGCCCGGATGCGGACCTCAAACGAGGTGCCGTCGCTGCTGACTCCTTCCTGAAGGATCTCGTACTCGGTGACGTACCCCTGGCTGCTGCTGTAGATCTCGTCTCGGATGACCTCGTAGTTGACCGCCAGGGTGTTGGAGTCGATCAGGGTCCCGACGCCCTGTTCCACCGCCTGACGCAGCGCATTCTTGAGGGCCTGGTCACGCGCGCTCGCGGTGTTGCTTCCGTAAATGGTGGCGGCCCCGGAGGCTTCCACTTCAGCGGCCTGCAGGGCGGGATTCAGTCCTGCCAGCATCAGCCAGCAGAGGCTCAGGAGAAAAACTTTCATGAGACGGCTTCAGTCCAGTTGCAAGGGGGGCATGTCTGCCGGTTGTAGGTCCACACGTTCCGTTGCTTCATCAAGAAGGGGCAACTCGACGGGCTCCAGCACCTGCTCTTCTTCCGCCTGCTGCACCTGCTCCACTTCTTCAAGGCGCATCTTGCGGTCTTCAAGGCGCACCGCCTGCACCATGGCCTTGTCCGGAGGAGGGGCCTTGCCGGCGGCTTCAATCGTCCGCTCCATCATTGTGTCAAGCGGGTTGTAGTCGCCCATGGCGTGCTGCATGTCGGTCCAGGCCTGGGCGTACTTCTCATTCGGACGGTACGCGTTGGCTTGAGCAAAGTGGTAGGCCGCGAGTTCCGGTTCGCCCCGCATCTCATACACCACACCGAGGTCGTAGTGGGCGGCTGCGAGGTTGAGCGGCTCCCAGGAGCTGGAGACCCGGGTGTGGGCCTTGACGATGCCACCGTAGAGCATGAAGTCTCTGCGGGAGAGCTGCCGGAGCAAGGCGGTGTCGATCTGCTCCTGAGAAAAGGTCTGCTTGTGCAGGCGGAGGAGGTTCTTGAGGACGTCTCGCGGCAGCTTGGCGGCCTTCATCTGCACATACGCCTCATCGCTGAAGCGGAACAGGGTATCCAGCTCGTAGGCTTGCGGCTCAAAGAGGAAGTAGTTCCAGCGCTTGATCGCCTGATCGTAGTCTCCGTTGGCAGCATACTCCACTCCGGCAGCAATCTGGGGGTGCTCTCCATCAACCAGGCCCAAGCTCCAGGCGCGCTGATGCCGTCCTGTTTCCAGCTCAACGATGCGGTTTCGCGCAACCGGACGCAGCCGTTGCAGCACCCGCCGGAACGCCAGCTTGCCCAGCCGGGTCATTTCGTCTTCAGCCGCCGGAATGAGGAGGATGCTCTCGGCACCACTGTAACTTTGCTGAAAGCTCACCTTCTCCAGCTGCACATCCAGCACCGCACCATCCGGACGCCGCAGGGTCAGCTCCAGCTCCAGGTCAAGCGTCCGGTGAATGATGCGCTCCTGCTTCGGAATCTCCACAAACTCGAAGGCCTGCTTGGTGATCGCATCTCCGGAGCTTTGTTGCTGCTTGATCCGGCTTTCCGCCAGTGTCAGCTGAGTCTCGTTGCGCCGCTCCTCTTCATCGCGAATCGAGTGGAGCTTGACGGTGCCATCGAGGACGGCCACGCCAGAGGTGCCTGCTTCCGGAAAGTCGGGAACCGGCTCAAAGTAAGGATCTTCGCGAACTTCCTGCCGGAGGACCTCCCGGAACAGGGCGGCGTTCTGTCCGGTGAAGCGGTCGACGTGAATGCCGCTGATGCCCACCAGGGCCGAGGACTCCGGAGGAGCGCTGTAGTAGATTCGAGTCGGGGAGCACCCTCCGAGGACCCAAAGTGCGACCAGTACCAGCAGCCCTGAGAGGCGGCGCTCAATCTGTGGTAATGTCATTAATCGTGTTTTGAAGCGTTTTGTTCTGGTCAATGGTCCAGGTATCAATGGCCGCATCATCATCCAGGTTTGCGGTCGCCTGAGCCGTAAAGGTCGATCCGGTTGCTGTCGGCAACGTATACGTGTAAGTCGCCCCACTGTCGATTTCCACATCGAGTTCAGAGAGGGCGGAGGCGTATGTCTGATTCATCGCATGATGAATCTTCTGGGCCGTGTGTATGGCACTGAGGGTTGCCTGAGCTTCCGATTGCCGTGTGCGGAGCAAGTAGCCCTCCAAACTGGGATAGGCCAGGGTTGCCAGGATTCCGATGATGACCACAACGATCATGACTTCCATCAGACTGAATCCTCGACGCACTGCAGGCATTGGCGCTCCATGCAATAAGTGTGACGTGCGGCGGGAGGAGGCTTGCGCCTCCGAAGGGGGAGAGGCTTAGAGGCCTCGGACCGAAAGGGCGGC
Organism: Deltaproteobacteria bacterium; assembly: GCA_038150265.1. Lineage (GTDB taxonomy): Bacteria > SAR324 > SAR324 > SAR324 > NAC60-12 > JAYPUA01. The sequence goes on along the minus strand of JAYOTF010000008.1, from coordinate 63,831 downwards.
CAACTCCATGAAGGTTTCCGGGAAGATCCCGAGGTAGAGGACCGCAACCGCGGAGCCGATCAGGCCAGCAATGGCAAACCCGGAAGGCTGCCGCAGGTCTTCAGTGGCAGGAGCATGACCGTCCCGCATGTACATGTACACAATCACCCGGAGGTAGTAGTAGACCGAGAGGCCGCTGTTGAGCAGCCCAATGACCGTCAGCCAGACCCAGCCTTCTTCCAGCGCAGAACCGAAGATCTGCAGCTTGCCCGTGAAGCCACCGGTCAGGGGCAGTCCGATGAGCGACAGCATGAACAGCGCCATCAGGAAGGCCAGGAAGGGCCGCTGCTTGGCGTAGCCGGCGAGGTCGTCAAAGGTTTCCGGTGCCTTGCCGTGCCGGGTGATCGTCAGGATGCCGAAGGCTCCGGTTCCCATGATGGCATAGGCGCAGGAGTAGAAGAGGATGCCGCTCAGGGCTGAATCCGTCCCCACCGTCACGGCGACCATGACGTAGCCGGCGTGGGCGATGGACGAGTAGGCCAGCATGCGCTTGACGTCACTCTGCTGCAGGGCCATGAGGTTGCCGATGGTCATCGTCAGGACCGCAATCAGCCAGAGCAGGTTGCTCCAGTTTTCGGAACCCATGGGCATGCCCGTCAACAGGATGCGCACCAGCATGGCAAATCCTGCCGCCTTCGCGGCAGCAGACATGAAGCCCGTGACCGGGGTCGGAGCCCCCGAATAGACGTCTGGAGTCCACATGTGAAACGGCACCACCGCGACCTTGAAGCCCACGGCAATGATGATCATGGAGCCGCCGACGATTGCCAGCGGATTGGTCGCGGCGCCTTCCTGACCAAGGGAGTAAATGATTTCCGGAATCAAGGTGCTGCCGGTGGCTCCGTAGAGCAGCGAGAAGCCGTAGAGCAGGAAGCCGGTGGAGAAGGCCCCCAGGAGGAGGTACTTCAGGGCCGCCTCGCCAGAGCGGGGCACCCCGCGGCGCATGCCCACCAGGATGTAGCTGGAAATGGACATGATCTCCAGGCCAATGAAGATGACCAACAGGTCGAGGCTGGAGGTCATGAACATCATGCCAATGACCGAGCTGATGAGCAGCACGTAGTACTCACCGTAATTCATGTTGTGGTCGGCCAGGTACTGCCGCGAGAGGAGGACCGTCAGGATGCCCACAAACAGGTAGATGCTTTCGAAGAGGATGGAGTACCCATCGGCCACCACGGTTCCGTAAAAACCGGAGGCGTTGGTTCCGTAAAGCTGAAACTCCGCGTAAAGTGCGAGCAGGAAGCCGCCGAGCGTTGCCACCGCCAAGGTATCGGTTCGATGCTCCTTGGGAGCAAACAGATCGGCCATCATGACCGCCAGGGCCACCACAGTGAGGATGATCTCCGGAATGATTGGGATGAGGTCTTTGGCGGTGATGAATTCCATTCGGGAACTCCTAGGACATTAACGAAGAATCGCGCAGCGCATGAGACGACCCCACCAGAGGCCGGTCCCTTAACAACCGCTCTACACTGAAGGACAGGTTTCGGTGCAAAGGCGCTAAAAAGTCAAAGTGCATAACCTGTCACAGCATCCCTGAGCAATCAAGCCATTTCAAAAGGTCAGGAGGTGCCCCAGTTTGCTCTGCTTGGCACGGAGGTAGGCCTCGTTGCTGGGGTTGGTCGGGGTCTGAAGCGGCACCCGTTCCACGACCTCAAGGCCATGGCCCTGAATGCCGACAATTTTCCGCGGGTTGTTCGTCATCAGACGCATGCGACGCACCCCAAGCATGAAGAGCATCTGAGCCCCCAGGCCGTAATCCCGGAGGTCGGGCTGAAAGCCCAGCTCCTTGTTCGCCTCCACGGTGTCTGCCCCTTCTTCCTGCAACCGGTAGGCCCGGATCTTGTTCATCAGGCCAATGCCTCGGCCCTCCTGAGGCAGGTAGAGGATGACCCCCCGGCCCTCTTGCTCCACCAGCTCCATGGCCGCGTGCAGCTGGGGACCACAGTCGCAGCGGAAGGAGCCGAACACGTCTCCGGTCAGGCACTCCGAGTGGACCCGAACCAGCACCGGCTCCTCGGGCTCCCAGCTTCCCTTGACCAGGGCCACGTAGTCGCTGTCATCCAGGCGGCTCCGGAAGCCGATGACGCGGAAGGTGCCCCACTGCGTTGGCAAGACGGCTTCCGCCTTGATGTCCACAAGCGTCTCATGGCGCTTGCGGTACTGAATCAGGTCCGCAATGGTCACCAGCTTGATGTTGTGGTCGTCGGCAAACTGGCGCAGCTCCGGAACCCGGGCCATGGAGCCATCGTCATTCATGACCTCGCAGATGACGCCTCCGGGCTTGAAGCCGGCCATGCGGGCCAGATCCACTGCGGCTTCGGTGTGCCCGGCGCGCTTGAGCACCCCCCCTTCTTGAGCAAGGAGCGGAAAGATGTGCCCCGGCCGCCGCAGGTCACTGGGGCCCGCTTCTGCAGACATGGCGACCTGAACCGTTCGGGCCCGGTCTGCGGCAGAGATGCCGGTCGAGACCCCCGTCGCGGCCTCAATGGTCACCGTAAAGTTGGTTCCGTGTCCGGACGTGTTTTCCGAGACCATCAGCGGCAGATCCAGCTGCTTGCAACGCGCCTCATCGATGGGCATGCAGATGAGGCCACGGGCGTACTTTGCCATGAAGTTGATCACTTCCGGGGTCACCTTCTCTGCTGCACAGATGAGGTCTCCCTCATTTTCCCGGTCAGCGTCGTCCACCATCAGGACCATCTCACCATTCCGGATGGCCTCTATGGCTTCTTCAATTGTCTCAAAGCGGGTTTCCGTCATCGCCGTTATCTCGGATGGAGGCAGGAACAAAATGTCAATCGAGTCAACATAGCCTACTCAGCCCCAACGGGCAATTCCGATTGTCAGCCCACGGAGCCCCCCTTTCCCGGCACAGGCCAGGGCCTTGATTTTTGCTTGCGTGCCAGAGGAAATGCGTTACGTTGTTCGCCAATAGGGCACATCTCCCATCACCGACCTCCAGACGACCTGATATGAAACGACGAAAATCCCTCCTGGCCTTCACTGCCTTGCTGCTTCTGGGCGCTTCCGGAGCCCTTGCGGACTCCCGCCTGACACTCGATTTTTCCAAAGCCTCCGGAGACCCGGAAGACTGGTTCCAGAAGCAAGGGTGGGAGTTCAAGGAAGACATCGACAGCATGAACCCTCGCTTCGAAAACGGACGCTTCGTGGTGGAGCCCACTGATGACGACCTGGGCCTGGTGATCCGGCAGTTTGACGAAGGCGCCTACCTTGAAGGGGTTCAGCGCCTGCGCATCCGCTGGGGCGTGGAGCAGTATCCGGACGGTGCCGACTGGAGTGGCCCCAGGGACCAAACCCGCAACACCCGCGAGCCCATCTCCCTGATGGTGTTCTTTGGCGATGAGAAGGTCGACAGCGGCAACAGCTTTGTTCCGGACCTGCCCTACTTCATGAGCTTCTTCCTTGGCGAAAAGGAACGGCCCGACCAGGCCTATGTCGCCAATTACTGGCAAAAGGGCGGGCGGTACTTCTGCATCCCCTGTGACGGCAGCCTCAACACCACCTTTGTCACCGAGGTCGAACTGCCTCAGCTCTTCCAGCAGGAATTCGGCAAGGCCATGCCCCCAATCAGTGGCCTGACCATTGAGATTGATGTGCAGAAGACCAACGAAAAGAACGGCCGGCATGCCAAGGCCTACATCGAGTCCATTGAGCTGCTGGATCAGTAACCCCTGACCTCCAGGGCCAGGCTCCGCTTCTTCTCCAACGGGACGACCATGCTTGAAACCGACAGCATCTCCTCCAGCGAGTCGGAAGGCGCCTTCAACGAGTTCATCGAGGACCAGCTCGAAAACCTGGTGGACTCCATTTTGACGGAAGGTGACCTGACGTCGGTGGGCGATCGCGGGAGTGACGTCATTGTAGAAATCGACGACATCATCGCGCCGACCTTCACCTATGGAGACGAAGGTGGGGGCGGCGGAAGTGGAGGAGCAGGACCCGGACGAGGCGGAGGCAAGATTCGCTTCAGTGTCCCCTTCGACTTCCTCATGGAGCGTGTTTCCCGCTCCCTGCGCCTGCCCAACCTGAAGAAGGAAGGCAAGGGCCGCATCAAGGAGGTGACCCACGAGTTCAAGACCTTCGGACCCGTTGGGGCGGTGCTGGACAAGAAGCGGACCTTCAAGCGGGCGCTGAAGACCAGCATCGGCATGGAGGTGTACCGCCCGGAGGTTGGCAAGCACACCATTGAGTTCCACCGACGCGACCGGCGCTACAAGGTTCCGGAACGCGTGGAGAAGCCGAAGTTCAAGGCGGTCGTCTTCTACATGGGCGACATCTCGTTCTCCACCTACGGCGAGCGCCTCAAGCTTGAGAAGCGACTGGTTGGGTTCATCCAGCACTGGATCGACTTCAACTATGGCGCCAAGAATGTGGAGCACCGCTTCTTTGTCCATGATGCCGAAGCCCATGAGGTGCAGGAGGAAGACTTCTACCAGGTCGGAAACTCCGGAGGCACCCTGGCCGCGCCGGTGTATCAATTGGTGCATCAGGTGGCCACCAATGAATATGACCCGGCCTCAACCAATTTTTACGGATTCTACTTTGGAGACGGCGAGCTCTTTGATGAAGACGCCAAGGAGATCGTCACGGTTCTTGAAGACCAGATGCGGCCCATCTTCAACCGCATTGGCATCGTTGAGGTTCAGCCGGGGCGGCTCAGCCTGCTCAACCGCCAGGTGGCCACTCAGTTTCACCGGGACCAGGTGATCCGCCTCGGCGAGATCAATGACCGTCTGGAAACCATTGAAGTGATCAAAACCCTGTTCGCGGAACGCTGATGCACAGCATTCAAAACGATCCTGAACTGCACCTGCTGGAACAACGGGTCCTGCACCATGCCCGGAGCTTTGGCCGGACCCTTCCGGAGATGCGCTTCTTTGTGCTGGACAGCCTGGAGTTCATGTCGCTCCTGGAGAAGGGCGTCTACCCCACCTCCCCCGTCAACATCTGGGAGGGCAAACGCATGGTCGGACGCAAGCACCGGGTTGAGACCGGACAGGAGTCGGCCATCTATTATGAGGTGGTCCAGACCGGAAACCCGTCCTACGCCTACCTCAACCACACCAACTCGCCGATGATGCAGGCGTCGGTGATGGCCCACGTCGTGGGGCACTGCGAGTTCTCCGAGCTGAACGTCCTCCGGGACTCCACACAGGACCGCACCGAATACGTGATGCACCTGGTCCGCAAGGTGGACCGCGCCCGACAGCAGATGGGAGAGGTGCATTACTCTCAGTACTGGAACGCCTGCGAGTCCCTCATCTCGCTCATTGCCCCCCACTCCCAGTACAACCTGGCTCGGTCGGTTGAAACCGACACCCCGGCACGTCAGCAAGAAACGGACACCCATGTTCCGGAGCCCCAGCCAGACCCGCTCTTTGCGCCGGTCTCCTCAACCCTGGATGCGCTGCTGCATCAGCAGGATCCGGATCAGGCCTGGTACAAGGAGATGCAGTCGAAGCTCCGGCAGGAAACCCTCAGCCGCAAGGGGTACAAGCTCCGGGCGCCCTGTCAGGACATCTTTGGCTTTCTCCGGAACCATGCCCCCACGAGCCGCTCGGAAAAGACGCTGCTGAACTACCTTTACACCACGCACTTCACCCACGATTTCATCATCCGGACCCAAGTCATGAACGAAGGCTGGGCGATGTACTGGGAGAAGAAGATCATGCTGGAGCTGTTCAAGGAGAAGGCCGTTACCGGGATCATCGACTACGCCCGGGTCTTTTCGGGGGTCTGCTACCCACGCCCCTACTACGCTCGAAACCCCTACCACCTGGGCTTCCACCTCTGGAACCACATTGAGGAGCTTTACCAGGACGGCAAGGTGTCGCTGGAGTACACTGAGGAAACCGACCAGTCGGTCAAGGATCAGTGGCACCGAGAGCCCCACCAGCCACCGGTTTCGTACATGGAAAACCTCATCCGGACGGTGACGGATTACGAATTCCTCCGGCGCTTCCTGACACCTGCGCTGGTCCATGAGTTCCACCTCAACCGCTTCCACCGAGCCGAGGCTCAGCGCCTGCGCTTGCCGCCAGACAGCATCGTTCAGGAGGACCGGACGTACGTTTGGCTCGACCCGGAGCCGGTGAAGGAGGAAATGCTCCAGTTCTTCACGCACTTCCACCGCCCCCGCATCTACCTCATTGACACCGACTTCCAGGACGGCGGACTGCTGCTCTACCACCGCGACGACGGTCGCCGGCTGCGCAAGGACTGGATCAAGCCCACCCTCAAGAACCTCAACATGGTCTGGAAGGGTCCCGTGTACCTGATCTCCCGAAACTGGCTCTATTCCTTCTCGGCCAACCTGTTCAAGGAAACAGTGGTCACGGAGTTGCGCTTTGAAGCGATTCTGGAACGCATGCAGCGGTCCGAAAAACCCTTCCGGATGTAGGCCATGGTCCGGATCGTCAGCTGGAACATTCAGTATGGGAAGGGAATCGACGGGCAGGTCCATTTGTCCCGAGCCTGTGCAGTGGTGAAGGCCGGAGACCCGGACCTGATCTGTTTTCAGGAGGTCTCGCGTCATGATCCGCACCTGGGAGGCGCCGATCAGCTCCGCGACATTCAGCAGGCGTTTCCAGGCTACGAGGCCTTCTGGGGCCCGGCTTTGGAGCGTCCGGGAGCCCGACTGAGCGAGCGCTTTGGCTTCGGAAACCTGATCCTCTCCCGGCTACCGTGGACCCAGGTGCTGCATCACCGGCTTCCGCAACCGGCAGACCCCAAGTTTTTGTCCATGCCCCGGCAGGCCATTGAGCTTTCGCTTGAGGCAGGCTTCCGGTTGCTGACCACACACCTGGAGTTTTTCTCGGAGTTCCAGCAGCTGGCTCAGGTCGAAGCCCTCCGGGAGCATGAACTGGAAGCCCAGGACCAGGCGGCCCTGCCCGGCCCCCAGAAGCCCGGGACGCCGTTTGAGGGCCCACCCGTGCCTCCGGGAGCGCTCATCTGCGGAGACTTCAACTTCACGCCCGAAAGCCAGTCCTACGCCCACCTCACCTCAACAGACGGGGCTCCGGTGTGGGAAGACGCCTGGAGGCTGCTGGATCCGAAGCAGCCGCACCCGGCCACCTGTGGCGTGCATCCGGACCCTCAGTGGCCCGGCGGTCCTCACTGCCGAGACTACTTCTTCGCCTCCGGACCCGTCCGCAAGCAAGTCCGGCGGCTGTGGGTAGACACCGATACCACGGCCTCTGATCATCAACCCATCTGGCTGGAGCTGGAACCATGAAGTACCTCTGGCTGAGTGCAGTGTTGCTGACCGCCTGCTCTTCAGGCTCGTCGTTGCAGTACCGGACGGTTCCGGACTCCAAGTACCTGATTTCGTGTCAGGACACGCCCCACTACTGCTTTCGGCGTGCCGACTTCCTCTGTGGTTCTCGCCTCAACGTGCTTGGGCTTTCCCTTCAGGAAGGAGACGCCCAGGTGCTCGTTTCCTGCCGATGATGCCAACTGCGTCGCTGTTGCCTTGAATTTGCATGGCCTTGCTCGAACAACGCAAGACCTTCAACTCGGCGACTCTTCATGCGACTTTTTGGCCTCTTCTTTCTCGGTTTTTTCCTCCTCACCACCACCCTTGAGGCCGCTGGTCCCCCGTGGCGTCTGCGCTTCGTCGCGCCCCGGAGTGAAACCGGAACCCTGCAGCTGGATCAGCAGGATCCGGAAGACGCGTCCCAGTCCAGCGGGAAGGGGTTTTCCCTGCTCTTTGGCAATGGATTCGGCTTTGGCATCTCCAACATGCAAACCGATGGTTCCGTCGCGGGAAATCCGGTTTCGGTGAGCGCTGACAGCTTTGATGTGTCCTACACGCTTGGCGAACGCTGGAGCCTCACCCTTGGCGTGGGGACCATCACCGCCGGTGAGTCGATGCTCTGGCAAAACGGTGCGGTTTATGCGACGGGCAACGTTGAGGGAAAAACGGCGTTGGGGCTGCTGGGGCTCCCGTTTCTGGGAGGAGAGCTGCTGGTGGGCATGCGGGGTGATGAGGTGGAATACCGAGGCTACCGTTCCTCGGCTAGCCCGAACCCCATCGGCACCGTCATCACTGCGGCGACCCGACAGGTCCTGATCGGATTCGGACTCTTCTTCTGAGCGTCAGGCCTTGCGCATCTCAGACTCAATGTTGGCCAGGGCCCGCTTCAGGTTGGGCTCCGGAAGCGTGGCTTCCAGAATGACCAGCGCCCGCTTCTCTCCTTGAAACAGCGGAAAGACCAGGACCTCCGCTGGCAGAACTTGCCGCGTCCGGAAGAACGTCTGGTCGGAATTCCGGGAAAAGCCCTCGAAGACCTGCTGGAACTTGCCATAGTCAAACTTCCGGACCTGCAGCCCCTGCTTCTGGTCGATGTTCCGCTTGAGCCGATAGGTCAACTCTTCGGCCACATGCCCTTCCACATCCTTGGAGTTGTTCCGGACGGTATTCGAGATCACCGCGATGCCCCCGGCTTTCCCCTGGATCGTCTTGACGTACACCTGATCCAAAAAGGTTTCCCAGTCAGCCCGCTCCACGTCGTGCCCGCTGGGCTTGAGGGGCTTCTTGCTACCAAATAATCCAAACATTGAGTTCCACTGCTGATGAATCGAAAGGCGCCTGAGTGTGGGGCGTGTCTTAATCTTGCCCAAATGGCCCTAACATTCAAGTAGCACGATGCATCTCGGGATGGGGATGCCACGAAGCGCAAGGAGGCGGAGGAGTCCGTAACTTTACGGAGGGAGGGTCTTGCACTTCCCCATGGGATGTGCTTTGATTCTACCCTAAATCGCCAAGCGATTTCTTTTATTTGAATACTCAAATACTACCGAGCTGATTGGTGTGTTACCCCAAGGTCAGTCGGTACCAATCCAAATTCATGAGGGGATCATGAGAAAAACGCTAATCACCGGATTCGCCCTGCTGCTGGCAGGCGCCGCCTGGGGAGCAAGCGATGCTGAGCGCATTGCCCAAGGGAAGGCGATTGCCTGGGACCGTACCAAGGGCAATTGCTTGGCCTGTCACATGATGGACGACGGAGACCTGCCGGGAAACACGGCTCCGCCTTTGATGATGATGAAGAGCCGCTTTCCTTCCAAGGCCGCCCTCCGTTCCCAGATCTGGGACCCAACGGTGAACAACCCCAACACCTTCATGCCTCCCTTTGGGAAGCATAAGATCCTGACGGAAGAAGAAGTGGATCTGGTTGCAGACTACATCTATTCGCTCTAATCCCACCTTTCACCATCAACGCACACGAGGAGAGATCTCATGAACCGAAGATCATTCTTGCACAACGTATTTCGGACGGGCACCCTGGCTTCTCTGGCAGTCGCCGGCCTGGCCCTGCCGAAGCAGCTGCTTGCCGCCTGGAACCAGAAGGCCTTCAAGTCCAAGCAGTACACCGATGCGATCAGCGAGCTGTATGGCTCCAGCAGCATGGAAGAATCCGACAACATCATCCTCAAGGCTCCGGACATCGCCGAAAACGGCGCTGTGGTCCCGGTGACGGTGGAGAGTGAGCTGCCGAACATTGAGTCCATCTCCATTTTGGTGGAAGCCAACCCGTCTCCGCTGGCTGCCGAGTTCAACTTTGGCGCAGGCATGCGGGGTTACGCCTCCACACGCTTGAAGATGGGAAAGACTTCCAACGTTCACGCAGTGGTCAAGGCCGATGGCAAGCTGTACCAGGCGACCAAGGAAGTGAAGGTCACCATTGGTGGCTGCGGCGGTTAATTTCGGACAACATTCCCCCTCACTTTAGGCACTCCAGGAGACCATTATGGCAAACAGTGTTCGCATGCGCGCAAAGGCAACCGGAAACGTGGTGGAGGTCAAAGCCCTCGTTCAGCACCCCATGGACACCGGGCAGGCCAAGGACAAGAACGGGAACCTCATCCCCGAGTACTTCATTCAGACCGTGGAAGCCAAGGTCAACGGCACCACCATGCTCAATGCCCAGTGGAGCGTGGCCGTTTCCAAGAATCCCTACCTCGCCTTCCAGTACACGGGCCAGAAGGGAGACAAGGTTGAGCTGACCTGTGTTGACAACAAGGGAGAGACCTTCACCGGTAAAACCAGCGTTCGCTAACGTTAACCCGGATGAGGCGGCACCCTCCTCATCCCGTTAGGAGATAATGATGAAGAAATTTATGATCAGTGCCCTCAGCCTCCTTCTGGTGAGCGGAGGAGTGGTCTCAAGCGTCTGGGCCGAAGCCAACCCAGAGGAAGACCGCCAGCACTTTGTCCAGTACTTCCAGCAGCGGTTCCCGGAAATTGCGATGGAAGACTACGTCGATGGCGCCTACGCCCTGCCGGTCAATGCAGCAGGTCGTGAGGAGTGGCTGACCATTGAGGAGTTCCCTCCGTATGAACTCGCCCTTGGTGAGGGGGAGGAGCTGTGGAACACGCCCTTTGCCAATGGCAAGACGTACCAGGACTGCTTCCCCTACCAGCTGGAAGACGGCATCAAGCAGCACTACCCGCATTGGAACGAGGAGCGCCAAATGGTCGTCACCCTCGAGCTCGCTCTGAACGAGTGCCGGGAAGCCAACGGAGAGAAGCCGTTCGGGTGGAAGAAGGGCAAGATCGCCTCGCTGAGCGCCTACGTCGGATTCATGTCCCGCGGCAAGGTGCAGAACCTGGAAGCGCCCAGCACCTCTGGAGCCCTGGCCGCCTATGAGGCCGGGAAGCACCACTACTACGCCAAGCGCGGACAGCTCAACATGTCCTGTGCCGACTGCCATGTGTACAACTCCGGCATGCGGGTCCGCTCGGAAACCCTCAGCCCGTCCCTTGGCCACACCACGCACTTTCCGGTGTACCGCTCCAAGTGGGGCGCCATGGGAACCCTGCACCGCCGCTTCGGAGGCTGCAACGAGCAGGTCCGAGCCAAATCCTTCAAAGCGCAAGGCCCAGAGTACCGGAACCTGGAGTACTTCCTTGCTTACATGAGTAACGGCTTGGCGATCAACTCGCCGGGCGCCCGTAAATAAGGAGGTTCTGATGAAAAAACTCACCCTATTGCTTGGAGCCGCCCTCCTGACCTCAGGAGTCGCCCTGGCTCAGTGCAACCAGGACACCTACAAGCAGTACCACGCGGAAGCAGAGGCGTCTCGCAAGAAGGCCGCCTCGGTGGGAGGCGAATGGTGGATGGCCACCCTGCCCAACCCCATGAAGGATGCGGAAGCCGCAGCCAAGGCAGGCAACTATGAAGAAGCCTGCAAGCTGGTGATCATGGTTCGGGACTGGGGAGAGCTGGGATACGCTCAAGCCATGAGCCAGAAAGACGCGGGCCCCCGCTTCTGATCCCTCCGGAGGCCCCTTGCTCCGGCAAAGGGCCTCGCCTCGTCACTTTTCAACTTCCATACTGTTTTTCGTCTATGCATTTGTCGCGAAGGGAGTTCATGGGCCTCCTGAGCGCTGCAGCCGTTGCCGGGATCACTCCCTGGAGGCTTCAGGCTCAAGAAAGCCCCTATGACGTCAAGCCATTCGGCAACGTCTCCCTCCTCCACTACACCGACTGCCATGCGCAGCTGCTGCCCATTTACTTCCGAGAGCCCAACATCAACCTCGGTGTTGCCGGCATGCAGGGCAACCCTCCGCACCTGGTGGGCGAGCACTTCCTCAAGCACTACGGCATCCCCAAGGGCTCCCTTGAGGCCCACGCCTTTACCTACCTCGACTTTGCCCGGGCCGCTGAACAGTTTGGAAAGGTGGGAGGCTTTGCCCACCTCAAGACCCTCGTTGATCGCGTCCGGGCCGACCGTCCGGGAGCACTCCTGCTCGACGGCGGAGACACGTGGCAGGGCTCAGCCACCTCGTTGTGGACCAATGCCCAGGACATGGTTGATGCCCAGAAGCGCCTGGGCGTCAATGTCATGACCGGGCACTGGGAGTTCACCTTTGGCGCCGAGCGTGTGACCGAGGTCATTGAGAACGACTTTGCCGAAGCGGGCATTGACTTTGTGGCCCAAAACGTGGTCGACACCGCTTTTGAAGACCCGGTCTTCAGCCCCTATGTGATCCGGGAGATCAACGGCACTGCGGTGGCCATTGTGGGGCAGGCCTTCCCCTACACCCCCATTGCGAACCCCCGGTACATGGTTCCGGAGTGGTCCTTTGGGATCCGCGACGACCGCATGCAGGAGATGGTCGATCAGGCTCGGGACGAAGGGGCTGAGGTGGTCATCGTCCTCTCCCACAACGGCATGGATGTGGACCTCAAGATGGCCAGCCGCGTTTCCGGTGTCGATGCGATCATGGGCGGACACACCCACGACGCCGTTCCCCGTGCCATTGAAGTGGAGAACGCCGGAGGCAAGACCCTCGTCATCAACTCCGGATCCAACAGCAAGTACCTCTCCGTCCTCGACCTGGATGTCCGAGACGGTCAGGTCCGCGGGTACCAGTACAAGCTCCTTCCCGTTTTCTCCGACCTGCTTCCAGCGGATGCCGGCATGCAGACCTTCATTGACGAAGTCCGGGCTCCCTACCTCGACAAGCTCAACGAGGAGCTTGCTGTCACCGAAGCCCTCCTCTACCGCCGAGGGAACTTCAACGGCACCTTCGACCAGCTCATCTGTGATGCCCTGATGGAGGAACTTGATGCGCCGATCTCCTTCTCTCCAGGGTTCCGCTGGGGAGTGAGTGTGCTTCCCGGACAGCCCATCACGTTTGATCACCTCATGACCCAAACCTCCATGACGTATCCGACGGTGACGCGGAACCTCATCTCCGGAGCGCAGCTCAAGGTCATTCTCGAGGACGTCGCCGACAACCTCTTCAATGAGGACCCCTACTACCAGCAGGGAGGAGACATGGTCCGGGTCGGTGGCCTGCAGTACAGCATCAACCCGACGGCTCCAATGGGGCAACGCATTGATGCCATGGAACTGGACGGCAAGCCCATTGACCCGTCCAGGGACTACCCGGTGGGCGGCTGGGCCAGTGTCGCTCAGCCCCTGGAGGGCGAACCCGTGTGGGACCTTGTGGCCCGGAACCTGCGAGCCAAGAAGGTCATCACCAACCTCCAGACCAACGTCCCCACCATCAAGGGAGTCCCCAACAATCCGGGCCTCGCCCAGCTTTGATTCGCCTTAATGCAACTGGCGGGAAGCCCTCCCGCCCCACTCAACCTTAGGAGAGCTCATGAAGGAGATCCGTCCGGAAGAGGAACAGCAGATCAATCAGGAGTACGCCGAGATGCTCAACCGGCGCAAGTTCTTCAAACAGGCCCTGGCCACCGGAGGAGCCCTTGCCGCTGGGGCATCCTCGGTGATGGCAGAAGCCCAGACCCGCAACCTTCCGCCCAACATTCCGGAATGGTCCCAGCACCTGGGTCCGGGGGTGACCTCCCGTGGTTATGGCTCGCCCTCCGAGTTTGAGGCTCACGTCCAGCGGGGCAACGTCAGCTGGCTGACCGCGTCTCCGAACTCCTCCATCAGCTTCACCCCGCTGCAGCACCTCCAGGGCATCATCACCCCCAATGGCCTTCACTTCGAGCGGCACCACGGAGGCATGCCCACCATTCACCCCGATGAGCACCGGCTGGTGATCCATGGCGGCACCGATGCCGACGGCACCCCGCTGCTGGAGCGTCCGCTGTCCTTCACCATGGACGACCTCAAGCGCTTCCCGAGCGAAAGCCACATCCGCTTCATTGAATGCCCCGCCAACAGCGGCATGGAGTGGAAGGGGGTGCAGATGGACTCCGTTCAGTTCACCCACGGCATGATCAGCTGCTGCGAGTGGACCGGTGTCAAGGTGTCAACGCTGCTGGAAGAAGTCGGCATCAATCCGGAATTCGTCAAACGGGCCCTCTACGCCCAGTCCAAGACAGCGCCGGAGTTGGCCGCTGAGGGGCTCGATGCTGCCAACGGCGCCTGGTGCCTTGCAGAAGGAGCGGACGCTGGAGCCATGGACCGCAGCATCCCGCTCTGGAAGCTGCTGGATGACGCCATGATCGTCTATGCCCAAAACGGCGAGGCGCTCCGTCCGGAACAGGGGTACCCCATTCGCCTGCTCGTCCCCGGCTTTGAGGGGAACATGAACATCAAGTGGATCCGGCGCCTCAAGCTCGGCATTCACCCGTGGCGGACCCGAGAGGAGACCTCCAAGTACACCGACCTGCTGGGAGAAGGCCAGGCCCGCGAGTTCACCTGGGTGCAAGACACCAACTCCGTGATCACCTTCCCCTCCGTCGGTCAGCACCTCGACCGCCCCGGACGCTACGAGCTTTCCGGACTCGCCTGGACGGGACGTGGCTTCATCAAGCGTGTGGACATCTCCCTGGATGGCGGACGCAACTGGACCGAAGCCACCCTGCAGGAGCCGGTGCTTTCGAAGTGCCTCACCCGCTTCCGGATGCCCTTCGACTGGAAGCCCGGGCAGGAAATGATGCTGCAAAGCCGAGCCATGGACAGCACCGGATTCGTCCAGCCGACCCTTGCCCAGCTCCGGGACGCCCGTGGGGTCAACTCCATCTATCATAAAAACGCGATCTACACCTGGAAACTCGACGGAAAAGGAGACCTGTACAATGTTCAGATGGGCTGATTGTTTCAAAAAGTCCCTCCTCGCCGGGGCATGCTTGGGAATGGCGAGCACCGCCTCCGCTGGAGACGGTCTGGTTTATGGGTTCGGGACAGCCATCTCTCCACAAGAGCTGTCCGGCTGGGACATCAGCATCAATGAGGTCGGAGACGAACTTCCGGAAGGGGTGACCACCCCGGAAGCCGGCGAGTCGCTCTACATCATGAAGTGCGCCCAGTGCCACGGTGAGTTTGGAGAAGCCGTGGGGCGTTGGCCGGTTCTTGCGGCTCCCGGAGCCGAGGACACCCTCAACACCCTCGAGCCGACCAAGACCGTGGGCAGCTACTGGCCTTACGCCACCACGCTGTTCAGCTACATCCGACGCGCCATGCCGTTCTATGAGCCTCAGTCCCTGAGCGCCGAAGAGACCTACGCCATTACGGCGTATGTGCTCTACCTGAACTACCTGCTGGAGTACGATGAGGAGTTGACCCGGGAAAAGCTCATTTCCATGGAAATGCCCAATCGGGACAACTTCATCCCGGATAACCGCCCGGACACCCAGAATGTCGCCTGCATGAGCGACTGCCCGGAAATGAAACCGCTTCCGGTCATCCGATAAGTTGACTCGCTGAATCAGTTTTCAGGCTCCGCCTGATTCCTTGAGGGCTCCAGGCCCTCCTCCTCAAACCCGCCATTGGGAGGTCATGATGAAGCAACTGTTGCAGAAACCCCTGCTGAGCGCCCTGCTGCTGGGCGCCAGCTTGAGTTTCGCCACCAGCGCACACGCAGATGAAAAACGCGGCATGGTGCTCGCGCTTTCCTGCGCCTCGTGTCACGGAACCAACGGAAACAGCCCCGGCTCGATTCCTGCGATTGCCGGCAAATCAGCCAGCTACATTGAAAGCGCCATGAAGCAATTCCGCAGCGAAGAGCGCTACGCCACTGTGATGAACCGAATCGCCAAAGGGTACACGGACGAGGAGATCAAGCTCCTTGCCGCCCACCTTGGTAACCAAAAAAACTAAGGAGACGCGATGCAGGTAACCCGAAGACAGTTCAGCAAGCTCTTTCTCGCAGCAGGGGCCACCACCCTCGCCGGCTGCAACACTGCCTCTCAGAGCGCTCGTGTCAGCCCATCCAGCGCCCGGATCGTGGTGGTGGGCGGTGGCTTTGGAGGCGCGACGGCAGCCAAGTACCTCAAGATGATGGACAACTCCCTGGATGTGACGCTGGTGGAGCCCAACAAGACCTTTTACACCTGTCCGTTCAGCAACCTGGTCCTCGGTGGCCTCAAGCAGATGGACGACATTGCCCACAGCTACACCAAGCTGGAAAGCCTCTATGGCGTCAAGGTGGTGCATGCTCGGGCATCCAGGGTCGAAGCCAACGCGGTGGTCCTGGCAGATGGCTCACGCATTCCGTTTGACCGCGCCGTCGTTTCCCCCGGAGTCGATGTCCGGTACGACAAGATGCCGGGCCACAGTCCGGATGTGGAAGACAAGATGCCCCATGCCTGGAAGGCCGGCCCACAAACGGTTCAGCTCCGCAAGCAACTTGAGGCCATGCCCGATGGCGGAACCGTGGTGATCTGCCCGCCCGAAAACCCGTTCCGCTGCCCGCCCGGACCCTATGAGCGGGCCAGCATGATGGCGCACTACCTGTCTCAGAACAAACCCAGGTCCAAGGTCCTGATTCTGGACATGAAGGAGAAGTTCTCCAAGCAGCCGCTCTTCACCGACGGCTGGAACCTCCACTACCGCGACCTCATTGAGTGGCGGCAGGGCAGCGCCGGGGGAAAGGTGCTGCAGATTGATGCCGCGAACATGCAGGTGGAGACCGAGTTTGGCTGGGAAAAGGGAGATGTGATCAACTTCATCCCGGCTCAGTGGGCCGGCAAGATCGCCCGAGATTCCGGACTCACCAACGACGCGGGTTGGTGCCCGGTGAACCAGATCACCTTTGAATCGGAGAAGATGCCCAAGGTGCACGTCATTGGAGATGCCAGCATCGCCGGTGCCATGCCCAAGTCTGGCTTCTCGGCCAACAGCCAGGCCAAGGTGTGTGCCGCAGCCATTGTCTCCCTTCTGCGGGGAGAGGATCCGGTGGCGCCCTCGTTTGCCAACACCTGCTACAGCCTGGTGACTCCGAACTACAGCATCTCCGTCGCAGCCGTCTATCGGTTCAACGAAGGCAAGATCGCTGGCGTTTCCGGAGCCGGGGGAGTGAGCCCCAAAAACGCAGATGCTGCCGCACGCGCCCAGGAAGCGGTCTACGCTCAGGGCTGGTACGACAGCATCACTCAGGACATGTTTGCCTGAGCAGACCTGGGGTCGGAACCTCCGGCCCCGCTTGATTCCAATTGATTGAGACAACCAAGGAGAGACGATGCAGACATTGAGGCATTGGGGAGTACTGCTGCTGACCAGCCTTGCGCTGACCACAACGGTCTGGGCCAAAGGAGACCCGGAGCGGGGTCAGTGGCACTATGCAACCTGTGGCGGTTGCCATGCGTCCAATGGCAACGGGATGCCCAAACTCCAGACCCCCTCCCTCGCCGGACAGGAGGACTGGTACCTCAAGCGTCAGATTCTCAACTTCAAGCAGGGCATCCGTGGCGCCCATCCGGACGATGAGTTGGGACAGTGGATGCGCCCCATGGCCAACATGCTCATCGACGAGCAGGTGGTCGATGACGTTGTCGCCTACCTGACTTCCCTCGAAGCCTACAACCCTCCCAAGACCATTGAGGGAGACCTCGACGTGGGCAAGCAGGCTTATGACGCCAGCTGCGCGTCCTGCCATGGCTCCGAAGGCGAAGGCAACGTCGGACTGCAGGCCCCACGCATTGCCGGTCAGCAGGACTGGTACGTGGTCCGGCAGCTCAAGAACTTCTACACCGGCATCCGAGGGGCTCACCCCGATGACAAGTACGGAGCCATGATGCGTGGCATCTCGCTCACCCTTCCCGATGAGCAGGTGATCAACAGCATTGCCGCATACGTGGCCACCTTTGAGCGCAAGCTCTAACCACCCCAAGGGGGAAAAATGATTCGCGTTTTCATCCTCCTTGCTCTCCTGCTCCCGCCCGGGTTTGCCTGGGCGGAGTCGCTCCCGCCGGTTCAAGACCTGGCCGCCGACGCGGCCACCATGCGGCAGAATCAGGTTGCGCTGCTCCTCGTCTTTACCGAAGAGTACTGTCCTTACTGCCACCGCCTCAAGCAGGGCTACCTGCTGCCCATGCAACGAAACGGCGAACAGGCCCACCGCCTCCTCATCCGCGAGGTTCCTCGTGATCACCCCTCCCGGCCCTTCCGGGACTTTGACGGTACCGCGCAGACCCTCGAAACCCTCACCGAACGCTACCGCATCTCCCTGGTCCCCACCATGGTCTTCCTCGGTCCCAACGGCGAGGAGCTGGTGGATCGCTTCGTGGGACTCGGTCCAGAGGATTTTTTCGGATACTACCTCAATGACGCCATTGATCGCGCCCACCAGGCCCTGACCGCAAACGAAGGCTAGCCTCCGCAGACGTCTCCCCCTCGCCCGTTTCCTTTTGCTGCTTCAGGAGGCTTCATCCTCGCGCGCTTTCTCTTCCTCAACTTCTGCGTCAGCCTCTTCACCGGCCCCATCAACGCGCTGCTGCCGATTTATGTCGAGTCTGAACTGCAGGCGCCTCCGCTGTTTTCCGCGGGCATCAACTCCGTCTTTCTGATCCTCGGAGGGCTGTCTGCCGTGCCTGCTGGGCGCCTCTGCGACCGCTGGGGCCTCAAGCCGATGTTCCTCTTCGGTGCTTCCGGAAGCCTGCTGGGCGCGCTCATCTTCCTCCAGAGCGAAAGCGCCTTCCTCCTTCCGCTCAGCATCGGGTTTGGCCTCGGAACCGGCTTCCTCGTCACCTCCGGACACGCCTACCTGCTTCACAGTGTCCCCGAGGCTCAGCTCAGCAGCCGCTCCGCCTACTACTTTCTGGGCATGACGCTGGGGACGTCACTGGGGAACCTGGTCGCCGGTCCCGTGGTGGAGCACCTTGGTTTTGTGGGGTTGGGAGTGGGGCTGCTGGGGGGAGTGGCCGTGCTGCTGCTGGGCATTGCGCGCTTTCTGTCGGAGCCGGAACGGGGCACACCGGCGCCAGCCCCCACCTCCGGACCCGCGCCTTTTTTGCTGAAGCGGCGGGCGGTGCAGCTGATCCTCGCAGTCCGCTTCCTTCCCACCTGCTACTGGGGCACCGCGACCTTGCTGCTGCCGTTGCTGATCTTCCGGGCCACCGAGTCGGTGTTCTGGTCCACCAGTTACGTCTCCGTCAGCCTGGTGCTGGCTGCATCCGGACAGGTGTTCATTGGCAAGTGGGCCGATCAAAGTGGCCCCCAGCGCCCCACCCTGCTCTCGAGCATTGGCGTCGCCCTCTGTTCCGGAGGCATCGGCTTCTACACCGACTCTCTGGCAGGGCTGTTTCTCTTGGGAACCGGGGGAGCCGTGTGTGCGTGGGGCGTCTCAACCCTGCTCCCGCGTCTCATGAACGCGGTGGCAGGTCCTGATGAAAAGGCTCAGGTGGTGGGCTGGTCGCACCTCGCCTGGAGCCTGGCCATGGTGACAGGAAACCTGTGGGGCGGGTACGCCGTGGAGCAGCACCCGGGGCTTCCCTTCTTTGTGGTCTTCGGAGGCTGTGTTGCCACCGTTTTTGCGTTTGTCTGGCTGTTTCAGGAATTGGCACGCACTCAGTCAAACGCAAACGCTGACACCTGAGCGCCCATGACCTGATCGGTGAAGGGGCACCACGCCTGGCCTCCGGAGCTGGCCCCTGCCGCCACAAACAGGGGGGCCAGGTGCTCTTCACGTGGATGGCACTGCCGAGCCTGAGGCGCCTGCAACCAGTTCACCAACTTCTGCTGACGCTCCGGTTCCGGAAGCTGCGACCACTCCTGCAGCCAGCCATCAAAGGCCACCGATTCCTCCAGCAGCGATCCGGAGAACATCCGCTTCAGGTTGTGGTAGCTCATGCCTGACCCCACGATCAGCACCCCCTGATCCTTGAGGGGCCGCAGCGCCTGTCCCACCTGGTAGTGAAACGCCGGGTCCAGATCTGCCCGCAACGACACGGCCACCGTCGGCAGGTCCGCCTCCGGAAGGGCGACCTTGAACGGGATGAACACCCCATGGTCCCAGCCTCGGGTCGGGTTGGCTTCTGCAGGAATCCGGGCTTCTTCCAGCAGCGTCAGCACCTGCTGCGCCAAGGCGGGATCACCGGGAGCAGGCCACTGCAGTTGGTAGGTGTGCTGAGGAAAGCCGTAGTAGTCATAAATCAACTCGGGCTCGGGATGCGTGGTCACCTGCACCACGGGGGTTTCCCAGTGAGCCGAGATCACCAGCAGCCGAGTGGGACGTTCCGGAAGCGTGTCCAGCAAGCCTTCCAGCCACGTCTGCATGCGATTCCACGTGTCGGGAGGCCCCATCGTCCAGTCCATGAAGAAGCACGGGCCTCCGCCATGAGGCAGGTAGAGGCTGGGGAGTCGAGAAGCAGGAGGGGACATCACAAAATTCCTGAAAAAATGGAGAAGAAAAAGGCCCTCCAAAATAGCGGGAAGGCGCCTCAAAGCACAAGCTTCCGCTTCCGGAAGCACCCCCTCCTCCGGAGTTCCGCTTGAAAGTGAAAGAGACTCCGCTCAAGATTTTGATTTTACGATTTGTTTCGAGAGTCCCTTCATGTCCTTGCAGCCCTTTCGCCGATCGTGCCGTACCGTCCGCATTGGAGACCTTGCGGTTGGCGGGCAGGAACCGATCCGCATCCAGTCGATGCTGACCTCAGACACCACCGATGTCGACGCCTGCCTTGCCGAAATTGTCCGCCTGGATGCCGTCGGGTGTGAAATGATTCGAGTCACGGCTCCCAACCAGAAGTCCGTGGAAGCCCTGGGTCGCATCCATGCGGGCATGCGCGAGCGGGGCATCACCCGCCCCCTGATTGCCGACATCCACTTCAACCCCCTCCTGGCCGTTGGCGCCTGCGAGTTTGTGGAAAAGGTCCGGATCAATCCGGGCAACTACGCCGACCGCAAGAAGTTTGAAGTCCGGGAGTACTCCGATGCCCAGTATGCCGAAGAGCTGGAGCGCATTGAGGAGTCGCTCCTGCCCCTGATTGCCAACCTCAAGCGCTACGGACGGGCCTTGCGCATCGGCACCAACCACGGGTCACTCTCCGACCGCATCATGAACCGCTACGGCGACTCCCCCGAGGGCATGGTGCAGTCGGCGCTGGAGTTCCTCCGCCTCTTCCGGAAGCACGACTACCACGACATCGTCCTCTCCATGAAGTCGTCCAACCCGATGGTGATGATGCAGGCCTATCGGCTCCTGGTGAAGCGCATGGATGAAGAGGGCATGGACTACCCACTGCACCTGGGCGTGACCGAAGCCGGCTTTGGTCCAGACGGACGCATCAAAAGCGCCGTGGGCATCGGGGGGCTCCTTGCCGATGGCTTGGGCGATACCATCCGGGTCTCCTTGACGGAACCTGCAGAGAACGAAATTCCGGCGGCTCGGCAAATTCTTGAAGAAATCCAGGGGCAGGCTCCCACCGCCTCGCGCCAGGAAGCCTCCTTCACCGGAACCCTGCAGAAGGGCGAGCTGATCCCGGAAGGGCCCCACGCCACCGTCACCACGGCTGTGGACCTGAACGGCCTCACAGTCGGAGGCGCCGCGCCCTTCCGCCTGCTGGCGCTCAGCGACTACATCATCCCCGGACTGGGCAGCGATGTCTTTGATGGCCTTTTGCAAAAGGATCAGGCTGGGGTCCTTCCCTTCCGCCTGCTCAGCCCCGCTGCTCCTGTTGACCCGGACCGTCCGGAGCTGCTTTTGCTGACCACCGACCACCCGCTTTCCGTCATCCGGGAGTGGCGCCAGCAGCTCGATCAGGCCCACACCCCCTGGCCACTCGGAGTGGTGCTTCCGGCATTGGAACCCGAACAGCTCCCCCTTGGCCTTGCTGCGGAGCTGGGCACGCTGATTGCCGAAGGCCTGCTGCAGGCCCTCGTGTGTCCAACCCCCAATCCGGAGGCGCCCGAGGTCGAGTTTGCCCAGATGCTCCTGCAGGCAACTCGGGTGCGGCTGTACAAGGCAGACTTCATCTCCTGCCCTTCCTGCGGACGGACCTTCTTTGACCTCCAGACCACCACCGCCCGCATCAAGGAGCGCACCGCGCACCTCAAGGGGGTCAAGATCGCCGTCATGGGCTGCGTGGTGAACGGCCCCGGAGAGATGGCCGACGCCGACTTCGGGTACGTTGGAGCCGGGCCGGGCAAGGTGCACCTTTACAAGGGGCAGGAGCAGGTGGCCCGCAACATCCCCTCGGAGCAGGCGGTTGATCGCCTGATTGACCTGCTGGAGGAACACGGTGTCTGGAGGGCCCCCTAACCGCCCTGGTTGTTCTGTTCCCGCTGGCCCGAGCCTTTTTCCACACTGAATCCATCACCCCCTTATGCCCATTGCGCAGAGCGTCCGTGACTCCATGCAGCGATCCTCCTGGATCCGCCAGATGTTTGAAGAAGGCGCCCGCCTCAAGGCCCTCCACGGCGCCGAGCAGGTTTACGACTTCTCCATCGGCAACCCCGTCCTCGAGCCTCCGGAAGCGTTTCACGAGGCGCTCCGGAAGCTGCTCGACGCGCCGGCTCCCGGACTGCACCGGTACATGCCCAACGCAGGCTATCCGGAGGTCCGGGCTTACGAGGCCACCACTCTGAAAACCGCAACTGGGCTCGGCTTCGAACCGGAGGACGTCGTGATGTGCTGCGGAGCCGGAGGCGGGCTGAATGTGGTCCTCAAGGCCCTGCTGGATCCGGGAGACGAGGTGGTCGCCCTTGCCCCCTATTTTGTGGAGTATGGGTTTTATGCACAAAATCATGGCGGTGTCCTCAAGCCGGTTCCCACCGACGCGCACTTTCAGCCCGACCTGAACGCGTTGGACGCGGCCATCGGTCCACAGACGAAGGTGGTGCTGGTCAACTCCCCCAACAACCCGACTGGGGTCGTGTACACGCAGGAGACGCTGGATGCGCTGGGGGCGTTGCTGCAGCAAAAGGAACAGGAGGTGGGCCACCCGATCTACCTGGTCTCGGATGACATCTACCACCGCCTCACCTACGATGGCGTCACCAGTGGCAACGCCCTGCTCAGTCATCCCAACAGCCTGCTGGTGACCTCGCACTCCAAGGACCTGGGGCTCCCTGGAGAGCGCATTGGCTACATCGCCGTCAACCCGCAGATTGAGGAGCGGGCGCTGGTGCAGGGGGCGCTGGTGCTGGCCAACCGGGTGCTGGGCTTCGTCAATGCCCCCGGGCTCATGCAGCGTGTGCTCCCGGAGATTGGCACCGCAACCGTTGACATCTCCGTCTATGAGCGCCTCCGGAACCGCTTCCTTGAATTGCTCGAGGCCTGCAACTTTGAAGTGGTCCGGCCCCAGGGCGCCTTCTACCTCTTCCCCCGGGCTCCGGAACCAGACGACATCGCCTTTGTGCAACGTGCTCAGGAGCAACGCCTCCTGCTGGTTCCCGGAACCGGCTTCGGCCGCCCCGGTTACTTCCGGATCTCCTTCTGCTGCACCGAGGAAGAGATTGAGCGTTCGCGCCCTGCCTTTGAACAGCTGGCTCAGCATTATGGACTGATCTAGCATGCCCTTTTCGGAAATCCTTGGACAGGATCAGGCCATCGCCACCCTCCGGAGGGTGGAGCAGCTGGGACGAATGCCACACGCCTGGCTCTTCACAGGCCCGGCTCACACCGGACGCTTCCGTGTGGCTGAAGCCCTCGCGCAGTGGCTCAACTGCGAGCAGGCCAGCGGGCTGCTGGAGGAACGGAGTGACGATGCCTGTGGCGAATGCCGGGCGTGTCGTCAGATTGCGGAACGCAACCACCCGGACTTTCTGGTGCTTGAGCCCGATGGCAAGAACATCCGCATGGAGCAGATCCATCAGGCCCAACGCTGGCTGCAGCTGCATGCCGACCGGGCCCGCTGGCGGACGCTGATTCTGGATGGCGCCGAGCACCTCAACCGGGAGTCCTCGAACGCCTTCCTGAAGACGCTGGAGGAGCCTCCGGAGGGAACGCTGATCATCCTGATTGCCCCCTCTCCAGAACACCTGCTGGAGACCATCGTTTCGCGGTGCCAGCCCCTGCGCCTGCTGCCTCTCTCGGAAGCCGTCATCCGCACCCTGCTGGAGCAGCAGGCCGAACTGGCGCCCGAACAGATCACGGCCCTGCTGCCTCAGGCGATGGGGAGCCTCCCGGTGGACCTCGTGGCCCGGGTTGAAGCCATCCGGACCGTCCAGGAGACGGTGCTGCAGTGGCTGGAACGTCCCGGACCCGCTACCCTGGAGTCGGTCCTCAGCACCGTTGGCGGGTGGTCGACGCCAAAAAGTGACGAATGGCGGCTGATGTTGGACTTTCTTGAGCGCTGGTTCCGGGACGTGGCATGGCTCCAGCACGGACTGGACCCAGAGCACCTGCTGCATCCGGAGCTTGCGGACACGGCTCAGCGTGCTGCCATCCGCTTTCCCCTCCAACGGGTTCAGCACCTGCTGGAACGGCTGACGGAGGTCCGTCATGCCATCCAACTCAATGCAAACAAGGCCCTTGCCCTCGAAGGATTATGGATCGAACTCAACCGCGTCTCTGCCTCGCGCTCCTGATGGTGCTGCTGGGCGGCTTCCTGGCCCCCTCAGCGGTCAGTGCCCGGCAACCGACCCCCATGGAGCTGGAGGTCATTCAGACTGAAACCCGTACCGCCTTTGAGGAGTTCCTCAAACTCTGGCAGGAAGAGCGGTACTTTGAGATGTATGAGCACGGACGGCGCCAGTCCAAGGAGCTGATTGGGCTCGAAGAGTATGCCACCCGCATGGTGGAGCTGGACTGGGTGCCCGTTGGACTGGCACCTCAGACGCCACCGGTGGTCTCGTTCCGCTTCCGGACCCTGCTTTACGTGGAGGCGACCATCACCTTCCGGCACAAAAGTGTCGCTGATTTGCAGTTTGAACGGACCCAGTCGTTCCTCATGCTTCAGGAAGACGGCGAGTGGCGGTTTGACCTGCTGCAGATGATCCGCTCGCCCTTCTATGTCCCTGTGACCGCCTCCAACCCGTGACTGGCAGGAACCGCTTTGGCTGATGCGCCCTTCTCCCTGGAGGCTGAGGGACTCGACGAGGTCCTCACGGGCACGCTGCAGCGGGTCGTCTTTTCCCAGCCAGACCGTGGGTTCATGATTGCCAAGTTCCTCCTGGAAGACGGCGACACCCTCGTCACGGTCAAGGGGACGCTGTTTCAGGTCAGCGAGCAGGAAACACTCCGGCTCAAGGGGCACTGGGAGGAGCACCGGACCTTCGGCCCCCAGTTTGTCATTGAGGAGTTCATGCCCGTCCAGCCTTCCACGCTGGAGGGCATCACGCGCTTTCTCGCCTCCGGTGTCTTCAAGGGCATCGGCGAGGCCACTGCGCGGCGCATTGTTGACAAGTTCGGCACCGACACCTTCGAGATCCTCGACCGCTCCCCAGAGTCCCTCCTTCGGGTCAAGGGCGTCAACAAAACCCAGTACCGGACCCTGATCGACGGCTGGGAAGACCAAAAGGGCATGCGAGACGTCCTCAGCTTCCTGCACGGACTGGGCGTGGCGCCTTCGGTCGCTCAGAAGATCTTTGCCGAGTACGGCCTCAACAGCATCCCGAATCTGCAGCACAACCCCTACCAGATCACCCACCTCCCTGGCGTGGGCTTCCTCACCGCCGATGGCATTGCCCGTCGGTTGGGATTTGACGAAAACTCTCCCGAACGCGCCCAGGCTGGGCTGATCTACCTGCTGGAGCAACAGGCCATCAACGGACACACCTGCTTCCCTCGCAGCAGCCTTGTTGAGATGGCTCAGCGCGAGCTGCGCATTTCTCCGGAAGTGACCGAGCCCGCCTTTGCGCCTTTGCTGGAAAGCAAGCAGATCGTTGAACTTCCCGGAGGAGACACGCCCCGCTTTGCGCAGCTGAAGCTCTTCCACGCTGAACGCCGGGTGGCTGAAAACCTGATGCGCGTCCTCCACAGTGAAGCGCTGACCACGCTTCCAGATCCACGGGACCAGATTCAGCAGCAGGAACAGGTGTTGGGCCTGAGCCTGGACGACGCCCAGCGCGAAGCCGTGGAAGCGGCGCTTCAGCACAAGGTCCTCATCATCACAGGGGGTCCCGGAACCGGGAAGACGACCATTGTCCGCTTCATCCTGGCGCTCATCCGGGCCCAGATCCCCAACCTGGCCCTTGCCGCTCCAACGGGACGAGCCGCCAAGCGTCTGAACGAAGCCACCGGCACCCCCGCTTCCACCATCCACCGCCTGCTGGAAGCCAACAACCTCGGATTTCAGCGAAACCGAGACCTGCCCCTGGAGCAGGAAATGATCGTCATTGATGAGTCGTCCATGATCGACACCCTGCTCATGGATGCGCTGCTTCAGGCCATTCACCCCTCTTCACGGCTGCTGCTGGTGGGAGACGTCGATCAGCTGCCCTCGGTCGGCCCCGGTTCGGTGCTGCGGGACTGCATTGAGTCCGGACTCGTCCCCGTCGCCCGGCTGGATCGCATCTTCCGGCAGGCCCAGGACAGCCGCATCACCGTCAATGCCCACAGCATCCGGCGAGGCATCCTTCCCGAGCTGGACCGGGTGGCCTCCGGAGCCGAGCTGCGGGACTTCTACTTCATTCGAGAGCCCGACCCGGAGCAGGTGGCCGACAAGATTGCCACTCTGGTCGCAGAACGCATTCCCAAACGCTTCGGACTCGACCCGTTTCAGGAGGTTCAGGTCCTCACGCCCATGCACCGAGGCGTGACGGGCTCGGTTGCCCTGAACGAAAAGCTGCAGCAGGTCCTCAACCCGGAAGGCCCAGCGGTGGAGCACCGGAACCGCCTGCTGCGCCTCGGCGACAAGGTGATGCAGCAGCAGAACGACTATGAGAAGGAAGTCTTCAATGGAGACACGGGTCGGATCCTGAGCGTTGATACCGATACCCGGACGGTGGTGGTGGAGTTTGATCAGGGGCTGGTGACCTATGAGTCGAAGGACCTCGACCAGCTGCTGCTGGCCTATGCGATTTCGGTTCACAAGTCTCAGGGAAGCGAGTACCCCGCGGTGGTGATTCCGCTGACCACGCATCACTACGTCATGCTCCAGCGGAACCTGCTCTACACCGCTCTGACCCGAGGCAAGCAGTTGGTGATTTTGGTGGGAACGGAACAGGCGGTGCGGCATGCCGTGGAGTCCGAACAGACGCTGGTGCGCTACACCTACCTTCCGGACCAACTGCAGGACGTTTCCCAAAACCTGGGGCAGCTGCTATAGGCGGTTCTTGATCAGCAACCCGGTGGCCAGGGTCAGGAAGATGAGGCTGCTGCCCCATGCTGCAAACCAGGGGGCCAGGTAGCCCGTGCTGCCCAACGCCAGGAAGATCTGGTTGAGCATCCAGAAGACAATCCCCAGCAAGCAGCTCAGGGCCAGGGACTCTGCAGTGGTGCCACGGCGGTCGTGAGACGCCGACAGGGCAAAGCCGATGAGCACCATCACCACCAACGCCACGATGTAGGCAAACTTCTGGTGCAGCTCCACCCAGTACCGCGAGACGTCTTGCCCCTCACGGCTGAGCCGGATGGCTTCCTGATAAACCTGCTCCAGCGGCAGGTGGTGGGGGTCTCGGGACTGCGTCAGGTTCACTGAGGGGAACTCATTCAGCGGCAATGCCGTTTCCTTGTTTTCCAGCACCAGCATGCCGGCGCCTTCAAAGAAGCTCTGCTCCACCCGCGAAAACTGCCAGTACTGGTCTTGCAGGCGCCCGCGCCCGAGGTTCGTCCGTTCCTTCAGCCGGTAGGGTTCGGTTTCCCAGCGAAACAGCGTCACCCGCCGGACCTCATTGGAGCGCGTCCGGACGCCAATGTGGTAGAGCTGGTCGGCTCCTCCGAGTCGCCACAGCGAGGGCAGGCGCTTCTGGGTTTCCTGCTGGGTCCAGTTCTGCATCATCCACGGGGTCGCGTAGTGCTGCAGGCTGTAGTTGATGCCTCCGATCACCAGCGTCAGCAGCAGAATCGGCCCAACCAGGATCCACCCTCCAATTCCGGAGGCGCTCATGGCGGCCACTTCTGAGGTCTTGTTCAGGGCCCCAAAGCACGCAATGGTCGCCAGCAGCACGGTCACTGGCACCACCAGCTCCAGAATCTGCGGCAGCTGCAACGCCGTCTCCTGCCAAAAGCGAAGAAAGGCCTCCCAGCTCGTGAAGATGTCAGAGAGGTTGCTGAAGACATTCCCCACCAGAATCATCATCACAAATGCCGCCAGCAGCAGCAGAAAGAAGCGAAGGAATTCAGAGGCCACGTAACGGGCGATCAACCAGGGCATGCCAACCAAAAATCAGGGACCAGTCAGGAAACAGCTCAGCGTAAGCGACCCTCTGAGAAACTCAAAGTCAATTGCGATTTGAGGGCCGGAAACCAGACGGAGGCCAAGGCGTGGACCCCCGCTTGCATCTGAGGGTAAGGCAGACGCCGAATCTTTGCTCAGACGTTAGGAACGGATGCAGAAATCAATCCTTGTCCTTGAAGAAAGTGCGGCAATCCAGGGAATGATTGCCTCCACCCTCCCCGACGGACTATTGAAGGTCCACCAGGAGCTGGACCCCAACAAATTTGTTCAGCAGGCCCGTCAGGTTCATCCCGATCTGATCCTCCTGAGCAACAGCGACCGCCTCCGGAATTACCGCACCTGCCGGACCCTGCGGCATGACCACTCGTTGCAGCGGGTGCCGCTGGTGCTGCTGCTCAACGGACGCGACACCATTGATGACGCGACCCTCCATGAGCTGGGGATCGCTGGTCAGCTCCGCAAGCCGTTTGAGATCCGGTTGCTTCATGAGCAGATCCGTCAGCACCTTTCGGAATCCCTCGCACAGGCCCTCATCTCCGCGGTGCCTCCTTCCCAGACGGCGCTCCTGGACTCGGCCCGGATCTTTGACTCGGAACTCCTCGAGTTGATCCAGCACGACCCTCCGGAGGTCACCGAAACGCCGGATGTTGATTTTTCAAGCGAGATCACCGACGATGCAAGCAGCACGTCGCTGCCCGAACTCCCCCCGTTGCGATCGGCAGCGGTCACCCTAGAAAGTTTCTTTGGCCAAGAACCTGCCCCCGACAGGCGGCCTCCCCGCATGGACTCACAAGCATTGAAGGACGTCATGACTGCCAAGACACACACCAGCGGCTCTTCTGGATTTGTAGAAGATGATGATGTGTTGCTCGCCCTTGATGAGAACGCGTTTGACCTCGAACTGGAGTTGGACGACGACCTCATTCTCGAATCCGAATCGGAGACGTCCTCTGCTGCTGACCTCCCGGACGACCTGCCAGACCCCTTTGATGAGCCGCTAGACGAGCCCCTGGAACCTCTGGAAACAGCCTCTCTGGAAGAAGAACCCAGCGCTCCGGCACCTTCCCGGACCCTCAATGCCGAGATGGAAGACCAGATCGCACAGGAGCACATGGGCTTTGATGACGAGTTCGAAGACGAATTCGAGCTGGAGCCCATGGAGTTGGACTCTCCCGAACAGGAACCCATTGAGCTGGAACCAGAACCGGCCGCCGCACCCATTAACGGACAGGCCGCCTCGCTGCACTCTTCCGGAAGCCTGGTCGACATCGACCTCGAATCCGAGCCCATGGAAGCCACCCCAGACCCCTGGAGCGGAGGCACGGTTCCCAATCAGGAACGCCGCCACGTCACCGACATCCGGCTGGACGAGGAAGACGCTCTCACCATTGAAGATGGCTTTGAACTCAAGGAAGCGTCTCCCAGCGAACTGGAACACGGCGACGGCATCCTGCTGACCGCCAGCGATGAGGAAATGGTCTCCGGACTCGACGATCTGCCAGAAGATGACTTTGCTCTCGCTGAATCCGGACTCGACGATCTGCCAGAAGATGACTTTGCTCTCGCTGAATCCGGACTCGACGATCTGCCAGAAGATGACTTCGCCCTCAGCGAGTCCCTGGATGATTTCCCGGAAGAGGAGTTGCCTGAGGCCAATTACGACACATCCGGAGGCGATTGGGAAACCGAGGAGCTCTCGGCCCTGGACGCTCCGGCTTCTGTAGACGCGGCTCCTGCGGTCGCCGTCGCTTCGGCGAGTTCAGCCGCACCTGCTCCAGTGCCTGTGGGAGAAGGGGACGAGCGCGACTCCCTGCTGGTCGAGATTGCCCTCTCTACTGTTGAAGACAACGTCCTCGACAACACCATCCTTGCTGAAGGTGGAGTCGAGTTGCCTTCAGATGGACCTCACCCCTCGGCTGAAGAGCTCATGGAGATTTCGTCCATGGAAGAGATCGAAGCCGGCCTGCATGAGTCCATTGGCAACTACGAGCAGGAGATGCTCGATGAGCTCGAACCCGCTCACCTGGAAGGCCTCGAGGAAGAGGAGTTTCCGCTGGACGATGCCGACCTTCAGGAGCTTGAGCGCCTCGACCGGGGCATGAGCGAACTGGCCGAAGACATTGAGCCCGAAAGCGAGCTGGACGAGGTTTCAGAATCGTGGGATCAGGCTCGCGATGGCATCCGGGAGTTCATGATCAAGTCCCTCGATGGCTACCTCGACGAAGAGGAGTTTGAGAAACTTGACCAGCGTCCGGAATCCTGGGACGAGCCTCGGGAAGAAGAGGACCTGCTGCTTGCCGAGGAGACCTTCGATAGCTGGGAAGACGCGGAGCAGGCCTTCCTCGAATACGAGCGCTACTCGGATGAAGAGCCCCTTGACGCGCTTCCGGAAGCAGAGCCTGCGCCCGAGTTTGAGTCTGCGCCCGTGGAAACCTTCGACAGCTGGGAAGAAGCCGAGCAGGCCTTCCTGGAGCACGCCCGCTACACAGAAGGCGAGGCTCCGGAGCCGGTGGCTGCCGAGGTGCCGGAACCGGTGTCTCAGGAGCCTGAAGACTCCAGTGCAACCCTGGGCGCCATGGCCATGTCCCGCGGACAGATTGAACGCCTGGTGGAAGACATGATCGCCCGCTCCGTGGAGAAGGCGATTGCCAAGGTGCTTCCCGAATTTGTCGACCAGGTGGTCAAGAACATCAACACCCACGACTCCAGGGACTCCAACGAGGACCCTTCGATTCGGTATCGCTGACCCGCTCCTGCTCAGCCTTCCGTCTCTGAGCCCCTGATTGCTTCGGCAGCCGGTTCTTCCGGTTGCCACCCCTTCCCGCCTGGGGGTTGCCGACTTACCCGCGTTTGCACGCTGGACTGTTTTCAACCCACTCCCCTCCGGTCTCCATGATTGCCAAGGCCTACTCGGCAACGGTGCTCGGCATTGAAGCCCACCTCATTGAAGTCGAGGCGGACCTCTCGATTGGCCTCAGTCAGTTCACCATCGTCGGCCTGCCCGATGGCACCATCCGGGAAAGCCGAGACCGCATCCTTGCAGCAATCGGCAACTCGGGTTGCGCCCTTCCTGTCCGGAAGATGGTCGTCAACCTGGCTCCGGCAGATTTGCGAAAAATAGGCTCCGGCTTCGACCTCCCCATTGCCGTTGCGCTGCTGGCTGCAGCAGGGTTGGTTCCTCCAGAGGCGCTCCAGCAGTCACTGGTGGTCGGCGAGCTGGCGCTTGATGGCCAGACGCGTCCCATCCGGGGCATCCTCCCCATTGCGCTGGCGGCTCAAAAAGCGGGGCTGCATCAGCTCATTCTGCCCGCGGCCAATGAAGCCGAAGCCGCCGTGGTTTCCGGAGTGCGGCGGGTTCCGGTCCAGTCGCTCGCTGATGTGCTCGCCTTCTTCCGGGGAGAAGCCGACTTTCCGGAGTCACCGATTGACCCGCTGGCGCTCTTTCAGAATCAACGCTCCTCAGCAGAGGACCTTCAGGATGTGAAGGGGCAGGAGGCCGTCAAGCGGGCCATGGAAGTCGCTGCCGCTGGAGGGCACAACCTGTTGATGCTGGGCCCCCCGGGCTCTGGCAAGACCATGCTCGCCCGACGGCTGGGCAGCATCCTGCCTCCGCTGGAGTTTGACGAGGCACTGGAGTGCACCAAGATTCACAGCATTGCCGGATTGCTTCCGGCCGAGGTGCCGCTCCTTGCCGAACGTCCCTTCCGGAGTCCCCATCACACGATTTCGCAGGCAGGGCTGGTGGGCGGAGGCAGCATTCCGGGTCCGGGGGAGATCTCCCTGGCCCACAACGGGGTCCTCTTTCTCGATGAGCTTCCGGAATTTCCTCGGACGGTTCTGGAGTTGCTGCGGCAGCCTCTGGAAGACCGGCGCCTCACGATTGCCCGGGCCGCCATGACGCTTGAATTTCCGTGCAGCTTCATGCTGGTGGCCTCAATGAACCCATGCCCCTGTGGCTACTTCGGCACCCCTCCCGGAAGCGGTCCTCACGACTGTCAGTGTCCGCTTCCACAGGTTCAGAAGTACCGGGCCCGCATTTCGGGTCCTCTGCTGGACCGCATTGACCTGCAGCTAACGGTTCCAGCCGTGGAGTACGCACACCTTGCTGAAACGCGACGCGGTGAAAGCAGCGCACAGATCCGGGAGCGGGTGGTGGCCGCCCGCCAGCGCCAGCAGGAACGCTTCCGGAACTCGCCCACCCGCTCCAATGCGGCCATGACACGGCGGGAGCTGGAGGACCTCGTGCCTCTTGATGCGCAGGCACAGGGACTGCTGGAAAATGCCATCTCTCGCATGGGCCTGAGCGCCCGGGCGTATGACCGCATCCTCAAGGTCTCCCGGACCATTGCCGACCTCGAGGGCAGCGGCGGGGTCACCCCCACCCATGTTGCAGAAGCAATCCAGTACCGGAGCCTCGACCGGCCCGTCAGTTAAAATTTTTTGGGGAAATCAGGTGGCGGCCGTCGCGGCGCTTGCCCCGAGCAGCAGGCCTCCGCCGGCGCGGTTCAGCCAGGTCCGGGTCTGTGGACGGCGGATGAATCCGCTCAGTCGTGAGGCGAGGAGCGCGTAGGCCAACACGTTCAGAGCCGCGAGGAAGAGGAAGGTGGCGCCCAGTTCCACGACCTGAGGCACAAACGGCTGGTCTGGAACCAGGAACTGCGGAACAAACGCCAGGAAGAACACGATGCCCTTGGGGTTGAGCGCCGTCGTCAGCCAGGAGCGCCAGAGCATCTCTCGCCCAGACTTCCGGAGGGCCTCGGCGTCGGCGTCTTCCAGCGTCTCAACCGGCTCCCGCCACATCCGGAAGCCCAGGTAGGCCAGGTAAGCGGCCCCGATCCACTTCAGTCCCTGAAACAGCACTGCAGCCGTTTGCAGCAGCAGCCCCAGCCCCAGAAACGAGACCGTCATGGCGGTCAGGTCCCCCAGCGTCACGCCCAGGATCAGCGGCAGCGTGGCGGCCCGGCCCCGGACGAGCGAGTAGCTGATGACCAGCAAAATGGTGGGTCCGGGGATCGCCAGCAGCACCGTGGTGGCAGCCAGGTAAGTGAGCCAGGCTTCAAGGGTCATGTCAAACGCTCAGCGACTCGGTTTCAGCAGCCTGTCGGCGGTCCCGTCCCAGCAGCTCCTCGAAGTAACACATCTCCCGCAGACGTGAGTAAATGCGCTCGCCCACACGCGTCCGGAGCGTATCGGCCATGAATTGAGCCGCCGGCTCGTTGCGCTCGCGCTTGAGGACGCGCTCGTGCAGGGTGCTTTCCTCATGCTCCGTGTAGTTGGTGGTGATCATGATCATCCGGTCCCGGTTGTAGCGCTCCGAGATGAGGGTATCCAGGATGCTCAGCTCCCAGTCGCTGTTTCGGCCCTTCCCCAGGTCGTCAATGATCAGCACATCCGCCTGCAGGTGCGGGCCAATGATTTCCATGTCGGACTGGTTGTTGTTGTAGCCCTGCCGGAGTTCATGAAGCAGTTCCGAGAAGCCCTGAAACACGCAGGAGATGCCCAGCTCCACGGTGCAGCGGTAGGTGAATCCGGCCATCAGGTGCGTCTTTCCGGTTCCGGGAGGCCCCATCAGCACCAGCCCCTTGAGGTCTCGCTCCACCTGCTGCGATTCGGTTTGCTGCAGGTGGTGGGGCAGGTTCCGGAGCGTCACTTCCAGCAATCCGAAGGCCGCCGAGTTTTCTCCATCCTGATCCTGCGGGTCAAGGCGACTGTGCAGGTACCGTTTCGGGATGCGTGCCTCGTTGTACAGCTCAAGGCGGCGCTTCAGGCGGCTGCAATCCGGACACGCCATCGCCGTCTCCCGGTCCTGTTCATCGTACGTCAGCACAAACCCGGACCCCTCGCAGGTGGGGCACGGCTTGGGGGTGCAGTCACACAGACGCGCCCGGGCGTAACGCTGGCCGGAGACGGTGTGCACAAAGACGTGGGAGTCGTGACAGCGGAGGCAATTCGGGGTGGCAGGCGGCATAACTCTTCAGAAAATGGTTTTGAAGTCGATCGTATGGGTTTAGGATAATCGCTGTGAACAGTCAAATTCCCTCTGCCGGCTGCCAGTTACCGGACTGGCCACGGCCCCCTTGCAACCAGAAGAAGCCCTCATGCCCTTTCAACCGCCCCCTCTGAAAAATGACCTGATCCTCCGTGTCCTCCAGCGCCAGCCGGTTCCTCGGGTGCCCGTTTGGATGATGCGTCAGGCCGGACGCACCGATCCGGAGTACCGTCGTCTGCGGGCAGAGGA
Source organism: Deltaproteobacteria bacterium (assembly GCA_038150265.1). Lineage (GTDB taxonomy): Bacteria > SAR324 > SAR324 > SAR324 > NAC60-12 > JAYPUA01. The sequence goes on along the minus strand of JAYOTF010000008.1, from coordinate 29,595 downwards.
TGGGCGGGCGCTTGAAGCGCTGTTTGCCGATGTCGAGCGTTCCATTGAGATCTCGCTGCTGCCCCAGCGTTTTGGGGTTGATGCGATCATCATGTTTCAGGACATCCTCACCCCGCTGACGCCCATCGGCGCGCCCTTTTACTTCCGGCCGGGTCCGCAGCTCGAGGCGCCCATCCGGACGCTGGAGCAGGTCCGAGCCCTCCGGCCCCTGAACTCGGCCCGGGACCTCCCGCATGTTGGCGCGATCCTTCAGGGCCTGCACCACCGGCTGGACGGCGCCCTGCCGGTGCTTGGATTTGCGGGTGCCCCCGTTACCCTGGCGTTCTTCCTCATTGCCGGCGGAAGCCCCAACCGCGACCCCGGAGCCGTGTTGCGCTTCCTGGTCGAGGAGCCGGAGGTCACTCAGGCGCTCCTGGACACCCTCACCGACCTCACCATCGACTACCTCCGCTATCAGCTGGAGTCCGGAGCCCAGGCGGTGCAGCTGTTTGAGTCATTTGCCGATGTGCTGCCTCGGGAGCTGTATGAAGCCCTCGCCCTGCCGACGCACCAGCGCATCTTCCAGGCACTTGCCGATCAGGGACCGACCCTGCTGTTTGCCAAGGAATGCCCACACCTCGACCTGATGCTGGCATCCGGAGCCCAGGCGCTCAGCGTGGGGCACTGCGTGGACCTTGAGGCCGCGAAGCAGCAGGCGCCGGAGATGGTCTTTCAGGGCAATGTGGACAACACCATCCTGGCAGATGGCACTCCCGAACAGGTCCGAGCAGCCGTCCAGGCCTGCCTGAAAGCCGGCGGAGGGACCCACCACATCCTCAACCTCAGCCACGGTCTGCTTGAACGCTCTCCCTTCGAAAACGTCCTCGCCTTTGTGGAAGCCGGCAAGGCGGGTCCCTCCGTGTGACCTCCGCCGCAGGGCCTACTCCGGATCCGTGATCGTGAACTGCAGCGGGTCCAGGCCGTCAATTGTGCCCTGCAGGACATCTCCCGGCTGAACCGGGCCCACGCCGGCGGGCGTTCCGGTGTAGATCAGGTCACCGGGCTGGAGGTGGTAGTAGCCGGAAAGGTGGCTGATGACCTCCGGGACCGACCAAACGAGGTCGCTCAGCCGCGCATCCTGCTTGATCTCCTCTCCCACCTTCAGGCAGATGCGCTGATCACCGATGGCGCCAAACGCGTCGGCCTTGGTGATGGACGTCATGACCGCCGAATGCTCCACATCCTTGCCCAGGTCCCAGGGGCGCTGCTTGTTGCGTTCCTTGATCTGCAGGTCCCGTCGCGTCATGTCCAGCCCACAAGCGTAGCCATACACCGCGGTTGCGGCTTCTTCCACACTGGCCCGGAAAACCGGCTTCCCCAGCGCCACCACCAGCTCCAGCTCATAGTGGAAGTTTTCCGTGCCCGGAGGGTAGGGGGCGGAGTCGCCAGAGTGAGCAATGGCTCTGGCCGACTTGGTGAAGTAAAACGGAGCCTCTCGGTCCACTTCGGCTCCCATCTCCGCTGCATGGGCAGCGTAGTTGCGTCCCACGCAGAAAATGCGGTACACCGGGTAACGCTGCGTTTCGCCCTGCACAGCAACAGAAGGCGGTTCTGGCAGAGAAAACAGTAGGTTGCTCATCAAGACCTCTTGTGGAAGTAAGCCGGAGGCGATTTCCACGCTGACATCCGGCAGGTTCTGAAATGTATCGGCCCTTCCCCATGGAAGCGCCTTCGCCGGGAGTAGCATCGCAGCATCGCTCCGTGTCGGCAACAGGTTTCCACGTTGAGCCCTCAGGAGACGTCGTTCTTCGGCAAGAGCAACTCAGCGCCGGCCCGCCTTTTCCGCCCGCATTTTCCCGGTCTCCAGCAGGGGTCTTCCCCGGGCGTAAACCCGCATAAAGCTTGTGATTCGGCTCATTTTTGGAATCCTTTTTCGAGGACCCTATTCTCCCAATTTTCAGGATCGTTCCATGCAGACCTCATCTGAGTTGAACGCGTTTCAAAAATTGGCCATTGCCACGGTTTTGGCCACCTTGTTTCTGGTCTTTGTCGGGGGACTGGTTCGGGCCTCCGGGGCAGGACTGGGGTGTCCGGACTGGCCTCATTGCTGGGGAAGCTGGTGGCCGCCTTCAGATGTTTCCCAAATTGATGCGACCCGTTATGACCTGTCGCTGTTCAACCCGGTCAAGATGTGGACCGAGTACATCAACCGCCTGATCGGTGTCACCATCGGCCTGCTCATCACCGCGACCTTTGTGGCATCTTTTGCCTACCGGAAGACACGTCCGTCGATCTTCTGGGGGGCGTTCGGGTCCTTGCTGCTGGTGGGATTTGAGGGCTGGCTGGGAGCGCTGGTGGTGCGTTCGGAGCTGCACCAGGGCATGATCACGGCCCACATGTTTGGCGCCGTGCTGCTGGTGAGCCTGCTGCTCTACATCACCTTCCTTGCCAATGAAGAGCACTGGCGCATCGAGTTGGATGACGCCCTCAAGGCGAAGCTGCGCCGCATTGGCTGGGTGCTGTATGGGGCCACGCTCCTGCAGGTCATCCTGGGGTCTCAGGTCCGGGAAGCCCTTGGCGAGATCCACCGATCCTTCCCAGAGCTGGCTCGAGCCAACTGGGTGGAGGAGTTGGGCTGGATTGACCACATCCACCGCAGCTTTTCGTGGGTCATCATTGCCGCCAGCGTGATGCTGGTGTGGCAACTCCGCAAGCACCAGGCTCCCCAGACCCTCCAACGGGTGGCCGCCTTCATCCTGGGCGTCATCATGCTGCAGGTCCTCATGGGCGTGGCCATGGTGTACGGCGGAGTGCCCTGGCCCCTGCAGCTGCTGCACACCGGTTTCAGCACGGTGCTGGTCTGTGCCGAAAGCTGGGCGTTGCTGATGCTGCGCTCGCCGCAGCCAGAGCCCGCCCGGCACCCCACGTTTGCTTCTGTCAATCAAACTACCTGACTTCCAACGATGCCTAACTCGACCGTCTCCAACCGTACCGCCACCTCCGGAGTGCTTGCTCTGAGTGTGGTGATCTTTGCCTTTCTGCTCTGGCTGCTCTACCTCCGGGAGCCAGAAGCTGCTGCAAGCGAGATGAGCTGGGACCTCACCTTCATGCCGGCTCTGAATTCCTTCATGAACGGGCTCAGCGCGCTCTGCATTGTGTTCGGCATCCGGGCCATCAAATCAGGCAACCGGACGGTTCATATTCGGTTCATGCTTTCGGCAGTCGCTTTTTCGGCACTGTTTTTGGTAGGATACCTGTTTTACCACGCGGTGCATGGGGATACTCGCTTTCAGGGCGAGGGGCTCATCCGGACGGTGTACTTCTTCATCCTCATCAGCCACGTGGTGCTGTCAGCGGTGGTACTGCCGATGATTCTGATGACGCTGTTCTTTGCAGGAACCGAACGGTTTCCCTTTCACAAGCGCATCGCCCGGTGGACCTACCCGGTGTGGCTCTATGTCTCGGTCACCGGGGTCTTCGTCTACCTGATCCTGTACCACTGGCCGATTGATGCGGCCTAATTCTTCATTTCCGGCATCCTGATTCATGGCGAAGTCCCGCAAGAAGACCCTGTTCACCTCTCTGGAAAAACGCAGCATCTACGGGCTCAGCGGGATCCTCTTCTTTCGCATGTGTGGCCTGTTTCTGCTGCTGCCCGTCTTCAGTGTGCTGGCCCAGGAGCTGGACGGCGCCACTCCGGCGTTGATTGGGCTCGCCTTTGGAGGATACGGACTCGCACAGGCCATTCTGCAGATCCCCATGGGCGCCTGGAGCGACCGCATTGGCCGCAAGCCCGTGATTGCCCTGGGGCTGGTGTTCTTCATTGCCGGAAGCATCCTTGGGGCGCTGGCAGAGAGTGCCACCGTGATGATCATCGCTCGCCTGCTGCAGGGAGCCGGGGCCATCAGCTCAGCCATCTTTGCCCTCATTGCCGACCTCACCCGAGACGAGGTCCGGACCCGTGCAAACGCAGGGCTCGGCGCCAGCATCGGCCTGGCCTTTGGCATCGCCTTTGTGGCGGCGCCGCTGCTTGCAGACGCCCTCGGCCTCTCCGGCATCTTCTGGCTCATGGCCCTGATGGGCGTCGCCAGCCTGCTGATTCTGCACTGGGGCATTCCCAATCCGGAACAGCCTCCTCAGCCCTCGCAGCTGTCTCTGCGCGAAGGCCTGGGGCGCGTCTGGGCCATCCGTCCCCTCCGGACGATCGACTGGGGGGCGTTCGTGTGCAGCACCGGACTCTCGGCCATGTTCTTCCTCATCCCGCTCCGGCTGGTCACCCTGGGCTGGGAACACGGAGACCTCTGGCAGATCTACCTGCCCATGCTCGTGGCAGGCGCCTGCACCATGATCCCTGCCGCGATTGTGGCCGAGACGCGCAACCGCTTCCGGGAGGTGATGCTGGTGGGGAACCTCTTCCTGCTCGGTTCACTGGGCGCCTTGGCGTGGTCGTGGGAACATCCCGACAGCGCTGGTGTGATTTTGGCCATGATGCTCTTCTTCATGGGCTTCAACGTCTTTGAACCCCTCTTTCCCTCGCTGGTGACCAAGCTCACCACCGCCGACACCAAGGGCACCGCCAGTGGCGTCTACAACCTCTCGCAGTTTTCCGGACACTTTGTCGGGGCCGCCCTGGCAGGCGCCCTGTACCGGCAGCACTTCTCCTGGCTCCTCATCGGGGTCGCGGTTCTGGAAGTCCTCTTCCTCTGGGGCACCTTCTTCTTCCCGAACCCCCGCAAGCGCGACCTTCCGTCTCAGGCGGAACCGGTAGCCAGCTAACGTTTTTTTGCGACAACTCCCATGACAGACTCAACCAAACCCCAAGTGTTGCCCCTCCTGCCCATGCGCGAGGAGGTCGTGTTTCCACAGAGCACCACCCCGTTTTTTGTCGGACGCAAGGCGTCGATGGAAGCTCTGGAACGCGCGCTCAATGGCGACCGCAAGATCTTCGTGGTCACGCAGCGGGACTCCTCCGTCGAGGAGCCTCAGCTGGCAGACCTCCATGAAGTGGGGGTGCTCGGGAAGGTCCTGCAGGTCATGCGACTCCCGAATGGCACTGTCAAGGCGCTCTTTGAAGGAGAGCAGCGCGCACAGCTGCTGGGCGCCCGGCTGCGAGACGAATACCTGGCGCAGATTCAGCCCCTGGAAGAAACCATCGCTGAGCCCGAAAAACTGGAAGCCTCGGCCCAGCGAGCCCGGGAGCTCTTCATGCGGCACCTCAAGCAAAGCAAGAAGAAGACTCGGACCGAACTGCTCAAGAACCTCGACAAGGTGGAGCTCGAGTCCCTGGCAGACCTCATTGCCTCGGCCCTGGAAATTTCCCGAGAGGACAAGCAGAAGCTCCTGAACCTGACCGATCCGCAGGTTCGGTTGGAACAGATCGCCTCGCTGCTTGAAGAAGAGATGGAGGTTCAGTCCCTCGAAGAAGAGGTCCGGCAGCAAGCCCAGAAGCAGATCAGCCAAACCCAGAAGGAGGACTACCTTCAGGAGCAGCTTCGCTCCATCCAGAAGGAGCTTGGCCAAAGTGACGACATGCGTTCGGAAGCCGATGAGCTGGCAGAGCAGATTGCCAAAAGCCAGATGCCTCCGGAAGCCCGCGAGGAGGCGGAAAAGGAGCTGAAGAAGCTGCGCATGATGTCTCCCATGTCGTCTGAAGCCAATGTGGTCCGGAACTACCTGGACTGGCTGGTGTCGATGCCGTGGCAGGTCCGGACGGAGGACAACTTCGACCTCGACAAGGCTCAGCAGGTGCTTGATGAAGACCACTACGGCCTGGAGAAGGTCAAGGAACGCATTGTCGAGTACATCGCGGTGGCGCACCTCAAGGGCAAGCTCAAGGGGCCCATCCTCTGCCTCGTGGGCCCTCCTGGTGTGGGAAAGACCTCCCTGGCCAAATCGGTGGCACGGGCGCTTGGACGCAAGTTTGTCCGCATCAGCCTCGGAGGGGTCCGGGATGAGGCGGAAATCCGCGGACACCGCCGGACGTACATTGGCGCCATGCCAGGCAAGATTGTGCAGTCGCTCCGCAAGGGCAAGAGCAGCAACCCCGTGATGCTCATCGACGAGATCGACAAGCTCTACCAGAGCTCCATCAGCGACCCGTCAGCCGCCATGCTGGAGGTGCTGGATCCGGAGCAGAATGCCACGTTCAGCGACCACTACCTTGAGGTGGAGTATGACCTCTCCGACGTCCTCTTCCTCTGCACCGCCAACTCGGTTCAGAGCATTCCGGGACCGCTGCTGGACCGCATGGAGCTGATTCAGCTCTCCGGCTACACCGAGCTGGAGAAGCAGCACATCACCGAAAACTTCCTCATTGCCCGCCAGTGCGAGCAGCATGGCCTCACACCTGAGCGCATCCGCTTCCGGAAGTCTGCCATTCAGGAGATCATCCAGCACTACACCCGAGAAGCCGGGGTCCGGAACCTGGAGCGTGAAGTCGGCAAGATCTGCCGAAAGGTTGTCACCCGCCTGGTGAAGAGTCAGGAAGACAAGACCATGATCGTCACCCCCAAGCTCGTGGGTGAGCTGCTTGGGGTGCCCCCGTTCCAGCACGACTCCAAGGAAGAGGCCAATGAAGTCGGAGTGGCCATGGGCCTCGGCGTCACCTCCTTTGGCGGCGAGCTGATGCTCATTGAAGCCGCCCTGATGCCTGGCACCGGAAAGATCCAGCTCACCGGCAAGCTGGGGGATGTCATGCAGGAGTCGGCACAGGCTGCGTATTCTTACGTCCGGAGCAATGCAGACTACCTGGGCATCAACCCCGAGCTGTTTGCCAAGAGCGACCTGCACCTGCACCTTCCGGAAGGAGCCACCCCCAAGGATGGCCCCTCGGCCGGCCTGCCGCTGACCATTGCGATCATCAGCGCCTTCACCAAGATTCCCGTCCGGCACGATGTTGCCATGACCGGAGAGATCACCCTCCGGGGACACGTCACCGAAATCGGAGGCCTCAAGGAGAAGCTCCTGGCGGCCAAACGCGGAGGCCTCAGCCAGGTCCTGCACCCTGTTGAAAATGAGAAGGACCTCGCGGACATCCCTCATGAAATCAAAGGAGGCCTGGAGCTGCATGCCATCCGGAACCTGACCGAGGCGCTGGAAATGGCACTGGAGACGCATCCGGCGCTGCTTCGTGGCCAGAAGGCAGAGGCCGAAGACCTGGCGCCAGCGGCTGAGCCTCCAGAGCCCACTCCGGCTCAATAACGTTCTTTCTGTTGATCCCTTTTCTTTTGTCTCACGTGCTGAAGTATGTCACGCAACACCCTTGATCCGAATTCCGAAATCTATCGCCTGCGCCACAGCCTCGCTCACGTCCTGGCTCAGGCGGTTCTGGAACTGCGTCCCAACGCCAAGCTGGGCTTCGGCCCCCCCATTCAGAATGGGTTCTACTACGACTTCGATCTGGAGGAGCCTCTGACCCAGGAGGACTTTCCGGCCATTGAAAAGCGCATGCGCAAGATCATCAACTCCGGACAGGTCTTTGAGTGCGAGACCCTCACTCCGGAGGACATGAAGTCCCGGCTCGCAAGCACCGGACAGGACTTCAAGGTGGAGCAGGTCGAAGAGCTCGCGGCGCAGGGCGAAGAGCTGACCCTCTACCGCAACGGCCCCTTCTGGGACCTCTGCGAAGGCCCGCATGTGGAAAACACCAAGGAGATCCCGGCCGATTGCTTCAGCCTCGACTCCCTTGCTGGCGCCTACTGGAAGGGGTCGGAAGACAACAAGATGCTCCAGCGCGTGTACGGGCTCGCGTTTTCCAGCAAGGCGGAGCTGCAGGAGTTCAAGGAGAAGCGCCGGCTGGCCATGGAGCGAGACCACCGCAAGCTCAACACGACTCAGCACTACTTTGTGATTGAGGATGAAGTCGGCAAGGGCCTTCCCCTGTGGATGCCGAACGGCACCGTCATCCGGGATGAGCTGGAGAAGTTTGCCAAGGAGCAGGAGTTCCTCGCGGGCTACCAGCGGGTGGCCACGCCACACATCACCAAGGAAGACCTCTACCACACGTCCGGACACCTGCCGTACTACGCAGACAGCATGTTTCCGCCGATGGATGTCGATGGCGAGCAGCTCTACCTCAAGCCCATGAACTGCCCGCACCACCACATGATCTTCAAGGCCCAGCCCCGGAGCTACCGTGAGCTGCCGGTCCGCTTTGCCGAATATGGCACCTGCTACCGCTACGAACAGTCTGGCGAGCTGGCCGGGCTCCTCCGTGTTCGGGGCATGACCATGAACGATGCCCACATCTACTGCACCCCTGAGCAGGCCCGGGAAGAGTTCATCAACGTCATTCAGCTCCACACCCAGTACTACGAGCACTTTGGACTCACCGACTTCTGGATGCGCCTCTCGCTTGCCGAAGCGGACGGGACGAAGTACGTCTCGGAGCCGGGTGTCTGGGAACAGGCCGAAACCATTGTGATGTCGGCCATGGATGAAGTCGGGGTGCCGTATGAAGCCGTCCGGGGTGAGGCCGCTTTCTATGGCCCGAAAATTGATTTCCAAGTCTCCAATGTGGTGGGTCGTGAGGAAACCGCCTCCACCAACCAGCTGGACCTGGTCATGGCCGAGCGCTTTGGGCTGACCTACAAGGGCGCTGATGGCAAGGAGCATCGCCCGATGATCATCCACCGTGCCCCGCTGGGCACCCATGAGCGCTTCTGTGCCTTCCTGATTGAGCACTACGGCGGCGCCTTCCCCAGCTGGCTGGCTCCCACTCAGGTCCGCATCATTCCGGTGGCTCCCGGTTTTGCCGAATATGGTCAGCAGCTGGCCTCGGACCTCACCCGGCACTTCGTCCGGGCCGAGGTGGATCACTCCGCCGACTCCTTTGGCAAGAAGATCCGCAATGGCGCCACGTCCAAGATCCCGAACCTGCTGATTGTCGGGGCGGACGAACAGAGCAATCAGGCCGTTACCTGGCAGCGTTACGGAAGCCGAGACAAGCAGACTCTGGCCTTCGAATCGTTCCGTGAGCACCTGCTGACGGAGATTCGGACCCGAGCCGACTGGCGCCGTCCCAACGCGTGAACCCCTATTTTCGATGAGTGCGTCTCATGGTGGATGAAGCCGAAATTCCTGAGCTTTTTACCTTACCGACTCCGGAACCGGTCGCCGACAACTTTGTGGAAGAGCTGGCCACCCGCATGGTGGTCAGCTTCCAGAAGCAGCTGGATCCCCAGCTTGCCGCGTCCGAGACCTCCAAGCTGGTCTACGATGAGACGTACGAGGACAAGATTCCGTACTACCTCGACGCCATCGACATGCTCCTGCAGAATCCGGCCACCGACAAGTTTGCCGCGCTGAGCTGGTCCGGATTCATCACCCAGAGCATCAACAATCAGGAATTCGACGATTACTTCCTGAAGGCCCTCGACTACCTGCTGAGCGGCTACTACAAGATGGAGAAGCCCGATGTCGAGATGAAGGAGAAGCGCTTCTCCGGATACTCGTCCATCATGGCCCGGACGTTCATCAAGATGACGGAGATGAACGCGTCCAACGCAGACGTCTGTGCCGAAATTTACGGCAACCTGATCCGCAAGGAAATGGGGCTGGATGCACGCGCTCAGACCATTGAAAAGGAAACCGGCGTCAATCCGCTGCCCAGCATGCAGAAGATGTATGACGACGTCATCGACTACCTGACCACGCGGGCTGAATTCCGGGCGTCTTCCCTCAACGAGGAGAACCCCTACGAGTTCGTCGGCCCCCTTGCAGAGAAGCTGCGGGGCACGCGCCGCTACGTCATGCAGGAGGTGATGAACCAGCGGGCGCTGGAGAAAAAGAAGCAGCTGGAGATGGAGCTGGAAAACCGGCTCGCCTCTGCTGAAGAAGTCGTCATTGCCACCAAACCGTTTTCGGAAGGACTGAGCTTCTTCGTCAAGGAAAAGCGCTACAACTTCAAGTTTCTCGCGGTGGAGAAGGTCCGGATGACCCTCCAGCTCCTGGGGTCCATCATGGGCGCCCTGTACTTCCTCGCGGGCTACATGGACCTCTGGGACATCACCTGGTACGACGGCGTGGTGGTGTGCATCATCATGCTGACGTTTTCCCGGGTCGCCGGGTCGCGCAAGCGCTTCTCGCAGTTCTACCCCACTGATGTCAGCAAGGAACTGGAACAGTGTTCCACCGAATTCATCAACGTGATGCGTCACATGTCTCACGAACAGATGGAGCACTTTGTTGCCCGCCAGATCATGATGGACCGCAACCAGAACTTCATCACCATGATTCCGGAATTCATCAAGTACCTCTATGCCATCATGCCTGACCGCAAGAACATGGTGATCACCGTCGATGAGCTCTCGGAGCTGGTCGAAAACGCGGAAATTGAGGTGGCCAAGCAGCTCCGGGGGCAAGCATGAGCACCCCTCACCGCATGGCCACGCTTGAGGAGCATCAGATTGGCTCCACCGTCTTGCTCCGGGGATGGGTCCGGACCAAGCGTACGTCCAAGGGCTTCTCGTTCCTCAACCTCAACGATGGCTCCAACCGCAACGGCCTGCAGGTGGTGGTCGATGAATCCACCCCCAATTACGAGGCGCTGAAAGCCGTTGGCACCGGTGCTGCTCTGGAAGTGGAAGGGGAGCTCGTCCGCTCTCCCGGAAAGGGGCAGGCCTTTGAGGTGCAGGCCAAGCGCTTTCACATCTACGGACTGGCCTCCGGAGAAAGCTACCCGTTGCAGAAGAAGGGGCACACGCTGGAATTCCTCCGGGAGATCGCCCACCTGCGTCCCCGAACCAACACCCTGGGCGCAGTCTTCCGCATCCGGAACACCCTCGCCTGGACCGTCCACCGCTTCTTTCAGGAGCACGGGTTCCTCTACGCCCACACGCCGATCATCACCGCCAGCGACACCGAAGGCGCCGGGGATCTCTTTCGGGTCAGCACCCTGGATCCGGAAGCGCCGCCCCGGACCGAGTCGGGAGCCATCGACTACCACCAGGATTTCTTTGGGACCCCCGTCAACCTGACGGTCTCCGGACAGCTTGGAGCCGAGGTCATGGCCCTCGCCTTCACCAACGTCTACACCTTCGGCCCCACCTTCCGGGCAGAAAACTCCAACACGTCCCGGCACCTTGCCGAGTTCTGGATGATTGAGCCCGAGATGGCGTTCATGGAGCTTCCGGAGATGGTTCAGTTCACCGAAAAGTTCCTCAAGTTCCTTGTTGCAGAGTGCCTGGAGCGCAACCTCGACGACCTGGAGTTCCTCCAGAAGATGTATGATCCGGAGTTGGTGTCCAGCCTGGAACACATCCGGGACTCCACCTTCGAGGTCCTGACCTACACCGAAGCCGTGGAGATCCTGCTGGCTTCCGGACAGACCTTCGAGTTTCCGGTGGAGTGGGGCGCAGACCTGCAGTCTGAGCATGAGCGCTACCTCACCGACACGCACTTCCGCAAACCGGTCACCCTCACCGACTACCCGCGGGACATCAAGGCCTTCTACATGAAGCAGAATGATGACGGCAAGACGGTTGCGGCCATGGATGTCCTCTTCCCGCGGCTCGGAGAAATTGTCGGGGGCTCCCAGCGCGAAGACTCCCTGGAACGCCTGCAGCAGCGGATGCAGGAAATGGGCATGCCCGAATCCGAGTACGAGTGGTACCTCGACCTCCGGCGCTTTGGCTCCGCCCCCCACTCCGGATTCGGGCTTGGCTTTGAGCGGCTGGTTCAGTTCATGACGGGCATGAAGAACATCCGAGACGTCATCCCCTTCCCCCGGACCCCCGGAAACGCCAGTTTCTGACCCCCACCTTCCTCCAGCCTCCTCTGGACCGCGGGTCTGGTTTCCTCTTGAATGAGACCCGCTGTTCCAAATCTAGAGAAAAGCTTGATTCACCGCCCCGAGCCCAATAGGATTTCGGGGATTTCAAGTCGCTGTAGCCTCCTCATCTGCAGCCCCCTCTTTCCTGTGCTGAGCCGTGCAGGGGCACCGCCTATCCAAGGAGAAACATGAGCAACGTCATCGGAAACTACGTCTCGGGCAAACGCACCGCTGCGTCCGGCGCCACTCTGGAGGTCCACAACCCGGCAACGGGTGGAGTGATCGGAGCCGTACACCTCTCGACCGCTGCTGAAGTGGACTCCGTGGTCCGGGTTGCTGCCGAGGCCTTTCCGGCGTGGCGCGACACGCCTCCGCTGAAGCGAGCGCGGGTGATGTTCCGCTTCAACGAACTGCTTCAGGAGCATGCCGAAGAGCTGGCGGCTCACCTGACCCGTGAGCATGGCAAGACGCTCGACGACGCCCTGGGTGAAGTCACCCGGGGCATTGAGGTGGTGGAGTTTGCCTGCGGCATCCCGCACCTGCTCAAGGGCTCCTACACCGAACAGGTCGCCAGCTCCGTCGACGCCTGGTCCTACCCGCAACCGCTCGGAGTCGTGGCCGGCATCACGCCCTTCAACTTTCCGGCGATGGTGCCAATGTGGATGTACCCCATTGCGCTCGCGTGTGGCAACAGCTTCATCCTCAAGCCCTCCGAGAAGGACCCCTCGGCCGCTCTGCTGATGGCCGAATTGCTGACCCGGGCGGGACTTCCGGATGGAGTCTTCAACGTGGTTCAGGGAGACAAGGTGGCTGTGGATGCCCTGCTGGATCATCCGGATGTGAAGGCCATCAGCTTCGTGGGCTCCACCCCGGTGGCTCGGTCCATTTACGCCCGAGGGACGGCAAACGGCAAACGCGTCCAGGCCCTTGGCGGCGCCAAAAACCACATGGTCATCCTCCCTGATGCCGACCTCGACCAGGTCACTGACGCCCTCATGGGCGCCGCTTTCGGATCAGCCGGAGAGCGCTGCATGGCCATCTCGGTCGCCGTCCCTGTTGGGGAGAAGACCGCTGACGCCCTCATGGAGCGCCTGATCCCACGCATTGAAGCCCTCAAGGTGGGTCCGGGAACCGAAGCCGGCATGGAGATGGGGCCCCTCATTACTCGCGAGCACCGCGACCGCGTGGCCTCACTTGTCACCAGTGGCGTGGACGAAGGCGCGACCTTGCGTGTCGATGGCCGCAGCCTGAAGGTTCCGGGACACGAAGACGGCTACTTCATTGGCGGCTGCCTGCTGGACCACGTCCAGTCTTCCATGCAGGTGTACCAGGAGGAGGTGTTTGGCCCCGTCCTCTGTACCGTCCGGGCCAAGGACTACGACGACGCCCTGCAGCTCATTCATGGCAACCCCTACGGAAACGGCGTGGCCATCTTCACCCGCGACGGCGATGCCGCACACGACTTTGTCAGCAAGGTGGAAGTGGGCATGGTCGGCGTGAACGTGCCCATTCCGGTTCCGGTGGCCTACCACAGCTTCGGCGGCTGGAAGCAGTCGCTGTTTGGCGACCACCACATCTATGGTCCGGAATCCGTTCACTTCTACACACGGGTGAAGGCCGTCACCAGTCGCTGGCCACAGGGCATCAAGGACGGGGCCGTGTTCAGCTTCCCCACCATGAACTGACCCGTCTGCCGGAGGAACGCCCTCCGGCTCCCCCAAACAGGCGCAGGATTTGAGACACAATCCGGGTTGCAGCATCGGAACCGGAACGGTTATCATGCACCCTCCTCTTGCTTCAACTTTCTTGGGAGACGTGTCTCGTGTCAAACATCCGCAAAACCGTGCTGGCGGGAGCCGGAGCGGCCCTTCCGGTCGTGGCCACCCTTGCAGCCATTGACTTTTTGCTGGGCCTCATGGCCAGCCTCTTTGCTCCGGCGCTGCAGCCTCTGACCCGCCTGATCCACCAGGAGCTTCCCCAGATTGAGCGGCTGCTCAACCTGCCGTGGGTCCAGGGGTTGGTCGCCCTGGTGATCTCGTTTGTCGGGCTTTACCTGATTGGCCTGATGGCTCAGCGCGTCATTGGCCGCAAGCTGATGGCGTGGGTGGAGTCCGGAATCTCGTACCTGCCGCTGGTGAAGACGGTTTACGGGCTCATCAAGCAATTCCTGGACTCCCTCAACACCGGGCCTTCCGGAAACCAGCGGGTGGTCCTCATTCCGTTCCCCACTCCAGAAATGAAAACCGTGGGGCTCGTGACCCGGACCTTTCTGGATGATGCCACCGGACGGGAGCTCGCAGCCGTTTATGTGCCCACGACTCCGAACCCGACCTCCGGATACCTCGAGATCGTGCCAGTGGAACACCTGACCAACACCGGCTGGTCGGTGGACGAAGCCATGCAGTTCATCATCTCCGGAGGCTCCGTCGCGCCCCGCGAGATCATCTACGATCACCCCAAACCCTAAACCCCAAGAGGTGGCATGACGACTTCCCTTCCCTCCCACACCCAGGTCCTCATCATTGGTGGGGGAGTGATTGGCTGCAGCCTCGCCTACCACCTCACGGAACTGGGGTGCTCCGACGTCCTGCTGCTGGAACGCAAGCAGCTGACCTCCGGAACCACCTGGCATGCCGCTGGACTGGTAGGACAGCTTCGGGCGACCAAGAACATGACCCGCCTCGCTCAGTACACCAGCGACCTCTATGCAGAGCTGGAAGCCAAAACCGGACACGGGACCGGCTTCAAGCAAAACGGCTCCATTTCGGTCGCCACAGACCTGGAACGCTTTGAGGAACTGAAGCGTGGGGCCTCCATGGCCAAGTGCTTCGGGTTGGAGGTTGAGGTCATCTCTCCGGAAGAAGCGGCAGCACGTCACCCCTTCCTCAACACGGAAGATGTGGTGGGAGCCGTCTTTCTGCCCAGGGACGGTCAAACCAATCCGGTGGACGTCACCCTGGCGCTGGCCAAGGGGGCTCGGCAGGGAGGCGCCACGATTGTCGAGGACGTTGAAGTCACCGACGTCCTCACTGAACATGGGGCGGCCATTGGCGTCCGGACCGCTCAGGGTGACATCCGGGCGCAAGTGGTGGTCAACTGCGCGGGGCTCTGGGCCCGGCAGGTTGGACAGTGGGCCGGAGTCTCGGTGCCCCTCCATGCCGCAGAGCACTTCTACCTGGTCACCGAACCCATGGGCATTCCCGATACGCTGCCGGTGCTGCGCGATCCCGGAGGGTGGTGTTACTACAAGGAAGACGCCGGGAAGCTGCTGGTGGGCTGCTTTGAGCCTGTTGCCAAACCCCGGACGCTTGAGAGCCTCCCGGAAGACTTCGCCTTCGGGCAGTTTCCGGAAGACTGGGACCACTTTGCTCCAGTCATGGAAAAGGCCCTGCACCGCATTCCCCAGCTGGAGCACGCTGGCATCCAGCTCTTCTTCAATGGCCCCGAAAGCTTCACCCCGGATGACCGTTACCTGCTGGGTCCGGCTCCGGAGCTGAAGAACTTCTTTGTCGCTGCCGGCTTCAACTCCATTGGCATCCAGTCCGGAGGCGGAGCCGGGAAGGTGCTGGCCGAGTGGATCCTCAACGGACACCCCCCGATGGAGTTGTGGGACGTTGACCTGCGGCGCATGCAGCCCTTCCAGTCCAATGCCCGCTACCTCTACGACCGGACAGTCGAAGGCCTTGGGCTGCTGTATGCGATGCACTGGCCCTTCCGGCAGCCGGAAACCGCCCGAGGCGTCCGCCGCTCCGTGCTGCACGATCGGTTGGCCGACGCAGGCGCCTGCTTTGGGGAAGCCTCTGGATGGGAACGCGCCAACTGGTTTGCTCCTGCAGGAAGCCACCCCGCGTACGAATACAGCTACGGCCGCCAGAACTGGTTTGACGCCTCGGCGGCAGAACACCGCGCCGTCCGGGAAGCCGTGGGCCTGTTTGACCTCTCTTCCTTCTCCAAGTTTTGGGTCCAGGGCAAGGAGGCCGAGTCCTTCCTCAACCACCTCTGTGCCAATGACATCGCCGTGCCGCCCGGAACCGTCGTTTACACGGCGTGGCTCAATGAGCGGGGCACTTTTGAGGCCGACCTGACGGTGACGCGGATGAGCGAAACCACCTTCCTCGTGGTCAGTTCCGTTGCCACACAGGTCCGGGACCGCCTGTGGCTGGAGCAGCACCTTCCGGAAGACGCCCGCTGCACCGTCACCGATGTCACCTCTGGGTGGGTCACCCTCAGCGTGATGGGGCCCCGTTCCCGGGAGCTGCTGCAGGCGCTGACGCCAGCCGACCTTTCCAACGAGGCGTTTCCGTTTGGCACCGCTCAGGAGATTGAACTGGGATACGCCCGAGCCTGGGCCCTGCGGGTGACGTATGTCGGGGAGTTGGGGTGGGAACTCTACCTGCCAACCGAGTTTGCTCAGCAGGTGTTTGACCTCCTCCGGACCACCGGAGCCCGCTACGACCTGAAGCTCGCCGGGTACCATGCGCTCAACTCGCTCCGGCTTGAGAAGGGGTATCGGCACTTTGGCCACGACATTGCGGATGACGACACCCCGCTCCATGCCGGCCTGAGCTTCGCGGTGGCCTGGGACAAACCCGGTGGGTTCATGGGACGAGACGCTCTGCTCCGCCTCCGGGAGCAAGGCCCTGTGAAGCGGCGGCTCGTGCAGCTGGCGCTCGAGGATCCGGAGCCCTTGCTTTATCACAATGAGCCCATCTGGTGTGGCGACCAAATTGTCGGGGAAACGACCTCTGGAATGTACGGCCACACCGTGGGCACCTGCCTGGGAATGGGCTACGTCACGCTGGAAGAGCCGGTCACGGCTGCCGCCCTTGCGGCCCGCTCCTTTGAGGTGGAAGTCGCCGGAGTCCGCTACCCGGCTCGTGCCTCCCTGCAGGCCTTCTACGATCCCCGTTCGGAGCGCGTCCGTGCCTGAGCCCTTGCGGAGCCGCTCATGATTCGCTTCCGGGAGTGGCTCTCCACTCAGCCTTACCTGCTCCTGACGCTGGTGCCGCTGTTCTGGGCCGGAAACGCGGTCACCGCCCGCGGAGTCAATGAGCTGATCTCTCCGATCACGCTGGCCTGGATCCGCTGGATGGTGGCCCTGATGATCCTGACCCCCTTCGCCTGGCCTCACCTGAAGCAGGACGGGCCGACCATCCGGGCTTCATGGCGCATGCTGCTCCTGCTCTCCGTGCTGGGCATCACCACCTTCAACACGCTCTTCTACGTGGCCCTGCAGACCACCCAGGCCATCAATGCGGCCCTGCTGCAAACGGCAGGACCGGCTGTGATTCTGGTGCTGTCCGGGTGGTGGTTTCAGGAACGAGCCGGCCTGAAGCAGTGGGCAGGGCTGCTGTTCTGCTTTTCCGGTGTGCTGATGGTGCTGTTTCGGGGAAGCTGGGAGGTGCTGTTGCGCTTTGAGTTGGTGCCAGGAGACCTGTGGCTGATTCCCGCCGTGATCTCGTATGCCTCTTATTCGACCCTGCTGCGCATCAAGCCCCGGATTCACCTGCTGAGTTTTCTGACGGTGACCTTTGCGATGGGGGGCGGATTGCTCACGCCACTGATGGTGCTGGAGTGGAACTGGTACGGACTCCCGCACTGGAGTCCGGAAGCCGCATGGGCGGTGGGGTATGTGGCGATCTTTCCCTCGATCCTGGCGTACCTGTGCTGGAACCGGGGGATTGAGTTGATTGGCCCCAGTCAGAGCGGACTCTTTCTGAACCTGGTTCCGGTGTTTGCGTCGTTGCTGGCGGTGGCGTTTTTAGGAGAGCGCTTCCAGTGGTTTCATGCCGTCGGGATGGTGCTCATCATTGGTGGCATGCTGCTGTTCCGGAAGCGGGCCAAGGGGTGAGGGTGCTGGAGCCTCAGCTCATCCGCAGCTTCTGCTCCAGATCCAGGAAGACCTTCAGGCTGGCCTCCAACTGCCGGCGCAGGGGGCTCTTCCCCTTGCACTGGTCCAGCACAAAGTAGGTGGTCCGCAAGACGGTTTCCACATTGGGACGACGGGGAATCGAGCGAAAATTCATGTAACGATCCAGGGTCCGGGTCTGTGGAGAACCTCGGTCCAGGCTGACGGTCCACAGTTCCGACTGAGTGGCCAGCTCCACCTTTGAGGTCAGAGTGGACTCCTGCCAGTACTGCACCGACAGCAAACACAAAGAGACCAGCAGCCGGCGTCGGTCTGCCTCTCCGTTCGGTTTTCTGTTCAGTGGACTACTCACGGCTTATCCTCATGTTGCATCCTAACGGGAAAGCATCATTCTAGGGGCTCCCGTCCCTGTTCTCAAACAGAAATGCCGGACATCCCGAACTTTCCTGAAAAAATGCAACCAACTGATTTCTTAAGGAAATCTCAGGAGGAAACTGAAAAAGTCCCACGTGAAGGACATTTTGGGCCAATCAGGGCCCCGCGGCGCCCTGGTCCTTCAGGGCAAAAGGAAGAGAAAAGAGGGGGGAAGGAGCCTCGGTGAGGCTCCGGAGGGTCAGCGCTGCAGAGACGCTTCGGCCATTTCCTTTCCGACCTGAGACAGGCCGAGGAGTTCTTCGGTTCCAGCAAAGTTGCTCAGCCCCTTGAGCGCATAAGCCTTCTTGTTTTCGACGGCATACGAAAGCGCCGTCTGGATCTTCTGAAAGAGCTCCTTCTGGGAGTCATCGACTCCAGAGCGGTTGAACTCCACAGCGCTCTTGCCAGCGCGATCCGGATCCTCCAGGCACAGCGCCAGCATCACCCGCACCGCATGCAGGAGGGCTGCTTCCATGCCCTTCAGCTCCTTGGCACTCTCACTCAGCACCTGATAGGCGTCTCGCAAGTAGTCGATCGCCAGCCCTGGCTGACTGGTCAGGAGGCAGGTTTCGGCAAAATGAATCAGCCCCCTTCCCTTCTTGATCTTGTAGTGGAGGGCCCACGGCCAGTCTTGGGTCGCCAGCGTGTGGTTGGCTTCCAAAACGGCTTTCCAGCACATCACCCCTTGCTCCAGGTCGCGATTGATCACCTCCCAACGTTCCTGAGACGCCAGGTTCTTGGCAATCCGGCGCTGGGGGATGCTGGCCATCCAGGTGTTCCGGAACTTGGCCGGCAACGGAAAGGGCTCCACTTCATGGCTCGGGACATAAACGAAGTCTGCACTCTCGGAGGCAAACATGCACTTTGGACACAGCGACGCCAAATACGCCTGGAAGGGCAGGCCGTTTGACGTGAGCTTGTCGGGCAGCAGCGTTGGTAGCCCGAGGATGTTGTAGCTCACCGTCTCCGGGTTGTTGTGCCAGAACACGATCTCCCGGTCGCCGCACACCTTGCACTGCCCCTTGACGGCTCCGATTTCCTTCAGGAAGGGAGAATGCACCGGATCCGGTTTGCCATTCTCGTAGCGGTGGGGAAAGAGGTGGTGCAGCACGCCGTGACTGACCCGCAAGGCGGTCTGGAAACGAACATGAATGATGTACTTTCCCGGAGCCTCTCGGCTCGACTTGATGCGGTCCACCAGCGCCGTGATGGGACTGTAGGCCACGAGCCCCTTGCCTTCCTCTTTTGAGGGCTCCACCACTTCCAGCTGAATCCGTTCCTCAGACTCTAGCGTAAACTCCGTCAGAAGCGCACAGGACGTTTGCGTCCAGGCCATGCCAATGGCCGATTGGTTGACTTTTTTCGATTGAACCTGAACCTTCAACGACTCGGTCAGGCCCTTCTCCACGCGCTCCAGCACGAGGTCGGTGACGTCCTCCGGAAGTCCGAGCAAGCGGCTCATGCGGTAAAGCGTCCGCTCTTCCGGACGTGCCAGGGCGCCGTCTGAGCCAGCGATGCGGGTCAGGGTTTTGATGACCTCAAAGGCCTCAGCTTTCGAAAGGCTGACCTTCTCCAGATTCGGGGCGGTCTGGCTCTTGAGGCACTCCACCAGTTCCTTGGCTTTTTCGACCTCAACCAGGTTGATGATCCGGAGGCGAAAGGCCTCAATTTCATCAGGGCTAACCTCTCCATCAGCAAGGATGATTCCCACCATGGCACTTGCCATCCAGTTGCGGGCTTCCGGAGACATTTCATTCAATTCCATCTTGTCCTCTAAAGGGGGTCAGCTGCTGGCGCAGTCAGCACCATTGAGCCTCAATTGCGGAGGGTTAGAGCGGTGATGAGAGCAATCGACCGGGCTCACACAATTTGAGTCAACTAGAGCCTTACTTGAGTTTATCTCAATTGGCAATGGTTTCACGATAACTTCGGCAAGCCTGCTGGGCCTGAGTCATGTGCGACTGCAGGGCCTGGCTCGCGTCTCGAAAGGATTGGAGCTGCTGGCGGAGCGTGTGCACCTGGGCCTGAACCTGTTCTGGAGCAGGGCTGCCGAGGTGCTGGCGTTCGGCTAGAAGCGTCACTGGGTTTTGGAGTCGAGCAAACTCGTCTTCCGGAATCTCTTGGGAGTGCCCTGCTTCTTGAAGGGCCTGCTGCAGCGCCGCTCGAGTGAGCTGAGGGCTGGGTTCAGAAAGGTGCACCGCATTAGCCAGAACGTTGTAGCACTCCCGGAAGGGAAGCCCCAGCCCGCGGGCGAGCCAGTCCGCGACATCCACCGCGTTCATGAACCCGACCAGGCACTGCTGGAGCATCTGGTCGGAATTAACCTGCAAGGAATCGACCACTCCGGTCAGCAGCTCTGGTGCTTCTTCGCACTCCCGGACCAGATCCATGATCAGGTACTTGGTCGCCTGGGTGTCTCGGTTGTAGCCACTGAGCCCCCCTTTTTGAATGCCGAGGAGGCTGATGAGGTAGCCATGGGTCAGGGAGGCCTTGGACTTGATGACCTCCGCAAAGTCCGGATTTTTCTTCTGCGGCATGATGGAGGAGCCAGTGACAAAGGTATCGTCGATGCGGAGCATCCCCGAGTACGGCAGGCTGAGCACAATCAGGTCCTGTGCCACAATGCTGAGGCGGTTCATCAGCATGGCTGCGGCCTGCGCCAGCTGCGCCTCGTTTTCCCAGCGACTGGTAATGCAGTCCAGCGTGTTCAGCTCCACCTGATCAAAGGCCAGCAGTTCGCTGGTCCGGTTCCGGTCCAGGGGCCAGGAGGTCCCAAACGAAGCGGCTGCGCCCAGTGGGTTCCGGTTGACGAGGTTGACGGTCAGTTGCAGGCGTTCCAGGTCCCGGAGCAGCCCCTGTGCATAGGAGCAGAGCCAGTGGCCCCAGGTGGTGATCATCGCCGGTTGGTAGTGGGTGAAGCCTGGCATCACCGTCTGGGTGTGCTGCTCCGCCTGATCCAGCAGCGCCGCCGTCAGGCGGGTCACCGATTGCAGCAGGCGGAGTCCCACGTCCCGGAGGTACAGCCGCGTGTCGCAGGCGGTCTGGTCGTTCCGGCTCCGGCCGATGTGCATCCGCCCCCCAGCATCAGCCCCCTGGGTCGCGGTGACAAAGGCTTCCACGTTGATGTGCACATCTTCCTTGGCGGGATCCAGCACAAAGGTTCCTGCCGCGTGTTCGGCCTCCAGGGCATCCAGCCCCTGAAGGATGCCCAGCAGCGCCGACTGCGGAATCAGCCCCTGCTCGTAGAGCATGATGCTGTGGGCCCGGTTGGTCCAGAGGTCATAGGGGATGAGGACTTCGTCAGCCATCGGGAGCGGACGGACGTCGCGACCCGCACAGAAGAGGACGTTGGTTTCAGCGGGGGGACGACTGAGGTGACTTCCCCAAACCTGATTTTTGGACACAGATGAATTGTTTCTTGAGGGTTTTCAGGTGCCGCAAAAGCGGAAAAAAGACAAACCAAGATGCGCAATTCATTGAAAACTTGCAACCTTTGGGGCTCGACGGTGCTTCCTTTCTGCGAATCCGGGGGATTTTTTTGTCCAAACGCCCAGGGCTCTGTACGTGGGTTTGAGATTGTTGTTCCTTTCCAGTCTCAGTACACTAGGGAATGAAAACCCGTGCGGTGGCCTCCTGGAGCCTCTGCCCCGAAGGCCTCCACCCCACGTTCCGAATCCTTCAGCCTCTTCCGTGCTTGATTTTATGACCACCCCTCGCGTCTACAATTTCAGTGCTGGCCCAGCCATGCTGCCGATTCCGGTCATGGAGCAGGTCCAGCAGGAGTTCCTGAACTTCAACAACCTGGGCGCCTCCGTCATTGAAATCAGTCACCGCTCCAGGCCCTTTGTGCAGGTGGTTGAAGAGGCTGAAGCGCTCTTCCGGGAGCTCACCGGTCTGCCCGAGACGTTCCGGGTGCTGCACATGCACGGCGGCGCTCAGATGCAGTTCTCCTGCGTCCCGCTGAACCTGCTGAACCGGCAACCGGCCCGCAAGGGGGCCTACCTGATCACGGGGAAGTGGGGGGAGCTGGCCGAGCAGGAAGCCCGCCGGTACGGAGCCACTGAAGTGCCGCTGAGCGGAAAAGCCGAGGGGTACCGGAAGATTCCGGACTGGAACCCGGAACACCTGGATCCGGCGTCCAGCTACGTCCACCTCACCACCAACAACACCCTTTATGGGACCCAGTGGCATCAGTTTCCGGAAACCGGGGACCAGCCCCTGGTGGGAGATGCCACGTCAGAAATGCTCTCTCGCTTTCTGCCCTGGGACCGCTTTGGCGTCCTCTATGCGGGTCTGCAGAAGAACCTTGGCCCCTCCGGATCGTGCCTGGTGCTGGTTCGGGAAGACCTCTTGGGCCACGCCCTTCCGGAAACGCCGAAGCTCCTGGACTACAAGCTGTTTGCCGCCCAGAACTCCATGCCCAACACCCTGAACACCTTTGCGGTGTATGTGTTCAAGCGGGTGCTGGAGTGGATGAAGAGCGAGGGGGGCATTCCGGAAATGGAGCGGCGAGCGCAGGCACGGGCCGCCTGCCTCTACGACGTATTGGACCGCTCGGCCTTTTACCAGGGGGTCGCTGCCACTGCCGACCGCTCCTTAATGAATGTGACCTTCCACCTGCCTTCCGATGAATTGCTCCAGCAGTTCCTCCGGGATGCGGACGCCGAAGGTCTGTTTGCGCTGGCCGGCCACCGAGACGTCGGCGGAGCGCGCGCCTCCATGTACAACGCGATGCCGCTCGAAGGGGCTCAGGCCCTTGCCGCCTTCATGCAGGAATTTGAGCGGCGCCACGGATAAACCACACTTCATTTCATGGGACACGGACACGACCACGGACCCCTTGACCCCCAGGAGCTGGGCCTGGAAGCCCGACGCATCACCTGGATCGGCCTCGTCTGCAACCTGATCCTGGCCGTTGCCAAGGCCATTGGCGGCACCCTCTCCGGATCTGCTGCGCTGGTTGCTGATGCCGGACACTCCTTCTCGGACCTGCTCTCCGATGGCGTCACCCTCTGGGCGATCCGGATGTCACGGATTCCGCGTGACGAAAACCACCCTTATGGGCACGGACGCTTCGAAACCCTGGGCTCCCTCATGGTGGCCCTACTGCTGCTGCTCACCGGCATTGGCGCAGGGCTTCATGCTTATGAGAACCTCAGCGCTCCGCATGTTCCAGGAACCCTGGCGCTCTGGCTGGCAGCGTTCTCGATTGCGGTCAAGGAGGCGCTGTTTTGGGGCACATGGGTGGTCGGGAAGCGTCAGAACAGCCGGGTGCTCATTGCCAACGCCTGGCACCACCGCTCCGATGCCCTCTCGTCCGTAGCCGCCTTTGCTGGCATCGGAGGCGCCCTGCTCGGGTACCCCTTCCTCGACTCCGTGGCGGGTTTTCTCGTTTCCGGACTGATCGTGATGGTCGCATGGGAAATCGGGCGCGATAGCGTCCGGGAGTTGACCGACGAGGCGCTTGAGGGCGAGGTGACGGAACGCATCCACCAGCTGATTGAACAGGTGGAAGGCGTCTGCAGCTTCCATCAGGTCCGGGTCCGGCGCATGGGGTCGAGCCTCCTGGTGGACATGCACGTCGAGGTCGGCCGCCTGATGACCGTCTCGGCTGCCCATCAGGTCGCAGAACGCGTCCGCTGGGTGATCCTGGAGGACATCTCTGAGGTCAACGAGGTCCTTGTTCATGTGGATGCCGAGGATGACATTGAAGAGGAGGTTCAGCGAATGATGCGTCCGCAAAACGAGATTGAGCAGGACCTCCGCCGCGTGCTGACTCAGGTTCCGGAAGTGCTGGGGGTCACCCACATCTTCTGTCACTTCCTCAACCAGCGCCTCACGGTGCAGGTGAACCTGATCATGGATGCCGAGTTACGCATCGCCGAGGCCCAGCAGGTGGCCGCCCGGG
This sequence comes from Deltaproteobacteria bacterium, assembly GCA_038150265.1. Taxonomy (GTDB): domain Bacteria; phylum SAR324; class SAR324; order SAR324; family NAC60-12; genus JAYPUA01. Next base: position 5,655 of record JAYOTF010000008.1, on the reverse strand, counting down.
CTCGGCAGGTGATCGAGTCAATTGACGACATTGACGCCGCTGACATTCACCTGGAGCTGCATGACGGCGGAGAGGGACACGACGAGATGCTGGCCGAGCCCGCCACCACCAACACTGAGAAAACCACTGAGAAAACGGCCACCGCACCGGCTGCGGCTGCGCTGACCTGAGTCTCAGAGACTTCGACACACCACAGGGGCCACTTCGACATCCGCAACTCGTATGCTGGAACACACCTTCATTCACATTCCCGGAATCAGCCCACAGCGCGAATACACCCTCTGGAAGTCCGGGCTCCTCAGCCATGAAGCCGTCCTCGGGGCCTCGGACCTGCCCTTTGGCCCGTCTCTGAGCAGCACCGTCCGGGACTGGTCGCAGCAGAGCCATGACGCCTGGACGGCGCACAACACGCGCTTCTTCTGGGAACACCTGCCCTCTGCCGAGTCGTGGCGACTCTTTGGCGCCCTGCATGAAAACGTGGCGTACCTTGACATTGAAACCACTGGGCTCGGTCCGCGCTGCGAAGTGACCACCGTTTGCGTCTTCAACGGAAAGGAAGCCAAGGCCTACATCAACGGAGAAAACCTCCACGAGTTTGCCCGGGACATTGAGCAGTTTGACCTGCTGGTGACCTTCAATGGAAAGACCTTTGACCTCCCCATCCTCCGGACCTTCTTCGGCATCCCCCTCAACCACGCCCACATCGACCTCCGCTACCCCCTCAAGCAGCTTGGCTACAAGGGCGGCCTCAAGTCCATTGAGCGGCAGCTTGGGGTGAACCGCGGGGAAGAGCTGGAAGACGTCGATGGCTACACCGCGGTGCTCCTCTGGCAGAAGTACAAACGGACCCAGGACCGCAAGATCCTGGAGACCCTCCTGGCCTACAACATGGCCGATGTCCTGAACCTGGAGGTCCTGATGATTGAAGTCTGGAACCGCAAGGTCCAAACCCTGCCCATCGGGGCCGCCTTTCCGGAGCCCGACGCCTTCCCCAATCCGTTTATGGCTGACACCAAGGTGCTGCGCAAGCTGCGGTACTGGCGCTAAACCCGACTTCACGCCCCCATGACTGCTTCCTCGCTTCCTTTTTCACACGTCGGCCTCGTTGGGGCTGGTGCCATGGGACGTGGCATTGCGCAGGTGATGGCGCAAGCCGGTGCCACCGTCCACCTCTTTGATGCGCACGCGCCGCAGGTCGCTGAGGCCCGGGACTTCATCGAGCAGATGCTGAAACGAGCCGTCACCAAGGGGAAGCTGACGGTGGAAGAAGCCTCCCGGACCCTCGAACGCCTCCAGCCGGCTCCAGACCTGGAGGCCCTGCGAGGCTGTGACCTCATCGTGGAGGCCGTCCTTGAGGACCTGACGCTCAAGCAGCAGCTCTTTGCTCAGCTGGAAGCCCTGGTGGCCGACACCTGCGTACTGGCCACCAACACCAGCTCGCTTTCGGTGACGCAGATTGCAGCCGGGTGCCAGCGTCCGGAGCGGGTTGCCGGGTACCACTTCTTCAATCCCGTCCCCCTGATGAAGGTCGTGGAAGTCATTGGCGGACAGCGCACCGCTCCCGAGGTGCTGGACCAGCTGGCCACCTTGGCCCGGTGCTTCGGCCACACGCCGGTTCAGGCGTCCGACTCCCCCGGCTTCCTCATCAACCACGCGGGCCGCGGCTTCACCACCGAAGGCCTCCGGATTCTTCAGGAAGGCGTCGCGCTGCCCCACGAAATCGACCAGGTGATGCGCCAGGGGGCCGGCTTCCGGATGGGGCCCTGCGAGCTGCTGGACCTCACGGGGCTGGATGTGTCCTACCCCGTCATGGTGCAGATTTACGAGCAGTTCTTTCAGGAACCCCGCTTCCGTCCCACGCCGGAGGTGGCGCGTCGGCATGCAGCCGGACTGCTGGGCCGGAAGACCCACGCGGGCTTCTACACCTACGAAAACGGTCAGCAGCGGGTTCCGGAAACGCGCACCTTCCCGGCCCTGAAGACGCGTCCTGAAGTCGGTCCCGTCTGGGTGAGCCCCCGGTATCCGGAACGCGCCCAGCGGGTTCGGGAGGCGCTGGTGGCTTCCGGACTCGAGCCGGTCCCGGAACGCACGCCGGAAACGCTTTGCCTGATCACCCCATTGGGTCCGGACGCCACAGCCGCGCTGCTGGAGGAAGGCCTGAACCCGGCCCAGACGGTCGCGGTGGAGACGCTGCTGCCGCTGCACACCTGCTGCACCCTGATGAGCAACCCGTTGCTGGCTCCGAAGTTCCGGGCCCGAGCAGAAGCCGCCTTCACGACTCCGGAGCGTGAGGTCGTCTTCATCCGAGACAGCCCGGGCTTCCTGGCGCCCCGCATCCTTGCCACGGTCATCAACACGGCCTGTGAACTCGCGCAGCAACGCATTGCCACTCCGGAAGACATCGACCTCGCTGTCCAGCGTGGACTCGGCTACCCCCTCGGGCCCCTGAGCTGGGGAGACCAGCTGGGCGCCCGACAGGTGCTGGAGGTGCTGGAGGCCCTGCATGCCCGAACCCTTGACCCGCGTTATCGCCCCAGCCTGTGGCTGCAGCGCCGGGCGCAACTGGGTGCCTCGCTGACCCACGCTGAGTGACCCCGCTGAAAGTGCGCCACACGTCGTTGTTTGCTTGTGACTTTCTGCAAGCCCCATCAGAATAAGCACCTTTGCCATCAGGTAAGGCAAGAAGCCCGTGGCAGACCCTCCGGGGTCTCCTCACGGCACCTCACTCAACGACTCTTTCAAACTCCCCTGTGATGAAAAAATGGTTCCTCCTGCTGGGAAGCCTCTGGTTTCTCAGCATGCCCCTCTTCGCGGACAATCACCCCTACCGCGTTGGCATTGTCCCCCAGCAGTCTGCCAGCGTGTTGGCACGGGTGTGGATTCCGGTTCTGCAGTACCTGGAAGCCCAGACGGGCCTCAAGCTTCAGTTTCAGACGGCCAAGGACATTCCCACCTTTGAAGACCGGGTCTTTGCACAGGAGTACGACCTGGCCTACATGAACCCCTACCACTATGTGGTGTTCTCCGAGAAACCGGGATACCGTGCCTTTGCCAAGGAGCGGAACAAGTCCATCACCGGCCTGATTGTGGTCCGCAAGGACTCCGAGGTTCAGGACCTCTCGGCGCTCAACGGCACCACCCTGGCGTTTCCGTCACCCGGCGCCTTTGCCGCAAGCGTCCTTCCACGGGCCAACCTGACACAGATGGGCATCGACTTTCAGCCCCAGTATGTGTCTTCACACGATTCCGTTTACAAAGCGGTGGCCAAGGGGCTGTTTCCTGCAGGAGGAGGGATCCTCCGGACCTTCCGGAACATGCCAGACGACATTCAGTCTGAGCTCCGGGTGCTGTGGGAGACGCGCCAGTACACCCCGCACGCGTTTGCCTTCCGTCCGGGCATGGCCAACGACGACGTGCAGCGCCTCCAGGCCGCCATGGTGGCCATGCACCAGAATCCCGAGGGCCGGGCCCTGCTCGACACCCTGGGATTCAAGAATGGACTCGAAGCCGCAGCGGATGCGCAGTGGGATGACATCCGCAGCCTCAACATCACGTTGCTGGACAAGTACCTCCAGTAACCTCAACGCCTGACTGCTCTTGTCCTTCCGCCTGAAAACCATCCTGGGCATCGCGCTCATTGAGGCGATGGCCCTGACGATTCTGATCTGGAGCAGTCTGAGCTCGCTCAAGACTTCTCATGAGCAGGAGTTGATCCGTTCCAGCCACACGGCAGCCAAGCTGTTTGCCAGCATGACCAAGGATGCCACCCTGTCCTATGACCTCGCCTCACTCGAAAGCTTTGTCGACGACGTGTTGCAGAACCGGGGGCTGGTTTATGCGCGGGTGATTGGAGGAGGGCAGGTCCTGGCAGAAGGGGGAAGTGCAGCGTTGCTGAGCCGCCCGTTTCAAGCGGATGTCGGCATGGATACCCTCACCGACAGCGTTTTCGACACCTTTGCCGAAATCCAGGAAAGTGGCCGGACCATCGTCCGCGTTGAGCTGGGATTTTCCACACAGGAGATTGAAGCGGTTCTGGCCACAGCCCGTCAGGAGACGCTGCTGATTGCCGCCCTTGAGCTGTTCCTCTCCGCCATGCTGTCGCTGCTCTTTGGCATCTACCTCACCCGGAACCTCCTCAAGCTGCAGGAGGCCTCCGGACGAATTGCCGCCGGTGACTGGAACCACCGCATTCCGGTTTCCGGAAGAGATGAGTTTCAGCAGACAGCCGTCGCCTTCAACAAGATGACCCAGGAGCTTCAGCAGCTGCAGGTTCGGCAAAAGGCGACAGAAGATGACCTCCGCCGCGCCTATGAGGAGCTGCAAAACGCCCAGACCATGCTGGTGCAGTCGGCCAAGCTCTCTGCCATTGGCGAGCTGGCGTCAGGGATTGCGCATGAGATCAAAACCCCACTGGGGGCCATCCGCATGAATGCGGAGCTGCTGAAGATGACGTATGCCACCAAGCCCACGTCCTTTGACCCCGCCTCCAAGCTCAACTCGATTGAGCAGATGGTCGACCGCTGCACGGCGATCATCAACCACATCCGGAACTACAGCCGCCGGAGTGAAAATGAGCCCATGAACCGGCACTCCATCAACACCATCATCGACAACACGCTGCTGATGGTGGGGCCTCAGCTCCGCAAGGATGACGTCACCATCCAGTTGGAGCTGGCCACCGACCTCCCGGAGATCCGCTGCAATGAGATTCAGCTTGAGCAGGTCTTCACGAACCTCATCAACAACGCGCGGGATGCAATGGAGCCGTGTCCGGAGAAAACCCTCACGCTTCGGACCTTGGCGGGAGAAAATGGGGTTTGGGTGCAGGTGCACGATACCGGAACCGGCATTCCCATTGAGGTGCAGAACCAGATCTTCGAGTCCTTCTTTACCACCAAGCCGGCCGGGAAGGGAACCGGGCTGGGCCTCTCCATCACCCATGCGCTCATCAAGCAGCACCGGGGGCACATCTCTGTTAGCAACCGAAGCGGTGGTGGAACGACCTTCAAGGTCTTCCTCCCGGTGGATCCCACCGCCATTGAGTCGGTGGAGGCCTGATGGCTGCTCTGTCAGGCTGGAGCCCCCTCCTCGCTGTGGCCCTCGGAGGAGCTGGAGGCGCGGTCTCCCGGTACCTCGCGACCCGCGCCGTCAACCAGTGGCTTGGGAGCACGCTTCCATACGGAACACTGGCCGTCAACGTCTTGGGCTCCTTCCTGTTGGGCGCACTGGCATGGACCTTCCGCGAGCGACTCGAGCTTCGTCCAGAGGTTCAGCTCCTGCTCACCACCGGCTTCATGGGCGCCTTTACCACCTTCTCCACCTTCAGCCTCGAGACGTGGCTGCTGGCGCTCGATGGTGCCTGGGGACGAGCCGTCCTCAATGTTTCCCTCAACCTGATCCTCTCCCTCCTCGCCTGCGGCTTCGGCATCTGGCTCCTGCGCGCCCCCTGACTTCCGCCTGCTGCCGCTTCCAGCTCGCCTGAAACGATGGTGTCCCTGCCCCCCGGAAGTCGCGACAGGCACGAAGGACCTCGCCGCAGGGCTCAGTAGAGTTCCTCACTGACCGCGTCCACTTCTCCAGCAGGTCCCGCCCAACGCGAGCTCACATTGACTTTTCGGGGGGTCACTTCTGTGTCGTGTGACTGAATTCGCTCAA
>JAYOTF010000007.1:100799-108050 GCA_038150265.1 Deltaproteobacteria bacterium | reverse complement strand
CTCCACTCACACGCTGATTACCTTTGATGCTGCGGATGATTACGGAGACCTAGGAGGAACTCCTCCTTGCACCAGCTGCGAGGTGTACGCCTACGCCAACGATGACATCTTTGGTTTCGCGGGTCTGGCCCTGACCCCCCTCAGCGCCACGGCCAGCGCCTCGGACAACTCCACTTACTACCTGAGGGGTCAGTAACAGCCTGAGCCGGCGTGGTGGCCTCTGAGGCTTCTGCTTCGGGGGCATTTCTGGCCGGCTGGCCCCTGTGCTTGCCTCAAGCCTCTGAGGCCTTGAGGCAGCACTCCCCCTTTTCTCCTCCTCGGCTCTGTGGACTCGAATTTCTTCTCTGGATCAGCCCGCCTCTCTTGGCAGGAGCCCCTTTCTCCTTTGGTTCAGGCGATCCATCAAATTACTGATGTTTCATATTAAACCATGGAATCGTCCACAAATCGTCCACATCTTCTGCTTGCCTCCAAACCGGAAACGCCCCTAAGCTCGCCTCGAAATTCTGATACCTTTTTCCTTCAGTCATGAGGCTCCATGTTCTTAAAGAGAGGTTCCCAGCAACCCCCTGTTCCTGGTCGTTCATCTGGCGGCGGCTCTTGCTACCGGGGGCTCCACTTACTCCAAATGACCCTGCCACACACCCGCTCTCTTGCCTTGGCTCTTTTGCTGGTGCTCCTTCTGGTGGTGGGGTGCAGTAGCTCAGATGAGTCTGGAGATGCCGCGCCCAGCGCCGAGATGACGCCGATCTCGGACAACCTCTACCTGTCTCAGTCCAACAAGGTGGTCTTTGCGCAGGTATCTGCTGCTGACTACAGCGAGTGGAAGCAGGGATTTCCCACCAGCACGATTGTGCAAAGCGTCACCACTGAGCTTTATTCCGTGATGGAGGATGACTTTGACTTCATCATCATGATTGTGAATGAAGCCGAAAAGGACGCCAATAGCGCTTACGGAGTCAATCAAACTCTGCGGAACGACGTTACCGGAATTGGAAGCAGTACGTATGATTACACGTCCAGCTACGGAGCCTCTGGCACCCTGCGCTCGATCCTGTGGCTGGCTGCTCGCAGCTACCTGAAGTCCGGCCCATCCTTGCATGAGATTGCCCACAACTGGGCAAACAAGGGAATCGACACTTACAGCCTGAGTCCGGATGCGAACCAACAAAACTGGGTGGAAGAGGGCTATGGAGCCAACGGAGGTGCTCACTGGGGCTTCTCCAGCGTGGGCGGTCAGCTCGGCGGTTTTGATGAGTTTGTGTCGCTGGGCAACGATCAGTATCAGGGCAAGTTTGATGGAGAGGCCGGTTTTGGCCCCAACGCCAACGGTGGCAATGGGCTTCCCTACGCCAACCTGGAGCTGTACCTGATGGGCCTGATTCCGATCTCCGAGGTCGATAACTTCACCGTCTTTTCTGGCTTGGGCACCATCAGCTCCGGTTACGACGCCGCACTTGCCGAGCTGCGAGAGGGCAAGTTCACGGCTAGCGTTCAAACGACCTACACCAAAGACAACCTAACATCAGTGCTAGGAGCCCGTTCGCCGGCTTATCCCAACGCCCAAACGCAGTTCCGAGCCATTACGGTGTTGCTCGGGGCTTCGTTGCCCACCGATGCCCAGCTGGCTGAGGTCGAAGCGACCCTGGACTGGTTCAGTCTCGACGGGGATGACGGCAGCCCTTACTACTACAACTTTTATGAGGCGACTCAGGGAAAAGCGAGCCTGGCCATGGGAGACCTGAACCTGCACCAGAAGAGCGTCCGGACGGCCGGCGGAGTCGCTGGACGGGCTTCCTCTGAAGCCGAGCAAGCGGCGGTCACGCACGAAGATGCCGACTCGTTCTGGGGGAGCCTCTTCACCCTGGAGTAGCCTCTGCTCCTGAGGCTCAGTCCGGAAACGTTTTGGAGGTTCGCGCCGCCCAGACCAGGCTTCGGCAAGCCGTCACCGTGCCTTAATTGAGAAATGACCTCCCCGGGGTTCTGGGCTTGAGTTGCCTTCGGGGGGTCGCTAGGGTAGAGCCGCAGCTTCACCTGGAACCGTCAACCTCCTTCAGGTCTCGTGACCGTGCGACTCGCCCCCTACTTTGTTTTGCCCCTGTTGCTGGGGGTCCTGGCTCTGCCGCTTGCTCTGGAAGCCGCCACGCCCCAGCAATCGGCTCCTCGCGTGGCTGAGCTTCAGCAGCAGGCACGTGCCCTGGAATTGGCCCAGCATCCGTACTGGCTCAAGCTGCTGCACTTCTACTCCCCCGGAGAATCGGTGGGGCAGTGGGCGACTGAGAGTGATGTCATCACCCCGCACTTCTTCCTGAGTCCGGAAGGGCGGGTTGACCCCCAAGCCGAGCTGGAGGCCACGCTGGCCGGCTTCTTTGCTCCTGTTGGAGACGATCCGAATCAGCACCCGCGGTGTCGCTTTGTGGGGCGCTACCACTGGCTGCAGACCCACCTTGCGCTTCCGGAGCTTCCGGAGGGAACGTGCCCGCTCTTTGAGCGCTGGTCCAACCTTCCGGAGGCCAAGGACATGAGCCTGGTCTTTGTCTCGGCTTTCCTGGACAACCCGGCGTCGCTCTACGGGCACCTGCTGATCAAGTTCAACTCCGGGAATCAGTGGTTTGGGCACACGCTGCTCAGCCCAACCCTGAACTTTGGGGCCATCACCAGTCCTGACGACCATCCGGTGGAGTATGCCTTCCGGGGGCTCTTCGGGGGGTACAGCGCTCTTTTTTCCGATGAGCGTTTTTACAACTTCAATCACGTCTATGGCGAAAGCGAGTTGCGGGACCTCTGGGAGTACCCCATCCGCCTGACCCGTGAGCAGCGCGAGCGCATCACCCGGCACACCTGGGAGTTGCTCCAGAACATTCGTTTTCGCTACTACTTCTTCCTCGACAACTGCGCCTACCGTCAGGCGGAGCTGCTGGAACACGCGTGGACGGATGACACCCGCATCAACACGCCGGGGGCGCTCTGGGTGATTCCGGTGGATGTGGTCTTCAAGGTTCAGAGCCGGGAGGCTGAAGCCGGGGGATCCCTGCTGGGTGCCCCCACGCTGATCCCCTCCCGTCAACGTCGCCTGCAGCAACGCGCCGAGCAGCTGGATGACGCTGGAAGGGACTGGCTGGAGCGCCTGGCTGAAGGACGCGCGCTTCCGGATGACCCGGAGCTGATGCAGCTTCCGGAGGCCACGCAGGCGCAGGTGCTGGACGCCTTCATCGACTGGCAGCAGTACATCAAGGATCGCGAATTGGCTCCGGAGCAGAAAAAAATGCGGCAAGCCGCCCTCCGGCGGCGCAGTCAGCTCCCGGCAATGGGACTGCCAGCCGCCAGCAGCCCTCCGTTGCCTCCCACACAGGGGACGCCTCCTACGCGGATCCGGGTGGCAGCCGTCGGGCATGACGCCTCCGGAGGAGCCCTCGAACTCGGCATCTGGAGCTCGTATCGCGACTCGCTGGGAGACCCCACCGGGCACCTTCCGGATGCCGAGTTGACCACACTGGACACCCGGATTCGCCTCCGTGACGGGGAGGTGACGCTGACCCAGCTGGAGCTGTTCCGCATTGAGAAGCTCAGCACGCCACCTGTCGGAGTTCCCGGCGGTACCAGCTGGAACTGGCGGATTCGCTCCGGATGGGAACGCCGCGACCTCGGGTGCCTGAAGAATGAGGAACAGCCCTGGCAGGAAGCGCTGGACCAGCTGGATGCTGCTGAAGGAGCCCCGGACCCTTTGCTTTCCTCAGCCGAGTGCCGGGTGTTTCGCCTGCAAGGCGGCGGCGGACTGGCGGAGTCGCTTGGCAACCAGGGGAAGGTGTTTGCGTTCGTCGACCTCTTTGGTCAGGCGCCCCGCGATTCCTGGAGTGCGACCACCTGGGGCCTTGCACCGCACCTTGGGGTGACTTTTGCTTCCTCCTCCTCGTGGCAAACGCGGCTCGAGGTCGCCAGCTTCCAGGACTTCAGCGGGCCTGCTTTTTTCAATGAGCGGGTGCAGCTCAATCAACGCTGGACCCTGAGTTCCCGCAGCGACCTGCGGCTGGAATTGGAGCACTGGGTCGGCAACGAAGCACGCCTGGCCCTGCACTGGTACTTCTGAAGAAATTAACGAAAATGGACTTTATCCTTGTATTCATCTAAAGAGTGCCTTATTTTCCCCTCCGCAGAGGACGTCCTTGCCGGGGAGCTTCTGCGTTTTTCTCAAACTCTCGAATGGAGACGGCTATGAAAAGATCCCTCGGTTTGGCAGGAGCGTGCGCGTTGCTGTTTGTTGCAGGAGGAACTGCATCAGCCAACAGCCTGTACAAGTGTGGTCCTGCAGCCACGGTCACGGGTAACAAGTACGTCAACGCTGGCGTCAACTTCATTACCAGCGAACCGACTTACCACTCGGCCATCACCTCCGGAACCTCCGGTTGCGACGGCTTGGCCTACAACGAGACTCAGCAGGTTGAGTTCATTGCCAACAGCCGCGAGCAGCTTCAGGAAGAAGCGGCCGCTGGTTCCGGAGAGCATCTCGCTGCGCTGGGTGCCGTCGTCGGCTGCCCCACGGAGGCCCAGCCTGAGTTCATGCTGACGACTCAGCAAAACTACGATGCGCTGTTTGCTTCAGAGCACTCGGAGCTCGAATTCCTCCATGCCGTCAAGGCCCAGGTTCGCCAGAACAGCGCTTTGGCCAGCCAGTGCCAACTCGGATCCTAATCATTCGCTCAGGAGATCAAGATGAAAAAATTGTTTCTTATCGCCCTGCTCGGCGTTGGATTCGCTGGATTGACGCAGGCTGCCGACCCGACCAAATGTGGACTGGGTGGCCAAATTACAGATAACAAGGGATTGGCGTACAGCAGTAACTCCACTACTTCTTGGCCCATCTACGCTATGGCGACCGTCAGCGGAACATCAGACTGCGAAGGCCTGTTTGCTGCCAACGAAGAGGTGCAGGTCAAGTTTCTGGCCGAATCAGCAGAGCCACTTCGTGAGGAAGCCGCTGCTGGTTCCGGAGAGCACCTGGTTGCCTTCAGTCGGCTGATGGGCTGCTCCAGCGATGCCGGAAGTGACTTCGCTCGCCTGAGTCAGGAGCAGTACGGGACGCTGTTCCCGGAAGGTGCCGATGACCGTCAGGTGCTGGGTCTGTATCGCGAAGCCATTGCTTCCGACAACCAACTTTCTCAGCAGTGCCTGGTCAACTGACCCACCCCTTCTTCCAAGGCAAGGGTCAACCGGCCCTTGCTGCTGCCTGCTTCCGGCTCCTCTGCCGCTTCCACCCTGCCCCACCCCCCTCTAGTCGCCTATCGCCTCTGGAATGGGGCTCCTTTGGGAAAACCCAGTTCATCCAGAAATGGGGAAAAATTTGTGTAAATCCACGTATTTCCTCTCCAGACGCTCCGGGGGTATTCTGTAGGGACCCGCGCTTTTTCATGCACCTCCTGAAGAGACCCCATGCGTTTGCGTCACCTGCTGGTGGCTGCCTTCCTGGCGCTGCCCTTTGTGCCGAGCCTTCAGGCTCAGGAACCCATTCATCCAATCGTCAGACCCCTTCCCCGGGACATCCGCTTGGTCGAGCTGGGCAAGATGCTCTACTTTGACCCCCGCCTCTCGCAGTCCGGTTTCATTTCCTGCAACTCCTGCCACAACCTGAGTCTGGGGGGAACCGACAACCTTCCCACCTCCATCGGCCACAACTGGTCCCGAGGCCCGATCAACTCGCCCACCGTTCTCAACTCCAGCATGAACCTGGCGCAGTTCTGGGACGGGCGCGCCCGAGACCTTCAGGAGCAAGCCGGCGGCCCCATTGCCAACCCAGGCGAGATGGCCTTCACCCACGCGTTGGCTGTGGACGTCCTTCGTTCCATTCCGGAGTACCGCACCCGCTTCCACCAGATCTTTGGTTCCGATGAGATCGCCATCAATCAAGTGACCGATGCCATCGCAGCCTTTGAAGAGACCCTGGTGACTCCGGATTCGCGGTTTGACCGCTGGCTCCTCGGTGACGCAAAGGCGATCAGCGACTTTGAGCTCGCCGGCTACACCCTCTTCAAGTCCAGCGGGTGCGTCGCCTGCCACAACGGTCCGGCAGTGGGAGGGGCGTCTTTCCAGAAGATGGGAATCGTGGAACCCTACCAGACCTCGAACCCTTCGGAAGGCGTGGCAGCTGTCACAGGCAAGGACGCTGACCGCTTTCGCTTCAAGGTTCCAACGCTGCGGAACGTGGAGCTCACGTACCCGTACTTTCATGATGGCGCTGTGTGGACGCTTGAGGAAGCAGTTGACCTGATGGGGAGGCTTCAATTGGGACGGCGTTTCAACGCAGAGGAAAACGCCCAGATTGTCGCCTTCCTGAAGACCCTGACCGGCAAGCAGCCCGACTTCAAGATGCCGATTCTTCCGCCTTCCACCAACGCCACCCCGCGTCCTCACCCGTTTGACTGACCGTCTTTCCCCGGCTCAAGGTCCTCTTGGGCCGGTCCTTCGCTTGATGGGCCACTTCCATCCGGCACTTTCCCCACCTGCTGCGTCGCCAATCCTTTCATCTCCCCCGAAGCGTTTCAAAGGGAGGAACGCCTTCACGATTGCGGAACCTCCTATTGACTTGGCCCCAACAGCTGCTACCCTGAGGCCCGTCCTGATCGACGGCACGTCCGTCATTTCTTAAACAAAAGAGGAGGTTTATGGCAGAAAAAATGATTTTGGTGTTCCCGGTGATGGCTGAGAAACGAGAGGAATTCATTGACGTCGTCAACTCGGCACTCCCCGACACCCGCGCCTACGACGGTAACGTCAAGGTCGATGTCTGGGTTCCGGAAGATGAGGACGGCGTGCTGTGGCTCTACGAGGAGTGGGAGACCCGTGAGCACCAGGCCAAGTACTTCCAGTGGCGCCTGGATACCGGACTCATGGATGTGCTCGGCCCCTTCCTGAGTGGCGACCCGCGGGTGATCTGGCTGACCGAGCGGAACTGACGGAAGCGCCGGCCTCAACTACACGCACCTGGGTTGAGGCCCTGCCCTTGCTTCTTTCCGGCAGCACCCCCACCTGCTCTTGTATTGAAACCTCAGGCCTTTTTTGTAAGGTGTTGAAAGGTGGTCCCCTGCTGATCCGGACCCCTCCCGGCACAAACCCGCCTCCCCCAGTACGTTTTGCTTCCTCAGAGGAGGTCCTCATGAATGACCAGCAACGCCAAGAACTGATCGACGAACTGATCCGCAGCCAAAAAGAAACCGACAGGAAGTTCCAGGAAACCGACAGGAGGTTCCAGGAAACCGA
>JAYOTF010000007.1:0-100699 GCA_038150265.1 Deltaproteobacteria bacterium | reverse complement strand
AAAAAGAAACCGACAGGAAGTTCCAGGAAACCGACAGGAGGTTCCAGGAAACCGAACGATTCCTAAAGGAAATCGGGCAGCAGATTGGTGGCCTGAACAATAAGTTTGGGAGCTTTACGGAAGGGCTAGCCCTTCCTGCGCTGGAACGGGCTCTCCGGGAAAACTTTCAGGTTGAGACCATTGATGCCCGTACGGAGCGACACCGCAAGGGACAGCACCTCGAGCTGGATATCCTGGGGACCGCCAGTGGAAAAGTGCGCCGAGCCGTCATTATTGAGGTCAAATCCCGGCTGCAGGCAAAGGACCTTGAGCAGCTTCGCAAGATCCTGATCCGGTTCCCCGATTTTTACCCCGAGCATGTTGACAAGGAGCTCATTGGAGCCTTGGCTGCTGTAGAAATTGCCCCCGAACTCATTCCTCAGGTACACCAGGCCGGGTTTTACCTGTTCCACATCCACGGAGAGGCCATGGAACTCGTACTCCCCCAGGATGCGGTCGCCTGACACCCACCCTCAAATCTTCTGTGCCTTGGTCAAGCGCACATCAAGCGCTTGCTGATAGGCAGCCTTGGCCACTTCATCGACCTGCGCGCGCTGTGCATAATAAATGAAACCCAGGGCTCGACGCGATCGGTTTGCGGACCGGTTCGGACCTGCCCAGTGAATCGTTTTAGCGTGATGCATCAGAAAAGTACCTGCTGGACCAGGAACGGCCACGTCTTGAGCAAGATCTGCTTCCGTACCAAAATCGGTGATGCCTTGAGAAAATCCGAGCACTTCCGTGACTCCGTGAGGACGGAACCCTTCTTCCCGATGGGATCCCCGGACGTAGTGTAGACAGCCGGTTTCATTGTCCACGGCATCCAGCGCCAGCCACCCCGTAACGGCTTCACACGGGGATAAGTGAAAGTAGTACCCATCCTGATGCGGTGGCGTGGCACGGCCCACACCCGCAGGCTTGTTGAAGTACTGCAGGTTGATGGGACGAACGTCATCCTGCAGGACGGTTTCTGCCAGTGTCCGCACCGGCCCATTGACCATCAGCTCGCCAAAAAATGAATCATGCTCAAACAGTTGCTGCACCTGCTTCAGCGTTGAGGGGTCACGTTTGTCCTCATAATACACCCGGGTGCTCGGCATCGTGGGGACCACTTCTCGAAGGAATCGCTCCACCTCCTGCTGCAACTCCACCAACTCGGCACCTCCGAAAAGCGACTCAAGGGCCAGGTATCCTTCCTCAGCAAATTGCTGATAACGGTCGGGAAGCTCGTGCATCGGTGCCTCATGAAGGTTGAGTGTTGGGGAGGACGCAGCACATCCTACGGCAGCCAGCAACTCCCTCAGGACGAACAGACGCTGGTAAGAGACTGATAAAAAAGGGGGGAAAGCTGGAGCTCGCAGCCGGATTTGAACCGGCGACCTACGCATTACGAATGCGTTGCTCTACCAACTGAGCTATGCGAGCTGAAAGGAAGGACCTGCTCCAGAAGGTTCCGGAGCAGGAGATGCAGGGTGAATGCGACGCCTAAGGCTTAGGCAACCGCAGCCACTGCTTTCTGTGCTGCATCTTTGAGGCCATCCGCCATCTGCAGCTTGTCCCCCAGTCCAGATTCTGCCACCAGCGCGTGAGCTTCCTCGGCGTTGGTGCCTTCCAGACGAACAACAACCGGAATCTGCAGGTTGACGTTCTTGATCGCTGCGATGACCCCAGCGGCCACCATGTCGCAGCGGACAATGCCTCCGAAGATGTTGATGAGGATGCACTTGACGTTCGCATCGCTCGTGATGATCTTGAAGGCCTTCTCAACGGTTTCCTGCGTTGCCGTTCCACCGACATCCAGGAAGTTGGCCGGCTCTCCTCCGTAGGCCTTGATGATGTCCATCGTGCCCATTGCCAGTCCGGCGCCATTGACCATGCAGCCGATGGTGCCATCAAGCTTGATGTAGTTGAGGTTCGACGCGGCAGCTTCAATTTCCAGTGGATCTTCCTCATCCGGATCGCGCAGCGCTTCAGTGGCTTTGTGCCGGAAAAGCGCATTGTCGTCAAACGTCACCTTGGCGTCCAGCGCAATCACTCGTCCGTCCCCTGTCAGCACAAGGGGGTTGATTTCCACCAGGGAGCAGTCCTCTGCCACAAACGCGTCATAGAGCGACTGAAAGAGGGCCGCCGCCGGACGAACCAGCTTCGGGTTGATCTTGTCAATTTCCAGCCCGTACGCCAGTTCCATGGTCTGGAACGGACGCAGGCCGATGGTGGGATCGACAAACACCTTGAGGATCTTCTCCGGGGTCTTTGCCGCCACTTCCTCAATGTCCATGCCGCCTTCTGTGGAAGCCAGAATGACCACCCGCTGCTGCCCGCGGTCCACGAGCACAGAGCAGTAGAGTTCCTTGACAATGTCCATGCCCTCTTCGATGAGGACCTGCTTGACGTTTTGGCCAGCCGGGCCAGTCTGATGCGTCACCAGCTGCATGCCAATGATCTGTTCAGCATTCTCCCGGACGGCATCCAGTCCCTTCGAGACCTTCACTCCGCCGCCCTTGCCACGGCCACCCGCGTGAATCTGCGCTTTCACCACACAGACTTCGGTGCCCAATTCCTGAGCAGCGGCCACGGCTTCTTCCGGCGTACGCGCCACCTGTCCACGCGGGATGGTCACCCCGTACTTGGCCAGAACCTGCTTTGCTTGATATTCGTGAATTTTCATGAACTACCCCAACATGTCTTTGACGGCGTCACGCTCCCCTTCCAACTCGGCTTGGGTCGCATTGATCTTCTCCTGACCAAATTCGTTGACTGGCACATCCTTGACGATCTCCCAGTCGCTTCCGCCTTTGCTGACGAGCGGGTAGCTGAAGATCAGGCCTTCCGGAATGCCGTAGCTGCCATCACTCGGAACACCGGTGCTGAACCAGTCGCCAGCGGCCGTTGGGTTTTCCATGCGCATCACCGTGTCCAGAGCGGCATTGGCTGCCGAAGCTGCCGAAGAAGCCCCCCGGGCCTTGATGATTGCGGCCCCACGCTGCTGCACGGTGGAGATGAAGTCCCCCTTGAGCCACTCGTGGTCGCTGATCACCTCCGGAGCCGCTGTGCCATTGATCTTTGCGTTGAAGAAGTCCGGGTACTGAGTCGCGCTGTGGTTGCCCCAGATCGTCATGTTGGTGACGTCTTTCACGGCCACACCGGCTTTTTGAGCCAGCTGAGTCTTGGCCCGGTTTTCATCAAGCGCCGTCATGGCAAACCAGCGGTCCCGCGGAATGCGAGGAGCGTTGTTCATGGCAATGAGGCAGTTGGTGTTGCAGGGGTTGCCCACCACCAGGATGCGGACGTCGTCACCTGCGCTCTCGTTGATCGCCTGGCCCTGACCCACGAAGATGCCGCCGTTGATGCGGAGCAGGTCGTTGCGCTCCATGCCGGCTTTGCGCGGTGCAGCTCCCACCAGCAGAACCCAGTCCGTATCCTTGAAAGCAACCTTGGCATCCGACGTCGTCACCACCTTGTTCAGAAGCGGGAAGGCGCAGTCGTCCAGTTCCATCTTCACCCCTTCCAGGGCCGGAAGTGCCGCGTCCAGCTCCAGAAGCTGGAGGTCCACCGTGGTATTGGGACCAAACACGGCTCCGGACGCAATGCGGAAGAGCATGGCGTAACCGATTTGTCCGGCAGCGCCGGTTACTGCAACTTTCACGTTTCTCATTTTCCTCTGTTTCCTTTGAGGTTTTCAGTTACGCCTGCTTTCGCTCAGGTGATGACCTGTCTCTGCCTTGCGGCAGGCTGGTGAAGCAGTCATAAGGCACCCGGAAAGTTCGGTGTCTCCGGGCACGTTGAATCAAGATTCCCCCCTAACTCGTGGCTCAGCCCTCCAGGGCCGCCAGCGCAGCATTGAAGGTCGCGCTCGGGCGCATGGCCTGAGACGCCTTTTCGTCATCCGGGAAGTAGTAGCCTCCCAGATCAACGGGGCTTCCCTGCGCCGCGTTGAGTTCGTTGACAATCGTCTGTTCCTGTTCCGCCAGAGTTTGGGCAAGCGGAGCAAACCGTTGCTGCAGCGCCGGATCTTCCGTTTGCTCAGCCAGCGCCTGGGCCCAGTAGAGGGCCAGGTAGAAGTGACTGCCTCGGTTGTCCAGTTCGCTCACCTTGCGGGAAGGAGACTTGTTTTCATTGAGGAATTTCTCATTGGCCTGCCCTAGGCTCCGGGCGAGCACGCCAGCGGTAGCGTTCTCCTGAGTCCGGGAAAGGTGGTCCAGCGATTCTGCCAAGGCAAGGAACTCTCCCAGGGAGTCCCAGCGCAGGTGGCCTTCCTTGACGAACTGCTGAACGTGCTTCGGAGCCGAGCCTCCGGCGCCGGTTTCAAACAATCCACCGCCCTTCATCAGCGGGACGATCGACAGCATCTTGGCGCTGGTGCCCAGCTCAAGGATCGGGTACAGGTCCGTGTTGTAGTCACGCAGAACGTTTCCGGTCACCGAGATCGTATTTTCACCTGCTCGGGCTCGCTCAATCGAATACTTGGCGGCATCATACACCGACATGATCGGCAGTTCTAGCCCAGCGGTGTCATGATCCTGCAGGTAGCGCTTCACCTTCTTGATCAACTCCCGACCGTGAGCACGCTCCTCATCCAGCCAGAACACGGCAGGCCAACCGGTGAGGCGGGCACGGTTGACGGCCAGCTTGACCCAGTCCTGAATCGCCGCATCCTTCACCATCACCATGCGCCAGATGTCCCCGGCTTCCACGGCCTGGTCGTGAATCACGGTTCCATCGGCATCCACCACGCGGATGGAGCCGTCTCCGGGCGCCTCAAAGGTGGTTCCATGAGAGCCGTACTCTTCCGCCTTTTGGGCCATCAGCCCAACGTTCTGCACGGTTCCCATGGTGGCCGGATCGAGGGCTCCGTGGGCAATGCAGTTCTCAATTGTGGCCTGGTACAGGGGAGCGTAGCTGGAATCGGGAATGACAAACTTGGTGTCATGCAGCTTTCCGTCTGGCCCCCACATCTGTCCGGAGGTGCGGATGGCTGCAGGCATGGAGGCATCAATGATGACATCGCTGGGCACATGCAGGTTCGTGATGCCGCGGTCGGAGTCCACCATCGCCATCGGTGGGCGTTCCTGGTAAAGCGCATCAATGTCAGCCTCAATCTCGGCTTTCTTGTCTGCTGGGAGCCCCTCCATCTTGGCATAGAGGTCTCCCAGGCCATTGTTGAGGTTCACGCCCAACGCCTTCAGCGTGTCCTGGTGCTTCTCCAGCACGGGTGCATAAAACACCTTCACGCCGTGTCCAAAGATGATGGGATCCGAGACCTTCATCATCGTGGCCTTCAGGTGCAGCGAGAAGAGCACCCCCTTGTCCCTGGCATCCTGAACCTGTGCCTCCAGGAAGGAAACGAGGGCCTTTTTGCTCATGAAGGTCGCATCCACCACCTCACCCGCATCCAGCGCCACCTTTTCCTTCAGGACCGTGGTGCCACTGGCTCCGACAAATTCAATCCGGACCGTCGTCGCTTTTTCCAGAGTCACCGACTCCTCGGTGGAAAAGAAATCTCCGCTGCTCATGGTCGCAACGTGAGACTTTGAGTCAGCGCTCCACGCCCCCATGGAGTGCGGGTGGTTCTTCGCATAGTTCTTGACGGCTTCAGCAGCACGGCGGTCGGAGTTGCCTTCGCGCAGCACCGGGTTCACGGCACTGCCCAAAACTTTGGCGTAACGGGCATGCACCGCTTGCTCGGCCTCGCTCTGAGGAGACTCGGGGTAGTCCGGGACCTGATACCCGCGGGCCTGCAACTCGGCAATGGCCGCTTTCAGCTGAGGAATCGAAGCACTGATGTTCGGGAGCTTGATGATGTTGGCTTCGGCCGCCTGCGTCCACTCACCTAGAGCCGTCAACTCATCGGAAACCTTTTGATCGTCCGTCAGGTCTTCCGGGAAGGTGGCAAGGATCCGCCCTGCAAGTGAGATGTCCCGATACTCGACCGAAATCCCGGTGCCCTGGGTGAAGGCCTGCACAATGGGAAGCAAGGAGTAGCTCGCCAACAACGGAGCTTCATCCGTTTTGGTCCAAGCGATGGTTGATGTGGAATGGCTCATTGATGCTTTGCGATGCGTGGTTGGAGGCGGGGGAAGGGCCCGACAAGCCGGAGTTCAACTTGTGTAGAGTACTGTATCTCTCGGGTTTTTCAATGCGAAAAAATGGAAGCCCCGCCACGAGAAGCCCTGCGCCGGAGCGGTTCCCTGAGATCACCCGGAAGAACCTCCGGCCGGAAGCACGTGGCCGCTCTCCGTCCGGAGTTCTGCCTCCTCTGCAATAAGGAAAGGGTCCCCTTCATCTCGATCCTCTGATCAGCACCACGGGCGCCTGCGGGCTCACGGTGAACCTCAACCTGAAGAGCTCCGGTGGCCGGCGAGGTCGCCTCTACAGGCAGGCCCGGGTCGCTGCTCAGCAAGGCCCTCCGGAGGCCCCCTCTCAGCCAGGGGTGCAGTCTAAAAAAAGAGCAACTCGCCTAAAAATCGACTAAAACGCATGCACAAAATATTGGCATTAATTTGTCATCTTAAAATTAAATTTAATAAAATCAGATACATAAAAAAATATTTCCAGAAGGCACACTCTCTGCTGAAGGGGGAGGGTAGACCAAGAGGCTTCGGCTTCTGTTGAACAATCCCTCAATCGGAGAACCTAAATGGAATTCTCAGCAGAGATGAAATACGTGCTGGATACGATCTGGCTTCTGATCAGCGGCGCGCTGGTGATGTGGATGGCCGCAGGCTTTGCGATGCTTGAAGCCGGAATGGTCCGGAGCAAGAGCGTCACCGCGATCCTGACCAAGAACATCACCCTCTATGCGTTGGCGTGTCTCGCCTACTACGTGGTGGGCTACAACCTCATGTACGCCGACGGCAACAGCTTCATGGGCTTCGGATTTGCCCTCTCGGGCACCTCCTCCGACGGACACAGCCTGATGTCCGACTTCTTCTTCCAGGTTGTGTTCGTTGCGACTGCTGCGTCCATCGTGTCCGGAACCGTGGCCGAGCGCATCAAGTACTGGCCGTTCATGATCTTCACACTCGTCCTGACCGCCATCATCTACCCGATTCAGGGGCACTGGACCTGGGGGGGCACCGCACTGGGTGGCCTGATTGACGGCTTCTCCGACTTTGCCGGATCGACCATCGTTCACTCCGTCGGTGGCTGGGCCGCGCTCGCGGGTGCCCTGCTGCTGGGGCCACGAATGGGCAAGTATGATGCACAAGGACGGGTGGTGCCGATTCCGGCTTCCAACCTCCCGCTGGCCACCCTGGGCACCTTCATCCTCTGGTTTGGCTGGTTTGGCTTCAACGGCGGTTCTCAGCTGGCTCTTGGCAGCAAGGCAGATGCCGACGCCATCTCCGCAGTCATGGTCAACACCAACATGGCCGCCTGTGCCGGAGCCATCGTTGCTCTGATCCTGACTCAGGTGATGTACAAGAAGATCGACCTGACCATGGTCCTCAACGGAGCCCTCTCCGGACTCGTCGCCATTACGGCAGGTCCCGACTACCCCACTCCGGGAGTCGCCGCGTTGATTGGCGCCATTGGTGGCGTGCTGGTGATCTTCGCCGTTCCGTTCTTTGACAAGCTCAAGATTGACGATCCGGTCGGAGCCCTCTCGGTTCACCTTGCCAACGGAATCTGGGGCACCCTGGCGGTGGGGATCTTCAATCCGGATGCCTCCTTCGGCACCCAGCTGCTCGGTGTGGTTGTGGTGGGCATCTTCACCTTTGCTGCCAGCCTCGTGGTCTGGAGCATCATCAAGGCAACGATGGGACTGCGGGTGTCTGAAGAAGAGGAACTCGAAGGCATTGACGAGAAGGAATTCGGCATGCACTCCTATCCGGAGTTCGTGAAGATGCCGGGCGGCTTCTCCTACCAAAACTCCGCAACCGTCTAAACGCTCTCCTTGGGGACGCAATGTCCCTCCCAGGGCGGTGGTTTTTCTCCGGGCTGCCGCCCTTCCCCTCCACGGAGAGCCCTTTCAGTTAGAGCGGTTGGCGGTTCCGGAACCCTGCAGTTCCACCGCCCCAACCAGGATGAGCCCTCACTTCAGCTTCCTGACCTTCCGGGCTTGTTGCCAGTCAGCCTTCCGCGAGTCCACACGGCTCCTGTCGCCCCTCAATCGATGCTCAGGCCCTCTCGGCGGAGCCAGGTCTGCAACAGCGGCACCCAGCGTCCCACCATGCCAAACATCGTCTTTTCATAAGGCGGGATCGGCTCGCTCCAACCGTTGCGTCCCACAATGATGCTCGGCGGATCCTGAATGTAATCCACCTGCAAACTCGACGTGATCAACGGAGACCGGACCCTCAGCTTGAGGACATACAGCAGGCGCTCTCGCTTGTACTCCACCGGACTCGCACGCCGCAGGTTCACCTGATACGACTGATCGGCGGTCACCAGCTCGCAAGCCCCCAGGTCACATTGAATCTCGGTAAACTCCACATTCCGGAGCAGGTAGTCCAGCCCAACCAGGTCCTGCTTCAGGCTTTCGTACACCGTTGTATCAGCCCCCACGGCAGGGCCCGCTCCCATCGAGAGTACCCAGCTGCTCACCAGCGCAATCAGCAATCGCTTCATTTTTTTGTCACACCCGATCCAGCGAAACCCGCCCTTGAAATCCTTACCGGTTTCTGAAGGGATCGGGTTTGCCTCTTTTTTCAAAATAAGATAAAAAAGGCGACTATTTTGTTGAATGCCGTCACCCCTTATCCGTAAAGGTTACATGCGTACTGGAAAAACGTTGCTCGTCGTTGTCCTCCTGCTGCTGATATCAGCAGGCAATCTTTGGGCCAGGACCCCCATTGGCATGCTGACCGAGCCTCAGGGAAAGGTGGAGTACAGCAAGGACGGGAAGCGGTGGAAGAAGGTCCGCCGGAACGTCTTCATGTATGACTCCTATCAGGTCCGGACGGAGCCCGACAGCTCCGTGACCTTCATCAACCAGTCCACCAACCAGACCACCCGGGTTCCCGCGGGCACCGTGGCGCAGGTTTCTGCCGACGGCATCCAGGCCCTCTCCGGACAACTCGGCAACCAGGAGTCTGCAGGCGACCTCGTCGCTGGACTTGGTGACAAGTTCATCAAGACCCAGAAGTACACGACCGTCCGGCGCTCGGCGAAGAAGCCCGGCATTCAGCTCAAGGCTGGCAACGTCGTGGTCACCAGTGACTTCCCGGATGTCGTCTGGGAAAACGTGGGACCTCAGTACAGCTACCGGCTCCACGTGGGCGACAAGAACCGCAAGACCAAGCAGTGGGACGAGATCGGGACCTACGAGATCCCGGCCACTGAGGCGTCCCTGGTTCGGGCAACCCTTGAGCCCCCCAAGGACAACGTCCGCTACTTCATTGAGGTCCTCGAGGGCTCTGAAGTCGTCTACACCACCCGGGACTCGCACCTGAAGCGCCTGACCTCGAAGCGCCTGACCGACCTGAAGACCCAGTCTGAGAAGGCTCAGTCCATGGACTCTTCCGGATTCCTGTACGCCAACCTGCTCACCGATTACGGGGTGCTCGTGGGGGCGCTGGATGTGTATGAGCAGTTCTTTCAGGAGTACTCTGACGATGAGGATGTCAACGACCTGCGTCCCTTCCTGATTGAGATCTACTCCCGGCTCTACCTTGAAGAGATGAAGAGTCAGGCCATCAAGGCCTACAACGACCAGCTTTGAGCCGGTCCCCGGGGTCGCGTCACGTGGCCCCGGATGCCCCCACCAACCGCCGCACGGCTTCCACGTTCGCCTGCATCACGTCTTCCAGCTTCCGCGCCACCTGCTCCAGGTCAGCGCTTGAAGTCTGAGCCTCCACGTAAAACGCCTCTCCAAACCGACCGACACCAGAGGTAAACGGTTTGGGAACCTTATGCGCATCCCAGCTGTTCAGGTGCCACGCATCCCGGACTTCATAGTGCCAGGGAAGAATCGGCAGCCCCGTCTTTTTTGCCAGCAGTAAAATCCCGGGCTGCACCTGATGCAGGGGTCCGGTAGGACCATCAGGGGTGATGGCAACCGGCTCTTGACGCTTCAGGGCCTCCAGCAGCTCCCGCAGGGCCAGCATTCCGCCTCGGGTGGACGACCCCCGGACCGCCTTGAAGTTGAAGTGCTGCATGACCGCATAGATGGCGGCGCCATCCCGGGAGCTGCTGATGAGCGCAGTCAGGCCGAGGTCCCGGAGCATCCAGGTGCTGAAGTAGATGTTCTCGTGCCAGGTGGCGAGCAGGAAGGTCCCGTGCTGCGCCAAGGCAGCCTGAAGCGCGTGTTCGTTCTCACGCCGAACACGAGCCGTCTTGCCCGTCACACGCAAAAGCTGCGTGAAGAGGCCGGCTCCCAGGCGGAGCTTCAGCGCCCGGAACCAGGGTTGCTTGCGGAGTGGGGTCATGTCCTCAGGCGGGGTCAGGCCCCTGTGGCAATGGGGCGGTCCGGATCCGTGATCCAGTCGCTCCAGGAGCCTCCGTACAGGCGTCCGTCTCCAAGACCGGCATGCTTGAGCGCCAGCAGGTTCAGGCAGGCCGTGACACCGGAGCCGCAGTAGCTGATGAGGCGCTCGGGGGGGCGCCCGTTCAGCACGGCTTCAAAGCGTTCACACAGGGCCTCCGGAGTTTTCACGAGCCCATCGGGGCCCAAATTTTCCGAACACGGCAGGGAGTTCGCTCCCGGAATGTGGCCGGCCACGGAATCAATCGGTTCATTTTCCCCCCGGAATCGATCACCGGAACGGGCGTCAATCAGGACCACGTCCGGACGCTCACGGAGGGCATCGACCTCATGGGCATTGAGCAGCCACGTGTGCCGAGGGTTGAGCTGAAACTCCCGGGGCTCCTTGGTGGGCAGCGCCTCCGAAACAGGCAGGCCCGCGGCAGTCCAGGCGTTCCAGCCGCCATCCATCACCGCGACAGCATCGTGCCCAAGCCACCGGAGGATCCACCACAGGCGCGCGGCATAGGCGCCGTTTGCGTCATCATACGCCACCACCTGCACGCCCGGACCAATGCCCCAGCTTCCCAGCCGCACCACCAGGTCCTCAAAGGTCGGGAGCGGATGCCGCCCCGTTTTTCCCACCTGAATCTCGCCAGACAGGTCGCGTTCCAGGTGAACGTACCGAGCGCCCGGAAGGTGCGACTGCTGATAGTCCTGCTCCTTCAGGTCGGGAGCATCCAGCGAGAACCGGCAGTCCAGCAAAACCCAGTCGGGGTGATCCAGTTTTGAAGCGACTTCTTCAGCGGGAATATAAGTCGTGTGCATTCAGTGCCTCCTGTAACAGTGTGTTGCGCGAGGGAATCCGCCTAGACAATAAACGGGTTCATTTCTATCATTAATTGTTTGTTCTTCCAAAAGCATCACAAGTCGTTTCGCTTCTGAGGCAGGGAAACTCTGCCGGAAGTTCCAGACCTGTCCGAAAGCCTCGGCTTTGCCCCTCCGCGTCTTTCCTGCGGAAGCGAGCCTCCGGAAAGGAGCTTTTTTGCTCCATCGTTCAATCCCTTTTTCCTCTGGCGCGTGTGCCTGCCGACCCTGTTACGCCTCCTCCGACTCCGGACCTGTGGACCATTGAGACCCTGCTCGGGTGGACCCAGCATTTTTTTTCCGAAAAAGGCCTCACGACGGCCCGTCTGGACGCAGAGCTCCTGCTGGCTCACGCCTTGAGGCTGTCACGGCTGGAGCTGTACCTGCAGAAGGATCGCCCCCTGGACGAAGCCGAGCGGGCGCCCTTTCGCCAGTTGGTCCGGCAACGCGCCTCCGGATGGCCCACCGCTTACCTTTTGGGCGAGCAGGAGTTCTGGTCACTCCCGCTGGAAGTCAGCCCGGCGGTTCTCATTCCACGTCCAGACACGGAAACCCTGGTGGAGCAGGCGGTCGTTCGCATCCGGAAGTGGCAGGCGGCTCACCCGCAGTCTCGCTGCCGCATCGCTGAGCTGGGAACCGGCTCAGGCGCCATTCCGCTGGCCCTTGCCTCCGAATTACAAAATCTGGACCTCATCAGCGCCGAGGTGAGCCCCGATGCGCAGGCCCTTGCTGAACGGAACCGGGCCCGCCACGCCGACCTGGCTGCCCCCCGAAACAACACCCTGACCTTTCTTTGTGGCGATGCCCTGACACAGCTTCCCGCCCAAGGCCCCTTTCACTTTTGGGTCGCCAACCCCCCTTACATTCCTCGGGATACCATCCCGACGCTGCAACCGGAGGTGGCCCTTCATGAGCCCACGCTCGCCCTGGATGGCGGAGCCGATGGGCTTGACCTCTACCGGCGTCTTCTCTCGGAAACGCCTGCCTGCCTGGCCCCTGAGGGAGAAATGCTCCTGGAGATCGGTAGCGACCAGCAACCCGCGTTGACTGAGCTGGCTGCAACTCACCCCAAGTGGCAGTCCCCTGCGTTTTATCAAGACCTGGCCGGGCACCCTCGTGTCGCTCATTTCCTCCTGAAAGGTCCATGAAGCCGAACTCCCCCGACTCCAACCGCATGCTGGAGGGACCGGTTGGTCCCACGCTGTTTCGCCTCACCCTTCCGATGATCATGGGGCTCGTGTCCATCATGCTCATCAACATCATTGATACCCTCTACATTGGTCAGCTCGGAGTTCAGGAGCTGGCGGCCATCAGCTTCACCTTCCCGGTGGTCTTCACCGTCATGAGCATGGCCTTTGGCATTGGCATCGGCACGTCTTCGGTCGTCGCCCGAGCCATTGGGCAAGGAGACCAGGTCCGGGTGCAGCGCCTCACCACGCACAGCCTCTACCTGACGTTTGTCATCATGTCGCTGTTCTCGCTTCTGGGGCTGACCACGCTCGACCCGGTCTTCACAGCCCTCGGCGCCGGACCCGAGCTGCAGGTCATCATCCGTGACTACATGACCATCTGGTACCTCGGGGTGCCCCTGCTGGCCTTGCCGATGGTGGGAAACAGTGCCATCCGGGCAACCGGAGACAGCCGCACCCCCAGCCTGGTGATGATGGTGGTGGCCCTGGTGAACGCGGTCCTGGATCCGTTTCTGATCTTCGGCATCGGCCCCTTTCCGGAGATGGGCGTCCGAGGGGCAGCGCTGGCGACGGTCATTGCCTACTTCTTTGCGATGTTTGCCGGGCTCTGGGTACTGGGCAAGCGCGAAAAGATGCTGGAGTACGCGTTTCCGCACCCGCTGCTGGTGTGGGAATCGTGGAAGCCCATTCTCTTCATTGCGACTCCGGCGGCCCTCACCAACATGCTGAACCCGCTTTCCAATGCGGTCCTCACCCGCATGGTGTCGCAGTACGGCTCCGACTCCGTGGCAGCATTTGGAGTCGGCACTCGCCTTGAGTCACTTGCCATTTTGGGCATCATGGCCCTCTCCTCGGTTCTGACCCCGTTTGTCGGGCAGAACATGGGGGCACGCCACCCCAAACGCATTGAGGAATCCCTCGGCTTCAGCACCCGCTTCTCGCTTACCTGGGGAGTGGGAGCCCTGCTGATTCTTGCCGCAGGGGCATTTCCAATTGCAGGGCTCTTCAGTAACGCCGAATCCGTTCAGGCCCTGACCCGCCTCTACCTCTGGGTGGTTCCCGTCAGCTACGGTCTCTTTGGCCTGTCCCTTCTGGCCAGCTCGGCCTGCAACGGCCTGAACCTGCCCCTGCAGTCGTCGGTCATCAACCTCGTCCGCTTGTTCCTGCTCATCCTGCCGCTGGCATGGCTGGGCTCCGCCTGGCTTGGGCTCCTTGGGATCTTCCTGGGCGTGGCCATTGGCAACGCGGTCTCTGGTGGAGGCGCCATGCTCTGGCTGCGCCTCCGGATCCTTCCCAAGCTGCTTCAGCTTTCCAAACAGGCCTCCGGCACGGCCTGATCACTTCCTCGCTTCAGATCATCAAGGCCTTCATGAACCTCGCTTTTTTGCAAGACCTGATCGTGCTGCTGGGGCTCGCCGTTGTGGTGGTCCTCGTCTTTCACCGCCTGGGGCTTCCCCCTGCTGTTGGCCTCCTCGTGACCGGAGTGGTCGCGGGTCCTGATGGGCTGGGCTGGATCTCTTATGCCCATGAAGTGGAAATGCTGGCCGAGTTCGGGGTTGTGCTGCTCCTCTTCAGCATCGGTCTTGAATTTTCCTTTGCCCGCTTGGTGGAGCTGAAGCGGTGGATGCTGGGCACCGGAGCCGTGCAGGTGGGGCTCGTCTTTGCGGCCACTGCTGCCATTGCTCTCTGGGGTGGGCTTGAACTGAAGGCCGCCCTCTTCCTCGGGGCAGCGCTCGCCCTCAGCTCCACTGCGCTGGTCCTCAAGGCGCTGCAGGATCAAGCCGAGCTGGAAACCGTGCATGGGCGCGCAACCCTCGGCGTGTTGGTCTTTCAGGACATTGCCGCTGTGCTGATGCTCCTGATCGTCCCGCTGCTTGCAGAAGGCTCCGGAGAGTCGGTCAACTGG
This sequence comes from Deltaproteobacteria bacterium, assembly GCA_038150265.1. Classification (GTDB taxonomy): domain Bacteria; phylum SAR324; class SAR324; order SAR324; family NAC60-12; genus JAYPUA01. The sequence goes on along the minus strand of JAYOTF010000007.1, from coordinate 86,295 downwards.
ATCTGGATCGGGCTGGCCCTGGCCGGGCTGCTGGCCGGAATCGCCCTGGGAGCCCGCGTGCTGCTGCCGCGTCTGCTGCACCAGGTCGTTGCCAGCAAGGTTCCGGAGCTGTTTCCGCTGACCGTGATTGGACTCTGCCTCGGCATTGCCTGGCTAACGGCCTGGGCCGGCTTTTCCCTGGCGCTGGGCGCTTTCCTTGCCGGTGTGATGGTCGCTGAGTCCGAATTCAGTCACGATGCCCTGGAGCACATTCTTCCTTCCCGAGACGTTTTCACGAGCTTCTTCTTCATCTCGGTCGGGATGCTCCTCGACCCCCGGTTTGTCTGGGAGTACCTGCCATGGGTTCTGGGAGCGACCGCCTTGCTCTTTCTGGGCAAGGCCCTGCTGGGCGGCATGGCCACCTGGGTGACGGGAGCGGACCTGTCGGTTTCGGTAAAAGTCGGGCTGCTGACCGCACAAATTGGCGAGTTTGCCTTCCTGCTGGACCGGGCGGCTGCGGCTGCGGGCATCCGGGATGAAACGCTCGGGCAAGGCGTCCTCACCGTGACCGTGCTGTCGATGATCCTCGCGTCGTTGCTCCTGCCGCACAGCACCCGGCTGGCTGAAGGCGTCTTGCGCGCACCATGGCCCCTGCGCCTTCGGCTGGGCTGGGCAGGACTGTCGCCAGAGGAGACCCTGAGTGGTCCGGAACAAAGCGACCACCTGGTCATCATCGGGTACGGGCTCAATGGCCAGAATGTCGCCCGGGCGGCCACTCGGCTGGGCGTTCCGTATGCGGTCATTGAAGCCAATCCGGAAACCGTCCGGCGGGAGCGCGCGGCAGGCGTGCCCATCCTTTACGGAGACGCCTCCCGGAAGGCCGTCCTGGAACGTGCTCAGGTTCAGCACGCCCGGACCGTGGTTGTGGTCATTGCCGTTCCAGCGGCGGTGCGGCGCATCACCGAACAGGTCCGGGCCCTCAATCCGGCAGTGCACCTGATCGTTCGGACCCGATACGTCGCCGAGATTCCCGCCCTCTCGCAACTGGGCGCCAATGAAGTGATTCCGGAGGAGTTTGAAACCTCGCTGGAGATCTTCCGGAGGGTCATGGCGGGCTTCCTTGCGCCACGTCCAGAAGTCGAGCACTGCATTGCCGAGTTGCGCAAGGATCAATACGGGCTCCTCCGGCACCATGAAACACAGGCCCTCCTCACGGCCCAGCTTTCTGCCCTGGAGGTCTCCACGTACCTCATTCCGGAAGCCTCTTCGCTGGCCGGCCAAAGCCTGGCTCAGCTGGACCTCCGCCGCTTGTTTGGGCTGACGGTGCTGGCGATTCAGCGAGACGGAGAGGTGCTTCCGGATGTGGGCCCTGAAACCACGCTTGCCTCCGGAGACCAGCTCTTTCTGTTTGGCACCCCGGAACGGCTGGCCGAAGCCTTCCAGCAGCCCCTGTTTCAGGTCTCGGTCCAAGCGGCGTAACGCGTCCTGACACCGGTTCCGATGGCGTTTTACGCAGGAATCGCTACCCTGCAGGCATCGGCTCAACGAGCCGTGTTTTGCTCAACCTCCTCGCTGAAACTCATGGACTGGAACAAGATTCTCGGAGACCCACGCAAGTGGATTGAAGAACAGTCTGGTCCCCTCAACCGCCTGCTGCAGGACACCCCGCTCGGAGGCGACTGGGACCGCTGGAATGAACGGCTGCGCTCGCTGCCGGAAGACGCTCTGCGCCGCGCTGATGAGGTGCAGAGCCAGTTGGTCCGCAAGACCCGGGACTGGTGGGACGATCCGGATCAGATCCGGCAAGACGCGCTCGCGCTGCAAACGGCCTACTCGGATGAGTGGCTCAAGCTCACCCAACTCCTGCGCCTCGGCGACCGTTACCGCGACGCCATTCAGACGCTCTCCGGGATGCTGGTCCGGAGTCAGCTCAACGACCAGGCTGCTCGCTTCCGGACTGCAGAAGAGCATGCCGCCAAGACCGACGCCCTGCACCAGACTCAGGCAGAGGAGCTCGTGCAGCTCTGCAAGCGCCAGGGGGGTGCCTGGGTCAAGGCGGCGCAGTTCCTCAGCACTCAGGGAGACTGGGTTCCCGTCGCTTACCGAGAACGACTGGCAGAGCTGCAGGACCAGGCACCTTCCGCCCCGTGGGCTGCGATCCAGCAGGTTCTGAATGAGGAGCTGCACACCCGCTGGCCAGAAGCCTTCCAGCACATCGATCCGGAACCGCTGGCCACCGCCTCCATTGCCCAGGTGCACCGGGCCACCTTGGCAGACGGCACGCCGGTTGCGCTCAAGGTTCAGCTTCCGGAAGCCGATGAACGCGTCCGGGCCGACCTCCAGTTCTTTGAGCTGGCGGCCAGGCTCATGGGGAAGCAGGTGGAGGGCGTGGACCTGGAGCAGGTGGTCCGGGAGCTTTCCAGCAGCATCCTTCTGGAGCTGGATTACCTGCATGAAGCCGACAACCTCCGGAAGTTCCATGATCGCTACCCCAGCGTGGATTGGACCTTCCCCAGCCTGATGCCCGACCTGCTTTCGCGCCGGACGCTGGTGATGAGCTTTGTCGAAGGACAGCCCATCCGTCGGTTTCTGGAAGAGGTCCCCAGCGCCGCCGATCCACTCCTCCGGACCCTCACCCGGAGCTTTGTGCGCCAGATCTTCCTCACGGGGCTCTTTCATGCCGATCCCCACCCCGGGAATTTCTTTGTGACGCCACGCGGGCAGCTGGCGCTGCTGGACTTCGGCGCCGTTGGGACGCTATCGGCGGAGCAGGCGGAGGCCTACCGGAACGTGCTGGTGGCCCTGCTCAACCGGCAGCAGACGGGCTTTGTGGACCTGCTGCTGAAGGCCGGGTTTGGGGTTCCGCATCCGGAACAGGCCGAGCGCCTGCTCTTTGCAGAAGCGCCCCAGGAGCCCGCACAGCTCACCCGCCTGCGGCGCTACCTGCAGGTGATGAAGGAGGCCGAGGTCGAGATTCCGGATCACTTTGTGCTGGTGGCACGGGTGCTGATTTCCGTCGGTGGGCTGCTCAAGCAGCATGACATCCGGCTCAGCCCGTTTGACCTGGCAGCCATGTTCCTGCAGGAAGGCATGTCATGAAGTGGCGCGGGGTGCTGGGGCTCAGCCTGCTGGTGGGACTTCCGGTGCAGGCCCAGAGCTACTTCGAGTGGCAGCTGGAATTCTACCGCGAAGGCGTCTACGGCCCTCGGGAGGTCGTCCGGATTGTCGAAGACGGCCCCATCTTTGAGGGACAGGGCTGGGCCTGTGCGATTGAAAAGAGCTGGCAGGATTCCACCGGGTGGATGCTGATCGCCGGGAAGACGCTCCGCTGCACCCGCCGAGACGTGGTCCGGAGTGTGGAGGTCCTCTGCAACTGGCAAGACAGCGACGTTGGGAACTTTGAGCGGCATCCGACTGCGCAGGGCCTCTACCTGGATCCTCAGGATCCGCGCAACACGCCCTTCCTCAAGCTGGGGTGCCAGGCGGGCATCCGTCGCCTCGCGCGCTAGCCGGTCAGGTGGCTTCCGCGGGCTCGGGAGCGAGGGCTTCCAGCGCCTTCCAGCAGACCAGCTGCATCCGGGGCAGGTGAAAGGGACCTTTCCAGAAGTTCCCCTTGAGCGGCACCGAGAGCCGACCATCTCGGTGCAGGTAGCCAAACCACTCTCCGTGCTCGGCATCCGGGAAGTGCGCATAGGCCCAATCGTGAATGAGCTTGTGCCACCACGCGTATTTTTCATCCCGGGTCAGGGTATAGGCCAGGAGCGTGGCAATGATCGCCTCATTGTGCGGCCACCAGAACTTCATGTCCTGCCAGTACTCCTGCACGGGAAGCCCCTTGAAATCGCGGTAGTACAGCACCCCGCCGTATTCCTGATCCCAGCCCCACTCCAGCATCCAGTCCAAAATGGTCAGCCCCAGCTCCCGGAGGCGCAGGTCATGGCCCCGGTATTCGGACTCCTTGAGGATGAACCATGCCGCCTCAATGGCGTGTCCGGGACACAGCATCCGCCCATCGAAGTGATCCAGCACGGCTCCGGAAGCCGAGACGGTCTCCAGCACAGCCTTCAGGTCTGGCTTCATGAAGTCACGCTCAATCTCTGCAATGGCCGCATCAATGACCCGGTTGCACTCCTGAGGATCGTCCAGCGCCTCCCGGAGGATCTGGGCCGTGACGATCTGAATCATCGGCACCGCCAACCCCTTGGTCGATCGAGTCTCCGGAATCATTTTCGGAGCCAGCCGCCCGGGCTCCGTCAGGCAGGTCTGCATGAGTCGGAACACGGCCAGCGCCTCTTCTCGGGCCTGTGTGTCTCCAGAAGCGCGGGCATACGCGGCAAAAGCTGCCACGGCAAAGGCTTCCGAAAAAACATAGCGGCGCTTCCGGAGCGGCTTGCCATCGCGGGTGACTGAAAAGAACATCCGGCCGTCGTCATCAAAACCATACTTGCGGAGGAAGTCCACTCCGTGCTTGGCCAGCGCCAGCCACTCCGGATTGGGCGCCACCTCGCTGTAGAGCGTCGCCAGCAGCCAGGTGAAGCGTCCCTGCGTCCAGATGCCCTTGTCGGTATCGAGGAGGGAGCCGTCGCGATTGAGGCAAATCGTAAAGCCTCCATGCTCGTGATCAACGCTGTGCTTCAGCCAGAAGGGAACGGTGTCCTGGAGGAGGCCGTCTCGGTAAACCGCCTTCAGGGTGCGGATGCCTTCCAGATGGGTCAGGTAGGGAGTGATCGACATGAGGGCCTTGCAAAGCGGTCAAAAAAGATCAGGGACGGGTCAGGTTTCGTTGACTGAAGCCGCCGGAGCCTCTGCCAGGTGACAGGCGGCAAAGTGGTCCTTGCCGTTGATCCGGTAGCGTTTCAGCAACGGCACCTCGGTGTGGCAGCGTTCCTGAGCCTGAGGACAACGTGGATGAAACGGGCACCCGGACGGTGGATCGACCGGACTGGGAACGTCGCCCTCCAGCAAGATGCGCTGGGACGTGCGGTCAAGATCTGCCACTGGAATGGCAGAAAGCAGAGCCTGCGTGTACGGGTGCAGGGCGTTTCCATAAAGCTCCTCGCTGTTGGCCAGCTCCACAATCTTCCCCAGGTACATCACCGCCACGCGGTCGCTGATGTACTCCACCACGCTCAGGTCATGGGTGATGAACAGGTAGGTCAGGTTCCGCTCGTCCTTGAGCTTCTTGAGGAGCTTGAGGACCTGAGCCTGAATGGAGACATCCAGCGCGCTCACGGCTTCATCGCAGACGATCAGCTCCGGATCAATGCACAGGGCCCGGGCGATGCCGATGCGTTGCCGCTGCCCTCCGGAGAACTCGTGGGGGTAGTTGTCCATCTGCTCACGACGCAGGTTGACGGCCTCCAGGAGGTCTCCTATGATCTGGCGACGTTCCGCCCGGGACTTGACGCCGTACGCCTTGAGCGGATCCTGCAGAGAGCCGAACACGGTCAAGGCGGGATTGAGGGACGAGTGAGGATCCTGAAAGACGATCTGCAGCTTCTTGCGGACGGCTTTCATTTCATCCGCACCCAGCTGGCGGAGGTCACGCGTCTGCTCGCGGTCGTTGTAAAGAATCTCTCCAGCCGTTGCCTTCACCAGTTGCAGGATGGACTTGCCCAGGGTCGTCTTGCCGCACCCGCTTTCTCCAACCAGCCCCAGGGTTTCCCCGCGGTAGATCTCCAGGTCCACCCCGTCTACGGCTTTGACGTGGCCCACCACCCGCTTGAGGATCCCCTTGCGGACGGGGAAGTAGGTCTTCACGCCCCTCAGTTTGAGAATGACTTCCTGCTCAGACATGGCGCTGGACCTGATCGGTGTGCCAGCAGCAGACCCGGTGGGTAGCGCTGACCGTGGATTCGTCGGGCTCCTTCAGGCACGCGTCGCTGGCGAAGTCGCATCGGGGCATGAACTGGCAGCCCACCGGGCGCCTGTAGGGATCCGGAGTGGCCCCACGGATGGGCTCAAGGTCCTGCTGCTTGCCTCGTCCCAGCACCGGGATCGAACGGAGCAGCGCCTTTGTGTAGGGGTGGGCCGGGGTCCGGAGGACGTCTGCGACGGTCCCACTCTCCACGATGTGGCCCATGTACATCACCGCTACTTCATCTGCCAACTCGGCCACCACGCCCATGTCGTGCGTGATGAGAATGATGGCCGTCTCGTGTTCGGTTTTCAGGCGCTCCATCAGTTCAAAGATCTGGGCCTGGATCGTCACATCCAGCGCGGTCGTGGGCTCATCGGCAATGAGGATTTTGGGACGACAGGCCATTGCCATGGCAATCATCGCCCGCTGGCGCATGCCTCCGGAAAACTGATGCGGGTACTCCGTCGCCCGTTGTTCCGGAAGCGGAATGCCCATTTCCCGAAGCAGCTCAAGGGTCCGTTCGCGCCTTTCTCCAGAGCTGAGGTGGGTGTGGTACCTCAGGTTTTCCTCGATCTGCCAACCGACGGTGTAAACCGGGTTGAACGCGGTCATGGGGTCCTGAAAGATCATCGCCATGTCGGCTCCCCGAAGCGCACGCATCGCCTTCCCGTTTCGCTCCAGTTGATCGATCCGGATGTCTCCGGAAGCGCTGTGGTAAACGACCTCCCCTTCCTCAATGCGCGACAGCTTGGGCAGCAGCTGCATGATCGTCGCAGCCGTGACGCTCTTGCCACAACCGCTCTCACCGACGATGCAGAGCGTCCGTCCCTTTTTGACCTCAAACGACACCCCATTCACCGCCTTGTTGCAGCGGTTGTTGGTGTAAAAGTAGGTCTTCAGGTTCCGGACACTGAGAATGGTTTCGTGCGCCATGACGTCGCTTACCCCTGTAGGCTCGGATCGGTGGAATCCCGCAGGCCATCCCCGACAAAGTTGATGGCCAGCACAAACAGCGAAATCATCACTGCAGACGGGAGCCAGACCCACCAGTAGTTTTGGAGGATCCGGAGGTCCTGTGCGACATTGAGGAGGTTCCCCCAAGTGGGGATCTGCAGCGGCACCCCCAGCCCCAGGAAGCTCAGCCCCGCCTCCTGCAAAATGAACATGGCCGTCGTCAGCGTGATGTTGACCATGATCGGCCCGAGGGCATTGGGGAGGATGTGCTTGTAGCAAATGGTGACTGAACTCAGCCCAAAGGCCTGAAGCGCCTGTACGTATTCTTCCTCCCGGAGCGACAGCACCTGCGCCCGCATCATGCGGTACATCGGCCCCCATCCTGTCAGCACAAAGATGACAATCAGATTCTCAAGCCCCTGCCCGACAATGGAGACCAGGATCAGCACCAGGATGATCTGCGGAAACGCGGTCACGATTTCGGAAAGCCGCAGAAAGATGGCGTCCAGCCACCCTCCGCGATACCCCGCATACACCCCGATGGAAACCCCAATGAGCGCAGCCCCCAGCGCGCTGCCCAGGCCAACGAGGATCGAGATGCGTCCTCCGTAAATGAGCCGGGCAAAGATGTCGCGACCAATCTTGTCGGTGCCCAGGAGGTGATCCCACGAAGGCGGTTGGAGCATGGCCCGCAGGTTGACCCTGAGGGGGTCGTACTCCGTCAGGAGGGGGGCAAAGAGTGCCGCCATGATGACCAGGAGCACAAAACCGCCCCCCAGCAGCGCCAGCTTGTTTGCCACCATCTTCCGCAGGAAGCGGTTCCTGATGCCAGCCCGGAAGGTGCCCTGCTCCTCACGTTCCCGGATTTGGTCAAACTGCCGGTCCAGCCGAGTCCTGGGCCTGGGGGTTGGGGAAATCATGGCCTCAATCCAGTTGGACGCGTGGATCCAGCAGCGCCGTCAGGAGGTCAATGAGGAAGCTGGCCAGCAACACTGCTGTCACAGACAGAAAGGCGATCATCATGATCAACGGATAATTCTGTGCCCGGACCGCGACCACGAACTGCTCACCCACTCCAGGCCACTGAAAGACCTGCTCGACAATGACGGTGCCGCCAATCAGCAACGGGAGCCGAAAGCCGATCAGCACAATCACCGGCGTCAGCGCCACCCGAAAGCCGTGGAGGAAGTTGACCCGCCACTCCGGAAGCCCCTTGCTACGGGCGGTTTTGATGAACTCCCGGTTCATGGCGTCCAGCATGCTGGAGCGTGAGTAACGCATCACCCCGGCTGTCATCGTCAGCGACAGCACCAGCCCCGGAAGCACCAGGTGGGGAAGGCGGTCTCCCAGGGTTTCATACCCGGGCATCAGCCGTCCTCCAACCGGAAGCCAGCCCAACTCCAGAGCAAACAGAACCAGGGCCGCCAGGCCAAAGATAAATTCAGGGATGGAGACTCCCAGCATCCCGAAGACGGTCAGCGCATTGTCGGTGGCCGAACCCCGTTTCAGGGCGCTGAAGGTCCCCAGCACACAGCCAAAGAGGGTCGAAAAGAACAGGGCCACAGCAGACAGTTCCAACGTGGCTGGGAGACGATCCAGAACAATGTCGCTGATGGGCACGCCACTGGCCAGGCTGTAGCCGAAGTCCCCCTGAAGCACGCCTCCCAACCAGTGCAGGTAGCGGATCAGAAACGGCTCATCCAGCCCCAACGCCTGACGCATTGCCGCCAGCTCCTCGGGACTGAAGTCCGCAATCAGCTCAGGACTGATCATGTACGAAACAATATCCCCAGGCGTCAGTTCAATGGCGAGGTAGATGAAGAAGCTGATGACCAGGAGCATCGGCGCCAGGAGCAGCAACCGGCGGATGAAGTAGGCAGACATGGGGCAAACACAACCAGCAAGACAACCCGACCTTCCTCCCGGAGGCTCCGGGAAGAAGGCGGGAACTCAGGTTACCCTATTGCTTGGGAAATTTGTTGATCCAGAGCACACGGGTGTAAGGGATGTCCACGGGGGTGACCCGCATGTGGTCCATCGCCTTGAGCGACTGCACGTCCGAGACGTTCTTGGTGAAGCCGTAATCGAGCTGCTGAGCTGCAGCATTTTTCACCACATTCGGGTCATTGTCGCCGCTCGGGTAGGCCACGATCTCATCCAGTTTGGCACGACCTCCGTGGTAGTTTTCAAACGGCACCATCACGAGGTAGTCGTTCATCTGCACTTCCTTGACCCTGAACGGTCCGGAGCCCACTGGATTCTGCCAGAAGGAATGCTGCTGGAACTTCAGCGGGTCAGCGTTGCCCAGGTGCTTCCGAGGCAGCGGCGCCCACTGAGAGAAGGTGAGCAGCACATTCGGATCCAGGGTCTCGAAGCTGAACGTGAGGGTGTTGCCGCTTGTGGTGATGCCCGAGATGCCGGAGGCGCTGCCATCAGCAAAGGCCTGGGCGCCCTTGAGGGACGAGAAGGTCTGCTTGAAGATGGGGTGAATCACCGGAACCTTGCTGGCAAACTCGACGTTCCACTTGATCTCCTCAGCGGTAATCGGGGTGCCATCGTGCCAGGTGAGGCCGTCCATCAGCTGAATGGTCAGCGTCTTGCCGTCGTCGCTCAGGTTGTAGTACTTCGCCATCTGCGGATTGGAAGGCGCCAGGGAGCCGTCAGCCGTGATCAGCCGATCAAAGAGCACCTTCGTGTAGATGTACAGTCCCGGGTTGAACCAGGCATGCTCAAAGAACTCAACGGGTCCGGTATTGGTCCGCAGCACCTGCTTGCCGTTGGCATCTGGGGTAACGGTCCAGTCCACAATGTTCCAATCGTAGTTGTACTGGGCGTTTCCATAAAGTCCGCCGTTGCGGTTCAGGCGCTTGCTCTCATAGATGAACATCTGCTGGTAGTAGAGCGGAAGGACGAAGAGGTTCTCCATCTCATAGCGCTCAATGGCAAAGAAGGCCTGACGCTGCTTCTCAACATCCGCGGTGCTGTTGATCGCCGACACGAGGCGGTCCAGCTCTGGAGATCCGGGCGTGTTGGCGTTCTTGCCCGTCTCATAGTTGTTGTAGTACTCCTGCAGTGCCAACGCGGCCTTGGCGCCATAACCCAGGTCCCACGTGATGGCAGCCGGGCCATTGACCGGGTCGCTCGGCAGCGTACGCAGTTGCGCGCCAACGTCGCCCTCGAGCTTCCGGAAGGTCATCTGTATGCCCACGTCAGCCAGGTACGCCTGAATCGCGGCCATCAGGTCAGCGGTCGTCTGGTCTCCGTAGTAATACACCACATCCAGCACACGGCTGGAGTCCCAGTTCGCCTCCTTCAGCAACTGGCGAGCCTTGTCCGGATCATAGGTGTAGCGCGGCAGCCCCGGCGCCTTGAACGAGCCGTTCGGAATCGAGCTATCGGCAGCGATCGCCATGCCCTCAAAGAGGGTTTCCACAATCGTATCCATGTCGATCGCGTAGGCAATCGCCTGACGAACCCGGACGTCGGATAGCTGGTTGCTGTTGGGACTCGCCGCCCACAGGGTCGAGACGTTGAGCAGCAGCAACGATGCGAGCGCAAGGACCTGGAATGCCTTCATGGGTTTCTCCACCAGAGGGAAAAGGTTGATGCGGTGCAAGATGGCCGGGCTTCGCCAGTTGGTTCCCGAGCGATTCAGCAGGGGGCGTTTCATAGTTCCTCCTTGTTGGCATTGACAAAACGGATCAGGCCTCCATGACCCAATCGCGGTGCCAGAACCGGGGCCGGTCCTGGCTCATGAAAGGTTTTGCTCATAGTAGGCATCCAGCCTGGCCGCGCCCTCAGGCGTCAGAGGTGCAAAGGGTCGGCGGCTGACTCCGGTATCAACGCCCCGTCTCTTGAGGAGGTGCCGGAGCCCGTTGTAGAGCCCCACCTCCAGCAGCAGCTCTGTCAGGGCATTGACCTCATGCTGGAGCGCAATCGCACCCGGCAAGTCCCCCTGGCGGAAGCGTTCGTAAAGGCTGACGTACTTTTCGGGCACCACGTTGTACGTGCTGCCAATGCCGCCGTCGCACCCCATTGTCAGCCCGGCAACCAGCATTTCATCCGGACCATTGAAGACGATGGCTTCCGGATGCCTCGCCTTGAGGCGTTCAATGATGAAGAAATCGGTCTCGGTATGCTTGACCCCAATGATGGAGTCGACCTGTAACAAGCGACTCAGGTCGTCGAGAGAAAACCGAAACCGGGCGTTTCCGGGGATGTTGTAAATGAGGAGCGGAAGCGGAGTGGCCGCCGCCAGCTCTTCGTAATAGCGGATCACTTCAGCACGGGAGAAGGCATAGTAGTAAGGCGGAACCGAGGAGGTGCCAGCGTACCCGGCCGCCGCCGCCGCTTCTGCCAGATGAATTGCATCTCGGGTCGCCAGGCTGCCAACGTGCGCCACCAGGTGCAGGCGCCCGTTGGCCACTGCAGCAACCTCTTTCAGAAAGGCGACACGTTCGTCTATCGACTGCGCGAAGGCCTCTCCCGTGCTGCCCCCCACATAGAGGCCATGAACGTGATGGGCGATCAGGAACTCCACCAGCGCTTCCGTTGCCGGCAGGTCCAGAGATTCGTCCTGTCTGAGAAAAGGGGTAATCATGGGAATGTAGATCCCATGGAAGATGTTCCGATCAGGAGAAGTCGTGTTCATGAGAACCTGATGCCGTGGGGAAGCCCCATACCAATTGGGGTCAAACGACGCACAAAAAAGAGATTGGGCGTCTGTGAAAGAATTCCGGAGGCGGAGCGGAGAGACAACCCGCCCCCGGAACCCAAGGGAAGCGCTCGATTTCCAGCATCTTGACAACAGGCTCTCCACCTGATGAGGCATCCGAGGCTTCCTCTCTCTTGAAACCCAGCCCGGTTTTTGGCTGAGTGGAGGATGTTATACGTGAGGGAGACAGGGAGGACTAGGCCAGACTTAGCCTAAACTGATACTATTTTGACCAATTGATTCCGGGGTGGAGCCTGCTTTCCGACCCGAGGAAGCCAGGAACGGCTCGGAAGGAGGGTTACTGGAAGAGCTTGCGGTACTCTCGTGGAGTCATCTTTTTGTGCTTGCGAAACTGTCGGTTGAAGTTGGAGAGGTTGTTGAAGCCATGTTCATACGCAATCTCCGTGATGCCTTCATCGCGAGCCATCAGGTCATGACAGATCCGCGCGATCCGGGCCTTCTGAATGAACTCGTTGAGGGTGTTGCCGGTGCTCCGCTTGAAGAAACGGCAAAAGGCCTCTGGGCTCATGTGAACCTGCTCGGCCACTTCGGTAAGAGAAATCGCTTCGCCGTTGTGCTTCATCACATACTTGTACACCTGATCAATCCGCTCATTCTGAATCGCATTTCCCAAAAAGCCCGTGGTTTGATCGGCCAGGACCTCGACCTGCTCGGCCTCAGTGATCCCGTGCAGCAGCTCGAGAAACCGGGAAAGTCGCAGCAGCCCCGGCGGAGTCGCTTCAATTTCCAGCATCAGCCCCCGGACCCGGCTTGCCACCGGTTCCAGCAGCCGGATGCCCTGAGACGCCTTGCGGAGGAAATCCCTCAGCTTTCGACTCTCCGGAATGTCGAGGAAGCCCTTGCCCAAGAAGTGCTCGGTGAACTTGAAGACCAGCATGATCCGCGACTCCGCGTGCTCCACCGCCATGCCGTCATTGTTCCAGTAGTGAGGGAGGTTGGGACCCATCAGGATCAGGTCCCCCGGAGAGATGGGGTGAATGTTCTCTCCCACTGCGGCCAGCCCCTTGGTGCTCCCGATCAGGCTCAGCTCAAACTCGGGATGGTAGTGATAGACACCGTCAAACCGGGGGCCGGGGTTGTCGTAGACCACCAGCGAGGCATCGGCAGAGACCAGACGTTGGTACAGCGGGGTCATGAGCGCGCTTGCCCGGGCCACCTCTTCATCGCAACTCCTGGCGGATCGTGGCAAGTGCGGTCTCTGGCAGTCCCGGAAAGCGAAACAGCTGCCTCCCGTTTTTTCCACCGATGATGGTGGGGAAGCCAATCTTCTCGCGGCTGAAAAACTTCCGGCTGACGGCACTGAAGGTGTCGCGGTAAAAATAGGACTTCGGCACACCCAGGGTTTCTGCAAATTGCACGATGTCGGCTTCGCTGTCTTCCTTCAGTGGATTGAGAAACAGCAGCGGCACGTCCGGGTACTCCTCCGTCATGAAGGCATGCAGCTCAGGAATTTCCTTCCGGCAGGGCACACAGGCGACAAAGAAGAAACTCACCACAAAGGGGCGCCCCTCCAGGCTCCGGGTGTCAAAGCGCTCTCCTTCCAGATTCCGGATCCAAAAATCGGGCACTTCCGCCGCCTGCAGTGGAAGAGCCGTTAGCAGCACCAAGAGGAACAGCCAGGTTTTCATGGGGCGGTGAGACGTTGAAAGGTTTCCAGAAGGGCGCGCTCATCCCACTTATTGGTGAGCTTCTTGGCAGCTTTGCCAAAGTGCTTCTCCCAGGCCGAATCACGCTCGCTCCACTTCCGGACCGGCAAGCGCTGGGGGTCGGAGGCAAAGGAACCGACGTTTTGCCAGCCGGAGTCCTGCTTCCGCCAGATACTGAGTTCCACCTGGATGTCTGCAAATCCTGCCCACATCGACGAAGGCTGCTTGAGCCGGTCTCCTTCCAACTCAAACAGAATCACGCCCTCTGTTTGTGGATTGAGTCGGGCTTCCCAGGGCTCTCCAGCTGAAACCCGCAGGCGCTCCGCGACCACTTCCACGCCGGTGACGCGAGGCGCCAGCGCCTCCAGCTCTCCCCAGACCACGCTTTCCGCTTCCTGAAGCCCGGCAGGACCGGCAACCGAGAGCACCTGAACCGGACGCGCTCCTCCGCATTGCTGCCGGAGCCGTTCCTGGTACTTACGGCACATTGCCTCATGTTGCGGGGGAACAGCATCCCAGATGATGCGCAGCAACGCCTGCTCCACATTCGCGGGCGTAAACGCGCTCAACGTCTCAACCCCATCTATCGCCACCGGGGCATTGCGCGCAACCAGCGATAGGGAAATCGGCCCGGAGGCGTCCAAACGGACGTCAAAGTGGCACACCGTTTCCAGCTCGCGGCTGGAGACTCCGGCGCTGGGAAGGGGTTGGATGGGGGCAACAAACTCATTGAGGAGCGAACGGCCCCACTGCTCCAGTTGCGCCAACTGCTCCACCTCCGGAGCCGCCGGGATGAAGTAACACGCGCCCTGCGCTGCTCCCAGCGGAGCCAGCCCCACGACCAGCAAGAAAAACAACCTGAGGGCCAACTTCCGGAACAAAGGACCTTCCCTGAAAATTGATTTATCAGAAAAACAACAAAAATTTCATGCCACTATGTGGATACGAACTCAACTTTATGAGGGCTTTTCCGGAAAATGTCAAGCAGCACCCCCTGGCAGAGGCAGCGTGTGTTCGAAGCACCTCCACCGAAGCCCGCCCTGCGCTTCAGGGGAGGGGGAAGGGCTTGAGAGTTCCGTGGAGTCACTTAAGCTAATGGGCTTGCTCACTTTCATGCACCTCCTCTCGCTTCCCGATTCCATGAGCGCAGCGCCCAGTGAGACGCCGATGATGCGTCAGTTTCAAGACGCCAAGCGGCAGCATCCGGACAAGATCCTCTTCTTCCGGATGGGGGATTTCTTTGAGATGTTCGGAGAAGATGCCGTCATTGGCGCACGCGTGCTGCAGATCGCTCTCACCTCGCGGGACAAGAAGAAGGAAGGGGCCCTGCCCATGTGTGGTGTCCCGGTTCGAGCCTATGAGCAGTACCTCAACAAGCTCACCGCCGCAGGCTACAAGGTCGCCATCTGTGACCAGACGGAAGATCCTGCGCAGGCCACCGGGAAGATCGTCAACCGCGAGGTGGTCCGCATTGTCACCCCCGGAACCACGGTTTCTCCGCAACTGATCGATCCGGACCGCAACAACTACCTGCTGGCTGCATCGCTGGACCTGAAGGCCCAAAGGCTCGGGGTCGCTTATGCCGATGTCTCAACCGGCGAATTTGAGCTGTGCGAGTTTGCCGTCGATCAGCTCCCACGCCTGTACGACTTCCTGATGCAACTGGATCCGCAGGAAATCCTCTTGCCTCAGAGCCGTTCCACCGCCGAGTCTGAGTTCCTTGAAACCCTGACCCACCGCCTGGGACAGCTGCTGGACCAGGTTGCTCCCCCGCTTGCCGAAGACGCCCCGCGCACCGAGGCCACCCCCGGACGCTGCCAGTTCATTGACCCCTATCACTTTGACGAAGAGGCGGCACGACGGAACCTCTGCCGGCACTTCAAGACCCTGAACCTGGCCGGCTTTGGCGTAGAAGACCAGGTCCATGGACTGCGAGCCGCCGGAGCTGTTCTGCGCTACCTCGAAGACACGCAGATGTGCAACCTCACCCACCTGACGACGCTGCGGCTGCACTCGGTGGAACAGGCCATGCTGCTGGACGAAACCACCCTCCGGAACCTGGAGCTGTTTGAGGCACAGTCCGGACAGAAGCGGCACACCCTCTTCCATGTCCTGGACCAGACCGTCACGCCAATGGGCGCCCGGCTCCTGCGGCACTGGCTCCGCCGCCCGCTGCTGAAGGTCGAGGCCATTGAGGAGCGGCACGACGCCGTGGAGGAGTTCTCCCGCCAGTTTCTGCTCCGCGAGGAGCTCCGGAACCTGCTCAAGACCGTCCAGGACCTCCCCCGGCTCATTGGACGCCTCAGCCTGCCCGTCGCTGGCATTCCGGATCTCGTTGGCCTGCGGGAATCGCTGGAGCCCCTGCAGCAGCTTCCCGTCTTTTACCAACGCCTGGAGGCCGCCCGGCTTCGTGCCATTGGGGCAGAGTTCGACCCACTGACCGACCTGCTGGAACGGCTGCAGCACCAGCTGCTGGAAGCGCCGTCACATCGGCTCTCAGAAGGGGGCTACATTGCCGAAGGCGTCTCCGCAGAGCTGGACGAGCTGCGGGAGATTTCCCGGAACTCCAAGGAGTTCCTCAACCGGGTGCTGCAACGGGAACGAGACACCACCGGCATTTCCTCTCTCAAGATCAGCTACAACAAGGTCTTTGGCTACTACCTTGAGGTCAGCAATGCGCACAAGGACGCGGTGCCTGAGCACTACATCCGCAAGCAAACGCTGGTCAATGCCGAGCGCTACATCACCCCGGAGCTGAAGGAATTTGAGGAAAAAATCCTCACGGCAGAGGAGCGCATTGGTAAGCTGGAACAGGAGCTGTTTCAGGCGCTCAAGGCCCAGATTGTCGCAGAGACCACCCGGGTTCAGCAAGCAGCTCAGCTGGTTGCCGAGACCGATGTGCTGGCCGGGTTGGCCCACACGGCGGAACAGAACCGCTACGTCCGCCCGCAGCTCAAGCCCCTGGGCGCTCCAGGCAGCATCCGCTTCCGGGACTCCCGGCACCCCGTCATTGAGAGCATCCGGATGGGCGAACCGTTTGTCCCCAACGACATTCACCTGGAGGCCTCCGGATGCCGCGTCATGCTCCTGACCGGTCCCAACATGGCAGGAAAGAGCACCTTCATGCGGCAGATTGCCCTCAATGTGCTCATGGCGCAGGCGGGGTCCTTTGTTGCAGCCGAGGAGGCCCACCTGGTGCTGGTGGACCGGATCTTCACCCGGGTCGGGGCTTCCGACAACCTGAGCCAGGGGCAGAGCACCTTTCTGGTGGAGATGAATGAAGCCGCCGCCATCTTGCATCAGGCGACCTCGCAAAGCCTGGTGGTGCTTGATGAAATCGGGCGAGGCACCAGCACCTTTGACGGGATCAGCCTCGCTTGGTCGATTGCGGAATACCTCCATGAGCTGGGGGCCCTGACCCTTTGCGCCACCCACTACCATGAGCTGAACGCCCTCGCCGGGGAGTTGGACGGGGTGGAGAACTTCAGCGTGGTCGTCGAGGAACACGGGGAGGAGATCGTCTTCGTCCGCAAGATTGTTGCTGGCGAGGCCAACAAGAGCTACGGTGTTCAGGTCGCTCGGCTGGCCGGCATTCCCACTCCGGTTGTGGAACGCGCCCTGCAAGTCATGCAGGAGCTGGAAGCGACTTCGGTCGGACACCGTCTTCCGGAGTTGACGCCCTCACCGCGTCCCTTGGCTCAGGTCGAGGAGCAAGCCGCTCACTGGACCCGTTCTCAGCCGGATGCTGCACCGGCGCAGCTCTCGCTGTTTGCCGAGTCTCCGGAGTGGCTGGAAACCCTGAAGTCCCTTGATCCGGACCAAATGACCCCGCTGCAGGCGCTCACGACCCTTCACGACCTGGTCCGCCAGGCTCGAACCCAATCGCTTTGACCTCATGGCCTCTCACATCGCGGTCTACCCGATCAGCTCCAATCCGCCAACCTTTGGGCATGCAGACATCCTCATCCGGGCCGCACGTCAGTTCGACCACGTCTTCTGGGCAGCAGCCGTGAACCCGAGCAAGGCGTACCTCTTTACGCAGCAGGAGCGGGTCGAGATGATGCAGGCCTATGTGGATCACTACCAGCTCAATAACGTCACCGTCGATGCCTTCACGGGTGCGACCGTCCGGTATGCGCAGAAGCAGCAGGCCTGTGCCATCATCAAGGGCCTCCGGAGCGTGGACGACTTTCATCCGGAACAGCAGCAGGCGCTGGGAAACGCCGTCATTGTGCCGGAGATCGAAACCTTCTGCCTGTTTGGACGTCCGGAGCGCTTTCAGATCAGCTCCTCCCTGGTCCGCGAGCTGGCGTTTCTGGGGGAGAGCATTGAAACGTACGTGCTGCCTTCGGTCGCCCAGGTCGTCACTGCCGCTGTCACCCGAAGCAACGCCTGACCATGTACCCGACTTCCATCCATCATGGCTCTCAGTCGTATGAAGCTCCGGACTCCCGGAAGTGGGGGCACCTGCTCTGGGGGGGAGTTCTGGCCGTGAGCCTGCTCAGCGCCCACTTTCAGGACCCAACGCTGTTTCATCAGGCGTCTCCGGTGGACGGCATTCACAACTGGCTCGGCATCGTCGGAGCGCTGTTTGGGGGCACCCTGCTGGAGTGGTTTGGCAGCTCGGCCTTTCTGCTGGCGTGGCTGCTGTGGCGCCTGCCTCGGTCCCGGAAGCTGCTCCTGGAGCCCCGGCAGTACAGCTTCCTGCACAGCCGGCTGCTCCTGACGTTGCTCCTGGTGGCCTCCACCAGCATCCTGCATGGCCTGCTCGGGACCTCCCGCTCGCTGGCCGTCAGCCTGCACTGGCAAGAGGGCTACTTTGGCCAGATTGGACGCGAGTGGATCCTCAACAGTTCGTGGCCCTGGGTCAGTACCACCGGGGTGCTGGTGGTGGGACTGTGGAGCCTGATGCGCCTGAGCCCCATCCTCTTCTTCTCCCTTCCGTTGGGAGATTGGGTCGATCAGGTCAGCAGCAGGTGGCAGCCACCGGCCCCTCGGCGATCGTCTCTCAGGACCACCCCGCGAGCGAAGCGGTCCCGAACCTCGTTCTTTTCCCGAAAGTCGGAAGCCGTCACTGCACGCCTGTTGCGAGACGTTCCGGCTGATCCCATCCCCGACTCTTTAAGGAGACCTGACAATGAAGCTCAGCATTGAATACTGTGTGATGTGAAGCTACCTGCCGCGTGCGACCAGTTTGGCCGCAGAAATACAGGAGGCGTTTGGTGTGGAAACCGAACTGATTCCTGGAGCGAAAGGAGCGTTTGAAGTGAAGGATGCAGGCGAGATCGTCTTTTCCAAGCACCAGGAGGGGCGCTTTCCCGAACCGGGGGAGGTGGTTCAGTTGCTCAAAGACTAGGCAGGCTGGGGGGAAGGCTCCCCCCACTCCGTCTCAGAAGTCCGCTTTCAGGGCCGCGCGAATCTCGCGCTTGATGTCCTTGTTGCGCTGCTTTTCCGCGTTTTCCCGCTTGAGGCGCTTGGCCACCGACGGCTTCACGTAAAACTTGCGCTTCTTGATTTCCTTGAACAGCCCCTCTCGAATCAGGGTTCGCTTGAGCTGCATCATCGACTTGGAGAGGTTTCCGTCCCGGACTTCAATGGTAATCGGCATGGAGGATCTTATTCGGGTTGAATCTCAAGTAGCTTTTTGCCACGCAAATCAATTAAAATAGACTTCTCCCGCCAGGGAGTCAAGTGCTTTCCGCACGGCTCCGACAACCTTTTTGAAAGCCCCCAACCATGAGCATGAAGACAGCGGACCTGTATGATCAATTTGGTGAAGACCTGCGCGTTGCTGAACCCGGATTCCGGAGCTACGGAGGGCACACCCGGGCCCACGGCCCCGTGAAGACCCTCCGTGTTTTTGAAGACAACTCCTTTGTCCGGAAGCTGCTCGGCCAGCCGGGTCAGGGACGCATGCTGGTGGTCGATGGGGGAGGGTCCATGCGCTGTGCCCTCCTGGGGGACAACCTGGCAAAGCTTGGGGTGGAAAACGGCTGGGCCGGCGTGATCGTGCAGGGGTGCATCCGCGACAGTGAGGACATTGCGGCCATGCCGATTGGCGTGTGGGCGCTGGGCACCAACCCTCGGAAGAGCATCAAGCTGGACCGTGGTCAGGAAGACATCGACCTGGCCCTGGCCGGTGTGCCGGTGTCCCCCGGCGACTGGATCTACGCCGATGCCGACGGCATTGTGGTCGCAGAGGCCGAGCTTTCGGTGTGATCAGGGAATGGGCGTGAAGCGTCCGTTCCGGATGGTGAGCAGCTGCATCTCGCGCTGAATCTCGCCGGTTTCGTCAAAGTGAATCCGCCCAGTGGCTCCCTGAAAGCCCTTGAGCTGCAAGAGGGCATCCCGGAGTTCCCGGTGAGAGTGGTTCCGGGGGTTCCGGAGCAGCTGCTTCAGGAGCATCAGGGTGTCATACGCATAGGCCACGTAGTCGGTGGGGCCCTGGTAGCTGGGCGCGCTCAGCATCATGCGCTCATGTGCCTCCACAAAGGCCTGCACCTGCGGCTGTGGACTCTGGGCAAAGAAGCTGTCCACAAGCGCCAGGCGCCGAAGCCGCTCCCGCCCCTGCGCAAACAGCAGGGCCTGGTTGCTCCACCCACTGTCCCCCAGCACCAGCAGGCGATCCATCTCATAAACCGAGATGTACGGCAGCAGCACCTTCAGGTCAGCCAGCCCCCGGCTTCCGGCAGCAACAAAGACCGCATCCAGGTTCAGGTGCGGCTCTCGCTTCTCCTGTAGCTCCTTCAGTGCCTGCTCATCGCGCTCCGAGGTCGCCGTCAGCATCCCCGTCACCGCCTCAAACTCATGAACGTAGCTCGCTTCCTGTGAGCGGTACTGCTCCACGGCCACCACGTCGAGTCCAATGCGCTCAGCCTCTTGCAAAAACAAACGGGCCTTCTCCCGACCTTCCCGCTCGTCCGTGTAGAACATCGCAACCCGGCGGACCTGCTGGTAGTCCCACGCGTAGCGCAGGAGGTCCCGGATTTCCTGCTCCCAGCTCAGGTTGTTCCGGAAGACAAAGTCACCCAGCTCCGCAATGCTGGAGGTCAGGGAAAGCGAAATGAGCGGCACCTGCCAACGTTGGGCCTCCTCGGCTGCAGCTTCGGAGGTCCGGCGCGTCAGTGGACCAATCACCGCGGAAACGTGCTCTTCCTCCACCAGTTCCGCAAAAACGCGCCGGGTCTGCTCCGGACTCAGCCCCGAGTCCCGGATGACCAGCTCCCACTGCGGTTCCTGCAGCGGAGGCGCACTGGAGAAGGGAAACACGGAAGACGGCGTCCCTTCCGGAACCACCGGGGGAATCGCGGTCGCCTGATCAGCACGCGGCTCCGGAGTTTCCCGGAGGGCCAGCCGGAGCCCAGTCAGCGTCTGCTGCGTGAGCCGAGACACCAGGGCGCTGTTGCTGGTCATCGGCAAAATCACCCCAATGCGCTGAGGCTGCATCTGCTGAGCGGCCTGAATGCGACGCTGCAAAAAGCGCAGGGCCGCCACCTGCTCCGGCAGATTGGACTGCTGCAAACGCGGAAGCAACTGGTTGACCAGCAGCGCTGCACGCCCGTATTCCCCTTGCCGCATCAGCAGCTTGATGTAGATCTCCGGAAGCTTCTGCCGCAGAATCACCAGATCCGGATGCGCATCGGCCAGCTCGTTGAGCTCTGCGGTGCTGCTCAGCTCCTGCATCTGCTCAAAAATGGCCTCGGCAAAGGCCTCCGGATCCGGCTGCCCCGGATCCTGCAACGCCCTTAGGTCGTACTCGAGCGCCTCCAGAAGCCGCCCCTGCTGCCGAGACTGACGCGCCAGCATCGCCCACAGCTCCAGGCGTGGCTGGACCGGCAGTTCCCGAACCGCCCGCTCCAGCCAGTAGGGGCTCGCATCCAGGGCTTCCTGACGTTCAAGCCGGGCACGGTTGAGGATCCAGTAAACAGACGCGGCACTCGAGTGCTCCGGAAAGCGTTCCAGGAAGTCCCGCGCAGCAACGGCAGCGGCGTCCCACTGTTCGCGGCTGAGCTGGATCTGTGCAGCCAGCCCAAGGGCTTCTGGGCGTCCCAGCTGCGACTGCACCTCCTGATACTCCTGCCAGGCCCGCTCCGGATCGGTGGCTGTGGCCTGCAACAGCTCCTGGGCAAGGGTGGGCTGCTCCACCAGAAACTCCTCCAGCCGACTGCTGAGCCGATTGGACGGCACCGGACGAGCCGGAAGCTGAAGCACCACCTCGGTCGGAGTCACCTCCGGAAGCTGGTCCTGAAGCCACTGGGGGTCCTGAATCAGGCTCTGAGCCCACACGCTCCCCGCCCACGGCAAGGAGAGGAGGAGCAGAAAAACGCGCATGTGGTCGTGTTAGAGAAGGGAGAGGAGGACGTAGGCCAGCACCCCATCCACAGCCAGCATGGCCCGGTTGGTATTGGTCTGAGCCGCATCGGAGAGGGCGTCGTAGTTTCGCTTGAAGAAGGTCTTGAGGACAAATCGAGACTGAGGGGCAAGAAATTTCATGACTCCTTGAGAACAGAAACGTTAGTCCAGCGATCCTGCAACGCGATGATTTTCGCGTCGGATCGTCAGGCGTTGACGATCCCAGTATTCTAGCAACTCTACCGCATGCTTTCGAGAAATCCCGGTCATTTCTTTGAATTCAATGACGCTCAGGGTCTCCTGTTGCTGAAAATGCCCCCGCATTTGTCCTTCCAGGGCCTTCAGCGTGTCCGGAGGGTAGAAGAGGTCTTCTGCCACCCGGATCAGGTGCTTGTGGTGAGCCGCCGACTTGAGCAGCGCCAGTCCTGCTTTTTCCTCAAGCCCAAGCTGTTCCAGCAGGTGACTCTGCCGCATCGGCTGCGCCCCTCCTTCGTGCAAGAGGGCCAGGCAGCGTTCCAGCAGCTCGGTCTGCGACTCGGCAACCTCCGGCTGATGCTCCGGGTCTGCAAAGGCCTGCTCGCGCCGCACCAGCACCTCTTCGCGCACCAGCACCTTCAGCAGGGCCTCCACCTGCGTTTCCTGAGGAAACACCGGGGCCAGCTTGCCGGCCAGCTCGGAACGGGTGATGCCCTCTCGGTCTGGAAAGCGCTCATGGTGGGTCTGGACCAGGCGCTTGACGTACTGCCCAAGGCGCCGGAGGTGATCGACGTGCCACCACCGGCGTTCATGGGCATCCAGACAGAGGACCCGTTGCTTGCTCTGCAGGGTCTGCAGCACCTTCTCGGCCCGCTTCCCCGAGAGTCCGGATCGCACTGCCAGCTCTTCCTGACGGACGCCCCGGAGGGCCTGCAGGTACACTGTTTCTTCCACACGCCCAGCTTCATCCGGACCCTGCAGCACGCGCAGGCGCTGCGCCAGCTCGTGCATCACCCGCCGGGACTTCACGGGCGCCGGATCCAGCACCTGTCCCCCACCCAGGGTGTAGCTGGGGGAGTAGCTCCGGATGATGAAGCGGTCTCCAAACCGTGTGCTGGTGGGCTGCTCCAAACGGAGCTGGCACAGGCGAGTGGCCCCCGGAAGCAGCGTGTCGCCTTCCAGCAAAATGAGCCGACCCAGCAATTCCTGAGTGCCCAGGTGCACCCGAACCCGCTGGCGCTGCTCCAAGGCCGCCGGAGCCTCGGCAAGCAACCGCAGCTCAACGTTCAGCATGAAGCTCGTCAGCAGCGATTCCGGAGGCGCCAGCTGGTCTCCTCGGTGAATGGCCTCGTGGTGCACGCCTCCCAGATTGATCGCCGCCCGCTGCCCAGCCACGACCTGCTGCTGCTGAGCGCCATGCGACTGCAGCCCTCGGATCCGGACCCGATTTCCCTGCGGGTACTGCACCAGCGTTTCTTCCAGCCGAGCCTGTCCGGACCAGACGGTGCCGGTCACCACGGTGCCAAATCCCTTCACGGAAAAGGAGCGGTCCACCGCGAGCCGGAACGGACGCTCCTGCGCTTCGGCCAGGGCCCGGGGGTTCAGCTGCAGCAAGGCTTCCCGCAGCTCGGGAATGCCCTCACCTGTCACGGAAGACACCGACAGCACCGGGGCTTCCTCCAGAAAGGTCCCCTGCGCCAGCTCCCGAACTTCTTCGGCACACAGCTCTGCCAGTTCCGGGTCATCCAGGCGGTCCATCCGGGTGAGGACGATCACCCCCTGCTTCACGCCAAGGAGGTCACAAATGGCCAGGTGTTCGCGGGTTTGCGGCATCACGCCTTCATCGGCAGCCACCACCAGCATCACGGCATCGAGTCCCGACACTCCCGCCAGCATGTTGTGGACAAACCGCTCGTGTCCGGGCACGTCCACCAGCGCCAGCGTGTTGCCGTGGGCATCGGTGGTGTGCGCAAAACCCAGGTCGATGGTGATGCCCCGGCGTTTCTCTTCTTCAAAGCGGTCGGCATCCACCCCGGTGAGGGCTTTGACGAGGGTGGTTTTGCCATGGTCGATGTGACCACTGGTTCCAATGACAAGGTGATGGGGCACGTCGGGCGAGTAATCAGGAAGGTTCAGGGAGCGAAACCGCTGCCTCTTCAGTGGTGATGGCGAGCACTTCTTCTGCGGTGGTGACCCCCAGGAGGACCTTGTAGATGCCGTCGCGTCGGAGGGTGATCATGTTTTCCTTGATGGCCTGGCGCCGGATGCTGTTGGAGTCGTTGGTGTTGAGGATGACCTGCTTGACCGTCTCAGTCATCGGCAGCAGCTCATGGATGCCGATGCGGCCCCGGTACCCCGTCTGGCGGCAGGCGTCACAGCCCTTGCCACGGTAGAGGACGCCTCCGGACTTCTCCAGCACCTTGGGGGGAATGCGCAACTCGCGCAGTTGCTCCGGATGCGGCTCGTAGGCCTCCTTGCAATCGGGACAGATGCGCCGGACCAGGCGCTGAGCGAGCACACCGATGATGGTGGACGAGACGAGGAAGGGCTCAATGCCCATGTCAATGAGTCGGGTGATCGTCGCTGGCGCGTTATTGGTGTGAACCGTGCTGAAGACCAGGTGCCCCGTCAGGGCGGCCTGAATGGCAATCTGCGCGGTTTCCGTGTCGCGCATCTCGCCAACCATCACCACATCCGGATCCTGCCGGAGTACGGAGCGGAGCGCACTCGCAAAGGAGAGGCCGATCCGGGGGTTGACCTCAATCTGGCTGTACCCCGGCATCTTGTACTCCACCGGCTCCTCAATGGTAATGACGTTGCGGGCAGTGTGGTCGATTTCCGAAAGGGACGCGTAGAGCGTGGTCGTCTTACCGCTTCCGGTGGGCCCCGTGACCAGGACAATGCCGCCGCTGGCGTGGACCATCTTCCGGTAGGGCTCCAGCAGACGCTTCGACATGCCGAGTTCCGGAAGGCTCAGGAGCTTCTCACTGCGTTGCAGCAGACGCATCACCACCTTCTCGCCATACACCGTTGGCACGGTGGAAACCCGGATGTCGATCTTCTTTCCGGCAATGACGATCATCGTCTGCCCGTCTTGAGGAATGCCCTTTTGCGCAATATCGAGCCGGGACATGACCTTGATCCGGTTCACCACGGTGATGTGTGCCGCGCGAGGCACCACCGTCACAGCGTGCAAGACCCCATCAATGCGGTAGCGGATCTGGGTTTCCTTCGGGGTCGGGTCCACGTGGACGTCACTGACACCATCTCGGACGGCCTGCCAGAGGAGCGAGTTGACGAGGCGCTTGACGGGCTCCTCATCCGTTGCATCCAGCAGGTCTTCCGGCTCCTCCAGTCCGGAGATGCCTTCAATGCGCTCCTCGGCATCCAGGTCCCCCACGGCCTCTTCGCTGAATCCCGTCGCCTGATCATAGGAGCGGTTGATGAAGTCCAGCACCACCTGCCGAGCGGCCAGCACCGGCTGAACGGCACACCCGAACTCTCGGGAAAGCTCCTCCAGGGCCTCCAGGCGTCGCGGATCATCGGTCACCACCTCAAGCACCTCGTTCTGCTGACGCATGGGCATGCAGTTGAATCGCTTGGCGTAGCGGATGGGGATGCGCCGGGAGAGCTCCGGGTCAATGGGCACGTCTTCCAGCGAGGCCCGGAATTCGAGGTTGTAGTAGGAGGCCAGCGCCTGCTGGAAGTCTTCTTCCGAGACGACCTTGTGCTTGAGCAGCACCTCCTTGAGGGCATCCGGACGCTGCCGGTAGGCGACCAGTTGCTCGTGCAGTGGCTTCAACTGGGCCACCGAGATGTGTCCGGATTCCTGAAGGTGCTCAACTGCAGGGTGATAGGAAGTCATGAACCGCCCCGTCATGATAAGGAGTTTTCGGACCTGTTCGGTTCCGATGAAAAGCTTGGCGCTAC
Organism: Deltaproteobacteria bacterium; assembly: GCA_038150265.1. GTDB lineage: Bacteria > SAR324 > SAR324 > SAR324 > NAC60-12 > JAYPUA01. Next base: position 60,863 of record JAYOTF010000007.1, on the reverse strand, counting down.
CCAGTTGATCTGTTAGGATTCTGCCAGTGTTACCAGGTGTTATTCAAGACTGATCCCACTTGTTGCAGGCATTCGATTGCTTTCTCCTCCATCTCCGTCCTCTGCTGAGTCGCCTACGGTGTCCTCTCGAACTCAAGCGACTCCCCCTCCTCCTGCCCCTTCAGCAGAGGCGCTTTTTGGCACCGTGGAAGCAGAGCTGAAGAACCTTGAGGCCCTCATTCTGGAAAATGCCCAGACGGACCTGCCGCTCCTGACGAAGGTCGCCGAGCACATCTTGCAGTCCGGAGGCAAGCGGCTTCGGCCCGCGTTGGTGCTGCTGGGCGCACGAGGTTTTGGGGAAGTTGATGAGCGGATCCGCCAGGCGGCACAGGTCGTGGAATTTCTGCACACGGCCACCCTGCTGCACGATGACGTGGTGGATGGCGCAGACACCCGTCGCTCTCGGCAGGCTGCCCGGACGATTTGGGGAAATGAAGCGAGTGTGCTGGTGGGAGACTACCTGCTGGCCCTGGCGTTTCGGATGCTCACCCGCCTGCGCAACACCGAAGTCCTGCAGCTGATGTCGGAAACCACCACGCTGATGGCCCGAGGCGAGCTTCTGCAGCTTACCCGCGATTACCAGCAACGGGACCTGAACCAGTACCTGCAGATCATCCACTACAAGACGGCGAGCCTGTTTGGCGCTGCCACCCGCATGGGCGCCTTGCTCAATGGCGCCTCTGCCCCACAGGCCGCTGCTCTGCACGAGTACGGAATCAAGCTGGGGATGGCCTTTCAGATGGTCGATGACGCGTTGGATTATTCGGAGGAGCTGAACATCGGCAAGGCCATTGGCACCGACCTCCAGGAGCGCAAGATCACCCTGCCCCTCAGTCACCTGCTGGAACACAGCGCCCCTCAGCAACAGCAGCGGGTGGAAGCCATCCTGGCGCTGGAACAGATTGGTCCGGAGGAAATTGCAGAGGTCGCTGCGATGATGCGGGACCTGGGCTCCATCCGGCACACGCTGGAAGCCGCACGCCAGTATGTTCAGGAGGCGCAGGAGCAGCTTTCCCACCTTCCCGACTCCGGAACCCGGCAGACCCTGGCCAACCTTGCGGACTACGTGGTCCGCCGCACCTACTAGTTACCCCTCGGAATCAGCCTCAGCGGTCGGCAGCTTCGACGCATACCGCTTGTAGAGCGAGCTCCAGCGCTCTGCCCGGCGGGCGGCCTCTCCCAACGACTTCGCCACATCTTCAATCTGCAGCGGCTTTTCGAAGTAGTCATACGCTCCTCCGCGCATGCACTGGATGACGCTGGGAAGCGTGGAATGTGCGGTCATGACGTAGATCTGCATCAACGAGTTCATCTCCTTGATCTGCTGCATCAGCTCCACCCCGGTCATTTCCTCCATCATCAGGTCAGTAATCACCACATGGAAAAAGCTGCGCTGGAGGGTATTCAGGGCTTCTTCGGCACTCCGGGCCGTGCTGACGTGGTATCCGAGTTTCGTCAAGGCCCGCTGCAGGACCATTCGAATGTTTTCATCATCATCGACCACCAGGATGTTCAACGTGGAAGGAGAATTGAGGCTCATGAAGGACCAACCGCTTGAAAGAAAAGAACAAAAGGATCAGGAAGCACGGGTGGTTGGTGCCCCGTTGCGGAGGGCCTGAAGGAACTGAACCCGGTTGGGAGCGCTCATCACCGAATTGCCAATGAGAGCCGCGTCACAGGGGATGGACTCCAGCAGTTGAAGGTCTGCCGCAGCCCCAATGCAACTGGCACTAACCAAAGTGACAGAGGGTTGCGACTTCCATGCCCGAAGCTCGGGAAACTGCTTCCACCAGGTAGGAGTCACCTCCACCGAGCCAAGGTGGTAGGTCTGTTTGGGATTTTCCGGAAGCGATGCGATGGGACGGTTGTTGATCATCAGGATCCGGGGGTTCGCTTCCAGCGTCCGGGGGAGTTCTTCTTCCAGCGAGCACTCCACCACCGCGTCCAGGCCCCACGCTTCTGCCTGAGCCACGATCTCCTGAAGCTCGGAAGCACTGAAGTAGTACGCCAGAATCAGAGCAGCACTGGCGCCCCGGACCCGTCCTTCCAGCAACTGGTAGGGGTGAACAATGAACTCCTTGTGCAAAAGCGGCAGGGCCGTCTCTTGCGCCGCCTGTTCGAGCGTCTCCAGTGCTCCGCCAAAGTAGTGCCCATCGGTCAGAACCGAAACCGCCTGCGCGCCTCCGGCTTCATAATCGCGGAGGACGGCTCCCAAATCGAGAGAGGCAACATTTTCTCGTCCCGGCGCCCTGGCCTTGACCTCGGTGATCAAGGAGATGCGCTGTCCCGGACCCCGCTGCAGGGCCGGGGCAAAGGGGGCCCGAGGCGGAAGATCCGCAAGCCGAGCCCGGAGCTCAGACTCCGGAAGCGTTTGACTGCGGGCTGCAACCTCTTCCAACTTGAGGTCGCGCATTTTGTCCAGAAAGGTTCGCATGAGCATGTGGGGCTTGGAGCGAGCAAAGGGAGGGACCCAGGTCCCTGGGGTGGAAAGGAAGGATCAGACGACTTCAGAGCCACCGCCACCAGCGATGACAATTTTGCCTTCCTCCTCAAGCTTCTTGACGACCTTGATGATCTTCTGCTGGGCGGCCTCCACGTCTGAGACCTTGACCGGCCCCAGGTTTTCCAGGTCATCCCGGACCATCTCGGCCGCACGCGAGGACATGGAGCTGAAGATCAACTCCCGGACGGAATCGCTTGCCGTCTTGAGGGCCAGCACCATGTCGGCCTGATCGACATCCTTGAGCACCGTCTGCATCTGCTTCGAATCAATCAAGCTGAGGTCTTCGAATGTGAACATCAGCTCCCGGATCGATTCTGCCAGCTCCGGGTTGGACTCTTCAATGGTCGCCAGGATCCGGGTTTCGGTCGCCTTGTCCACTGCGTTGAGGATTTCAGCCACTGGGGCCACGCCTCCAACCTTGGTTACCATGCTGCCTACCGCTTTCATTTCTTCATAAAGGACTTCATTCATTTCCGACACCACCCCGGGGGGAATGGTGTCGATGACGGCCATGCGGTACATCACATCTGCCTGAACGTTTTCCGGAAGGGACCGCAGCACCGTGGCGGCCTGATCCACATTGGTGAGGTACGAGATGATCAGGGCAATCGTCTGCGGGTGTTCGCCCCGGACGTAGTTGGAGATCATGACCGGGTCAACGTAACGCAGCGCGTCCAGTCCCCCCTCTTCGTTTCCAGACCGCAGGTTGCCTTCCAGTTCCTTGGCCTTGTCAGCCCCCAACGCCTGCACCAGGGCGTTCCGGACAAAGTCCGGGTTCGCATTGACGTTGACGCCCTCCTCCTGCAAGACGGAGTTGCGGTAGAACTCCTCCAGAACGATGTCCAGCTCCTCGGGCTCGATGTCAGAAAAGCGGGTCATGTAGTAGCCCACCTGCTGAATTTCAGACTCGTCCAGGTTCTTCATCACCTCCGAGGCGCCCTCTTCTCCGAGGGCAAGGAGCAAAATAGCGGCTTTTTTGGGTCCTGTTAACTTCCCGACACTCATGGGGGTACTCGTTACTACTGCGTTGCTCGTTACTACTGCGTTGCTCGTTCCTCAAGCCCGGCAGGCGTTTGTTCCGGAAATGCCTCAAACGCCTTCGGGATGCCCAACCAAACAGGAGCCGGGCTCCTGAGGAGGCTTCCAGACGCTCCGGGAGCGGGCACCTCCAGGTGGTCACAGATACCGACCCTGCCCTCAAAGATCAAGGAGATTACCCGTTTGCCGTGGCCCACCATTTGCTGTGGGCAAGGGAGAGGGACCTGCTGGTCCCCCTTGATTCCGCTAACCCTCAGGAGATGAATCGCGCTATGAATACAGAGATCACCCAGGACTACATCAGCGAAGCCATGAACCGGTACCTGGAGCAAGGTGGCCAGATTCAGCGAATCGACCGTGTGGCCGGAGAGCCGGTCATGGGGATGGATTTTCTGATTCCCGATGAGATTCTGGAGATGACTGACACCCAGGAAGCCGATCTCTATTGACCTCCGTCTCCGGAGGTTCCCTGAGCCTCCGGAGGTTCCTCCCCCCGTTGACCATTTTCCGGTTGCATTCCCCGGTCCCTCCCGCACAATGCTTTTCAGGCAACCGACCCTGAATTGTGCACCTCCCGCTGCTCTGCAACCGCCATGAACGCTCCTGCGCCCTCTGCGTTTCTTCAACTCCGTCAGCTCCGCAAGGCCTACCACGAAGGCTCCGTCATGCACCAGGTGCTCGATGGGGTCGACCTCAGCCTGCGCCGAGGCAGCACCTGCGCCCTGTTGGGAAAGAGCGGCTCCGGAAAGTCCACCCTCCTCAACCTCATTGCCGGCATCGACCTTCCGGACTCCGGAGAGGTGTGGGTGGACGACCTCTGCCTGAATCACCTCAGCGAACGGGAGCGGACGCTGTTCCGGCGCAAGCGCCTCGGTTTCGTCTTCCAGTCCTTCAACCTGATTCCCACCCTGACGGTGGCAGAAAACCTGGAGCTGCCTCTGGAGCTAAACGGCATCCGCAAGGGCCACCAGGCTCAGGACCTGCTCAAGCGGCTCGGTTTGGGCACACGGGGCCAGAGCTTTCCGGATCGGCTTTCCGGCGGAGAGCAGCAACGGGTGGCGATTGCCCGGGCGCTGATTCATCAGCCGGCCTTGCTGCTGGCCGATGAGCCCACGGGAAACCTGGATGGCCGAACGGGAGAGGAAGTGCTGGAGTTGCTGAGGGAGCTGGCAGAGGAATTCGGGACCACAATGCTCATTGCCACCCACAGCACCGAGATCCTGTCGCTGGCAGAGACCATTCTACGAGTGGAAGCCGGCAAGCTGGTGGAAGCCGAGGCGGCGTAGGCCCTTACTGAAACGACGGCTCAACGCTGGACTTGGGCATCCGGTCTTCCGGATAGATCTTGCTGCCTGCCGGAGTCTTCGGGGGCGCATACTTCACATCAGCACGAGGGGCACGGCCCCCCCACGTGAGTTCCTTGGCCAGGTTCCGGGCCAACCGTCCCCGCTCATCTTCTGCCATGGGCACACTTCTGTAAGGCGGTGCTCCGCCAAATGCCGGATTGACCGTTTGGCCGCTTCCGGGAGGAGGCAGGGGCTCCAGCTGCGGAGCTGCACTGGCCCCGGTGTTGGGTAACGCCGAGTGCGCCTCCCAACGTGCCGCCGGGTCCTTCATTGCCAGGCTCTTGGCCAGCCGTTTGGCCATCAGGGAGATCTGGTCGTCACGGGTCTCTCCCCACGCCAGGCCCGTCATTCCGGTCAGGGCCAGTAGCACCATTCCTGTTTTCCAGTTCATCAAAGCCTCCCGAGGTGGCAGTCGTCATTCATCAGCGGATTAGGCAGTGTTATCCCTCAGGCCCTCCGGGAGCGCAAGCTTTTTCCCGCTTCCAACCCATGCCCCGGCCCCCGGTTTTCAGAAGTGCCTGGTCTGATTGAAGACCCGAATCGCTTCGGTCAGCCCCCGGACGGTCAGCGGGTACATCGGCATGATCTTCTGAATGAACGGCGCCACCGTCCGGGCCCAAAAGGGCTGAGGCGTGGGGTTGAGCCAGCACAGGTAGGGGAAGTGTTCCTGCAGCGACTGCAGTTGAGCAACACTGGGCACCGGGCTTTCCTCGCGGTACTCAATGGCTCCGAAGGGCGCCAGCAGCTCGTGAGCGGCCATGTAGGCGTCTCCCACCATGAAGACCCGGTAGTCCGGACTCTGCTCCAGCAGCTTCCGCAGGGGGGTGGGCTTGCGACGCGCCTCGTCTTCATAGACCTGCGCGTAAACGGCATTGTGAAAGTAGTAGCAGCGCAAGTCCTGGGGAAACCGACGCTTCATCTTCGCAAACAGCCGCTGAACCGTGTGAACGTGGGCCCACATGGAACTGCCCCCGTTGTCCAGAATGAGCATGACCTTGATGCGGTCCTCTTGCTCCCGGAGGAAGTGCGGAACCACGATCCCGGCATGGCTGCCTGCGACCTCCACCGTCCGGGGAACGTCCAGCAAGCGGTCGGAAGTGGAGTCCTGAAGATCCTTCAGCGCCTGGAGCGCTGCATCCAGCGTGTCGTCATTAAGCGGAGCATCGAGGTTGACAGGAAAGAAGGCAGGGTCGCCCAAGACCTTGCGGGCGCTTCCCGCGTTCCCTGCGCCTCCCACGCGGATGCCGTGCAGTCCGGACCCGGAGTGACCGTAAGGCGAGTGACCGTGGCTACCGATCCAGTGCCCGCCTCCACTGTGCGGAGCCTGCTGCTGGTCAGCCACGCGACGCATCCGCTCCAGCAGTTCTTCCATGGGAACCTGAGAGTAGTCCACCATCGTGTCCGACGGCACGGGAGGGCGCTGGGGTCCGGAGGTGAGCTGATCAATCAGGTCCGGATTGTCGCGGTTCAGGTGCTCACGCGCGTCCAGTTCCTTGCGGAGGTCGGCCGCCAGGTTCGAGGTCATCACCTCATTGAGGAAGCGGTCCACCAGCGAGCGCCAGTCAATGACCTGGTCGGCCATCGCGGTGTCCATTTGCTGGCTCAACCAGTGTTCAAAGGCTGGGGAGTGCCGGACCGCGTCATCGAGGGTCCGGTGCTCCATCACCTCAATGCCAAGGAAGTGCTCCCAGAAGGCGAGGCTGTAGGGACCAAAGTCGCGTCGAGACTTACAGACCAGGTGCTGGGCCGCATCGTGCAGGGAGCCCAGGTTGGTGATCACTCCACGCTCAGCGAGGGCAAAGACTTCCAGCAGCAACCGGGCGTCAGCGTGCAGGCCATAACGCCGCAGGGTGTGGGGAAAGCTGTTCAGCATCGGCTTGCCTCAGCTCAGGTCCATGATCATGCAGGTCGTGGTTCCGTGGGCGAGGAGCTTGCCGGCCGCATCCACCAGCTTGCCCTCGGCGGTGCCGGTCCGGCGTCCGACGTGGATGACCTGCCCAATTGCCTGCACCGGTCCGGTTGCCTCCGTGATGGGGCGGACCAGGTTCACCTTGAGCTCAAGGGTCGTGTACCCCTGTCCTGCCTCCAGCATCGACTGCACCGAGCACGCCATGCAGGAATCCAGCAGAGTGCAGGCATAGCCTCCGTGAACGGTGCCAATCGGATTGTAGTGCTGGCGCTGCGGAGTTCCGGCAAAGACCACCCGCCCGGCTTCCACCTCCACCAACTGAAATCCCAACAACCGAGCAATCTGGGGTTGCGGGTGCTGCCCCTCGGCAATCGAACGCAGAAAGGCCAGACCGCTGGTGGAACGGAGCAATTCCATCACTTCCTGTGAACTGAGATGATCCGTACTCATAGTTATTTTTAAGGTGAATCAATAAAAATAAAAATTAAAGTTGCAATTCGTGGGGAATTCCTCTAACGTAAGGGACGTTATTTGTTTTTCACCCCCATTCAAGGTCAAGCACCATGAGCCAAGCAAAAAAATCAGTGTTCGAGCCCGTCATGCAAATGTACACCACCTGGTACGATCAGTACGAGAAGGGACTGAACGAAGTGGAAGCCATGCAGAAGAAGTCTTTGGAATCTGCTTACGGCATGATGGAGAAGGCTCCTGCCATGGAGATGCTGAAGATGAATGATTCCGTGGCCACCTTGAAGAGCATGCAGATGAATGCAGTCAACGAGACCTACGGCATGGTTCGCAAGACCACCCAGGAGATGCGCAAGCAGTCCATGCAGTGGATGGCGAACGTCGAGGCCATGATGCCTGCGATGAGCCTGTAAGGCACCCCCTTTGAGGAGCTTCTTCTGGTAGTGTTCCCCCCCTGTCACTCCGGTTGAGGCTCCTACTCCTCCTCTCCTCCTGCTTCCTCTTCCAGCATCATCTGTCGCACCGCCTCGGCGCGATCACGCTGTTCCTGAATCCGCTTCCGGAAGGTCAGGTCCTCCTCCTCCAGCTCTTCACTGAAGAACGTTCGCCAGATGCCTTCCTTCGGAAACGTCATCTCGTGAAAGCACTTGACGTGCATCAGGGACCACTGCCGCTCATCTTCCAGCAGCATCAAGTAGTCAAACGAAAGCACCTCCAGCCGTTGCCGCTCCTCTTCCAACGCGGCCAGAATGACCTCCTGATCCTCTCCGGACTCGGCTTCTTGTGACGTCTGTTCCAGCAGCTGGCAGCGATTCCGGGACAGGTCCAGCAGGCGACGGCACTCCAGCAGTTGGGAAAGATTGGATGAGGCAGACTGTTCCTGGAGCCGCAGGGCTTCCTGAAGATCACTTAAATTCATGGAGGTAACGGTTGGACGCTAGGATTGGGAAAGGAAAAGCCCGACGGACAGGCGTGTGAGGAGGAAGGCGATGAGGAAGTAGAACACCGCCTTCAGGACAACGGTGAGGGGAAGGCCGGTCGCCTGACCACAGTGTGCACAGCGCTGGCTGAGCCAGGAAATCCAGGCTCCGCACGCTGGACAGTGTCGGCTCACTCCAGCTCCAGGGTGTCATTCTGGGCCTTGGCCTCTTCTCGGAGGCGCTGGAAGCTATTGACGACCTCGCAGCTCAAAATCGCCATTTCCAGCTTTTCCAGAATGTGCTCCTCCAGCAGGGGCTGATAGCTCTCGGGCTCTCCCGGACGAGCGCCTTTGCGCTTCTTCACCAGGCCATGGTGCATGGAGAACCGAGCCAGTTGCTCCTCCAGTTGCTTCCACGAGGTTTCAAGCTTCTGTACCCGCTGCTCCACCTGGATCAAGTCCTTGGCACACTGGGCCATCTTGAACAGGTTGTGAAAGCTCTTGGCGGCATCCACTCCCACGCTTTTCTGCCAGAGGTCTCCAAATCCGAGTCCGGTAAAGGCATCTCCCAGCTTGTCGCGGAAGCTCTGGCGGCTCCGGAAGCTCTCAAACAGGTCAAAGGTCAGCAGCAGTTGCTGGTCAGAGGCATTCACCGGACGCTCCAGCTCCTTGAGGCGGGCCTCACTGCGGTGAATCTGCCCCAGTAGGCGCTTGCGTTGCTTGAGCAGGATCTGGTACCGCTTCTCCTTCTCCTGCATGTTGTTGACCTCAATGACCTCAATCTCTTCCATGAGGGGCTTGAGCTTCGCCTGCTGCTCGGCAAGCTGTCCCTTGGCCTCGCTCATGCGGTCTTCCAGAAACTTCTCCTGCCGCTTCTTCTGCTCCTCTTTTTTGCTGAGGACAGTTTTCTTCCGCAACCCCACCCGGACCGTGAAGTTGTCTTCGCTGAAGTCCCAGTTGTTGAAGAAGACGATGTCCACATTCTTGAACTCCTCGCTCTGGAAGAGGAATTCCTGGGCATTGTACTTCTGACCCTCGTCGGTCTTCTTGAACTCCTGGTACTTTTCCGCAAGTTGGGCCGTGGACATGGTCGTCAGGAACTTCTTGCTGAAGCCCAGCTTGACGAGGCCATCAATGGTCCGGTTGCCCAGGTTGTCAATGATCATCAGGCGGACCAGCCCCTTCATGATGCCCTGCAGCACCGCGACTCCGGTCACCTGTGCAATGGCCGTATTGAAGAGGTAGCTGATCCCATAGTAGTAGGCGCTCTCCACCTCCTCGACCACCCGGTTGAGGTCTGTGACGCGGGCCCGGAGCTGCCGGGACTCCTGCTGGCGGTCTCGCAGGTTGAAGTCTGCCACTGACAGCTTGAGGAACTCCGGACGCTCCTCTCGCGTCTGCACCCCCTCCTGCACCACCTTGAAGCGTTCCAGAATCTGGGTCAGGTGTTCGTTGCGTTGCGGTGGAAGCTTGTTTTCCTGAATCTTGACCATCCCGGCAGCCCGGTACAGGAACAGCCCGGCTTTGTCGTCCTGCAGCTTGCCTGGAGGAATCGTCCATGGAAACCGGATGATCCACTGAAAGTTGGCAAGCTTCTCTGCAGGAGTCTCCTCGTTGCCAATCTCAAAGGCAACATTGAGGGCCAGCAGGCTCTGGCGCAAGGGCCCCATCAACCGCTTCATCAGCAGTTCCGGAAGCATGACAAAGATTTTGCCGTTTCGGGGACGTTCTTCCTTGGTTCCCTCTGCAGGAGCTTCAGCCATGATTCCTCGTTAGCCTTCCACGTGGAAAGAAGCCAGCTGGTCAAAGGCGAGCATCTCCCGATCATCATAGGTCCGCTTGATTGTGGCGGCACAGATCTGAAGGGTCTTGTACTCGTCTCCGGCAGGATCCAGCTTGCCTTCCGTGTTGTAGTTGTCGATGAACTTCATGTACATGCCTGCCTTTTGGTAATCCTTCAGGTAGACCATGATTTGGAACAAGAGTGTCGCGGAGCGCAGGATCACCTCTGCTTCCATCTGCTCAAAGAGGGGCTCCAGGGTGCTGATCACCTCCTTGAGGTTGGCCACCGCTTTTTCCTTCTGCCCTTCCTCCATGAGGAGTTCCGCCTGAATCATCAGGTACGACACCACCTTTCGCAGGTACACGAGGCCGTCGCGCTCATCCTTCGCCTTGGAGGCAAGGTGCCGGAAGGTTTTCATGCCAAGGTCATACGAAAGCAGCGCCTCTTGCACGTTTCGCTCTTCAGTCGCGTAGTTCTCCGTTTGCGCCTGAAGCTTCTTGAGCAGGTCCGCCGCCGCCTCGTCCCACCCTTCCTTGAAGGCTTCCACATCAAACACGGGCTCCTCGTGCGTGGTCCGCTGGAAGTGCTCAATGGTGTTGGAGGAAAAGGCGCAGGTTGGGCAGGAGCTGACCTCCAGCAGGTGGAAGTTGCAGAAGTCGAGCTGGCCGGCAGGCTTGACGTACTTGCCAATGCCAAAGATGTTCTGCTTGGTGATCATGCTCCGGGAGCGGAGGATGTAGAACGGGATCTTGTTGGTCAGGCACACCGGACAGCGCACCAGACGCCCCGTCAGAGACGACTTGCTTGGAGAGAGGCGCGTGTCTTCCGCCGGCATGAAGCGGTCGGGATAGAGGTGCTCCAGGATGCCGTTGCCCTCGGCAACGCGCTGCTCAATCTTGGCCACCACCTGATACGACCCTTCGTCATGCCGGTCTGCAGACTGCTTCTCCAGCCGCATCTGCACCGGGTTGTACAGGTTGCCATCGCTCTTGGTGACCTGCAAAATCAGCCGGGAGTTGGGCATCAGCGGACGGGGGAACCGGAACGCGCACTGCTCCTCATTGAGCGTCAGGAGTGCCACCTCAATTTTTCCGCTCTTGCCCGCGTCAATCATTCCCTTCGGCTTCGCCGCTTCCAGGGAACTCCGAGCGGTGCGCCACAGCTTGTTCAGGATGTTGGGGGTGAAGCCAAGGAGCTTTCCAACCGTGAGGAAGTAATCGACCTCCGACGGCGAAAGGACGGCATCTGCCACCATCACTTCAGCAAGGTACTTGAGGATGATGAAGGCCTGCTTCGACTCAATGTGTGCCGCCTCCAGCTTGGGGGGCTTGCCCGACTTCACAATGGCCATCAACCGGTTCACTTCCTCTCGGTCATCCAGGAAGCTGATCGCCTCTTTCAAGGACTCCAGTTCACTGTCATCCACATGGCCGTCTGCGACCACCATTCCCGCGATGGAGCGGGCGAACCAGATCTTGTCCTCGTTGGTCAGAAGTTCTACGTTGGGCAGTTGCATTATCCTCGCTGCATCAAAATTCGTTCTCGGGCCAGGGACCTAAAACCCTACACTGAGCCCAGCTACATAGTTGGTGGAACCCAGGCGTTGATCCGTTGAGCCTTCTCCACTGGCTCCATCCATGGTCAACGTTCCCAGTTCCAAAGTGAGAGCCTCTGCGACCTGAACCGTCAGCAGAAACTCGGTGACCAGAGTCAGCGCTCGTTTGTCGCCGCTCGGTGCTTCCAGGCGGGTGTTGGCAAAACCGGCTCCGGCAGAAGCCTGCCAGTTGTCCGACAGCACCACCCAGCCCTTTCCAATCACTCCAAGGTGCCGAAGGGTCACGTCTTCCCCGGCTTCTCCAAAGCGGCGGTACCGTTGCTGAGCCCCAAACCCCCGGAGCCCCCACGTTTCGTCCGGCCACCACTCGGCAAAGGCCATGAGGTTCGACTGCCCCGCTTCCCGGAAGGCATTGAAGTGCGGAGTGCTGACCACCAGCCACGCAGCCCCCGCATAAAACTCCTGGTGCTGCCGTCCCCATTGCGGGAGGACGTCTTCCACCATCTCGGAAAGCGTCTGCGCCTGCCCCAACGAGGGCAGCATCAGAAACAGCCCTCCAATCAGACCCAATCGTCGGACAAATTGGGGCAACATGCAGCAAAGGTGCCGGAAATTCATGCCGGTTTCCAGGTGGGAGACCGCTTCTCAAAAAAAGCCGTCATTCCTTCTTGTGCATCTGGATGCTCCCAGACCTCTGCGAGTTGCCCAATGGTCAGCTCGCGGGCAGCTTCCGGACGCTGTCCCTCGACTTCGCGGATGAGCGCCTTGGTCGTTTGCACCGCGTGTGGCGAGCAGGCCAGCGCCCAGCGCAGCTCTTCCTCCACGGCCAAGTCCAGCTCCTCCACCGAGGTCACCCGGCTGATCAGGCCCAGGTGCCGGGCTTCCGCGGCATCAAAGCGCTTGGCGTGCAGCATCACCCGCCGTGCCTGGGAGCCGCCCAGACGTCTGATCACAAACGGTGAAATCGTCGCAGGCAACAGCCCCAGCTTCACTTCGGTCAACGCGAATCCTGCGGCTTCAGAGGCCAAAGCCAGGTCGCAGCAAGCGATCAGGCCCACCGCTCCTCCATACGCGGCTCCGTGCACTCGGGCCACCGTCAGGGCCGGAAGGGTATCAAGCGCCTGGAGCATCTCCGCCAGCTCCCGGGCCTCTGCCAGGCGTTGCTCCCGGGGCTGCTGAGCAATCTCCTGCATCCACCGCAGGTCAGCCCCCGCACAGAAGCTCTTTCCTGCGCCAGCCAGCACCACCACCCGGACCTCCGGATCGGCCCTCAGTTGGTCCCAGAGGTTCCGGAGTTCCCGGATCATCCGGATGCTCATGGCATTGTGGGCCTCCGGGCGGCTGAGGGTGACCTCCCACACGCCGTGCGGACGCTGATTGAGGCTAAGGGTGGTGTAGTCCATTCAAGAGTCGGAAAAAGATCCGGTGCTGAAGAAGCACCGCATTGGCTTCGCCTGTTTATAGGGCAGTTTTACCGTGTTTGTCAATGCGCGATCCTCCGGAGAAGCTCAAACACGCTCCAGCACAGTGGCGACTCCCTGTCCCAGCCCCACGCACATGGTGGCAACCCCCAGGGATTTGTCCTGCACCTGCATCTCATGCAGCAGCGTGGTGATGATGCGCGATCCAGAGCATCCCAGCGGATGGCCCAACGCAATGGCCCCGCCGTTGAGGTTCACCTTCTCCTCCAACTGATTCATCAGCTTCAGGTCCCGGAGCACCGGAATCGACTGGGCCGCAAAGGCTTCATTGAGCTCCACCAGGTCCACATCGTTCACCGTGAGGCCTGCCCGCTGGAGGGCCTTGTTCACCGCTGGAACCGGGCCGTACCCCATGATCGCGGGATCCACTCCGGAAGAGGCCATGCCCCGGACCTTCGCCAGCGGCTGCAGCTCCAGGTCCCTGGCGCGCTGAGCAGACATCACCAGCACTGCTGAGGCTCCGTCTGAAAGCGCCGACGAGTTTCCTGCTGTTACGGTTCCAGAGGCCGGATTGAACACCGGACGCAGTTCCGCAAGCGCCTCCAGGCTGGCATCAGTCCGAATGACCTCATCTTCCTGGCAGAGCATGGGCACCCCGGCGGCATCGTGTCCCTCAACCGGAACGATCTCCCGCTGGAAGCGTCCGGACTGGGTGGCCGCTGTGGCCCGCTGGTGCGAACGGAGGGCAAAGGCATCCTGTTCCTCCCGGGAGACCTTGTGCTGAATGGCAAGCATCTCGGCAGTCAGCCCCATCATGCCAGAGGCTTTTGCCGAATACTTGCTGAGGGCCGGGTTCGGGTCGATGCCATGGTCCATGGGAACATGCCCCATGTGCTCCACGCCTCCGCACAGGAACAGGTCTCCCTGTCCAGACATGATCGCCATGGCCGCCATCTGAATGGCCGACATGGAAGAGGCACACAGGCGATTGACCGTCTGGGCCGGGACCGAGTGAGGAAGAGGGGTGAGCAGGGAAATGAAGCGGGCAATGTTGAACCCCTGCTCCCGGGTCTGGTTCACACAGCCCCAGATCACGTCCTCCACCTCGTCCGGATTCACCTGCGGGTGCCGGCGAAGCAGTTCATTGATCAGTGTGGCAGAGAGGTTTTCGGCCCGCACGTTGCGGAACATTCCTCCCTTGGAACGCCCCATCGGGGTGCGAACGGCATCAACAATCACAGCTTCCTGCATGAGTTTCCTCGTGTGTTGGGTGGTGATGCGGGCACGGCTCCTTCCGGTTGGTGGTGAAAGGAGACCTGATCAGTTTCGCGACTTGGGGAAAAGTCGCAACTCCTGATCGACGCTTCGGGTCCGGAAGCCGGACGGGGCAGGGGAAGGGAGGGCCGTCGTGGGCCGGTCAGACCGGGTCGGTGTGCAGGAGCAGGCCTTCTGCCTCAAACACCTCTCGGCGGGGCAGAGTGGAGTCGGGAAACAGGAGCTGCACCAGGCAATCATCGTCACAACCGCTCTCCCAGGGGTAACGGCCCTGGGAATCGGGATACACCAAACGGAGCCGACCATTCAGGATGGGTTCCCCCTCCGGATCCAGGGGGTTGTGAACCAGCAGCAGCTCAATGTCCTCCACCATGTCATCAATCACACTGAGGTGGTGGTAGCGCTGCCCCAGCTTCACCCGTCCGGCCAGCTCATTGAGGAACAGGGTGCCCAGCTCCTCATTGAGGCCCACCAGCTCCAGATCAGCGTGCTGAAAGCTCCAGTGGAGGCCAATGGTGTGACAGAACTGATGCCCCTTGTACTGCGTGGAAAGCAGGCTCCAGCCATAATCAACAAGGTCCTGCTGCAGCTGACGCAGGGTTTCTTTTTCAGAAGTGAGGGGGGTGAGGTCCATGATGATTCCGCGGGTTCGGGTTGATCCCTTCTGGTGTGAAAGAAGCGTGCCAGTTCTCCGGAACCCTTCTGGAGAATGGTTGCTTCTTCGCTCGCAATTTCGGAAAATGAGGAATGCCCAATGATCAGCAGCTCCTTCCTGTCGGAAGGAACTTCAAGAGAGCTGATGCCCTCGGCCCTTAACCTCATGCATTCCAATGAGCCACTCAGCCCTTCAACTCGACCACTACCTCCCCTACCTCCTCAACGTTCTGGCCCATCAGGTGAGCCGGAACCTGGCCCAGGTCTATGAGGCCCAGTTTGACCTGTCCATTCCAGAGTGGCGGCTGATGGCCCACCTGGCCGAATCCGACCGCATCTCGGTCCGGGAGGTCTTCCAGCATGTGGACATGGACAAGGCCAAGATTAGCCGAGCCTCTGCACGTCTGGAGGCACGAGGTCTGATGGAAAAACGTCCCAGCACCAACGACCGCCGCTTGGTCGAGATGCGACTCACGGATTCCGGACGGGCACTTTTTGAGGACATCAAACCCCTGGCGCTGGAATACGAAGCGCAGTTTCTTGAGCGTCTGGATCCGGAGGAGCGCGCGCTGTTTACCAAGATGGTGTACAAGCTTCTGGACGCGCCTCAGCCAACAGACGCCTCCTGAGTCACTCCGGCAAAATGGTCCCGGAGATGCTGCGCGAGTTTCCCCGGAACTGCGCCAGCACCTCTCCGGCTTCCGTCCGGATCTCAATGTCATAGATCCCATTTCGTCCCTCACGAGCGACTTCTCGGGCGTCTGCAATCAGAATGTCTCCAGGCTTCCCCGGCTTCAGGAAGGTAATGGTGCAGTGCTGCGCAACGGTCCGCTGGTTGTGCGAGTTGCACGCAAAGGCGAAGGCGGAGTCAGCAAACGTAAAGATGATCCCGCCGTGGCAGGTGCCATGTCCGTTGAACATCCACTCCGCCAGTGGCAGGCGCAGCGTTGCTGCTCCTGGCGTCACCTCAATCAGTTCCATGCCCAGAAACTGGGAGGTCCGGTCGTCAGCAAACATGGTCTGTGCCACCTCAAGGGCTTTGGAAGAAGCCGTCGTCATACAAGTCTCCATCAGAAAGAAAGAGGCGTCGGAACTCAGCGCCCTGGCCTCGGTAAAGGGGGGACAGGCCCCGGTCAAGACATCCCAAAAAATTGAGTGGGTTTTTCCAGTTGCCCGATTGCACTCCCGCAAGAGGTTCGCTAAACTCAGGGGCTTTCAACCTGTTGAATACCTCTGTGGCGCTCCCGCACCTCCAGTCACGGTCCAACCTTCTCAACGAAAGTCCCTTCCATGAAATTTTTTGTTGATACTGCCGATACGGAACAGATTCAAGCCCTCACCGCCTACGGCATTGTTGATGGCGTCACCACCAACCCCAGCCTCATTGCGCAGTCCGGACGAGACATCCGTGAAGTGCTGGCCGAGATCTGCAAGCTCGTGGATGGCCCCATCTCCGGAGAAACGGTCTCCACTGATGCCGAGAGCATGATCCGCGAGGGACGCTGGCTCCGGCAGATTGCCGACAACATTGTGGTGAAGGTTCCCCTGACACCGGAAGGCATTCAGGCCTGCAACCAGCTCAGCAAAGAGGGGCACCCAGTCAATGTGACCCTGTGCTTCAGCGCCAACCAGGCCCTGATTGCGGCCAAGGCCGGCGCCACCTTCATCAGTCCGTTTGTGGGACGTCTGGACGACATCAGCCTGGACGGGCTCGATCTGATCGCCGACATTGTTGAAATCTACAACAACTATGGCTTTGAGACTGAGGTCCTGGCCGCCTCCATCCGGGGTCCACAACACGCCCTCCACTGTGCCAAGATGGGCGCCGATGTCATCACAGCGCCACCAAAGGTCTTTCAGCAGATGTTCCACCACCCCCTCACCGACAAGGGCCTGGCCGCCTTCCTGAAGGACTGGGAGCAGACTGGTCAGACCCTCGGTCAGGCTGACTGAGGTCGGTGGCCATGTCGACCATCCGGGTCACCCCTCACGCTCTGGACCACCCCATCGACCTGGACACAGAGGCCTATGAGCAACTGGTCCGTCAAACGGAAGGAGGGTGGAGCCAGTGCAGCAGCACCGAAGAGTGGCTGGCCAAGCTCCACTACCTCCGGGAGGGGTTCAGGCAGGGAAAGATTGATGAGGCAGGGTTTCGGGAGCGGGAGCAGCAGCTCGTGATCGCCTGGTGGAACAAGGGGAGCTGACCGTCACTCAAACAGCGACGCCAGCTCCGGATTCGTGCTGACCCAGTCCCGGGGGCTTCTTCCCGAGCGGTCCTTCAGTTGCGGATCCGCCCCGGCTTCCAGCAGCAGCTTGAGCACCAACACGCTTTCCGCTTCAGCCGCCAGGTGCAGGGGCGTCTCGCCCTGTTGATCCCTCTGGTCCGGATCAAAGCCCTGGTCGAGCAGCAAGCGCACCACCTCGGCCTGTCCCATTTCGGCGGCCAGGTGCAACGCCGACTTTCCCTCGTCATCGACCTCAAAAGCGGAATCAGGTGCCTGATCGAGCAGGTACTGAACAACAGGCGTATGCCCGGCCTCGGCCGCCAGCATGAGGGCGGTTTTCCCCGACAGGTCCGTTTCCGAAGCGACGGCGCCTGCGAGCAGCAGCACCTTCACGGTTCCCAGGTAACCGCTTCGGGCAGCCTCCATGAGGGCATTGCGGCGGTACATGAGCTCAATCGCGCCCAGCTTGGCCCCGTAGTTGAGCAGCACCTGCACCACATCGGAATGCCCGCTCCGAGCCGCAAGGGTCAGGGCCGTTCCACCCCGTCCCTGCAACTGGAACATCTTGGTATCCACGGGCACCCCCTGTTCCAGCAGCAACTCCACCACCAGGCGGTGTCCATTTTGGGCAGCCACCATGAGCGCATTTTGCTCCGACTCGGTTTGCAGCTCCGGATTGGCGCCTGACTGGATGAGCAGGCGGCAGATCTCGCGATAGCCCTTGGCCGCCGCCAGCATCAGCGCTGTTTGCTGTCCGCCATTGACCTCGTTCAGGCGTGCTCCGTAACGCAGGAGCAGCTCCACCAGATCACGGTACCCCTGATCAGCCGCCAGCATCAGCGCCGTGTTGCCGTCGGCATCCTTCAGGTTGACCAGGTCTCCGGAACGCAGAAGCAGCTCGCTGCTGGGCAACGAGTCGGCAATGATCGCATAGTGCAGAGCCGTGCGGTTTCGCGGGTCCCGGAAGAGGGGGTCGGCTCCCTGTTGCAGCAGCAGTTGAATCACCGCCTCGTGTCCGCCCATGCTGGCCAGCAACAGGGGCGTCATGCCTTCTTCCGAGCGGTGCTGGAGGCTCGCCTGATGCTCCAGCAGAAACTGCACAATCCCAACGTACCCGCGGCTGGAGGCATAGAGGAGGCTGGCGTTGGCATTGGCCCCCAGGCGAATCAGGGTTCCCGCCGTATCATAGTGTTCCTTCAGCAGAGCCAGCGTCAGAGGGCTTCTGCCATACGCATCTGCGAGGTGCAGGTCGGCCTCCAGCTCAAGCAGGGCCAGCACGGTCTCGGTGTTTCCGGAAGCCGCCGCCCAGGCCAAGGGGGTCACGCCATTGGCGCCCTGCTCATTGACCTGAGCACCGAGGCTGATGAGCTTTTTGACCGAAAGCGTCTGGCCCTTGTGTGCCGCCCATGTCAGCGCCGTCCACTCGTCCTGATCCCGAATCGTGAAGTCGGCACCATTCTGGACCAGCAGTTCAATGGCCTCCGCGTGTCCGCGCCCGGCTGCCAGCATCAGCGCGGTCCAGCCGTTGGCGCCCTGGTCGTTGACGGGGGTGTTGTGTTCCAGCAGCAGCTTGAGGCTCTCGAGGTTTCCATTGTTGGCGGCCCACATCAGCGCCGTCCACCCCAGTTCATCCTGAGCCGTTAGGGGCACTTCACGTTCCAGCAGGTCCTGAAGGATCGGCACGTACCCTCGGGTGGCGGCATAAATCAGATTGCCCGAAGTGGCCCCCCCGTTCTGGTCCAGGAACCGGACCACCTCATCCTGCTCATAATCTGCGGCATACATCCAGGCGGTCTTGCCGTAACGGTCCGTCCGACTCAGGTCGGCACTTCGACGCAGCAACAGCTCCACCACTTCCAGCCTTCCGGAGGCAGCCGCCAGCATCAACGGGGTCTGCCCCAGCTCATTTTGGATGTCGAGATCAACTGGACGGTTGAGGAGTTCCTGCACGGTCTCCAGCATGCCGTTCTGCGCCGCCAGGATCAGCGCCGTGTTGCCCTGCTCATCGGGCAATTCAAGGGAAGCGCCCTCCTGAATGAGCGCAACGGCGGTCTCTTCACTCTGCGAGAGGAGGGCCGTGATCAGGGGCGTGCGGCCCTGGAAGTCAACGGCATCAATCCGGGCTCCCAGGCGCAGGAGGAAACGCGCCATGGACGTGCTGCCATTGAGCGCTGCCAGGTGCAGCGGCGTCCGGCCAAATTCCTTCTCTCGCACCCGAATGGAACCGCCACTGCGGTGAAGCTCAGCGACCAGTGACAGCTGATCGCTCTTCACAGCCCAAAGCAGCGGGGTCGATTCGTTCCGAGAGGCAACCCGCGGATCGGCACCATACTCCAGCAGCATCTCGGCAATGGTCAGCTCTCCTTCCTGCGCTGCATACGCCAGGGCCGTCAGGCCCAGGTGATCGGCATAATCCACCCGGACCCCCACACTCAGCAGGATCCGGACGACGCCATCGTGCCCACGTCGGGTCGCCAAAATCAGAGGCGTCCAATGGTTGTCTGAAATGGTATCCGGGTTGGCGCCACGCTTCAGCAGGAACCGCACAATCTCCAGCTCTCCCTCCTGAGCCGCATGCGCCAGGGCTGTCATCCCGTTGTCATCGGTGTCGTTGATCCGGGCCCTGCGTTCCACCAGCAACCGCACAATCTCCAGCTTTCCGGTCTTGGCCGCAAAGATCAGGGGCGTTGACCCCCGGAACTGTCCATGCCCGCGGACGTTGACCCGCATTCCCTGGTTGAGGACCTCTTCGACCGCTTCCGGACTTTCCAGGATGGCCAGCATGATGCGGTTCCAGTCATCCAGCCCCTGAGTGGTCTCGAGGAAGTTCTTCAGACGGTGGTCAATGCGACCGGAAGGCGCCTCTTCTGCGCCCACCTCTTCGGCATCTGAAGGCGGTTCGGGGTCTTCCAGTTCAGGCTCGGAGCCCGTTTGCGCAAAAGCAGGGATCGGAGGAAGCGTCAGGTAGAGGAAGCCTCCCAAAAGGAGGCCAAGCAGGAGGCGTTCAGCCACGTTGTGCCGAAACATTACGACTGATGTTCACGAGGATGCCGGTGATCAGCATGGTGGTCATCAACGAGGACCCTCCGTAGCTGATGAAGGGCAGAGAAATGCCTTTGGTGGGCATGAGGCCGGTGACCACACACAGGTTAAACAGGACCTGCAGGCTGATCAAGGTGGTAAAGCCCGAGGCCACGTGGCGCGCAAAGGTATCCTGAACGTTCCAGGCCACCCAGAACCCACGCCAGAGGAACACGGTAAACAGCGCCAGCAGCAGCAGGACCCCAATGAAGCCGAGCTCTTCTCCCACAATCGCAAAGATGAAGTCGGTATGCGCCTCCGGAAGGAAGAACAGCTTCTGCCGGCTCATGCCCAGCCCCCGGCCCGTCCAGCCACCGCTGCCGATGGCAATGAACGCCTGGATGATCTGGTATCCGGAATTCCATGGGTCGCTCCACGGGTCCAGAAACGCAAGCACCCGCTTCATGCGGTACTCCTCGGAGGCAACGAGCAGGCCTCCGACCATGCCCACGCTGAGGATGCTGGCCGTGATGTGGGTCAGGCGCCCCCCTCCCAAGAAGAGCATCACCAGCACCGTCATCGCTACCAGCACCACGGTTCCGAAGTCGGGCTGCAGCAGCACCAGAAAGAGATAAAGCCCCGTAATGAGGAAGGTCGGAATCAGGCCCTTGGTGAACGAGCCCAGCAGGGCCTGCTTGCGTTCCAGGTAAGAGGCCACGTAGAACACCAGCACCACCTTGAGGAACTCTGCCGGCTGAAACCCGAATCCCGCCACACGCAGCCAGCGCCGCCCGCCCTTCACGGATGCCCCGTAATGCGTCACCATCACCGCCAGCAGCAGCAGCAGCATGCCCACCATCATCCAGGGGATCCAGGCCCGCCAGCGGCGGTAGTCAATACGGTAGCCCACATAAAACGCCAACCCGGCCACCAGCAGGTTCAGCAGGTGCCGTTTGACAAAGTAGAAGCTGTCACCATAGGTCCGCTCTGCCACCGCCACTCCGGTGCTGTAGATCATGATCAGGCCATACGAAACCAGCATGAGGGCCGCCAGCACCAGGGCGACGTCTCCGGAACGGGGGGTATCTGAGGAAGGTGAATCCAACATGATGAGGCGTTTGGAAGGTCAGGTCTGCGCAAGAAGGAACAGCTTCAGAAGCCGTCCGTTGCAAGTTCAGGTTGTGTCTGTGGCATGCCCTCTTTATACTTGGCTCTTTAGCCACGAGATGTCCCGTTTCTTGCAGGACCCCTGAACCCTTGGCAGCAGCCAGGACCTTTGTACTCGTGGAAACCGAACCCAGTCTAACGGTAGCCTGTGACAACCTGCAATGCGAATGCCGCCCCTGACACGCTTTCCCCGTCCGGGAACGACGTGCCCGGATGTCACGACCTGGACGCTTCGGCTCACCCGGACCACCACCCTCAGCTCAACCGACTCCGTCGGGTGGAGGGACAGCTCCGGGGGATTCAGAAGATGGTCGAGGAGCGCCGCTACTGCATGGACATCATTGCTCAAATCCGTGCCGCTTCCGGCGCCCTGCGCCAGGTGGAGCTCGGCATCCTCCAGGCGCACCTGAACCACTGCGTCCGGGACGCCCTCGGCTCCTCGCAGCCGGAAGTCGCGGAAGCCAAGATCCAAGAAATCATTCAACTTCTCGACAAAGCCTCGTGACGCCCCCACTGACGACCTCCCTTTCTCGCCTGCTGGTCGCTCTCGGATTGCTCCTCACTGGATACTGGGGACTTCTGGCTCTTCCAGTAGCGGCTGCTGAAAAAATCCCTGCAGGCCTCCTCTACTATGGCGTCGAGGGAGACACCGTGATCGCGGTGGACAAATCCGGATGCACCCTCTACGTCTACCAACTGAACGGCCACTGGCGCCTCAACTCCCTCCACTCGTGTGAGTCTGGGAAGGTTGACGGTGACAAACAGGTCGAAGGAGACCAGAAGACGCCAGAGGGCATCTACCGCTTCCGGCAGAAGCTGAGCAGCTCCCTGCTGGACCAGCGCTATGGAGAGGAGATTGCCTCCGTTTATGGCTCCGGAGCGCTGGTGACGAACTACCCGAACTTCCTGGACCGCTACTATCACCGCAAGACGGGTTCCGGGATCTGGCTGCACGGCACCGAATCGGTGGAACCCGTGGCCACCCGGGGGTGCATCTCGCTCCGCAATGACGAATTGCTTGAGGTCAAGCAGCTGGTGTCGCTCCGCAACACGCCCATGATCATCAGCAAAAAGCTGCAGCTGGAAAGCCCCTGGAAGGTGCTCCAGGAGCGCCAGCAGGTTCTGGAGTTTCTGCAAACCTGGATCACGTCTTGGGAAACCAGCGACAACCCGGTCTACCTGTCGCTTTATGCCACAGACTTCCGGACTCAAAAATTCAACGCGTCCCGCTGGAAGCAGTACAAGCAGAACGTCAACGACCTCTACCGGGAAAAGCGCATCAGCATCCAGGTTCTCAGCATCCTCCGCTCCGGAGAGGTCACGGAGGTTCGACTCTTCCAGGACTACGATGCCCCGCACCTGCAGACTTCCGGATTGAAAACCCTGTACCTCCGCAAGGGAGCCCGGGGGTATGAAATCATCAGCGAGCAGTGGGGCAAGCTCAACGCCTCCGACCGCCTGGCAATGGAGCAGCAGAGCTTCCCCATTGTCCTCAATGGCACTCCGGTCGCCGGCAGCATCGTGAAGGCGACTCCGGAAAACGACCCCCTTCTGGCCGCCTTGTCCTTCTCGCCAAACCTTCCGGAAGAGCCGAACTCGTCTTCAGAGCCCACGCTTCCGGAAGAGCCGGAAACTTCTGCCGAAGAGCCCCTGACGTTACAAAACCCGGAAGGGCTGGACGAGTTGCGCCAAACCCTCATTAGCGCTCCGGAACCCGTGGAGCTGGACGCGCCTTCAGCAACCGGAGCAGCCTGGCTGGTTGCAACCGACGCAGAACCCGTTCCCCCAGCGGCCCGCCCAGTGGACCTGGATGGCTCTGAAACCGAGGCCGTCGCCTGGGTCACCGAAGCCGATGCCGACCCGGCGGCCCCGAATACGGAACTCATTGCCGCTGTTGATCAGGACCGCACCCCTCCGGAGGCCATCGCCTGGCTCGACACCAGCGAAGCGACCCCGGCTCCGGAAGCTCCGGAAGTGAACCACGTCACGGCTCCGGAAGCTCCAGCCCTGGCACCAGCAGCACCGGTTGCTCCCGCCGTGGCCACGACGGAGCCCACACCGGCCCCGGTGATCACTTCCGGCGACCCCCTGCAGTCCGTCCTGGCCTTTGTGAGTCACTGGCGAGACCTCTGGGAAGGAGACAACCTGCAGGCCTACTTGCAGGTGTATGCCTCTGACTTCCAGAGCGAGTCATACGACCTGGCCGCCTGGGCCGACCTGAAGCAACGGGTGGCCGAGCAAAATGGCGCTCGTCAGATTCAGCTGACCCCACTCCAGATCGAGTTTTCGGGAGAAGACATTCGGGTCCGGCTCCTTCAGGATTATCAATCAGAACGCCTCTCTGACCTCGGGATCAAGACCCTGATCCTCCGCCGTGCCGAGAGCCGCTTCCAGGTGGTTGCAGAAAGCTGGGAAGCCCTGACACCACAAGCCTATGACACCCTGCTGAAAGAGGCCGCCTCCTCAGCGTTCTGAGCTTCTGCTTCCCGGAAAAGCGTGCTATGCTCTCACTCGTTTGCCTTGCCGGCTACTCGTTAACCTGAACCCAGATTCGTCCCATGGAGTTTCCTTACGTTTTGTTGCTGGGGATCGGCACCGGAATGTTCTTTGCCGTCCTGTCCATGTTCCTGATTGGCTCCCAAAACTCGCGGGACTACCCCGTTGGCGGAATCCTGCCCCTCGTGCTGGTGGTCTTCCTGCCAGCTGAATCGAAGCTGGCTCTGGCGGGAATGCTCTTCATCAGCGGCCTGCTGGGCTTCAACCTGATGGTGTACTTCCGCCGGGGACAAGCCGCACTCGGGCTGTTGCTTCCGCATGCCCATGGCGAGGATCATGGACACGACAGCCACGGGGCCGATGCGCACGCGGCGCCTGCTCCGGAACCGGCACCAGCAGCGCCTGCCGGAAAAACGCTCGCCGATTACCTCTGAGCCCGCCCGCAGCCTGGCTCCGGCCAGCACGCGGCGGCTTGCCTCTCGTCCTTGCAGCATGAAGCCTCTTCGCGTTCTTGCGGTCCTCAGCGGATTCCTGATTCTGACCCTGGTCGGGTGCAGCACTCAGGACGAGACCGAAGGGCCCACCTCCTTTACCGACCTCAGCAGCAACGATCCGTTTGCCGAGGGCAAGCTTCCGGAAATTTCCTCGGTCAACCAGGTCACCTGCGAGCCCCGCCTGCAGGCATCGGCTGATGCCGAGGTCAGCTACCTCGACCTGAACGTTGCTGACCTGAAGGTTCAATCGGAACCGGACGTGGTCACAGGCTTAAGGGTTTCCTGGAAGCCGCTGAGCGGAGCCAGCACGCACTACCTGTTTATCCAGAAGGGGCGCTCCGGCTTCTCGCTCAATGTCTCCAAGTGCCAGAGCATGACCCTCAATTACGATCCTGGCCTGGTCGATTCCCTAGGGTCATCCAACGGGTGTGATTTTTATGGAAATTGGTTTTCACAAGGGCAGGCCCTGACCCTGACGCTTTCGGCAGGAACCCAAACGCAAGCTGAGGGAAAAAGTGGCGCGACCAGTGTCGTTCCTGTGACCATTGGAAGCGCACCACCGGCGCCACCGGCCCTGAGCGGTGTTCTCAGTGGCAGTGATGCCCAGCTTTCCTGGAATGCTGTCATCGGCGCCAGCTCCTACGAGGTCGCCCAACTGAGCTCCGGAGCGCTGAGCGTCGTGAGTACGGTCACCGGCACCAGCACGACTTTATCCGGTGCCAGTTCTGGTGATACCTTCCTGGTCCGAGCCGTGACCAATGCCGGCGCCCGAAGCGCTTACTCCAACGCCCTCTCGATTACAAGTGGCACCCTCACCTTCAGCGTTGAAAAACTGACGGTCGCGCAGGCCGTCGAAGTGAGCAGCACGAGCAACACCACCCTGATTGCCGGCAAACCCGGAATCGTCCGAGCCTACTTCAACGTCACCTCCGGAGCCGGGCAGACCGGTACTGTGGAGCTGAAGCATGGAGATGATTTTTACACACTCCATGGGCCACTCCTCCATACGCCCTACAGCTCCTCGGTGGATGCCGCTTGTGTTGCGACCTTTGACCTCCGGGACGATGCAACCAGCTGGTTTCAAGCGGGAACCCAGGAGTTCACGGTTTACATGAACAGTGGCACCATTATCGACAACAACACGGGGACGCTGCGAAGCCACACCGAATCCTTCACCTTCGAGGAGCAGGTACCGCTCTACGTGAAGCTGGTGCCCATCTCCACGCTGAGTGGAGTCCCCAGCCCCTCCCAGATGCAGGTAGCCAAGGTCGAGATTGGACAGACGCTCAATGCCATGTACCCCAACCACTCGATTCTGATTGATGTTGCCGGCACCCCGTTTCAGTTCCTCGGGACGGCTCAGACTGGGAACGACTGGGAGTCCATTCTTTCCGGGCTCAGCTCTTACCGGACTGTGGAGTTGGGTAACCAGAACTGCAACCGTTTCTACTACGGGCTGCTGGCCAGTGGTGAAACATATGGCGGGCTTGCGTATGTTTCCGGATCGGACACAAGCGGTTGCAATTTGGACCTGACGGGCATCGGCTTGGTGCAGAAGCACCTCGTGGGCAAAATTGCCGCCCATGAGCTGGGTCACAACCACGGACGCCATCATGTGGACCATGGCACCAACAGCGAGTGTTCTGCCATCAGTGGAGTCGATCCCAACTACCCGAACCAAACCGCTCACCTGGACCAGGCCGGGTACGATTACTTCAAGAACCGGCTGCTCGCGCCGTCGAGCTACTACGACATCATGAGTTACTGCAACCGGACCTGGATCTCGGATTACAACTACCGCAACCTGCGGTCCTTCCAAAACCGCCTGCCCACCCCCAGTGCCCTGGTCGCTCAGGCACGAAGCACGTCTGATGGTGGCTGGCTCCTCTCTGGAACCCGGAATGAGGACGGCGAGTGGTCCCTTGACCGTGTCCTCTCTCTCGGAGGCAGCCGCTCCGGAGAGGCGCGCGCGCGCTTCCAGGCCGTGGTGACGCGCACAGACGGAAGCGTGGACGTGCTTCCCGTTCAACTGAAGACCCTGGATCACAGCCCTGCTCAGCCTTTCAGCATCTGGGTCCCCGGAGCTGCTTCCGTGAGCCGGGTCGTCCTTCAGGATGAAACAGGCACCCCCGTCTTTGACCAACGCCTCAGCACAGCCGCTCGGATGGCTCCTGCTCAGGCGTCCGAGCTGGACGTACAACCGCTCGGATCCGACCGCTGGGAACTGAGTCCCTGGCCTCATGGTCCGCGCCTCGTCGTCCGGGTCCGTGGCTCCGAGCGGCTATTTGTGGGCAACGATGCCGGCACCGCGCCTCTCGAATTCACGGCTCGCTCCGGTGACGTCCTGGAGGTGCGCGCTCCCGGCAGCGGCCTCCTGAAGACGCTCACGCTTCCGTGAACCTGAACGTGGTTTCCGGTATACTGGGGTCTGCTTCAAGAACCCCCAACTGAGCCCACATGAGCTTTCACCTCAAATCCGAGTACCAGCCCGCTGGCGATCAACCGCAGGCCATCACCGAGTTGGTGGCGGGCATTGAGCAGCAGCAACGGCATCAGGTGCTGCTGGGCATCACCGGGTCTGGCAAGACGTACACGGTGGCCAACGTCATTGAGCACACCCAGCGTCCCACCCTCGTCCTCGCCCACAACAAGGTGCTGGCCGCCCAGCTCTACAACGAGTTCCAGGCCTTCTTTCCTGACAACGCGGTGGAGTACTTTGTCAGCTTCTACGACTACTATCAGCCGGAAGCCTACGTTCCGCACAAGGACCTCTTCATTGAGAAGACCACGGCCCTCAATGATGAGCTGGATCGCCTCCGCCTCTCGGCAACCCGATCGCTGCTGGAGCGTCGAGACGTCATCATCGTCGCCTCCGTTTCCTGCATCTACGGCATCGGCTCTCCGGAGGAGTATGGCAAGATGCTCCTCTTCCTCAAGGTCGGAGAGAAGCTCAAGCGGGCCGAGATGCTCGCTCGCCTGGTCGAAATGCAGTACCAGCGCAACGACCTCGACTTCCATCGCGGCACCTTCCGGGTCCGGGGGGACGTCATCGACATCTACCTCGCCGAGTCCGAATCGGCCCTCCGGGTCGAGTTGTGGGGCGACGAGATTGAAGCGATCACGCAGTACGACCCCCTGACGGGCAAGAAGCACAAGGGCTACCGGCACTTTGCCATCTACCCGGCCTCCCACTACGCGACTCCGTCCAGCCATGTTCCGGAAACCGTGCGGCTCATCCGGGAGGAACTCAAGGACCGTCTGATCGAGTTGAAGCTGCAGGACAAGCTGCTCGAGTACCACCGACTCAAGCAACGGACCGAGTACGACATTGAGATGATTGAGCAAACGGGCTTCTGTTCAGGCATCGAAAACTACAGCCGCATCCTCCAGCGTCGCAAACCCGGAAGTGCGCCCACCACCCTGCTCGACTACCTTCCAGACGATGCCCTCATCGTCATTGATGAAAGCCACGTCAGCGTCCCGCAGGTCCGGGCCATGTACCGCGGAGACAAGGCCCGCAAGGAAACCCTTGTGGAGCATGGCTTCCGCCTCCCTTCAGCGCTGGACAACCGGCCCCTCAAGTTTGAGGAGTTTGAGCAGATTGGTCAGCAAATCATCTATGTCTCGGCCACCCCCGGAGACTATGAGCTGGAGAAAACCCAGGGCCAGGCCGTGGAGCTGGTGATCCGGCCGACCGGACTCGTCGACCCGCCCATTGAGATCCGGCCCGTGCTGGGGCAGGTCGATGACATGCTTCATGAAATCCGGGAGCGCGAGCAGCGCAACGAGCGAGTCCTCATCACCACCCTCACCAAACGCATGGCAGAGGACCTGACGGACTACTACAAGGAACTGGGCGTCCGTGTGCGCTACATGCACTCCGACATTGACGCCGTGGAGCGTACCAAGATTCTGCACGATTTGCGGAAGGGCGAGTTTGACGTGCTGGTGGGGATCAACCTCCTGCGGGAAGGGCTGGACCTCCCGGAGGTGTCCCTCGTGGGGATTTTTGATGCCGACAAGGAAGGCTACCTGCGTTCCGTCCGGTCCTTGATTCAGACCTGTGGCCGTGCGGCCCGAAACGTCGGGGGCCGGGTCATCATGTACGCTGATGTCATCACCGGCTCCATGCGCGCAGCCCTCGACATCACGGAAGAGCGACGGGCTCGGCAACTGGCTCACAACGCCCAACACGGGATCACCCCGCGTTCAGTCATCCGGGAAATTGCTCCGTCCCTGGCTCCCGTTGACCTCGATGAAGAGCCCATTGCCGCCGAAGCCGAGGCACCTTACCAGACTCGGGAGAAGCTTGAGGCAGAGATGGTTCAGCTGGAAGGAGAGATGATGGAAGCCGCCGAACAGCTCCAATTCGAGCTGGCCGCAAAGCTCCGGGACCGCCTCCAGGACCTGCGCAAGCAGCTGGAGGCGTAGGACTTCAGCGGCTCACGGCGCCTATGAACAGAGCTCGTGCAGCACGTTGTGGATGAGGCGCAGTCCGGACTGCTCCTTGAGGGTGAGGATTGATTCCGGATGGAACTGCACGGACGCAATCGGCAGGACGCTGTGCCGAATTCCCATGATCACCCCGTCTTCAGTGGTCGCAGTGATGGTCAGCTTTGCCGGAAGCGTCTCTCGCCGGACGTAGAGGCTGTGGTAACGCGCAGCCGCAAAGGGGTCCGGAAGCCCCGTGAAGATGCCCTGCCGGTGGTGCCGGATCTCCGCCGACTTCCCATGGAACGGCACCGGAAAGGTATCGAGCTTGGCACCAAAGTACTCGGAAATGCCCTGATGCCCGAGACACACGCCAAACAGCGGAAGCTCGCGCTGCACACACTCGCCCACCAGCTCCGGAACCTTCTGGTCGGCTGGGGTCAGGGGTCCGGGAGACAGAAAGACCAGGTTGGGCTGGAGGGCATCCAGCTGCTCCACCGGGAACCCGGCCCGGAGCGTGATCACTTCGGCGCCAGTCTGCCGGACGTAGCTGGCGAGCGTGTGGACAAAGCTGTCCTGAAAGTCCACAAACAGCACCCGCTTGCCTTCCCCCGTCTTGGGCAGCCCTTCGTTCACCTCCAGTGCCGCATTCGCCTTCCCGAGGGTGGCTTCCAGAAATGCTGAAGCCTTGATGCGGGTTTCCTGCTCCTCGGCTTCCGGATCGGATTCATACAGCAGCGTGGCCCCTGCCCGCACGGTCGCCTGTCCGCTTTGCAGGTGGACGGTCCGGAGGGTCATCCCGGTGCTGACGTAGCCGTTGAACCACAGGAACCCGACACAGCCGCCATACCAGCGCCGGGGGGAGTTTTCGAGGTTCTCAATGGTCTGCATCGCAATCGGCTTCGGTGAGCCCGTGAGGGTGCAGGCCCACATGTGCGTCAAAATGGCATCCAGCGCGTCCCGATCCTCCCGCAGTTCGCCTTCAACGTGATCCACGGTGTGAATGAGGCGGGAGTACTGCTCGAGCATGCGGCGCCCAATCAGCTTCACCGTCCCGGGCTTGCAGACCCGAGCCATGTCGTTGCGGTCCACATCGGTGCACATCGTCAGCTCCGACTCATCCTTCTCCGACGAAATCAGCTCCTTGATGCGCTCAGCCGTTTCCATCGGGTCCTTCCCCACCGCAACGGTTCCGGAGATCGGGCTCGTCTCAAAGCGGTTTCCCTTCACCCGGACGTACATTTCAGGCGAAGCGCCCACCAGCTGTTCGTCTCCGAGGTTGATGAGGAAGCTGTAGGGGCTGGGATTGCGTTCGCAGATGCGCCGGAACAGCTCAGAGGGCGCTCGGTCGAAGCCGGTGGAAAACGCCTGCGAGAGCACCACCTCAAAGAAGTCCCCACGCTGGCACCCCTGCCGCACCTGCTCCACCTTCCCCTGAAACGTCCCGGGCTCATGGTCGCTGCGGATTTCCCCATCGGCCACCCCCAGCACACGCGCAATCGGCTCTCCGGTGTTCCACCAGCTTTCGGTCAGCCCATCTGGGGTGTGGATGCGGTACTGCAGCAGAAAGGCTTCTTCGCGCTGACGGTCCACGGCCACCAGTTCCACCGGGAGAAAGAGGTGGCAGTCCACCTGCTCGGGGTCCCGGGCATGCCGCTGCTGAATCTGCTCAAACTGAAACACCAGGTCATAGCCAAAGGCTCCGTAGAGTCCCAGGTAGGAATCCTCGCTCTGAAACAGCTCATAGATGCTCCGGATCACCGAAAAGACGCTGGGCTGCCGGCTCCGTTCCTCCTCTGGGAAGAAATCCGGCATCGGCCGCACCTCGCCCAGAATCTGCTGATCCGTCACCTTCAGCTCATACAGGTGCGGGTTGTCCCGAAGCACCGGGACAATCAGGAGCAGGAGCTTCTGGCCATTGGGGTTGAGGGCATTGATTTCAAAGCGCCGCTGCCGGCCCACCAGCTCCAGTGCCGGATGAATGAAGCCCAGGTCCCACCGGGAGTACCGATCGGGCACCTCGTAGTTGCTGACAAAGAGAGCGCCCTTGTGGGTGTCAATGTACTGATAGACCTGATCCAGGGCGTGCTGCTCATCCAGCGGAGTGGTGGACTTCTCAACCCGGATGCCTCCGGACGTGGTAAAGGTAGCGTGACTCATGGGGTTCAGTCGATGGGCCTCTGCAAAGAGGCCAGAGGTCAAGGGACGGTCGCCGCCGCCTGGTGGTGAAAAACGGACATTATCGGATAAACCCGGAAACAGTCCAACCGAAACTGGCGCTCAGCGTGTGCTCAGGGTTTGGGGGTGAACCGCAGGGAAGCGGACGGTGAAGGTGGACCCCACGCCCTCGTCGCTCTTCAGCGACACCGTCCCTTCCAGCAGGTCGGTCATGCTCCGGACCAGCGCCAGGCCGAGTCCGCTGCCCTGGTGCGAACGGCTCCGGTCTTCCACCTGACGGAAGAGGTCAAACACCCGCTCCTGCTCGGAATCCGGAATGCCGATGCCCGAGTCGACCACCTGCAGGCGGACCCACTCTCCTTCGGCGACAGCGAGCACCTGCAGGGCTCCCCCATTGGGCGTAAACTTGATGGCGTTGCCCAGCAGGTTTTGCACAATCTGCCGCACCTTCCCTTCATCGGTGTGGCACCACCAGGGGTCGGCTGCCGCCGTGAGGTCACAGCTGAGTTGCTTCTGGTGCATCAGCGGCTCCAGCAGCTGAACCGTCTCCCGCAGGCACTGCGTCAGGTTGAAGCGCTCCGGATGCAGGGGCATGCGGCCGGCCTCGATCTTGGAAAGGTCCAGGAGGGCGTTGAGCATCTCCAGCAGCTGCCGACCACTCTTGAGGATGCGTCCGAGGCGATCGGCCTGATACGGTGTGAGGGGGTCGTCCGGACTTTCCTGAAGCAGGGCATCGGCAAAACCGATGATGGCATTGAGGGGGGTCCGGAGGTCGTGGGACATGCCGGCAAAGAACTCGCTCCGGGCCTGCGTGGCGCCGTTGAGGTCGCGGTACGCCTGAGAGAGCTCCTCGTGCGAGCGCTCCAGCTGCCGGGTCCGGTCTTGAATGGCCGCAGCCATCTGCTCAAACTCCTCGGCCAGGTCACCGATCTCATCGTTCTGCCGCTTGAGGTTGAGCTGACCCTGAAGCCGGTCCTCCTTGAACTGCCGGATCGCCTGCTGAAGGGTCCGGAGCGGATTCACCACCTGCTTCGCCAGCACCCACGCCAGCAGCGACAGCCCAAGGAGCATCAGCAGGGCCGCGGCCCCCATGCGGGCATTCAGCTCCAGCAGGTTGCGCTGCAGGTCCCGGAGGTTGCTGCGTGAGAGGTCGAGCTGCTGCCGAATCAAGCTGGCCATGGAGCCCCGGACTTCGCGGACCAGGGGCTCCACTTCGTCTCGGAGGCGGACGGAGGCGGCCTCCGGAGCGGCCCGGCCGACTTCCTCCTGCAAGCCCTGCAGGCTCCGGAGGAGGAGGCGCGTGTCATAGAGGGTCCGGGTCTCGACCGCTCGCTCCTCCTGCCAGACACGATCTCGTCGATAGAGCTGCTGAATGCGCTCCAGCGTTGACTCCACCTCCGTGTTCCACTGCTGGGCCAGCACGTCCGGGGGCTGCTGCTGCTGCACGACGTCTCGGAGGAGCACCTGCGAGCGTTCCACTGCAGCATCCAGCTGCCCCCAGAGCGCCGTGGCTTCCGGAAGCTCCAGGCTTTGTTCGGTCAGGGTCTGGTGATCACGAACCAGCAGGTAGATGGCTCCGAAGCCGGAGACCGTCAACAGCACCCCCACGTAAAAGACCAGCAGGAGCTTGCCTCGGAGGGTGGTGGGCATGGAAGGAGTGGGGCGGAGACAGCCCGGGGGCTGTCAGTTGGCGTTGTTGCTGAAGTTGTTCAGGTCGAAGCGGTCTTCATAAAACGGCGTGGGCTTGCGGGCTTCGCGCTTCACCGCACGGCCAATGCGCTTCTGGTACTCCTCCAGCGTCTCTCCCGGAAGCTGCCCGGGCCGGGAGCCAGCCATCTTCTGGGCGTCGCGTCCGGACTGCTCGTACTCTGGAGAAAAGCGGCGGGTTTTGGGTTGGATCGGGACCCGGATGAACATGCTCGGATCCGGACGCCGGTCTCGGGCGTCCACATCAACCTTGCCCCGGTTGGCCTGCAGGGCGTCTTCCCGGGGGTTCCGGGGCTTGACGAAGATGGGATCGGTGTTTTCTTTCTCGGCAGCTTTGCCCAGGCGGATGGTGTAGCGCCTCAGGTTGCCGGCCACCCGGCCTTCCACCGCTTTTTCTTCGCCCTGAAGCCGCTTCCAGAGGTGCGACTGCCGGGCCATGGTATCGGCTTCTCGGGTGGTCGTTCCGCCACTGAAGGCGGGTGGTGGCTGGTAGTAGGAATTTTCCACGGGGGCCCGGAGCGTGGTCTGGCGCACCGCTTCCTGCACCTCACGAGGGTCCACGGCGTGCACCGGGGTCCACATGCTGTGGAGGAGGATCAGGGACACCAGGGGGGTCCAACGCATGGGCTTCTTCAGGCTTCGAGTTGTTCTTCAGAGTGGGTCAGGTCTTCCAGCAGTTGCCACACCGCCTGCGCGGCAGCGGCGTCTACCTGCTGGGCCTCCCAGTGGTCCCGACGCAGGAGCTGGGCTCGCGTGCCTTCGAGTGCCAGCAGCGGCGAGACCTGCTCTTTGGTGAGGATGCCCGCTTGCTCCAGCTCCCGGATCGTCTCCGGCCAGAGGTCCAGGCGGTTCACATACGAGGCGGTGTAGCAGCATCGGAACTCCACCCGACGCGTCTGCGCCTCATGGTCCGTCAGCCAGCCTTCCTGCGCTCGCTTGTGGAACAGCAGGTTGCGTGCCTCTTCCTGCACCAGGTCGCAGGCCAGCAGCCACGCAAAGCGGTGGTGTCCTGATTCGGTGAGCAGGGTGAAGGTGGCGCGGGCGTCTTTAGGGATGTGGAGCTTCTGCATACCAAACACGTTCATAAAGTCAAAAATTCACCAGGCACTCTGGTCCAGAGCTTCGCAAATTCCCTCCGGAAGCTCAAACCAAAAGCAGCACGTCCCTTGACGAGATGGACGGGATGCTTAAAGATAACAACTTCCCCATTCTGCAGGAGGCGTCCTCCTGAGTGACTTGGCACCCGACTCCGGATTTCAGGTTCTGGCCCCCATGCTTCGACTCAACCCGCTGGCTCAACGCCGCCTGGAGGTGTTTCGCAAAAACCGCCGCAGCGTCTGGTCCCTCTGGATCTTCCTGGTGCTGTTCATCGGAACGCTGATGGCCGAAGTGCTGGCGAACGACAAGCCGGTCTTCATTGCCCTTCAGGGCGAGTGGTACTTTCCGACCTTTGTGGAGTACGCCGAAACGACCTTCGGAGGCGAGTTTGCCACTGAAGCCGACTACCGGGACCCCTACGTCACCGAGTTGATCACCGAACAAGGTGGCTGGATGCTCTGGCCACCGATCCGCTTCAGCTACGACACCGTCAGCTACGACCTCCCTTCACCCGCTCCCTCGCCTCCGACCGCCACCAACTGGCTGGGCACCGATGACCAGGGGCGCGACGTGCTGGCGCGGCTGATCTACGGGTTCCGCATCTCGGTGCTGTTTGGACTGCTGCTGACGGTCTTCAGCTCCCTCATTGGCATCGCCGTCGGAGCCGTTCAGGGTTTTTACGGCGGGGCCATCGACCTCGCGGGGCAGCGCTTCATTGAAATCTGGTCCGGACTTCCGCAGCTGTTCATGCTCATCATCCTGGCAAACTTCGTCCAGCCCAGCTTCGGGTGGCTGCTGGGGCTGATGCTCCTCTTCAGCTGGATGGGGCTCGTTGGGGTCGTCCGGGCCGAGTACCTCCGGGGCCGGAACTTCGAGTACGTCCGTGCAGCTCAAGCGCTGGGAATGGGGGACGCCCGGGTGATGGTCCGGCACATCCTCCCCAATGCCATGGTCGCCACCCTGACCTTCATGCCCTTCATCCTCGCAGGGTCCATCACCACCCTCACGGCATTGGACTTCCTGGGCTTCGGACTGCCTCCGGGGTCGCCGTCGCTCGGAGAATTGCTGGCACAGGGCAAGGCCAACCTGCAGGCGCCGTGGCTGGGCATCACCGCTTTCGTGGTGCTGGCTCTGCAGCTGAGCCTGCTGATCTTCATCGGGGAAGGCGTCCGAGACGCCCTGGACCCCCGTCACCAGCCTGGATCCTGACATGTCAAACGCCCGCCCCTTGCTGGACCTCCACAACCTCGCGGTCTCCTTCCGCCAGGGCGCCCAGGAAACGCAGGCTGTCCGAGGCGTCTCCCTGACGCTGCACGCCGGAGAGACGCTGGCGCTCGTCGGTGAAAGCGGATCCGGAAAGTCTGTGACGGCGCACTCCATCATGCGCCTGCTGCCCTCCTCTGCCCACCACCCTTCCGGGAGCATCCACTTCCACGGAGAGGACCTCCTCCAGGCCTCCGACCGACGCATCCGGCAGATCCGGGGAAGCGAGATCGGGATGATCTTTCAGGAGCCCATGACCAGCCTCAATCCGCTGCACACGATTGAGAAGCAGCTCGGCGAGATGCTGCTCCTCCACCAGGGCCTGAGCCGCACCCAGACCCGGAACCGAGTGCTGGAGTTGCTGGAGCAAGTGGAGATCCCGCAGCCGGAACAGCGCCTGAGCGCCTACCCGCACCAGCTTTCTGGCGGGCAGCGGCAACGGGTGATGATCGCCATGGCCCTGGCCAATGAGCCCAGGCTGCTCATTGCTGACGAGCCCACCACCGCCCTCGATGTGACCGTGCAGGAGCAGGTGCTGCAGCTCATCCAGCGTCTGCAGCAGCA
The DNA here is from genome assembly GCA_038150265.1 of Deltaproteobacteria bacterium. Classification (GTDB taxonomy): domain Bacteria; phylum SAR324; class SAR324; order SAR324; family NAC60-12; genus JAYPUA01. The sequence continues at coordinate 25,309 of JAYOTF010000007.1, read as the reverse complement.
ACTGGGCATGGCGCTGCTGCTGATCACGCACGACCTCGGGATTGTTCGTCAGTACGCCGAGCGCGTCGCCGTGATGACGCAGGGACAGCTCGTTGAGCAAGCAGCCACCGAGCCCCTCTTCACCACCCCTCAGCACCCCTACACCCAGCGGCTTCTTGACGCTGAACCCTCAGGCACTCCCACTCCAGCCCCTCCGGAGGCCCCCACGCTGGTGGAAGCCGAAGACCTCCGGGTGTGGTTTCCCATTCAGCGAGGACTGCTCAAACGGACCGTGGGCCACGTCAAAGCGGTGGACGGCCTTTCCTTCACCCTCAAGCGCGGCCACAGCCTGGGGGTCGTCGGCGAAAGCGGCTCCGGAAAGTCCACCCTGGGGCTGGCGCTGCTGAAGCTCGTCTCCAGCACCGGGCGCCTGAGCTTTTCCGGAACCGACCTGGCTTCGCTGACCCAGAAGCAGATGAAGCCCCTTCGCCGGGAAATGCAGGTGGTGTTTCAGGATCCGTATGGCAGCCTGAGCCCACGGATGTCAGTGGGACAGATTGTTGCAGAAGGGCTGGAGGTACACGGTTGGGGCACCCCGGAAACCCGGGAGCAGCAGGTGATTCAGGCACTCGAAGAGGTGGGGCTGGACCCGGAGGCACGGCACCGCTACCCTCACGAGTTTTCGGGTGGACAGCGGCAGCGGGTGGCCATCGCCCGGGCGCTGGTGCTGGAGCCGGAGTTTCTGCTGCTCGACGAGCCCACCTCTTCGCTGGACCGCTCCGTCCAGTCTCAGGTGCTGGACCTGCTCCGGGAGCTGCAGCGCCGCCGGCAGCTGACCTACCTCTTCATCAGTCACGACCTCAAGGTCGTGCGGGCGCTGTGTCATGAGATTTTGGTCATGAAGGAAGGCGTGGTGGTGGAGGCCGGTCCCACGGAAGAGCTGCTGCATCACCCGCAACAGCCTTACACGCAGGAGCTGTTCCGGGCCGCCTTTGGACGGGAGCTTCCGGAGCCCCCGGCTACGGCTGGAGGAACTGCCTGAGCTGCTGGGCCGCCCGGGCCCGCATGGACCACGCTCCCTTTTCAGCGGGCGTCATTTCTCCGAAAGTGCGCGTTTCGCCTTCCGGCTGAAACAGAGGGTCCCACCCAAATGCCCGCGACCCTCGGGGCGGCACAATGGTTCCGGCGACGGTTCCCCGGAAGAGGTGCAGCGCCTCTCCGTCTTCCGTGTAGCCCATGCAGCACACGGCGGTGGCCCGGAAGTTCTCAAACGGGGCGAGCGCCTGCACCAGCCCCTCCACCCCAAGGTTCTGCAAAAACCACTTGATGAGCGGCCCCGGAAGCTCGTTCCACGCCTCAAAGTACAGAGACGTGTCTTCCACCACCACCGGCCCCTGAACCTGCCGAAAGGCCGCTACGAGCTTGTGCCGGGTGATGTCCTCCAGCACCGACGTCTGAATTTCCTCCAGGTCAAGCGCCACCTTGCCAAGCGGCTGCTCCAGCAGGGCTTCCAGCTCGCGGCGCTTGTTTTCGTTGGAGGTGACAAAGGTCAGCAGAGCAGGCATTGCGGGCTCAGCCTACGGCTTCCCAGGCTCCGGACTCACCAGCGCGGTAGAGGGCATCAATGACCTTCATGTTCGCAATGGCGTCCCGCACGGGTCCGGAATCGATGTGGCTCTTGAGCACCCGCTCCTCAAAGGCAATGGCCTGCTCGGTGTACTGGTTGACCGCCGGAAAGTCGGTAATGGTCCGGAAGCGGTCATGCGGAAACCGTCCCTCGTCCATGAACACGCGGCTGGGGTGATCTCCGGGGGCATTGAAGGGGATCTCGACCTCAATGCGGCGCTTCGAGCCATAAACCTGAATCCGCTGATAAGGCACCAGCTGGGTGCTGCAGAGGAAACTCGCCTGGCCACCGGAAGGAAACCGGAGCAGCGCGGAGGCCAGGCGGTCGGTGCCGAACTGCGGGTCGCGCTGAACGATGGCGGCCACGGAGTCGGGCTCCTCGTTGAACAGGTAGCGGCTGATCACCACCGGGTAGCAGCCAATGTCATAGATGCCTCCGCCCCCGATGTCGGCCTGGTTCCGGACATTCTCCGGGTCATCGTTGAAGTAGGAAAACACCCCCTGGATCGCCCGGAGGTCCCCGATGTCGCGCGCTTCCACGCGGTCCCGGACCCACTTCCACTGCGGATGAGAGCGGACCATGAAGGCTTCAACGATGAGGACAGACGTCTCCTGCTGCACCACCATCAGCTCCTTGGCTTCTTCGGCGTTCAGGGCAATGGGCTTCTCGCACAGCACATGCTTGCCGGCGCGCGCCGCCTGGATCGTCAGCGGCACATGCAGGTGATTGGGCAGCGGGTTGTAGATCGCATCAATCTCCGGATCGGCCAGCAGCTCTTCATAAGATCCGTACGCCTTGGGAATTTCCAGGGACTCCGCCACCGCCCGAGCCTTCGACAGGTCGCGGCTCGCGAGCGCCTGAATCTTTCCGGTAGGGCTCTGCTGCATCGCCGGAATGACCTTCTCACGTCCAATTTTTGCGGTACTCAGTACCCCCCAACGAACCTTCTTCTTCATCGCATTCTCCAGTGAATTCCGGGGCGCCGTTCTACGCCTCCCCGAGTCTGAGGAGGCGCCGCAAGAAACGGCCTTCTCCAGTTTGGTCCCCCGAAGCTATCATCTCGTCCTCAATACTCAAGAAAAGACCCGGCCTTCCTTCTTTTTGAGGGGAAGCCTTCTTGCCATGGCTCCCCTGAGCCCTTACACTGCTTGCAGTTATCGCACTTCTTGAAAATGGACACTCTTACTCTGTGGAACCCATGCTTGCTGAAACCACTGTTTCCCACATTCTGGAGCTCGGCCGCAGCCGAGGCGCCGACTTTGTGGAAGTCTTTGTGGAAGATTCGGTGTCTTCCAACCTCGGATTGCTCGACCGCAAGATCGACGAGATCAGCTCCTCCAACTCCTTTGGGGTGGGCATCCGCCTGCTCTATGGCGATGACGTGTACTACGGTTACAGCAGTGACCCTGCAGAGGACAACCTCCTGGCCCTGACCCGGAACCTCGGGCAGGCGCAAGCAGACGGACAGCCCGGAGGGCAAGCGCCCCTCCAGCACCGCGCGGTGGAAGACATCCACCACGTCGCGGTCCATCCGGAAACCATCGACAAGAAGCAGCGCGTGGACCTGCTCCGCAAGCTCGACTCCCTGACCCGCGAGCAAGGCGAGGCGATTGTGCAGGTGAGCGCCGGCATGGTCGAAAAGCACCGCTCCGTCCTCATTGCCAACAGCGACGGCCTCTGGGTGGAAGACTCGCGCCGCTACTCCCGGATGCGGCTGGCGGCAGTTGCTGAAAAAGGAGACGGCCCACAAACCGGCTCCGAAAGCCCGGGCGTGCTCGGCGGCTACGAATTCTTTGAAACCCTCGACCTCGAAGCCCTCGCCTCTGGTGCAGCACAGTCGGCCCTGCTGATGGCAGATGCTGGCTACATCAACGGCGGCACCATTCCCGTGGTCCTCGGCAACGGCTTTGGCGGCGTGATCTTCCATGAAGCCTGCGGCCACCCGCTTGAGACGGAAGCGATCCGCAAGAACGCCTCGCCCTTCTGTGGGAAGGTGGGGCAGCAGGTCGCCAGCTCCGTTCTGACAGCCGTGGACGACGGCACGATCCCCAACACCTGGGGCTCCCTGAACGTGGACGACGAAGGCCAGCCCACCCAGCGGACGGTGCTGATTGAAAAGGGCATCCTCAAGGGCTACCTCTCCGACCGCATCGGGTCGCACCAGGTCGGGGTCGCCCGGACCGGTTCTGCCCGACGGGAGTCGTACAAATTTGCTCCGGTGTCCCGCATGCGCAACACCTTCATTGCGCCCGGACCCCACAGCCTTGAGGAGATGCTCGGGTCCATTGACTTTGGCCTTTATGCCAAGAAGATGGGCGGCGGCTCGGTCAACCCGGCCACCGGCGAGTTCAACTTTGCCGTCCAGGAGGGCTACATCATCCGCAACGGACGCATCGCGGAGCCCGTCCGGGGCGCCACGCTCATTGGCAAGGGTCATGAGGTGCTTCCGAAAATTTCCATGATTGCCAACGATCTGGAGCTTGCGGCCGGGATGTGCGGAGCCGCCAGCGGGTGGGTGCCCACCACCGTGGGCCAGCCGACCCTGAAGATTGACTCCATTCTTGTGGGAGGTCGCTGATGCTCACTCCGGAACAGGCGGCAGCCTACGTTTTACGCCTTGCCGAACAAGGAGGCTTCCGGGAGGTCGATGCCCTCGTTGAACGCGAAGAGTCCCTTGATGTGGAAATCCGCAACGGACGTGCCGAGAAGATTGAGCAGTCCACCAACCTGGGACTCGGCATCCGCGTCATCCGGGACGGACGCTCCGGAACCGCTTCCACCGAACGGCTGGATGAAGCCGCCATCACCCGTGCCTTTGAGAACGCCTGCGAGAATGCCCTGCTGCAGGACGAAACCGGGGTCTTTCTTCCGGACGCCCCCAAGACGCTTCCGGACGCCGAGGCGCTGGGCCTGTACGCTCCGGAGCTGGAGGCCCTGACCGCCAAGGAGCTGACGGAGTTCGGGCTCGAAATGGAAGCCGCTGCCCAAGCGAAAGACGCCCGCGTCACCAGCCTCCCGTACCTGGGAGCCTCCCGAGGCAGCGGGGAGGTGGTGCTGGTCAACACCCGGGGCCTGCACTACCACCAGCGGGGCAACAGCGTCAGCGCCTACTGCGGCGCCCTGCTGCAGGAAGACGACCGGCGCAAGTCCGGAATGCACTTCTGGAGCGACCGCGTCTGGAAGCCGGAAGCCGCCCGGCAGACGGCTGAAACGGCGGTTGCAAAAGCAGTGGAGCTGATTGACGCCAAGCCCCTTCCCAGCGGAAAGCTCCCGGTGGTGCTGGACGAGTACACCGCGCCTCGGCTGCTCGGAATGTACTTTGGCGCCTTCTCGGCTGAATCGGCTCAGCGGGGGATGTCTCGCCTCAAGGGACGCCTGGGAGACGCGATTGCCGACTCGTCGCTCACGCTCCTGGACGACCCCCATCGTCCCGGAGGCTCACGCTCGCGCTTCGTGGATGCCGAAGGCGTCCTCACGCAGCCGATGCCACTCATTGAAAACGGCATCTTCCAAAACTTCCTCTACCACGTCGAATCCGGACTCCGCGACCAACGCAGCTCGACCGGGCATGCCGGCCGCAGTTACTCCGGAGGCATCTCCACCAAGATGCACAACCTCGTCTGGCCCACAGGCGCGGCCTCGCTGGAAGACCTCTGTGCCGTCCCCGAGGAGTGCCTGCTCGTGACCCAGCTGGAAGGGGCGGCAGGCTGCAACCCCGTCAGTGGCGACATCTCCATTGGCGTGCAGGGCTTTCTGATGCGCAACGGCCAGCGGGTTCAACCTGTGGACAGCATCACCATTGCCGGGAACTTCTTTGACGTCCTCAAGCAGATCCAGGGCACCGGAAACCAGTACCAGCCCAACCTCTCGCACCTGTACATTCCGGCCCTGCTTGTCGAAGGATTTGCCCTCTCCGGTTAACAGGATCTTCACAAACCCGACTAACGGTGCTAGGATAGAAAGATTGACTACCTGACTTCCAGGCCCTTTACTCAGGAACAGTTAAGTGGCATTTCAGAGCACGGTTCAGCAGCTCAAGGTTGCCGATGTAGTGCAACTCCTCCGGATTCCGGAACCGACCCTCCAACGATGGATTCGCCTCGGCGAAATCCCCTGCACCCTGCGGAACGGGGAATACCTCTTCCGCAAGGAAACCCTGATCGCCTGGGCCAAGTCCAAGCACCTCTACATTGAAGAGTCGGCGCAGATTCAGCGGACGGAGACCGACCTCATCCGGGCGTTGCGCCTGGGTGGGGTTCACACCCACCTTGCCTCCGCGAGCAAAGAGGCCTTTCTCGAAGACATTGGCAAGCGCCTGACGCAGGAGCTGAAGCTTCCGGATCACCTTGCACACGACCTGCTGGAGCGGGAGGCCCTCTCCACCACCGGCATCGGCAGTGGTGTGGCGGTGCCGCATCCGCGCTTTCCGGGGCTCCTGAACCTGAAGGATTCCCTGGTGGCCACCTGCTACCCGGAGCAACCGGTGGACTTCCAGGCCCCTGATGGGGAGCCCGTCTTTGTGGCTTTTGTGCTGCTGAGCGCCGAAGCCACTCATCACCTGCGCCTCCTCTCTCAAGTTGCACACCTCGTCCGAGACGACAACCTCGCTTCTTCCTTACGCCAGCCTTACTCCTCCGAGCAGCTCCTTGACCACTTCCAATCAATCCTGGCAGAAAAAGCTCGCTGACTACCTCCCCACCAAACTGGGAACCAGCGACGACAGCAACGGCTTTGCTCAGCTCCAGAGCGTCTCTGCCCGCGAAACCCTGGTGATGATGCTCAGCGCGCTGGTGCTGGGACTCGGCGGGGGCGCCCTGGCGGTGGGGCTCAACTGGAGCGTCCACACCCTCCGGCACCTGCTGCATGGGCAGGACACCCAGTGGTGGGGCATCTTCATCCCGGCTGTGGGAATGGGCGCTGCAGTCTTCCTCATCCGCCGAGGCATCCGGGACTTTTCCGGGCATGGGGTGTCTGATGTGATCAAGGGGATGGCTCTTGGCTCCAGTGTCTTGCGACGGCGGATGATCTTCTCGCGCTTCTTCGGAAGCCTGCTCACTGTCGGCAGCGGTGGATCAACGGGACTGGAAGGCCCCATCGTCTGCATCGGCGGGGCGTGGGGCGCTGTGATTGGACGCTGGCTGGACCTCAATGAGCGTCGCAAGAAGCTCCTCATCGGCTACGGTGTGGCAGCGGCTGTCTCCGGAATCTTCAATGCGCCGCTGACGGGCCTGATCTTCACCCTCGAAATCATCGTTGGCGAGTGGACCTACCTGACGGTGCTGCCGACCATCATTGCCTCGGTCAGCGCCACCGAACTCTCCCGGCTGATGGTCGGGAACAAGATCACCTTCCAGCATGAGCTGGCGGGCTTCACTCCGGTGGAACTCGTCGCCTGCATTGGCCTTGGCGCGATCACCGGTCTGGTCTCCATCGCCTTCATCCGCAGCATGCCGTTTTGGGAACAGATCTTCCACCGCCTCTCGCCCAAGGGCTGGGTCCGGGCCACTTACGGCGGACTCGTCATTGGCCTGATGGGGTTCTACTTCCCGGAAGTGCTGGCGGAGGGCTACGACATGACCAAGACCTTCCTCAACCAGTCTGAACTGATGACGCTGGAGTTCGTGCTCCTGTTCATCATCCTGAAGTTTGTCGCCTGCGGGGTGACGCTTGGCAGTGGGGGCATTGGGGGCGTCTTTGCACCGAGCCTGGTCATCGGCAGCGGCGTCGGCCTGGCTTTCGGGATGGTGATGCAGAGCCTCTCGCTGGGCCTGGTGGAACACGAAGCCGCCTTCTCGCTAGCAGGCATGGCGGGCATGGTCACCGCGGTGATGCACGGTCCCCTCACAGGAATCTTCCTGGTGATGGAGGCCACACGAGGCTACTCCCTCATCTTGCCGCTGATGCTCACCGCCGGCAGCGCCATGGTCGTCAGCTCCTACTTTGAAACCGGGTCGGTCTACACCCGGGAGCTGATTGCACAGGGGCACCTGATCCGGAGGGGCTCCGACCAGCACCTGCTCTACAACCTGAACATCAAGGACATCCTCGACCAGGACTTCATTCCGATCCGAGACACCATGTTGCTGGGGGAGTTTGTTGGGGTCTTCAAGACGGCGCACCGCAACTACTTCCCGGTTCTGGAAGAGGGCAAGGACACCTGCGTCGGGGTCGTGTTCCTTGATGACGTCCGTTCGTACCTCTTCGATACCACGCTTTACGACCTGGTCACCATGGGGTCCATCATGCGGAGCCTCCCGGTGATTGACCTCTCCGAGCCCATTGGCAAGGCACTGGACAAGTTCGAGTCGTCCAAGGCCTGGTCCCTTCCTGTAGCCGATCAAGAGCGCTTCCTGGGGATGCTCTCAAAGTCGACGCTGTTTGATCACTATCGGCGTGAACTTCAAATTCAGTCTTCGTGATGGACCTGCACACCTTTCTCAGCAACCGAGAGTTTCAGAATCACTTTCCGGAAGCCGTTCGGCCTGCCTTTGCTGCTGTTCTGGGAGCCCTGTTTGAGGCGGCGGCCTCCGAGTTCGAGATGGAAATTCAGGGAAACATGGTGCTGGGTCTGCGCTCAGCGGTGACCGAGGGGCACCGGTTTGATGTGCGCTTCGTCCCCTTTGCCCGGACGCATGCGATGGTCAGCCCGCACTCCGGGAAGATCACCCTCTACTTTGGGAAGGAATTTTCAGACGGGCGATTTCAGCCCCTGACCCGAATGGCGTTTTCTCAGGAAGCCGAGCCCGATGCTGAAGCGCTGGACGCCCTCCGGACCTTTGCCACCCACCCGTTGGCCTGGGCAGAGGCGCATCCGTTTGACGCGGTGCAGGAGAAGCTCGAGTTCCTGAAATCGAAACAGGCCCACAACCTTCCTCTCAACATCATGGAGCGCAAGTTCATCGCGGACCACAGCTGATCCCGCCTCCGGGAGCAGGCCGCCCCGCCTTCTCGTCTTCACGTTCCTCAAACAAAAAAAGGCGGACCCGCCGAAGCGAGCCCGCCTTTCCAAAAACCTCAGTTGGGACTGAGCGGAATTACATCATTCCTTCCATGCCACCCATTCCTCCCGGAGGCATGCCCATGTCCTTCTTGTCTTCCGGAATCTCGTTGATGCCGGCCTCAGTGGTCAGCACGAGTCCTGCGACAGAGGCCGCATTTTCCAGAGCGGTGCGCACCACTTTGGTCGGGTCGATGATGCCAGCGTCAATCATGTCCACGTAGCTCTCGGCCGCAGCGTTGAAGCCTTCGTTGACTTTGCTGTTCTTCACCTTGTCGATGATGAGGGCGCCTTCCAGACCAGCGTTGGTGACGATCTGGCGAAGCGGAGCCTCAATGGCACGCAGGATGATGCGGGCGCCAACCTTCTGGTCGGCATCTTCCAGCTCATCAACGGCCTTCTGGATGGCATCCAGGCAGCGGATCAGCGCAACGCCTCCACCCGGAACAATGCCCTCTTCGACTGCCGCACGGGTTGCGTGCAGCGCATCTTCCACACGGGCCTTCTTCTCTTTCATCTCCACTTCGGTGGCGGCGCCGACGTTGATGACGGCCACACCGCCTGCCAGCTTGGCAAGGCGCTCTTGCAGCTTCTCGCGGTCGTAATCGGAGGTGGTTTCCTCGATCTGGGCGCGGATCTGGTTGATGCGGGCCTTGATGCCGTCTTTCTCACCAGCACCGTCCACGATCGTGGTGTTGTCCTTGTCGATCACGACGCTCTTGGCCTGTCCCAGGCGGGCGAGGGTCATGTCTTCCAGCTTCATGCCGATGTCCTCGGAGACGACCTGTCCACCGGTCAGGGTGGCAATGTCTTCGAGCATGGCCTTGCGGCGATCACCGAAGCCCGGGGCCTTGACAGCGGCGCACTTCAGGGTGCCGCGGATCTTGTTGACCACGAGGGTGGCCAGGGCTTCGCCTTCGACGTCTTCAGCAATGAGCAGGAACGGCTTGCCGGTCTTGGCAACTTGCTCCAGCACCGGGAGCATGTCCTTCATGTTGCTGACCTTCTTCTCCACCAGAATGATGTAGGGGTCTTCCAACACGACTTCCATGCGCTCGGAGTCCGTGACGAAGTAGGGGGAGAGGTAGCCGCGGTCGAACTGCATGCCTTCCACGACGTCGAGGGAGGTCTCTGCGCTCTTGGCTTCTTCGATGGTGATCACGCCATCCTTGCCCACTTTTTCCATGGCTTCGGCAATGATGTCGCCGATGGTGGAGTCGCTGTTGGCCGAGATGGTGCCGACCTGAGCAATTTCCTTGGAGCCGGAAACGGTCTTGGAGATGCTGTGGAGCTGCTCGGTTGCGGCAGCAACAGCCTTGTCAATTCCGCGCTTGAGGTCCATCGGGTTGGCGCCCGCCGCGAGGTTCTTGTGGCCCTCAATGACGATGGCCTGAGCCAGGACGGTTGCCGTGGTGGTTCCGTCTCCTGCCACGTCCGAGGTCTTGGAAGCCACTTCCTTGACCATCTGAGCGCCCATGTTCTCCAGCTTGTCCTGAAGCTCGATTTCCTTTGCCACCGTGACGCCGTCTTTGGTCACCAGCGGAGCACCGAAGGACTTTTCGATCAAAACGTTGCGGCCTTTCGGGCCCAGGGTCACTTTCACTGCGTTCGCCAGAGCGTTCACGCCGTTGAGCAGCTTCTCGCGGTTGTCCGCGCCGAATGTTACTTGCTTTGCAGCCATTTTTTCTATCTCGTGAAGAAAGGGTTGAGGTAAAGAGGATCAGGAGACCACGCCGAGGATGTCATCCTCGCGCATGATGAGGTACTCCTGGCCGTCCATCTTCACTTCCGTGCCACCATACTTGCTGAACAAAATGCGGTCTCCGGCCTTGAGTCCCATTTCCTGGACACTGCCGTTGTCCAGGCGCTTGCCCGGGCCGACGGCGACCACTTCCCCTTCTTGCGGCTTCTCTTTGGCCGTATCGGGAATGATGATTCCACCAGCAGTTTTCTCTTCAGCCTCAATGCGCTTGACGAGCACACGATCTTGCAACGGTTTGAGCATAATCCTCCTGTTCAGGATCAACCGGTTATTGAAAAACACGCCCTCCCCAACGGGGCAGGCAACATACCCAGAATGCTAATAGCATTCCTCATGGATGAGTGCTAACCAAACTAGCGAAACCGGTGTGGGAAATCAAGAGGAAAAATAGCACTTTGGTGGAAGGAGTGCTAACACTCAGAGGTAGCCCTCATTTTGAGCCTGCTGCTCGACCTCGTCAAAGTCCTGCATGACCTTGATCCGGGCGTCGTACTCGCTGTACTGGTGGTGCTCAATGAGGAAGCGCTGGAGGGCGTATTCCATGTAATCGCGGTATTCTTTGCTGTAGGGGGTCGTGGGTTCCATAGGGATGCATCAGGGTTAGCGGAGGCAGTCCAGCTTCACCCGCTCGTAGGGACCGAAGCGCTGCTTTTCGACCACGTCGAAATCGCCAAAGCAGGCATCAACCGCCTTGACCCGAAACTGGTTGGTGTCTCCGTGCTTGTAGAAGATAACGGGCTTTTGAGAACAGCTTGACGCGAACAGGGCGGTCAGCACCAGCCAGAAAAACAATTTTTGCGGCATACGGTTGGTTTCAGGAAGAAGAAGGCGGTTCGAGGGCTTCCTGAGCAAGGAAGGCATTGATCTGCTGTTGCCGGCGTTGCTCCACTTGCTCCCGGATCTGTGCCTCATACCCCTGGTCGCTGGGTTGATAGAAGAGGCGTCCCTGCAGCGCCTGAGGCAGGTACTGCTGAGCAACCCAATGGTCTCGGTACGCGTGCGGGTACAGGTAGCCCTGTCCGTGCCCCAGGCCCTTTGCGTCGCGGTTGGGGTCCTTGAGGGGGTCCGGAACCTCGTCCTGAGCCTCTTGCTCCACCTGCTTGAGGGCATCAAAGAACGCGAAGGCCGTGTTGCTCTTGGGCGCCGTGCTCAGGTAGAGGCAGGCATGAGCGAGGTGAAAGCGGCCCTCAGGCATTCCCACCTGATCGTACGCCTGGGCAGCGGCATTGGTGACCACCAGGGCGTTCGGGTCAGCCATGCCAACGTCTTCGCAGGCAAAGATGAGCATCCGCCTGAACAGGAACCGGGGATCCTCTCCGCCCTGGACCATCTTCGCCATCCAGTACAGGGCGGCATCAGGATCGGAGCCGCGCAAGGACTTGATGAAGGCGGAGGCGGTATCAAAGTGGGCATCTCCGTCACGGTCGTACAGCACCGCACGCTGCTGAATGGACTCCTCGGCAATTGCCAACGTGATCCGGAGGGTGCCGTCTGGTTCAGGCTCACTGGTCTGGACCGCCAGCTCCAGCGCGTTGAGGGCGGCACGGGCATCTCCGGACGCGACGCGAGCCAGGTGCTCCTGAGCCTCGGGGAGCAGGTCGATGCGCCGTCCTCCATAGCCTCGTTCCGGAACCTGCAGGGCCTGCTCGAGAATGCGCTCCAGATGCTCCGCTTCCAGGGAGCGCAGCAGGAAGATGCGCGAGCGGCTCACCAGCGCCTTGTTGACCTCAAAGTACGGGTTCTCGGTCGTGGCTCCAATGAAAAGGATCGTCCCGTTTTCCACATGCGGCAAGAGGGCGTCTTGCTGAGACTTGTTGAAGCGGTGGACCTCGTCTACAAAGAGGATCGTCTTGCGCTGCTGTTCCTGGCTCAGGCGCTGGGCGGTCTCAATGGCCTTCCGGATGTCGGCCACTCCGGAGAGGACGGCATTGAGGGCCAGGAACTCGGCCCTGGTCGTGTTGGCAATGATCCGGGCGAGGGTCGTCTTTCCTGTCCCTGGAGGACCGGCAAAGATCAGGCTGGAGAGCTGATCCGCCTGAATCGCGCGACGGAGCAGGCGTCCGGGTGCCAGGATGTGTTCCTGGCCAATGAATTCGTCCAGGGTCTGGGGGCGCATGCGGTCGGCCAACGGCGCTTCACGACGCTGACGCTCCACCTGTTCATGCTGAAAGAGATCGAGTCGTTCCATGGAGTAACTGTAAGAGACAGGGCCGCTGAACCGTTACTCTAGCACTGAATGGGAGAAAAGGGAAAAGGAGGGGAAAAGGCGGCCCGAAGGCTCGGACCGCCAGAGCCGGAAGCTCTTAGATCTTGCCTTGCAGAATGAAGGCAATCACGAGCGCGTAAATCACGAGGGACTCGATGAGCGCCAGACCGATGATCATCGGGGTGAAGATCTTGTCGGAAGCATTCGGGTTGCGAGCAATGCCTTCGAGAGCGGCACGAACAGCGGCTCCCTGACCCAGGGCGCCACCGAGGGCAGCCACGGAGATGGCCAGACCAGCACCCAGGGCGATTCCGAAGGTGGCGAGTTCGCCTTCAGCGGCGTACAGAGGAGCAGCGGCTGCAAGCAGCACGATCAGAAGAAGGAGCTTCTTCATGGAGTTTCCTTGATGGTGAAAAGTTGGGGAAGAGGCTCAGTGAGCTTCGCTCATGGCCTGTTCAAAATAAATGGCAGACAGCAGCACAAACACAAAGGCTTGCAGCACTGACACCAGGATGCCAAGCCCCAGGAAGGGGATCGGCAGGCCAACCGCCAGGATTGACGAAAAGATCACCAGGACTTTGTGGTCTCCCGTCATGTTGCCGAATAAGCGGATGGAAAGCGAAAGAGGCCGCACCAGATGGCTGATCAGTTCGATCGGCAGCATCAGAGGTGCCAGAACCGGCATCGGCCCCAGGAACTGCTGAATGTAGTGGCCGCCGTGCTGGCGGATGCCCAGGTAGTGCGTGACCAGGAAGATGATGATCGCAAAGGCGATGGTCACGTTGAACTGGTCCGTCGGGGGGTTGAACCCGGGAATCAGACCAGAGAAGTTGAGGACAAAGATGAAGAGCAGGTACGTTCCCAGGAGCGGCAGGATCGGCCGGGCGCCGACTCCATGGCGAATGATGCCACTGAGGAAGTTGAGGATGCTCTGAACCATGACCTCCGTGAAGTTCGCCAGATCCGCTTTCCCTGTTGCTTCCCGGACTCCGTTGCGGAAGGGCTTTCCGGCCACGTAGGCAAACGCGATCAGGATGACGGCCAGCAGCAGCATGTCCAGCACCGGGACGGGATCAATGCCCATGTGGGCGAGGGGCTCTTCAAAGCTCCCCAGCAGGGCGTGGGACCAGGTAAATCCACCTTCAGCAGCAAACGCTGAGGTTCCGGAGGCCAGAGCAGCCAGAAGTAAGGGAACGCGTTTCATTCTTGAGGTTTCTTAGCGTGAAGGTTCAGAGTCGCGGGACGCGGCTTTCTGCCGTTGAACCGAGTGCCAGGCGACGGCAAAGACAATGTTTGAAAGTCCGAGCAGGAGTCCGATTGGAGGAACGCCCAGGGGAATGAGCGCCAGGTACAGCACCAGAACGGACGCTCCAAACTTCAGGAGATGCACCAGCACCTGTCCAGCAGCGACCCGTCCCGTTTCCAGAAGGGACCGCACAAAGCCGATGGTCCAGTGCAAGTTGAATCCGACAACCGCAGAACCTAGCACAGATCCGGGCAAATAGTCAAGGTCCAGGAAGGCGGCCACCAGGGCCAGGAGTCCGCTGCAGATCACCAGCAGCCGCTGGATGTCTTGGGCCGCAGCCAGCTCAGACGATCCGGGTCCCTCGGTGGGGGGTCCTTCCGGAGGCGTCGGGTCGGCAGCCGAAGCAGGAGGTTCAGTCATGAGGAGGATTCCGAGGCGTCGTGTTCCTGACGCAGCTTCTTCAGCAGGCGAAACACGCTGCGGTAGCCAGCAATGATCCCGGAGATGCCAAAGACGAGGAAGAGCCAGGGCTCCGTTCCCCAGAAACGATCCAGCCAGCTGCCCACCAGGAAGCCGACAATCACCGACAGTCCCAACTCCAACCCCATGGAGCTGAAGGCCATAAATTTGGGATCAAGCTGCGGAAATTTCATGCGTCTCCAGAAAAACCACTTAAATTACGGATTTATCAACAAAGTTGCAAGTTTTTCCCAGCAGTGTGATGTTCTGCCCGCCTGGCGGGTTCCGGGTGGCTTTCCGATGGACATCAAGGAGGCTTTTCGTTATCATTATCAGAAACATCTTTCCTCAAATCATTCTCAAAGTGATGGAACCATGTCTGGGCTGAATCCTTACATCGAACAAGCCGAATACACCCTCCCTCAAAAACCCTACCGCGTGACCTTCCTGCCAGAAGGCAAGGTGGTGGAAGTCCACCCCGGTGAGCTGCGGATGGACGGAGACGGGCTTCCGGGTTCACTGTTGCGGATTGCCCTGGATGCTGGACTCGATCTGGACCACTCCTGCGGAGGGGTCTGCGCCTGCTCCACCTGTCATGTGATCGTCCGCGAAGGAGAACCCAGTTGCAACGAGGCTACCGAGGACGAGGAAGACATGCTGGACCTGGCCCCGGGCCTGACACCGCAGTCGCGGCTGGCGTGCCAGTGTGTGCCTGACGGCAGCACGGATCTGGTCGTGGAAATTCCATCGTGGAATCGCAACCTGGTCAGCGAAGGACACTAAGCACCATGGTCACTCTTACCGAAAATGCGGCAAAGGAGATCCGCAACATCATGGCCGATCAAGGCGTGGGCGATGACATCGCCGTGCGGGTGGGCGTGAAGGCAGGCGGATGCTCCGGCTTCACCTACACCCTCGACTTCGACTCCCGGAAGACCCGGTTTGACCTCGAGTTCGAGTCCCACGGCCTCCGGGTCCTCGTCGACAAGAAAAGCCACCTTTACATTGACGGCACCGAAGTGGACTGGAGCTACAGCCTCATGGACCGAGGGCTCAAGTTCAACAACCCATCGGCCAAAAGCTCCTGCGGGTGCAAGACGTCGTTCATGTACGACACCCCGGCGGCTCAGGAAACCTTCACCCCCAGCTGGATGTAATCATGACCCAACCGTGGGATTCCCTGGAAGCACAAATGAAGACGGCCATTGAAGCCGCCATCCCCAACTCCCAGGCCCAGGTGACTGGCAATGGCGGTCACTTCAGCATCCGCGTCGTCTCTCCCGAGTTTTCAGGAAAGCGAACCCTGGAGAAGCAACGCATGGTCTATGGGGCCATTCAGCCCTTCATGGCAGGGAGCAATGCCCCCGTCCATGCGGTCGACCAGCTGGAAACCGTTGCTCCGTAACCCAACCGCCTGCACCTCTCGATCTTCCTATGTCTGCCATCAAGGGAATGCTGGATAAGGCCCTCAAGCGGCCTGACCCTACCCGTCCGCCCTCCATCAAGATCGACGGAGCCAAGATCACCGTCCCCAAGTCGGACCGCATCCTCTACTCCGGAACGGTCACCAAGGAGACGGAAACCGAGGTCGTCCTCAAGGGAGAGGAAGACTCCTCCTACGTCAAGGTGCTGAGCCCCTTCCGGGGCATTGAGAAGCTCATCGTCTTTGAAGAAGGCGCCTGGGTGGACTCTGAAACCTCGGCGGCCCTTTCGGACTTTGACCTCAGCAGTTTGCTTCAGGGACAGTAGGTCCCCCTTCACCACCCCCTTTTCCCAAACCAAACCGACATGACTGAAGAAGCCCTCCCCCAAATCCGGATTCAGACCAACCGCGGTGACATCACCCTGGAGCTGTTTGAAGACGACGCCCCGAACACCGTTGCCAACATGATCGCTCTGGCGGAACAAGGCTTCTACAACGGGTTGACCTTTCACCGGGTCATTGCGAACTTCATGATTCAGGGGGGCTGCCCCAAGGGCACTGGCACCGGAGGCCCTGGCTACCGCTTTGGAGACGAGTTTGTCTCGCACCGACGCCACGACGCCGCAGGCATCCTCTCCATGGCCAACGCCGGCCCCAGCACCAACGGCAGCCAGTTCTTCATCACCCATGGTCCCCAGCCCCACCTGGACGGACGCCACACCGTCTTTGGCAAGGTCATTGAGGGTCTGGACGTCGTGAATGCCATCCAGCAGGGCGACGTGATGGAAACGTTCGAAGTGCTGCAGAAGCGTGACCACGAGTACGTGGTGAAGACTCTGTAATTGCCCTGTCTCCGGACCTGCGGGTCCGGTTTCCTTCTGTTTCTTTTGCATTCAGCTTCCCCATGACCGAAACCATCCTCTCTGCGGACATTAACGAAGAAATGCGTAGCTCCTACATGGAGTACGCCATGAGCGTCATCGTCGGACGCGCCCTTCCCGATGTCCGAGACGGCCTCAAGCCGGTCCACCGACGGGTGCTCTACTCCATGAATGAGCAGGGCAACGACTACAACAAGCCCTACCGCAAGTCTGCCCGTGTGGTCGGGGACGTGATCGGAAAGTACCACCCGCACGGAGACCAGGCGGTGTATGACACCATCGTCCGCCTGACGCAGGACTTCTCCATGCGGTACCAGCTGGTGGATGGACAGGGGAACTTCGGATCCATTGACGGCGACTCGGCGGCGGCCATGCGGTACACCGAGGTCCGGATGAAGCGCATCGCTCACGAGCTGATGGCGGACCTCGACAAGGACACCGTTGACTTTGCCACCAACTACGACGACTCCCTCACCGAGCCGACCGTCTTCCCCACCCGCATTCCCAACCTGCTGGTCAACGGCTCCACCGGCATTGCCGTCGGGATGGCCAGCAACATTCCACCCCACAACCTCCGGGAGGTCCTCGACGCGCTCCTCTACTACATGGATCACCGCTACGAGTCGAGCATTCCGGACCTGATGGAAATCCTCCCGGGTCCGGACTTCCCGACCGGCGGAATGATCATGGGCAAGCACGGCATCTTCGAGGCCTACTCCACCGGACGCGGCATCCTCCACGTCCGGGCCAAGTCGCATGTGGAAGAGAGCAAGGACGGACGCCAGGCCATCATTGTGACCGAGCTGCCGTACATGGTGAACAAGGCCATGCTGCTCGAGAAGATCGCTGACCTCGTCCGGCAGAAGAAGATTGAGGGCATCACCGATCTGCGTGACGAAAGCGACCGCAAGGGCATGCGGGTCTACATCCAGGTCCGCCGAGGCGACAACCCGGATGTCGTCCTCAGCAACCTCTTCAAGCACACCGCCCTGCAGTCCAGCTTCGGCATCATCATGCTGGCCATTGTCGACCGCCAGCCCAAGGTCCTGAGCCTGCCGCAGGTGCTCGAGTTCTTCCTCCAGCACCGGATTGAAGTCGTCACGCGCCGGACCCGCTACGAGCTCAAGCAGGCGGAAGACCGCATGCACATCCTCGAGGGCCTGATGATTGCCCTGCAGAACCTCGACCCGGTCATTGAGCTGATCCGCTCTGCCCCTGACACCGCCACTGCAGAGGGGCAGCTGATGGGCCAGTTTGGGCTTTCCAAGCGCCAGGCCAAGTCCATTCTGGAGCTGCGGCTCCAGCGCCTCACCGGCATGGAGCAGGACAAGATCCGCGAGGAGCACCAGAAGGTGGGCGAAACCATCCTCGACCTCAAGGACATCCTCGCCCGAGACGAGCGCGTCATCGAGATCATCCGGAACGAGACCCTCGAAGTCCGGGACGCCTATGGCGACGCGCGGCGGACGGAGATCACCGAGCACGACAGCTCCATCCTCATTGAGGAGTTGATCAACGAGGAAGACATGGTCGTGACCCTTTCCCACGCGGGGTACGCCAAGCGGAGCCCTGTCAGCGAGTACCGCCTGCAGCGCCGAGGGGGCAAGGGCAAGCTGGGGATGGCCACCAAGGATGAGGACTTTGTGGAGCAGATGTTTGTTGCGTCCACCCACGACCACCTCCTCTTCTTCACCACCATGGGGCAGGTCTTCCGCAAGAAGGTTTACGAGCTGCCTCAGGGCGGCCCCACCGGAAAGGGGAAGGCCATTGTCAACATCCTCCCCATGCGAGAAGGAGAACGCGTCTGCTCGTGCCTGAACGTCCCTCAGGGGGCGGAAGGCAAGTACATCCTCCTCTGCACCGAGCAGGGCACGGTCAAGAAGATCGACATGCTGGACTGCGACCGCATCCGCGTCAACGGACTCCGGGCCATCACCCTTGAAGAAGGCGACCGGCTCATCTCCGCCCAGATCACTGATGGCGAGCGCGAGCTGTTCTTTACCACACGTTTCGGGCAGAGCCTCCGGGTTCATGAGTCCACGATTCGCCCCATGGGCCGTGCGGCTCAGGGCGTCATTGGCATCCGTCTGCGCGAAGGAGACGCCGTGGTTTCCGCCATTGCGCTGCAGGGCACCGGGCACCTCCTGACCGTCACGGAAAAGGGCTTTGGCAAGAAAACGCCGGTTTCCGACTTTACCCTCTCCAAGCACCGCGCCAACCTGGGCATGCTGGCAATGCGGACCAACGACCGGACCGGGCTCATCGTCAACACCTTTGAGGTCGAAGATGAGCAGCAGGTCTTTGTCATCACGCAAACCGGACGCATCATCCGCCTCCGGGTTGAGGAAATCCGCCTCCTCAGTCGCGTCACTCAAGGCACCCGACTGATTCGGGAGATGCGAGACGACGAGCGCGTCATCGCCGTGGCTCCCATGTCGGAAGAAGAGGAAGAGCTGGCGCCTCTGGATGGAGTCGAAACCGGCACACCCGAAGACACCGCACCGGCTCCGGAAGCCTGAGCCGCCCTCCGCTTCCCTGTCCTCTCCAGCCGCTGCCTTCTCACACGGAGGCAGCCTCCTGCTCCAGGTGATTCCCCAGCCCCACCACCAGTGCCAGCGCCAGGCACAACGTTGAGGAGAGGGTCCGGAACCCGGAGACCTCGCTCTCCCGGACCTCCAAGTGAAGCGCGGCATGCGGCACCAGCGGGCTCAGCGGCGAGTCCGTGATCACCAAAACCCTGGCGCCTTGCCGAGCCACCTTCTCCACCACTTCCCGGACTTCCGGAGCATAGGGCTTGAAGCTGATCGCCAGCAACAGGTCTCCTTCCAGCACCGTCTTCACCTGTTCCTGCAGCAGCCCGCCAATGCCATCGAGCAGGTGGGTGGGCTGATTGAGGTGGTTGAGCGCATAAGCGAGGTAGCTGGCAACGGGAAAGGAGCGCCGGTGAGCCAGCACATGAATTCGGTTCGCCTCAGCCAGTAACGCAACCGCAGCGTGCAGTTGTTCATCTGAAACGCTCTCTTCCAACTGCCGCAGCGACACCTCGGCTCCCTGAGTAAAGTGCGCCAGCCGGGTGTCTCCCGGAACCTGCTCCCGCTGCTTTCCTGCCTGAAGGCGAGCCTGGTAGTCTGGAATGCTCTCCAGCAGCCCTTCCCGAAACACCTTCTGCATCTGAGAAAACCCCGGGTACCCCAGCGCCTGCGCAAAGCGAATCAGGCTCGAAGGGGCCACCTCTGCCCGTTCGGCAATCTGACTGATCGTCTCCAGCGCCATCACGTTCGGGTTCGCCATCGCGTAGCTCCCGATCTGCCGCAGGCGGGGGCTCAGGCGCTGGTGCTCAAGCAGACGAGACCGCAGTTCCGGATAGGTTTGCGGCTCCATTTCAATGCTTTTTTCCATTTCTCCTCAACTTGAAATTTTTTAGTTCAAAAACTCTTGACAGCCCTTAATTTGGTGAATATATTCCATTACAGGTTTTTTGGGAATTTTTTTTCTGAAAAACGGAAGGTCTGGCCTTCCCCCTCAACAATTGCTTAGGAGAGAAAGATGAAATTTTTGAAGAATAAGCTCACCAAGCTGTTCGCTGTGGCCGCTGCCGGCCTGATGGTTTTGGGTGCAACGGGAGTGGCGCAGGCCGCTGGAGAGCGGTTTGTTCTGGTCAGCCATGCTCCGGATTCAGACTCGTGGTGGAATACGATCAAGAATGCGATCAGGGAAGCGGGTCAGCAGCTGGACGTGACAGTGGAGTACCGCAACCCGCCCACGGGTGACCTTGCCGACATGGCCCGGATCATTGAGCAGGCCACGGCTTCGCGCCCCAATGGCATCATCACCACCATTGCCGATTACGACGTCCTCAAGGGGCCGATCCAGAACGCCGTCAAGCGCGGCATTCCGGTGATTGCCATCAACTCCGGAACGCCGGACCAGGCTCGGGAACTGGGGGCGCTCATGTACGTGGGGCAACCGGAGTATGACGCCGGATACGGCGCCGGTCTGAAGGCGAAGGATGCCGGCGTCACCCGATTCCTCTGCGTCAACCACTACATCACCAACCCCGCTTCTGTCGAGCGCTGCAAGGGGTTCGCTGATGCACTGGGCGTCGAGCTAGGCGATCAGATGATTGACTCGGGGCAGGATCCTACTGGAATTGAGAATAAAGTACAGGCGTATCTGCGCACGAACCCCGACACCAACGGCATCCTCACCCTGGGGCCGACCTCGGCGCATCCGACTCTGCGGGCGCTGAGCAAGATGGGGCAATCCGGGAAGATCTTCTTCGGCACCTTTGACCTGAGCGGAGAAATCGCCCAGGGCATCAAGGAGGGCGTGATTGCCTTCGGCATCGACCAGCAGCCGTTCCTGCAGGGCTACATCCCGGTCACCGTCCTCACCCTCTACAACCGCTATGGGGTGCTGCCGGGCAACAACGTCAACTCCGGCCCCGGCTTTGTCACCAAGGATAACGTGGCTCTCGTTGAAAAGCTGGCTGGCGAGTACCGCTAAACTGGCCTCCTCAGGGACCCTCCGGGGTCCCTCGTCCTGCGACCTCCAACGTCATCCCGATTCATGCCGTCCGACCCGACCCCTTCTGCTTCGGCGGCAGCCGCTCCCTCCGGAAGCGATGAGCGGCTCCGTGAGGTTTCCTTTCTCAGCAAGCAACTCAACAAACCTGAACTCGGGGCCATCTCTGGAGCCCTGCTGGTGTTTGTCTTCTTTGGCATCACAGCAGGCGACACCGGCATGTTTGCCCCTGACGGCATCCTCAACTGGAGCACCGTTTCCGCTCAGCTGGGCCTGATTGCCATTGGCGCCTGCCTGCTGATGATCGCCGGAGAGTTCGACCTCTCCATTGGCTCCATGATCGGCTTTGCCGGCATGATGGTCGCCATTCCCTCGGTTTTCTGGGGGTGGCCGGTGTGGCTTGCCATCCTCTTTGCCTTTGTGGGGGCCATGGCGATTGGCTTCCTCAACGGCTACATTGTCGTCAAGACGGGGCTGCCTTCCTTCATTGTCTCCCTCGCGTTTCTCTTCATCCTCCGGGGGCTCACCATTGGGCTCTCGCAGTACTTTACGAACCGCACCATCATCGGAGGCGTCCGGGATGTTGCTGAGGAACAAGGAGACTGGCTGGCCCCACTCTTTGGAGGCAAGGCGTTCCAGGGGTTCTTTCAGTGGTTGGGCGAGAACGGGTGGATGGAGACCTTTGCCGATGGGACGCCACTGGTGCAGGGCATTCCTGCTGTCATCCTCTGGTTCATTGCGCTGGTCTTCATCTGCCAGTGGGTGCTGCAGCGGACGCGCTTTGGCAACTGGATCTTCGCCTCCGGAGGAGATGCCCTTGCCGCCCGGAACGTGGGTGTGCCGGCCGACCGCGTCAAGATCCTGCTGTTCATGTTCACCGCCTTCTGTGCCACGATCTATGCCACCTGTCAGGTCATCGAATTTGGGTCAGCGGCGGCGGACCGGGGCCTGCTCAAGGAGTTTGAGGCGATCATTGCAGCCGTCATCGGAGGAGCCCTGCTCACCGGAGGCTACGGTTCGGTGGTGGGAGCCTGCTTCGGGGCCTTGATTTTCGGCGTGGTCCAGATGGGGATCTTCTTCATGGGCATCGACTCCTCGTGGTTCCGGGTCTTCCTCGGAGGCATGCTGCTGATTGCCGTCATCTTCAACAACTTCATCCGCAAAAAAGTCACGGAGGCGCGCTGATGAGTGAGACGATTGAGCTACGAAACGTTAGCAAGTACTTTGGCTCCGTCATTGCGCTCAAGGGCATCTCCACCTCCGTCAATGCAGGAGAGATCCTTTGCCTGCTGGGGGACAACGGCGCCGGAAAGTCCACCCTCATCAAGACCCTGGCGGGGGTCCACCGACCTGATGAAGGCGAGCTGCTGCTCGATGGCACCCCCATGCTCTTCAGCTCGCCCCGAGACGCGCTGGACAAGGGCATTGCCACGGTTTACCAGGACCTCGCGCTGGTGCCCCTGATGAGCGTCACCCGCAACTTCTTCATGGGCCGTGAACCCGAGGTGGGCTGGGGGCCGTTCAAGCGCTTTGACCATGAGACCGCCGACCGGGTGGCCAAGCAGAAAATGGACGAGATCGGCATCAAGGTCCGCGATCCCAATCAGGCGGTGGGCACCATGTCCGGAGGGGAGCGCCAGTGCCTGGCCATTGCCCGCGCCATTCACTTTGGCGCCAAGGTGCTGATCCTTGATGAGCCCACGGCCGCGCTGGGGGTCAAGCAGTCCTCCATCGTCCTGCGCTTCGTTGCCCGGGCCAAGGCACAGGGCCTCGCCGTCATCCTCATCACTCACAACGTCCACCACGCCTACCCCATCGCTGACAAGTTCACGCTCCTGAACCGGGGCCAGAGCATGGGCACCTTCCGCAAGAGCGAAGTGAGCCGTGAGGACGTGCTGCAGATGATGGCCGGCGGCAAGGAACTTCAGGAGCTGGAGTACGAGCTCCAGGAATTTGAACGGACCGCTGCACCCCCCTCGTGAGGAGCCTCAATGCCCCAGGAATTTGCCCGCGCCACTGACATCCACCTTCCAGACTTCGCCGCCCTCTGCTCTCAGGAAGTGACGCTTGCGGAGTACCCGCTCGCCTCAGACGTCCAGAAGAAGATTCTGATCTACTCCGGAACCACCTTCCGCCATGCGGTCACTCCGGACCAGGAAGTTGCGCTGAAAGCCGAGCTGCACCGGGCGCTCAAGGACGGTCCGGGCGTGCTCGTCATCCAGGAAGCCCTCACCGACCTCGCTGTCATTGATCGCGCCACTGAGGTGTTCCAGCACATCATCGCCCAGGAGAAGCAACAGTCCCAGCACCGCGGGGATCACTTTGCCAAACCCGGAGACAACGAACGGATCTGGAACGCGCTCCAGAAGTTTGGAGAAGCCGACCCGGCCACCTTCATCGACTACTACACCAACTCGGCCCTGGGGCTCGTTTCCGAAGCGTGGCTGGGCCCCTTCTTTCAGATGACCTCTCAGGTCAACATCGTCAAACCCGGCGGGCAGGCGCAGAAGCCGCACCGAGACTACCACCTCGGCTTTCAGGAGGACGCCATTGTCGAGCAGTTCCCGGTCTCGGTGCAGGTGGCCTCTCAGTTCCTGACGCTCCAGGGGGCCGTGGCTCACACCGACATGACCGTTGCTTCTGGCCCCACCCTGCTCCTGCCCTTCTCTCAGCAGTATCCACTGGGTTACCTGGCGTGGCGACAGCCTGAGTTTGCCGCCTTCTTTGAGGAACACGCGGTGCAGCTCCCTCTGCGCAAAGGTGACGCCGTCTTCTTCAGCCCTGCCCTCTTTCATGCCGCGGGGACCAACCGGGAGGGCCACGACCGCATTGCCAACCTCCTTCAGGTCTCCGTCGCGTTTGGCAAGACGATGGAGACGATCAACTGGGAAACGCTGATCACGCAGAGCTACCCCTACCTGCTTCAGAAGCACACCCACCAGCAGCTCCCCTCCGGAGCCCTCCGCTGGCTCGGAGGCTCAGTGGCTGACGGCTACTCCTTCCCCACCAACCTCGACTCGGACCCACCGCTGCACGGATCGGCTCCGGAAACCCAGCAGGCGCTGGTGCTCCGTGCGCTTCAGGAAGCCTGGCCTCCGGAACAGTTCAATCAGGCCCTCAAGGCCTCTCTCCAGCGCCGCCTGGCCTAGAATTAAAGGAAGGATAAGAGAAGAGGGGAAGGGTGCAGCCTGGCTGCACCTGAGGGTGGGGTTAGTGCCGGAAGAAGTAGTCTTCCATGTGCCGCATCATGGATTCGTTGCTGTGGAGCTTCCACGCCAGGATGTCTCCGGAAGAGATCATTCCCAGCAGCTGACCTCCCTGCAGAACGGGCAGGTGCCGGATGCGGTTCTGGCTCATCATCTCCGCTGCCTCCAGGATGTCCAGCTCCGGAGTTCCAGACGCAAACGGAGACGTCATCACCTCCTTCACCCGGACCCGTGCAGGATCCGAGTCAAGCGCGACCACGCGGTGCATCACGTCACGCTCCGTGAAGAGCCCCACTGGCGCCTGGTGTTCAAACACAATGACGGCCCCAACCTTGGTCCGACACATGATCTTCACTGCCTCACTGACAGTGCATTCCGGATCCACCGACACCACGTAGGAGCCTTTGCGCTCCAGGAGGGAGGCAAGGGTTCCGGATGCTGCGGAATTCTCTGACTCCCGTGGACGATCTGTGCTCAATGCTTCCATGACACCTCCAAGTTGAGTTTCCAAGAGCAGCCTCCTCTGAACCCTCAGGGGAGGGCAAACACGCGCTCTTCTCTCGCAATTCCTTGAAAATGTCAATTTTTTGTGGTGGTTCCCTTTTAACCTGAGCGGGAAAACACAGTAACAGCCACTTTAGCAGACGCTTGCTGCTCCCGTAGCGGCTCTTTTAGGCGCAGGGTGTTCTCTCTGGCCTGACTCTTCTCGATCCAGACGAAAAACAGAGGCACTGCGACCAGAGCGACGGTAAGAACAACCGCAGCGGCCAGAATCCATTTCAAAAACACGCTGTAGGTGCCTCGGCATATTTTGTTGACATCACTGATGAAGCCAGCTTTCAGAAACCTGGACCGCACGAGCCATCCTGCCCAGAGGGAGGCGTTCAAGGAGCAAGCACAAGGCCGTCTACGCCGCAGCCAAACTCCGCAATCCCCACCGGTGAACCCAAGGCACCCGGAATTGGAAACTGCCAGCAACCGTTTGGCCCCATCCTGAGA
>JAYOTF010000006.1:73221-110466 GCA_038150265.1 Deltaproteobacteria bacterium | reverse complement strand
AGACACTATCGTGGGCTCGGGCTCGCCTGTCTCATCTTGCTGGCCGGAGGTGGCCTGAGCCCTGCTCAGGAGCCTCCGCCCTCGGCAATTCGAGAGGGGCCTCCCCCGATTGAAAAGCCACTCTACACGGACCTGGGGACGTTCATCGTCAACATGCCAGGGGACAAGTACTTTCTCAAGGGGAGCATTCAGATCGTCTTTGCGGAATCGGCTCCCAAGTCCTGGCTGGATGCGCGCTTACCCATTGTCAAAGACATGGTCATTAGCCACCTTCAGTCCATCACCGTTGAGCAGTTTGACGACCTGAAGAACCGCAATCGCCTCCGGTCGAGCCTTCAGAATCGCATCAACTCTCTGTTTCCGAACAATCCGGCCTGGGACGACCTGGAGCCGGTCCGGAGGGTGCTGTTCCTTGAACTCTACAGACAGTGACTCTGTTCCTCCTTGCGTGGTAGCATTCAATGGCAGAAGAAGAAAATTTAGAAAATCTGGATGACCTCGACTGGTCGGATGTCGAAAACGAGCTAAAGGCCAACCGGGAACAGATTCTCTCTCAGGCGGACAGTGACGACGACAGCGACGACAACGACGACGATGAGCCCCGCAGCAGAGGCGGCAGCGCGTCTCCGGCGTCCTTCAGTGGGGACGTGGACATTGACTTCCTCCTCGACGTCATGCTCGACATCACCGTCGAAGTCGGACGCACCCAGATGGTGATTGATGACCTGCTCAAGCTGGATCAGGCGTCCATCATTGAACTGCAGAGCTCCGTGGGACAACCCCTCGACATTCGGGTCAACGGCAAACTGGTGGCCCGTGGAGAGATTGCTGTGGTCAACGAAAAGTTTGCGGTCCGGATCACGGATGTGGTGAGCCCTGACGACCGCTTTGCTGCTCTTTAAACGGACCTCAATGAAGCGTTTCCTCCTGCTTGTGCTCTTGGTGAGTTGGCTCCCGGCCTTCGGGGTCGCCAATACCCTCACCCGCATGGAGTTGCGCACCGACTCGTTGCAGGATCAGCTGGTCCTCGAGTTTTCCAACGAAGTCATTGAGGACCCGATCATCAATTTTGATCTGTCCAACCTTTCCCTGCGCTTTGCCCAAACCCGCGTGGGAGAAGGGGTTCCGGACATGACCCGCCCTGAGCAGCATCCGCTGATTCGGGCCATCCGGGTTTCGCCTTCCAACGACAGCACCCTGGTTGACATCATTCTGAAGACCTCGTCTTCGAACCTGCCGACTCCGGAAATCACCATTGCGTCCAAAAGCCTCACCCTGGTGCTGGCACGACCGCAAGGGGTGCCCACGGAGCCAACTCCGGAAGTGGATGGCCTCACTCAGGCACTCGATGAGCGCATCCGCTCAGGCGACCCCTTCCTGAGTACCTTCACCCGAGAAGATGGCACCGTTGCCAACAATGCTCCGGAGGTGATCACGGACGACAACTGGACCTCGACCCTCCTGATGATGGTCCTGGCCCTGCTCTTCATCCTCTTCCTCATCTACCTCCTGGCCTGGTCGTACAACAAATTCCTGTCGACCCGCTTCCGCTCGCCTCAGAACCGTGTGCAGATCAAGGTCGCCTCGACCTACCACCTGGCTCCCAAACAGAAGGTCGTGGTGCTGGACATGAACGGTCAGCTCTTTGCGTGTGGCATCACTCCCACTTCGATCAACCTGATTTCGGTGCTGCAGGATGAGAATGACCAATCGTTCCTGAAGCCCGCCCAGCAGGAAGCAGAGCCCCCCAGCCTTGAGAAGTCCAAGGCCGAGTTCCTGAAGGCCCTGGAGGCCGCCCGGAAGCACACCCAGGCGCTTGCTACTGAAGCAGCCCCGCCAGTCGCCACTCCGGACGCACCCGCCGCAGCTCAGGCGCCAGCCGCTCCAGAACCTCCGGCACGTCCAGCCGAGCCTGCGTCAGCTAGCCCTGGCTTCAAGACCCCGGTCCAGCCTCCTGTTCAGGAAGCGGTGCTTGCCACCGCTGAGGAAGCACCGGCCAAGAGTGATGCTGCCGAAAAATTCCTGGACCGCTTCCGTACGCTTAAACCGATCCGCTAGACCGTGAAGCTCTCCATGCCTGCCCCTTCGGGCCTGAAACGAGGTCTGCTCCTTGGCATGCTTCTGAGCATGGCAGGCTGGGCCTGGGCACAGTCCCCCATCCCGGGCATCAACATTTCGGTCGACCAGGCAGACACGCCTCAGCAGGTGGCCACGTCTCTGCAGATCGTCTTCCTCCTGACGATCCTGACGCTGGCTCCGGCGTTGCTGATCATGACCACCTCCTTCACCCGCTTTGCCATTGTCCTCTCGTTGCTCCGGCAGGCAATCGGAACCCCGCAGGTTCCCTCGAACCAGATCATCATTGGCATGTCCCTGTTCCTGACGCTGTTCGTGATGATGCCGGTTTATGAGGAGGTCAACCGAGATGCCCTGCAGCCCTACCTCAATGATCAGATTGCGCAGCAGGAGTTCCTGGATAAAGCCGTGGCGCCGATCAAGCGGTACATGCAGAAGTACACCCGCGAGAAGGACCTGGCCCTGTTTGTCCGGATTGCTCGTTTGGAACGTCCGCGCACCATTGACGATGTCCCGGTTTGGGTGGTCATTCCCGCTTTCATGATCAGTGAGCTGAAGACGGCGTTTCAGATCGGCTTCTTGCTGTATGTGCCGTTTCTGGTCATTGACATGGTCGTCTCCGCCGTTCTCATGGCCATGGGCATGATGATGATGCCGCCCATCATGATCTCTCTACCGTTCAAGCTGATGCTGTTTGTGCTGGTCGATGGGTGGCACCTCATTGTCGGGTCCCTGGTCCGTAGCATTTCCGGATAGCGTATGACTGAAGCCTTTGTCACCTCCATGATGCTGGAGGCCATTCGGATGACCACCTTGCTGTCTGCGCCCCTGCTGCTGTCAGCTCTGGTCGTGGGCCTGTTGATCTCGATCTTTCAGGCGGTCACCCAGATTCAAGAGCAGACGCTGGCCATCATTCCCAAGATGGCTGCCATCCTTGGCGTCCTTGCCGCCTTGTTTCCGTGGATGCTCGCCCAGGCTTCGGCCTACATGGGGGCTGTGTTCACGAACTTTCCCAACTACCTCGGAGGCTGACCCTCGGTTCGGCAAACGCAACCGGGGCCCGGCACCTCCAAATGTTCCGCACGCCTTTAGAGGCGGACCGATGGGTTCCGCTGAAGCAGCCGGGCTCCCTGGCAGAGTCCACCAACAGGTGCGTCGTGGGGAGAACGCGGGGGGTGATGTGAAGGGGAAGAGGAGTGTAAGAGGGGGAGGTGCCTCGCCTGGAAAAGACAGGGGGGGAACTTTCCAGGCGAGGCGACGTGCTGCTGAAAATCAGAGGAACAGGGAAGTCTTCCTCTGCTCAGCAAGCACGTGGTCGGACGGACGGCTCAGGCTTGCTCAGCGAGGCTCGCGAAGCCCTTCAACTCGTCGCTGTCTTCATAGTCATTGAGGAGCATGTCTTCGTAGCTCTCAAAAACCGTGTTGGCCGTGGGGGCCTCAATCTTGTTGATGGTGCCCCCCTTCTCAAAGAAGCGGGCCATGGCCTCGTTGATGTCGTCCCGAGTGATTCGTCCGTTTTCCATTGTGCCTCCTGATTATTTAGTCGCTTTCGGAGCCTGAGGCGCTGCCGGTTTGGCCGGAGCCGCCTGCGGGGCGCTCTTGGGGGCCTCTGCCGCTGCGGCTGCAGGCTTGGCGGGAGTCTTGGCCGCTGCCGCTTTCGGGGCAGCCGTTTTCTTGACCGGAGTCGCTTCCTTCTTGACCGGAGCGGCTTCTTTTTTCACCGGAGCCGGCTTGGCGGGAGCAGCCGCTTTTGCCGCAGCTGCGGGCTTGCCTGAGGCCTGATTGAAGCCCGCCTGGAACTTCTCCAGCTGCTCCATCATGCCCTGCTGAACCGTGGCCACCATTTGCTTCTCCAGCTGCAGGGTGTGAGAGACACCTTGATCAATCTGGTTCAGAACGGTCTGCTGCAGCTTGCGACCCTGCTCCGTCATCCGAGACACGCCGTCTTCCATGGCCTGCTCCACCGACTCCAGCTGAGGCATGCGCTTCAGGCCCAGTTGAGCCATCCAGTTTGATGCGGCATCGCGAAGCTGCGCCTGCTGCTGGTCCCACTGCTGGCTGACCTGCGCTTGCATCTTCATCGCCTGATCCCGCATCTGCTCATAGCTGTTCTGCCGGAATTCCACGGATTTCATGTACTGATTCACGGCTTGATTCAGCCACGCTTGCTGAGTCTGCAGTCCGGATTCAATGCTCTTTTGGGTCATTTCCTGGTAGTTCATGGGTGCTCCTTTATAGGGTGCCAGTCATTTGTTCCTGAGAGAATGCTCCAGCGCCCCATAATACACAAGCACTTTTTGTGCATCTGCACAAAAAATAAATTAAGAAGCTAATTTTATTGAATAAAAAAAGAAGCAACTGCCGAATTACTCTTCAACGACCAGTTCAAATCCCAGGAGGGAGGCAATCAGGAGCAGCGCGTCGTTCCCCAGCAGCAGCTTCCACCAGGAGCCGACTTCCGCCTCGTATTCGCCAAAGAACAGAAAGCTGCTCAGGTGCACCAGGCTGAGGACCGAAGGCACCATCAGCGGAAAAAGCAGGATCGGCAGCAGCACCTCTCGGCCCCGCAAGGCTGCAGTCATCGCGGTCAGGACCGTTCCCAGTGCACTGAATCCGAGGCCTCCAGCGAGGAGGAGGAGGAACAGGTGTCCCACCGAATTGAGGGGAATGGAGAAGAAAAACAGGCTCAGTCCCACGAAAATCGCTTGAGCCACCACCAGGAAGAGCAAATTGGCGAGAGTTTTGCCAAGGAAGAGGATGCTGCGGTCCACCGGCGAAAGCAGGAGCTCGCTGATGCACCCGGTCTCCATTTCCTGAACAAAGGACTTCCCCAATGCCAGTGTGCCACTCATCAAAAAGACCACCCAGATCAGACCGGGAAGGATCCGTTGAAACGACCGAGGCGGATCACCCGCAGCAAAGTTGAAGATCAGCAGCGTCAGGAGGGAAAAGAGCAGGAGGGAGATCAGGTTTTCCTTGCGCCGAAGGTCGATCAGCACGTCCTTCCACATGAGGACGGCAATGAAACGGAACATGCAGGTCGACCTTGGCTCAGATTAGGCAGCGCTGGTGGCAGGACTGGAGCTCTTCTCAGAAGAGGAGCTTTTTTCGGAAGCGGTCGAGCTGGTCGTGCTTCCGGAAGCAGACGCCTCACTCGTGGTCGCTGAGCTGGTGCTCTTTGTGCCCGAATCACTGGAAGCCGAGGAGCTTCCGTATCCATCTTTGTACCACCCTCCACCCTTGAGGTGGAACGCGCTTCGGGAGACCTTGCGCTCCACAGCGCCTTGCTTCCCGCAGGTACATTCGGTCAGTGCCGCGTCACTGAACTTCTGCATTTCTTCAAACGTCTGCCCGCAGGTGTGGCAAACATATTCATAAATTGGCATCTTCTCCTTGTTACTGGTAGAGTTTATTTTTTGAGAACAGTGAATTACAAAGATGCAAAAAATTTATAGCAATCTTCCTTCCATGTCAACGGAATCTCGCGCCTCCTCTGAGCTTCAGACCCTGCAGACCACAGGCCTGAAAAAGTCCTACCGCGGCCGCAATGCGGTCAAGGGCGTCTCCATTCAGGTCCAACGCGGCCAGGTCGTCGGCCTCCTGGGTCCCAATGGAGCCGGAAAGACCACCACATTTTACATGATTGCCGGCGTCATCCGCCCTGACTCCGGAACCATCACCCTCGGCCCGCATGACATCACTCGGCACCCCATGCACCGGCGTGCCCGCTCCGGACTCGGCTACCTGCCCCAGGAGCGTTCCATCTTCCGGAAGCTTTCGGTGGAAGACAACCTCCGGGCGGTCATGGAGCCCCTGCCCCTGAAGCGTGAGCAGAAACGAGCCCGGCTTGAGCAGCTCCTCGAAGAGCTGGGCATCCTCCACGTCCGGCGCATCAAGGGGTATGCTCTCTCCGGAGGAGAAAGCCGCCGCGCCGAGATCGCTCGGGCCCTTGCGCTCGATCCGTCGTTCATCCTCCTCGACGAGCCCTTCGCGGGCGTGGACCCGATTGCCGTTGCCGACATTCAGGAAATCATCCGGCAGCTGGCACAGCGAAACATCGGGGTGCTGATCACCGATCACAACGTCCGGGAAACCTTCGGCATCATTGATTACGGCTACATCATGAACGAGGGAGACTTGCTGGTGGGGGGAAAGCCTCAGGAGCTGGCTGCAGATGAACAGGCCCGCCAGGTCTACCTGGGCCGTCATTTTTCCATGTAGGCACAAGAGGCGTTTGACATTTGAGTGAAATGCTTATAGCAATAAAAGTGCCACAGGCAATAACAGCATTTCCCCCAACCTTCACCCTCCGGAGACTCCGTAATGGCCATGCAAATGAAGCTGCAGATGCGCATGTCGCAGCAGCTGATCATGACCCCGCAGCTGCAGCAGGCCATCAAGCTGCTGCAACTCTCGAGAACCGAACTGGAGGAGTTGATTGACCAGACTCTGATTGAGAACCCGGTGCTGGAAGAAGCGATGGACATCGACTCCTTCCCAAACCGTGAAGAGCCGGCTCCGGAAGCCGCCCCCGAAGGAGAAGAGACGCCGGAAGTGATTGCCAGCACCGAAAGCTTTGAATCCGCCCGGGAAGCCGAGCGCGACGAGCAGCCCCAGTCTGAAGAGATCGACTGGCAGAACTACATGGAGCAGGTGGACCAGTACGGCTCCTACTCCTCGCGTCCGGCTCCGATGGGAGATGATGAGGAACTGCCCTCCCTCGAAGCCACGCTGGCCCAGTCCCAGACCCTGGCGGACCACCTGATCTGGCAGCTCGACATGCTCGACCTCCAGCCCCTGGCGTACAAGGTCGCCTACAACCTGATTGGCAACATTGAGGAAGACGGGTACCTCGTCACCAGCATCCAGGAGCTGCTGGAGTCTCAACCCGACCTGCACGACGAGATCCTGTCCGCCATCACCCGCAAGGAAGTCGAGATCAACCCGGATTTTGCGCCCGAGCTCTTTACCCAGAAGTACCAGCGCGAACGCCCGGCCACCGAACGCAAACGGGGCAAGAATGCGCCTCCGACCTTTGAGGAGGAGGAGGTCGTGGAAGAGGCCTCGCCCGTGGAGCCCGAATTCACCATGGTCCACGAGGTCGCCTGCTTCGTGGAAGACATCCTTCAGGGCCTGCAGGAGTTTGAGCCCAACGGCGTTGGCGCCCGGAGCCTCCGGGAGTGCCTGCTCATTCAGCTCCGGCTGGCGAAGGAAAGCAGCAGCCTCGCCTACCGCATCATTGAGCAGGACATGGACCTCCTCGAGTCCAAGGACCTCAAGCGCATCGCCCGGCGTCACAAGGAAGACCTGGAAGACGTCATTGAGGCGTACAAGATGATCATGGCCCTTGAGCCCAAACCCGGACGCTCCTTCGTCACGCCTCCTGCGCATCACTACATCGTCCCGGATGTCTACATCTATCAGCAAAACGGAGACTTCCGGGTCGCCCTCAACGGAAACGGCATCCCCCGCCTCCGGATCAGTCACTACTACCGGGAGCTGTGTGAGAACATGGAGGAGGATGGGAACCTGACCAAGGAGTACATTCAGGAGAAGATCAAGGCCGGGCAGTGGCTGATGAAGAGCATTGAGCAACGCCAGAAGACGATCTACCGTGTGACCAAGAGCATCCTCAAGTTTCAGCAGGAGTTCTTTGAGCGCGGCATTCACTACCTCAAGCCCCTCGTCCTCAAGGATGTGGCGGAAGACATTGAGGTCCACGAGTCCACCGTCAGCCGCATCACCACCAACAAGTACGTCCACACGCCCCAGGGCATCTTTGAGCTGAAGTACTTCTTCACCAGCGGCATCGACCAGGGCGAAGGCGAAGCCGTCTCGTCCAAGCGCATCAAGGACATGATCCAGCAGCTCGTTCAGAACGAAAATCTGCGCAACCCCTACACCGACCTGCAGATTGCGGAAATCCTCCACCGACGAAGCGGAATCAAGGTGGCTCGAAGAACAGTTGCGAAATACCGAGAAGCTCTTAACATACTTCCATCTAACAAACGCAAGCAGCTCTTCTAACCCCAACCGTCAAATTCGCCATGGGAATCATCTCACGCTTCACCAATGTCATCCGGGCTTACTCCAATGCTGCCTTGGACAAGGCCGAAGACCCGGAAAAGATGATCAATCAAATGCTCACCGACCTCGAAGCCAAGAAGCGGCAGGCCAAGGTGCAGGTCACCGAGGCCCTTGCCCAGCAAAAGCGCCTGGAGCGAGACGTGGAGCAAGAACAAGCGGAAGCAAAGAAGTGGGAGCAAAAGGCCATCCTGGCGGTCCAGAATGGAAAGGATGACCTGGCCAAGGAAGCCCTGGTCCGCAAAAAGGACCACGACACCCGTGCCCAGGGACTCGAGGAGCAGCTTGCCATCCACCAGCAAAGCACCGATGCCCTGCGCAACGGCTACCAGCAGATGGACGACAAGATCGAGGAAATCAAGCGCAAGAAGAGCCTGCTTGTGGCCAAGCAGAAAACAGCAGAAGCCCAGGAGCAGATCTACCAGACCATCCAGGGCTTTGGGGACACCTCGGGCGCCCTGGACACCATTGAGCGCATGGAGGAAAAGGTCGACAACATGCAGGCCCGTGCCGAAGCCATGCAGGAGATCAGCCTGGACTCCGAGACCGACTCCCTGGAAAAGAAGTTCAAGGAACTCGAAGGCGGCGGTGGCGGAGACACCGACATTGATGCCCAGCTGCTCGCCCTCAAGCAAAAAGCCGCTCTTCCGGCTCCGGATGCCGACAAGGCCGACTCCAAGTAAACGAAACCAACCCACGCCTCCCCTCCGGAGGCGTCCTCCCGTCTGCTCCAACCTGGCTCCTCATGGCTCTCTTTGCCGAACGCAACCAGCGCATTGACACCGAAAACGCCTTCAAGGTCGGCCCCCACATCACACGCGTGGAACAGTCCCACCGCCCGGTCGTCAAGCTCAACCTCGGCGAGCCGGACTTCGATCTTCCGGAGCACATCCGAGAGGAAGTGAAGCGCCAGCTCGACCAGGGCAACACGCACTACTGTGACCCACAGGGGCTCCCGTCTCTCAGAAAGGCGATCAGCAACCAGATCAACCGCACCCGTGGCCTCGAGACCACGCCTGAGCAGGTGGTGGTGTTTCCCGGGGGCAAGCCCTCCATCGGCCTCGCCCAGCAGGTGTACTGCAACCCCGGAGACGAGGTCATCTACCCCAGCCCGGGCTTCCCGATCTATGAATCCTTCATTCGCTACGTCGGGGCGACTCCCGTGCCTCTGCACCTTGAGGAGGCCAACGGCTTCACCTTCGAGCCCGAACAGCTGGAGGCCCTCATCACCCCCCGGACCAAGCTCATCTACCTGAATTTTCCCTCGAACCCAACCGGTGGTGTGGCCACGCGCGCGCAGCTGGAGGCTGTCGCGGAAGTGATCCTGCGCTGCACCTCCTCCGAGGTCCGGGTCTACTCCGATGAGATCTATGAAAACATCATCTTTGATGGCCTGACGCATGCGTCCATTGCTTCCGTACCAGGACTCGCAGAGCGCACCATCATTGCGAGTGGCTTCTCCAAGACCTACGCCTGGACGGGTGGACGGATCGGTTACGCGGTCTTCCCGACCCCAGAAGAGGCATCAGTCTTCAAGACCCTGAACATCAATTACTTTTCCTGCGTGGCGCCTTACAATCAGGAAGGCGCCCGGCTGGCTCTGGAAAGCCCGGAGTCCGCTCCGGTGATCCGCCACATGGTCGCCACCTTTGAGGAACGCCGGAACGTGGTCCTGGACCTCCTGAACCACCTGGACGGCGTCCACTGCGCCCAACCCGGAGGCGCCTTCTACCTCTTTCCCAACATCGCCGGGGTCTGCGAACACCTGGGGCTGCTCGACCACTACGCCCAGCTTCCGGAAGCCGCCCAGCGCCAGACGTCTCCGTCCGGACTGTTCCAGATGTTTGCCCTCTATGCCCATCAGGTTGCGGTGCTGGATCGTCCTTCCTTTGGGCAGCTTGGAACTGCAGGGAAGCACTTTCTGCGACTCTCAACCGCCTCTGAGTTGCCCCAACTCGAAGAAGGCGTCCGGCGACTGGCTGCAGCCACCCAAGACGCGGCGGGACTGGAGGCATTTCTGAAAGAGCGTCCCGACTTATCCTGAACCTCCGCCGTTTTCCTTCTCCTTAAGAGTTCCCATGAGAGACATTTGGTCCGATTTAATTCAGTACGATGCTGCCGGGGCCCCCTTCGCCATTGCCCGAGTGGTGCAAACCTGGCGCTCGGCGCCACGAAGTTCAGGAGCCGGCATGCTCATCACCCCCGACATGAAGGTCGTCGGCTCGGTGAGTGGGGGCTGCATTGAAGGCGCTGTCATTGAAGAGGCACTGGAGGTGCTGAACACCCAGGAAGGCCGGAAGGTGACCTATGGTGTGGAAGACGAGTTGGCGCTGTCGGTGGGGCTTTCCTGCGGCGGCAAGGTTTCCGTCTTCATTGAGCCCCATTGGGGTCAAAGCCCCAACCCGGCCTCTCGGGAGGTGTGGCAGGCGCTGCAGCAGTGCCTCACAGAAAACGAGCCTGCCGTGCTCCTGACCCGGCTTTCCGGAGGCGAGTCTCTGCACTTGCTGGTGCGTCCGGGGCACACGCCCGTTGGAGACTGGGGCCCTGTTCAGGATGATGCGCTCGCAGAAGCCCACTCGGCCTACACGGCCCGGGAAAACCGAGTCGCCACGCTGGGAGACTCCGAGGTGTTCCTGCAGGTCTTCCCACGGCGCGATCAGCTCCTCATCATCGGCGCCGGGCACATGACCGTCCCACTCGTTCAATTTGCCCAGGCCCTCGACTTCCAGACCGTCGTCATTGACCCCCGGAAGGTCTTTGCCACCAAGGACCGCTTCCCCACCCCTCCGGATGTGCTCCTTCCGGAGTGGCCTCAGGACGCGCTGCCACAGCGTCCCCTGAACGAGGACACCTACGCCATCCTGCTGACCCATGACCCCAAGATTGACGACCCGGCGCTGCACCTGCTGCTGCGTCAGCCCTTGCGGTACATTGGGGCACTCGGCTCCCGGAAAACGCACGCCAAGCGCTGCGACCGCCTCCGGGAAGCCGGCTTCACGGAAGAAGAGATTGCCCGCATCAAGGGGCCGGCCGGTCTGGACATCCAGGCCCAAACCGCCGCTGAGATTGCCCTGAGCATGATCGCCGAAGTGGTCGCTGCCAAACGAGGCGCTCTGGCCTGACGGTCCTGTTTTCGAGGAGGGCTCCGACCGGGGCCGCCTCGACTCAACTTCTGACACCCTCAACGTTTCTTTCCCTCAATGCACGCTGTCCACGAGCCGCTGAGCTTTGTCCAGGCGACTGTTCTGGGTCTGGTTCAGGGGCTCACTGAGTTCCTGCCCATCAGCAGTACGGCTCACCTTCGGGTGGTCCCTTACTTTCTCGGCTGGAGTGACCCCGGCGCCGAGTTTTCCGCAGTCATTCAACTCGGCACCCTCATTGCCGTCCTCATCTACTTCTGGCGTGACGTCCTGAAGCTCATTGCCGG
Source organism: Deltaproteobacteria bacterium (assembly GCA_038150265.1). Classification (GTDB taxonomy): domain Bacteria; phylum SAR324; class SAR324; order SAR324; family NAC60-12; genus JAYPUA01. Next base: position 98,879 of record JAYOTF010000006.1, on the reverse strand, counting down.
TGGCATCCGGGGCCTCCTCCACCGGGACTTTGAAACCGACACCGACGCCCGGCTCGCGTGGGGCATTGCCCTCGGCACCATCCCGGTGGTCGTCCTCGGGCTGGGGTTCAAGGACTTCATCAAAACCGAAGCCCGGGCGCTCTGGGTCATCAGTGCCGCCTTGATTGGACTGGCGCTCCTGCTCTGGTGGGCGGAGCAGCGCTCCAGGGAAGACAAGGAGGTCGACCAGCTGGGCTTCCGGGACATCCTCTGGATTGGGCTGTGCCAGGCGTTGGCGCTCATTCCGGGAGCTTCCCGCTCCGGATCGACCATCATGGGAGGGCTGCTCGTGGGCCTCAACCGGGCCGAGGCTGCACGGTTTTCCTTCCTCCTGGGGCTGCCGGCCATCCTGGGAAGTGGACTGTTTGAGCTCTATGAGTTGGCCCAAACCGGATTCGGCAGCATCGGCGTTCCCCAAATCATTGTTGGCATTGTGGCCGCCTTTGTCAGCGGTTACCTCTCCATCGAATTCCTCCTGCGCTTCCTGAAGCGTCATGGCACCTTCGCCTTTGTGGTCTACCGGGTGGGCCTCGGACTCTTGATTGGGCTGATGTCATGGGCCGGCTGATCGTTCTGGGGCTGTGGCTCCTCCCCACGCTGGCGCTGGCACAGGCGCCGCTGCGAGTGGAGCAATCCGTCGTCCGCATCACCAACTACCAGCAGACCCCGGATTGGCAAGAGCCGTGGCGGCTGTCGCCGACCATTTCCAATACGGGAAGCGGCTTCCTCATTGAGGGCGGCCTCATCCTCACCAATGCCCATGTGGTCAGCGACTCCCGGATGCTGCTGGTCAACAAGCACTCCAATCCGGAGCCTTCCATTGCCCGGGTGTACGCGGTGGCCCACGACTCAGACCTCGCCCTCCTCGCAGTCGAGGATCCGGAGTTTCAGAACGACCTCACGCCCCTGCAGTTTGGGAAGCTGCCTCCGTTGCAGAGCCGCGTCCGAGCCTATGGCTACCCACAGGGGGGGCAGGACCTGTCGCGAACCGAAGGCGTGGTCTCGCGCATCGAGTTCGGCACCTACGTCCACCCCGGCATTGACGCCCACCTGCTGGTGCAGACCGACTCCGCCATCAACCCCGGAAACAGTGGCGGCCCGGTCATTCAAGATGACAAGGTCGTCGGTGTGGCCTTTCAGTCCAACCTCCGCCTGAACGACGTGGGCTACTTCATTCCCACGCCGCTGATCCAGCGGTTCCTCAAGGACATTGAAGACGGCCAGTATGACGGTGTTCCGGAAATTGGCATTCAGACCAGCTCCCTGCTCAACCGGCACCTCCGGGACTACCTGCAGCTTCCGGAAGGACAGGAGGGCGTGATTGTGGAGCGCGTGTTGCCGGGGTCCTCGGCAGACGGTCGCCTGCAGCCCGGCGATGTGTTGCTTGAGGTGGACTCCCAGCAGCTCGACCTGGCCGGGATGGTGCCGTACAAGGGACAGATTGTGGACTTCTTCATTGCCTCCGAAGAAAAGCAGGTGGGAGACCCGCTTCCGCTCAAGATCTGGCGCAATGGAACGTTGCAGCAGGTCACACTGGAGCTCAAGCCTCCGCCTTTCAGCAACGAGCTGCGCAACAGCTACGACCGCCTGCCGGAGTACCGCATTTATGGGGGGCTCGTGTTTGTGGTGCTCTCCCGGAACCTCATCCAGTCCCAACAGGGCTTTCCGCCGGTGCTGGCCTACGAGCACTGGTTCCGGGAAGCCGAACAGCCGGGCACCCGGCGGCAACAGGTTGTGGTCATCTCGCAGGTGCTGCCCCTGTCCTGCAACTCCGGATACGCGGGTTTGGAAAATTATGTCGTGAACGAAGTCAACGGCATCCGGATCAACTCGCTGGCTCATCTGGACGCCGTGTTGGAGCACCTTCCGGATGGAGAACGCTTTGTGGTCTTCAAGAGCGAGTGGAGTCCGACTCCGATCATTTTGAACCGACAGGAGGTGGAGGCTCAGGAGCCGGAGTTGTTCAAGCGCTACGGCATTCCCGCCTTGAAGCGCCTTGAAGCGCCGGAGGCCTCATGAGGGGAGGATTCCTTTGCCTGCTCGTGTTCTGGAGCCTGGTCGGCTTGGCAGGCGCCCAGGAGGCCACGTTGCCGCAGCTCGCCACCGTTGAGGTGTACCGACAGAACTACGACTGGCTGACCCCATGGAACCGGAAGTCCGTGGAGTCGGAGACGGCAAGTGCGTGGCAGGTGCAGCCCGGCTGGTGGCTCACCACTGCCGATGTCGTTGGAAACGCCTCATTGGTGCAGCTCCGGCCTCAGGGGCAGGCCACGATTCAGGAAGCACGCATCCGGCTCTTTGATGACGCGGCCAACCTGGCGCTGCTCGAGCTTCCGGACTCCGACAACGCCTCTGCCGTGACCTGGGGAGAAGCCACTCCGGGAGAGGCCACCGTGCTGTACCTCGATCACCAGGGGGCTCAGGAAGGTGCCATCACACTCGATCAGCTCGCCCTCGGGTTCCGGAAGCAAACCGACACCTGGCTGCCGGTCTACACCGGATCCATGGGCGAGGTTCCGCTGGCTTCCGGACTCCCGGTGTTGCAGGCTGGCCGAGTCATTGGCCTCCTCGTCAAGCGGGGCTCCAATCCGGCGCATGTGCTTCCGGCGCAGATTCTGGAAAATTTTGTGGCACAGGCTCCTTCCGGAACCCTCGCTCCCCTGCCGCAGCGGGGCTTCAACTGGAGCTCGCTGCCTCAGCCCAGCGTTGCCGACCAGCAGGGCTTTCCGGAAGGGGCCGAAGGCGCCTGGGTGACGCAGGTGCTGGAGAGTGGTACCGGCTCGGAAGTGCTTCAGCCGTTTGACCTGCTCACCCGCATCAACGACTGGACCGTCGACTTTGAAGGCCAGATTCGTCACCCTGAATGGGGACGGGTGCCGCTGGATGTGATCCTGATGAACCAGTTCTCGGCCGGAGACACCGTCACGCTTCAGGTCTACCGCGGCTCTCGGCAACAGACCCTGACGACCACGATTGCCGCCCGACAGGTCGACCGACACCTTCCGCTCCGGACCCGCAACCAGGCTCCTCGGTACGTGCTGCGGGGAGGCCTGCTGTTTCAGGAATTGACCTACGACTACCTCAGCATCTGGGGCGAACGCTGGGCCGATCAGGCTCCGGTTCGGCTGCGGCTGTTCCCGCTGCTGGACGCATTGCGCCCCGGCAACCCGAATCAGCGCATTGTGCTGCTGGCACAGGTGCTTCCGGATGCCATCAACATTGGCTACGAAGACCTGGAGCATGAGGTCGTCGAGGCCATCAACGGGCACCCCATTCACCGGTTGGAGGATGTGCTCGATGCCCTGAAAACGCCTCAGGACGCCTACCACCGCATTGAATTCATGTCGGGTGCCTCACGGCATCAGGTCGTCCTTCCGGTGGCTGAGCTGCCTCAGGCGCATGAACGCTTGATGCGCAACTACCAAATCCCTGCTCTGGAGCACCTGTGACCGCTTCTCTTCCTCATGCCACTGACGGTTCCGACCTCAAGGCCTACCTCGACCAGGCAGGCTCGCTGGTGCGGACCGAAGCTCTGGCCCGCATTCAGGATGAACCGTACGGAGAGGACCTCTACCCCTTGATGCGGGACTACCTCCAGCGCGGAGGAAAGGGCTTTCGTCCGGCGCTGGTGCTCCTGTGCTGTGAGTGGTTTGGGGGAACCGTCGCCCAGGCCCTTCCGTCTGCGGTGGCCCTGGAGCTGTTTCACAACTTCGCGCTGGTCCATGATGACATCGAGGACTCCTCCAGCTTCCGCCGAGGGAAGCCCACGCTGCATCGCCTCCACGGCATTCCCCTCGCGCTCAACGCTGGAGATGCTCTGCTGGGGCTGGTTCATGAAACCTTACTGGAAAATTTTGACCTGCTGCCTCCTCCTGTCGCCCGGAAGCTTTATGCGCACTTCAACCAGGTGATGCGCCGGACCTTTGAAGGCCAGTCCCTCGACATTGCCTGGGTCAGCCAGAACCGGATGCCCTCCCGCGACGAGTATGAGGCCATGATTGAGCGCAAAACCGGGTGGTACTCGGGAACCGGTCCCTGTCAGGCAGGAGCTCTGATTGCCGGGGCGCCTGATGAGTGGGTGACTCGGGTGGGGCAGCTCGGGCGGTCGATCGGGATCGGTTTCCAGATCCGCGATGACCTTCTGAACCTCACGGAGTCGAGCACCCTTGTGGCTCCGCAGGGCGGCGGCGGCGGTTATGGGAAGGAACAGGGCGGTGATTTTGCCGAGGGCAAGCGGACCCTGATTGTGATTGAGATGCTCGAACGCCTGCCTCCGGAAGGTCGCGCCCGGCTGGAGGCGTTGCTCCTGCAGCCTCCGGAACAGACCCCTGAGCAGGAGATCCAGTGGGCGATTGAGCAGGCCCACCAGACCGGTGCCCTGGAGGTCGTTCAGCAGACCTGCAACCGTCACGCAGAAGAGGCCCGGCACCTGCTTTTGACCCTGCCGGAACATCCGGTGCGAAACTTGCTTTCTGAATTAGTCGGCTACTTGGCTCAAGAGCGCCTTTCCTGATTCCGGGCGCTTCCGCATGGACAATCCCCTCAGAATCCACTATTCCTATGTAGGAAGGATTTTGCGGACGCCTCCATGTGCCCATCCTTTCCAGCTCATGGGAAACAGTCCCTGCGCCCTGTGGCAGCCTCAGCTTAACGACTCGGAGTCCACCTACTGAATAAACGCATGCTCTCAGATCAAGAACGACAGATCATCCGCAATCTTGGGGAAATACAAGACCCCTTGAAGCTGTTTGATGTTCTTCATGCGGCAAAAGAAAAGCTACTGTCTGAACTGCGTAGTGCCAGCCGCAACAGCATCAAGAGCAGCATCCTCCGGAACGTTACCAAACGGGGGAACTCCGGCACAAGCGAGGCCACAGAACTGGAGATGACCGGCGCACGCCTGGCCTCCATGTCGTCGCTGCGCAACGCCATCCGTCACGTGGAAGACCTGCAGGCCAACCCTTTCAATTCCAAGGCCCGACTGGAGCTGGTGGAGTCCTACGTCAAGCGAGGGGAGGAGGACCACCTGGTGCTCAACCGAGATGCCTTCCTGCTGGCGCTGCTGGAGGTGGAACACCAGGATCCCAACACCCACACCCTCCGGATCGCTTCGATCGCTCAAAAAAAGTACCTCGACTCCCTGGAGGCCTTCCTCAAGGCCGAGAATGCCGAGGTTCAGGACTCCGTCCAAAATGTCGATCAGATCAAGGAAGCGAACCGCAAGCTGTGGTTTGTCTCAGAGATGGCAAAGACGTTCAAGCACCGGACCTTCAAGGATGAAACCACCTTTCACGTCAATGAAATCATCAAGACCGGGCGGGTCAAGCGCGATGACATTGGTGCCAAGCTGGCTCCGCTGATTGAGGTGCTGGGGAACCTTCCCAGTGCCACCAATGCTCGGCAACGGGTGATGGATGTGCTGGGTCGGGTTTCGTCCAAGCACGCGCTAGCGGCCCACTATCAGGGGCAGCTGCTGCGCAAGGACGCGCGGGTTTTGATGATGCGGTTCAAGGCAGGAGAGAAGGAGCGGGGCCCGGAAGTGCTCAGCACCCTCGACAATGCCCTGGTGCATGCCCGGAATTCCATCAAGCTGATGAAGGGCACCACCACCCGCGTGGAGCAGGCGCTTTGCATCAAGGAGTTCGGGTTCCTCTGCCTGGCGGTCAGCCAGTATTACCCCATGACGGGGACCAACATCCGCTCAGAGCATGTTCGTCTGATTGAAACAGCGGCCCGGATGCTGGGCATGGTTTCTCAGGATCGCGGCATCTCGGAGCTGCAGAAGAAGCTCGTCAGCAGCATTCAGACGTTCAAGCAGAACGCGTCGTCTTCTGGGAAAAGCGAGCCGCTCGAAGACGAAAAGAGCCCTCGCGTGGACGCCCGGAACAAGTTCTTCACGCGAGAAGTCCCCAAGGAAAAAATCCTGGGCTCCAACGAGGACTTCAACAAGCCGACGAAGGACTTCTTCGAGCGGCCCATTCCAGAAGATCAGTTCTAGGCTACAGCAGCGCCATGATGCTGTCGGCCACCGACTCCAGCGCCACCGACTTTTCGGCGGCTCCGTTCAGAGTGGCCTCTCGGGGCATGCCATAGACCACGCTGGTGGCCTCATCCTGAGCCAGCGTCCGGGCGCCAGCCTGGCGCATCGCCAGCAAGCCTCGAGCCCCGTCCGATCCCATCCCGGTCAAAATCACCCCCACCGCATTGTTTCCTGCAGACTCGGCCACTGATTGCATCAGCACGTCCACGGAAGGACGGTGCCGAGAAACCGGAGGCCCCTGCTTCACGGAAGCCACGTAGCGCGCGCCGTTGCGTCGCAGCAGCAGGTGGTAGTTCCCCGGAGCCAGCAGCACGAGCCCATCTCTGAGCTCGTCTCCGTCCTTTGCCTCACGGACCTCCATCTCACAAAGTGAGTTCAGCCGCTCGGCAAACGACTTGGTGAAGAATTCGGGCATGTGCTGCACCACCACAATCCCCGGAGAGGAGGCGGGCATGCGCTGCAGGACCACCCGCAGGGCTTCAGTGCCGCCGGTGGACGCACCAATCGCAATCACCTTGTTGGTCGTGGTCTTCAGGAGCGGCTCCTTGCGGACCTCGACCATCGGCGCGGGAGCGCGGTGCCGAACCTGAACCTGCGACGCGCGGACCACCACATCAATCAAGCGCCCCATCAGGTCCTGAAGCCCATGCGTCAGGTCGGCCTTTGGCTTGGGAAAGACGTCGATGGCGCCCAGTTCCAGCGCCTTCATGCTGATCTCCCGGCGTCCTTCCAGCAGCGAGCTGAAGACCACGATCGGTAGGGGCCAGTGCTTCATCAGCACCGAGATGAACTCGAGGCCGTCCATGCGCGGCATTTCCAGATCCAGGGTGATGACATCAGGCTTGACCTGCACAATCTTGTCACGAGCCTCATACGGGTCACCGGCGGTCCCGACGACTTCAATCCGGGGGTCCTTGGTAAACTCTCGACTCAGAACACTGCGAATCACCGCAGAGTCGTCCACAATTAAAACACGTGCTGGAGATGCCATGATTTACCCTTCCATCAAGCGAGATTCTTTGCGGAAATCGAAGCTCTGCAGGTAGCTCATTCGAATTTTCCCGGAAAGCGTGTCAAAGATAATTTTACGACCCAAGTCGCCTCCAATGTCTTGCCCCACAATGGGAACTTCCAGGCGGGAGAGGACCCGAAAGGTGATGGCCAGGTTCCGGGAGCCCACCGACAGCATCTTGCTGCTCAGGTTGGTCGAGATGCCGCTGGCTCCTCCAAAGACCTTGGCCACCATGTCTCGCTTCTGGCATCCGGATTCCATCATCAGATCAAACAGCACGTAGGTGGCCACGTTCGCATAACGTGTCGAGGCGCTTCCTTCGGCACTGACCGGCAGGATCACGTGGTTCATTCCCGAGATCTGCCGCTTCTGGTCCCAGATGCACACGGCCACGCAGGATCCAAGAATGGTTGAAATCTGTCCTGCTTCATCCGTCACATACACCTCTCCCGGTTGCACATGCTGGAGGAACGCCGGGGGGTTATTTTCGGTAGATGGAGCTTTGTACATAGGTCAGTGACGTTTCCACACCAATCAGACTTTCAGAGTGCCCGATGAAGAGGTGGCCCCCGGGTTTGAGGAACCGAACCAGCTTGCCCACCACTTTTTCCTGAGTCGGCTTGTCAAAGTAAATCATGACGTTGCGGCAGAAGATGAAGTCAAACTGGGTGTTGAGCGGATAGTCTCCCATCAGGTTCAGGCGCCGGAAGCGCACCAGGCGCTTCAACTCTGCGGACACCCGGTAGGCATTCCCACGCCGGCTGGACTCGGGCGTAAAGTACTTCTTGAGAAGATTCGAAGGAATCGGCTCCACCAGGGACTCCTGGTAGAGCCCCTCTTCCGCCAAATCCAGGACACGGGTTGACAGATCAGTCGCCAGGATCTTGATGTCGGCAGAGGCGACATTGGGAAAATTTTCGGCAAACAGCATGGCCAGGGTGTATGGTTCCTCACCACTGGAACAGGCGGCACTCCAGGCCCGGACGGTACGCTGTTGCTTGAGTTGCGGAAAGACCTCTCTCTTCAGAAACTCGAAGTGACCATTTTCCCGGAAGAAGTCGGTCTTGTTTGTGGAAATCGAGTTCAGCATCAACGTCAATTCGTTCCCGGAACTGTCGTTGAGCACATACTGACGGTATTCCGAGAATGAAGACAGCTTCAGCTCCCGGATCCGCTTGTGCAAGCGGGTCACCAGGAGTTGCTTCTTTCCGGTTCCTAAGTTGATGCCCGAAAGCTCATAAATAAGCTTCCGGAAGCGATCAAACTCGTCATCATCCAAATGGGGAGTTTCCACTGCTTAAAACTCCGAAAAATCATCACGCATCGGAATCGAATCATTGGGGGACACCTTATGAGACTTTTCAGCAGCGGGCTTGGAGGGCATGGAGAAGGACTCGGAAGCCCGAGGCTTGGACGGTGCCTGAATGCGAGGCGTCTTCATTTTCGGAGGCTGTGACTCACGCTGATACCGACGGGTTTCCACCAGGCTGCTCGTGTCGATCCCCACCAGGTTGGAAAGCTCGGTCACCTGCTCACGCAGCAGCTGCGCCTGGCCGCTCATTTCTTCAGCAGAAGAAGCCGTCTGCTCTGCGTTGGCCGCATTCCCCTGGGTGAGTTGGTCCATCTGCAGCACCGCGCGGGTGACCTGTTCCACCGCATCGGATTGCTGCTCGGAAGCCCCCTGGATGTTTTCCACGAGGTGCTCAATCTGATTCACCTGCGAGCTTTGCTCCTTCGACGACTCGGAGATCTCGTCAATCAGGTCTGCCAGCTTGATGAACTTCTCCAGAATCAGCTTCAGCGCCGTCTCACCGCGTCCGGCCTGTTCCGTCCCCGCACGGGCCTTGCCGTCACTTTCCTGAATCAGTCCGGCAATTTCCTTGGCTGCTTGTTTGGAGTTTTCCGCGAGCTTCGAGACCTCGTTGGCGACCACGGCAAATCCCTTCCCTTGCTCACCAGCACGAGCGGCCTCAATGGCCGCATTGGTCGCCAGCATCTTGGTCTGGTGCGTGATGTCATTGATCACATCAATGATGTCGGTGATCTGCTCACTCATCTTGCTGATCTCACGCATGGAGTCAGCAATCTCCTTCATCGTCTGCGCTCCCGACTCCACGGAGCTGCGGGCCTCTTCTGAAAGCTTTGCTGTCAGCTGAGCATTTTCCGTGTTCTGGCGGGTGATGTTGCCCATTTGCTTCACTGAACGGACTGCCGACTGGGCGTTGTCGGCATTCTCTCGAGTTTGCTGCTCAATTTCGGTCATGGTGCTGGAGGTTTCCTCCAGGCTAGCCGCCTGATTCGACGCCGAGTCCGCGAGGGACATGCTCAAGCCAGAGACATTCTCGGCAGCATGCAGGGTCTGGGTCGACATCTCGGAGAGGGTGCCGATCACGCGCTGAATCGGAGAAATCACTCCGCTTCTTACCACCACAAAGAACACGCCCAGGATGCCCAGCAGCACCAGTACCGTGACCCCCAAAACCTGGAAGGTGCTGTTGCGGAGTTCTTCCTGCAGCGGTGTCAGGTCCTGCACAATCTCAAAGCCCCCGGTAACCATGCCTTCGCTCCAGCCTTCCATCTGAAAGCCAAACACGTCGTAGCCATCGCCATCCGGATCATCTGCGACCGTCCCGTGACAGACCAGGCAATCCTTGCTCAGCTTGACCGGCATGATGTAGCGGAAGGTATTGCTCTCCGTGTCGTAGCGATAGGTTTCCGAAGCACCTGTCTCCTGAAGCTCCCGGAGCATCTCACGCTCCAGAGGGTCCGCTTCATTTTTGGGATTCCGGGCCTGGACCCGGGGAGTCTTGAAGACAAAGTTCGACAAATCGGCGTTGCGCTGTCCAATGTTCCAGGCGGCGACCACCGGAACCGTCCAGTAGATGCGGGTCTGCCGAACAGCTTCCAGTTTGGCGGTCCGGCTGCTGAACTGCTGCTCCCGGATGCTCTTCGTTTCCTGAAGCATCTCGGCATCATTGAAGCTGTTGTGCTTGCCTCGCATCTCGGCGACGTAGTAAAGCGCATTCATCGCCGCGGTCGTGACAGCCCGAGACTTGAGGATCATGTTGTTTTCATTGATCCGTTTGATCTCATTGCGGTTGATCAAGACAATGACTGCGGCAATACTCAGCGCTCCGATCACAAACAGAATCGTGATTTTCGACAGTAGGCCAAGGTTGGTCTTCATTCTCAAAACTCCGAAAAATCGTCACGCATCGGAATCATTTCCTCTGCTTTAACTTGTTTGGTAATTTTGGGCTTCGGAGCCGGGAGTTGCGCGGCTTTCTGGGGAGTCCGAGCGGGATTCGGCTCTCTGGGCTTGGAAGCAACTGAGGAAAACGACAGAGAGGCCTCGCGTCGAGCAGGCCGCTCTGCATGATGAGCAGGAGGCGCATCGGTTGTTCCTCCCACATGTTGAGAAATTTCGGCAACCAGCTCATTGAGCAACTGCGCCTGGGAGGACAGCTCCTCCGCCGCCGCAGCCGTCTCTTCTGAAATGGAGGCGTTGGTCTGCGTTACCGTGTTCATCTCATTGATGGCAATGGACACCTGCTCCACGCCACTGGCTTGCTCTGAAGAAGCCGACTTGATCCCCTTGACCATGCGCTCCATCTCGCCAATTTTCTGAGCCTGTTCACTGCTGGAGGCGGTGACTTCGTCAATGAGGTCCGAAACCTTGATGTTCCGTTCCAGGATATCCTGAAGCGCCTGCTCCCCCTGAAGGGCCAACTCGCCCCCCTCCTTGCTCTTGCTGACACTCTCCCGAATCAAGGAGCCAATTTCCTTGGCCGCCTGCTTCGAGTTTTCTGCCAGCTTGGAGACTTCATCGGCCACTACGGCAAAGCCCTTACCGTGTTCTCCAGCACGGGCTGCTTCAATCGCCGCGTTGGTTGCGAGCATCTTGGTCTGGTGCGTGATGGAGTCGATGACCTCAATGATGGCGGTCACCTGGTCACTCCCCTTGCGGATGTCACTCATGGCCGTCGAGATGGCGTTCATGGCCTTCACACCGGCCTGAGCGGCGTTCCGGGCCTCTGAAGAAAACTGTGCCGTGAGGCGGGTGTTTTCGTCAGACTGCTTGATCATGCTGGAAACCGACTCCACCGATGTCGACACATACGCCGCGTTGTCCGCATTTTCCCGGACCTGACTGGTGATTTCCTCAATGGAAGCCGAGGTTTCTTCCAGGCTGGACGCCTGCTCGCTGGCGCCCGTGGACACCTCGGTCGAGCTTTGAGAAATCTGATCGGCAGCACTGGCCAGTTGCGTCGACGATTCCGACAGTTCGCTCACCATGCGCAGCAGCAGCGTGGTGATGTTCCGGATCAGCAGGAAGCCCAGTACGATCGTGACGACCAGGGCCAGCAGGAACAGCAGGCCCATCATCAGGTCAACCTGAGCCTGAAGCTCCATGGCGTTGTCCCGCTCTCGATTGACCGCAGCATCGCCACTGTGCTCCAACTCTCCCAGCAACTCGGAAAGGGTTTTGGTGTTGGCAATGTAGGCATTGAGCGCATCATTCATGGCCTGAAGCTGACGCACCGCCGTGCTGAAGGTCTGCTCATGCTCCTGAACCTTCTCCTGGAAGAGTCCGGAGAAACGCTGCCCGCTGCTATCGGCGCCATTGATGAACACCGGGAGCCCTCCCATCTCGTTCATCGTGTCCTTGAGGTTCGCCAACGCCTCGTCAAAGGGCCCCTGAAAGGTCGCCAGCTGGTCGGGTCGAGCCAGCATTTGCTGGTAGTAGTAAAAGCGCTCCAGCAGAAAGATGCTGCTTTCCATTCCACCATCGGCGGCACTCCAACGCTGGTCGAGCCCCGTATTCCAGGAAGTCAGCTGCTCCGGGTTGCTCCGGAGGACCTCTACCTGAGCATCTCCCAGGGCTTCGGCCTCCACCATCATGGACCGGAAGCTTTCAAACTCTTCCCGGAGCCGTGTATCGGTCGTGGCAAAGGTCTGGTACTTCTGAACCAGGTCCAGGCGCAGCTGGTCGTACCGTGACGTGAGTGACTCCAGCCGGTTGCGCTGATCCTGCGAAACCAGAGGCGAGCCCAGCAAACGCCCCAGCGACACCTTTTTTTCCTCCTGAGCCTGATCCAGCTGCTTGAGGGCCGCGTCGACCTCCTGTCCCTTGAGCAGGTCTTCCACCGCAATGATCTGCTGCTGCACGGCAATCATCGTGTTCATGGTTCCGTCAGCCGTTTCCCACGCGGGTCCGGTGACATAATTCATGCTGTCCTTGAGCAGCTGAATGCCGTAGTAGCCAATGGCGCTGACGATCCCGAAGAGTACTGCGAGAGCCGTAAAGCTGGCGGTAAGCTTTTGACCAATTGTCAGTTTCATTACATTCCTTGGGCTTTGAGCAGGACCAGTTCATCGTTGGTCAGGATGTTTTCGATATCCAGCACAATGACGACCCGAGACTCCAGCTTCGCCATTCCACTAATGAATTCGGTCCGGATGTTGGTCCCCAGTTGCGGCGTGTCTTCAAATTGCTCGCGCTCCACTCGGGTCACTCCAATGAGCGCATCCACAATCACCCCGGTCAAGGCCCCCTGGACATCGACCACAATGATGCAGGTTTCAGTGGTGGACTGCTCCATGGGAGGCATGTTGAACTTCGACCGCAGGTCAATGACCGGAATGATCTTGCCCCTCAGGTTGATCACGCCCTTCATGAAGGAAGGCGTATGCGGCACCGGATCAATTGGCATCAGCCCCACCACTTCACGAGCCTCAAGAATCTTGATTCCGTATTCCTGGGTGCCCAACATGAAGGTGAGCATTTTTCCTTCTGATTTTTCAAACAACGAGTTTTGGCTCATTGGACTCCTTCTCTTCTCAAGAGGCGTTTGAGTGGTGGTTATCAGCCAGCAAGCGCTCCGGATCCAGGATCAGCCCCACACGGCCATCTCCCAAAATCGTGCCGCCAGTAATCCCGGGCAGGTCCTTGAAACGCTCGCCTAAATTCTTCACAACAATCTGCTGACGGTGCAACAGCTCATCCACCATCAGGCCATACTTCTTCTCGCCCTCATTGACCACGACAATCAGGGACTTCACCGGATCGGTAAACTCCGGGGTGATGTTGTAGTACTTGTAAAGCCGGATGATGGGCACAATTTCTCCAGCCAGCAAGAAGCACTCTTGCTGCTGGCCCTGAACGTCATAAAGCTCGCTCTTGCGAGGAGTAATAGTGAGGTGTACATCAAGGATAGGCAATACGAAACGGCTTTCTCCCAGCCGAACCACCAGCCCCTCAATGATGGAGGTCGTCAGCGGCAACTTGATGAGGAAGCGTGTACCAAATCCCGGATTGCTCTCAATGGTGATCTTTCCACGGAGCTGATCCACCTCACGCTTGACCACGTCCATTCCCACTCCGCGCCCTGAAACGTCAGTCACCTTTGCAGCAGTCGAGAATCCGGCATTGAAGATGAAATTGAACACCTGCTGATCGGAAAGATTTTCGCGGTCCGTGGTCAGCCCTCGCTCAATCGCCTTGTTGAGCAGCTTCTCCCGGACCAGCCCCTTGCCATCGTCACTGACCTCAATGAGCACCGAATCGCCCTGGTGGTGTGCCGCCAGCCGAACGTTTCCGGCGGCATCCTTGCCGGTAAAGGCTCGTTCATCCGGAGTCTCAATGCCGTGGTCAATGGCATTGCGGACCAGGTGCATCATCGGCGCATAGATGCCATCAATGATCGTCTTGTCCACCAGGGTTTCCTCTCCCTCAATCGTCAGCTCGATCTGCTTTCCAGACTTGCGGGAAAGGTCCCGGACCTGGCGATTGAGCTTGGAGAAGACATTCTTGACCGGAAGCATGCGGATGCTGAGAATGCGGTCCCGCAGTTGCTCGGTGATCTTGTGCAGCTGATCCAGCCGTTCGTGCATCATCCGGTCTTCTACCTGCTGCAGCGTCGGATTCTGCGAAAGCACCGAAAGCGCCACCACCATCTCTCCAATGAACTCGGAAAGTTCATCCAGCTTGGGGGCAGGAATCTTGATCATGTCCACCGTCTGCACCGCTCCGCTGGCACGCTTCTGCGCTTCCGGATGGTCGGCTTCTGCAGGAGCAGCAGGCTCCGGAGCAGCCTTGGGTGCCGCAGCCGGCGGTGCCGCGCTTTCCGCCTGAATGCTCTTCAGCGCCTGAGCAAAGGGGTCGTTCTCTTCTGCAGGAGCGGCCGCTGGCGGAGCCGTGGGCGTGGACGGAGCCGCCACTGAAGGCTCAGCCACCGGAGCGGCTGCCGGCTCACTCAGGTCCTGCAGGCCAAACTTCTCAAGTGCCTCCTGAGCGTCCTCCTCTTCCCGGACAATCTCGGGCTTGTAGTTCGGCAGCTCAATTTCCTTGACGCCTTCGCTGAGCACGCGTCCGGAAATTTCGTGCTCCTGCAGACGCTCCCGGGCGCCCTCTGTTCCCGGATCTGCAGAAGCCGAGGCGGAAGGAGCGGGAGGAGGCGTTGGAGCCGGGGCGGCGGTTCCGCCATCGAGCAGGTTCTGCAGCTGCTGCCGGACCTCCCCAAGGTGCACGGGTTCCGGCTCTGTGCCGCCCAGTTGAGCCTTGACCTGATCCACCATCTGCCGCAGCGCATCCACGGCCCTCAGGACCACATCCACGGTGTCGGCATCCATGATCCGCTTGCCATCGCGCGCCTGCACCAGCAGGTCCTCCGCCTTGTGAGCCAGCCCGCCCATCACCGAAAGCCCGAGGAATCCGGAGGTTCCCTTGATGGTGTGCACAATCCGGAAGATCGCATGAATGGCCTGAGCATCCTCCGGATCCTTTTCCAGTTGCAAGAGGGTCTCTTCCGTTTTTTCCAGCCCCTCCTCGCACTCGCTGATGAACTCGATGAGCGTCTCATCCTCCATCAGGTCATCCGGAATCACCTGAACCGCATCTGCAGGCTCTTCCGGAGGCGGTGCCTCTTCAGCAACGGCTTCCGAAGGGGCTTCGCTGGAAAGCTGATCCGGGGTGGACACGCCGAGGAAGACGGAGTTCATGTGCTCATCCAGGCGGTTGTAGCGCTCCTGAAACTCTCCAAGGATCTTCTCGTAGTCGTTCCCCAGCAAGGCCGTGCCCAGCAGCTGGTTCAGGGCCTCCAGCTCCTGGGTCACCGGTTGCCAGCCTTCCTGGTTCCGGAGTTGGTCGATCAGCTCCTCCAGGTCTCGCAGCACCTCCCCCAGGGCCATGATGTCGGCCTGATTGGGGCTCAGGGTTACGATCTTGAGGTTGAGTCCGTCTCGCAGCGATTGAAGCCGCTCTTGCAATTCTTGATACGCCATAATCTTTTAGGCCTCTACAAAGTCGTTCACGCTTCCGGAGTACGGTGAATGCTGGGCAGTGTGAAGGTGATCGTCGCGCCTTCGCCAAGTCCGGGGGACTCGAGGCGGATCTCACCTCCTTGGGTACGAATAAAGTTGGCACAATCGTGGAGACCAAAACCGGAACCACGTTGCTTGGTGGAGAAGCCAAACTCAAAGGCCCGCTCAAGCGCATCAGGAGAGGCGCCCCGGCCATTGTCTTGAATTTCAACCTGAACCTGGTTGTCTTCCTCGTGAATGCGGACCTCAATGGAGCCCTTGAAGCCCGGCTCATCCCGGATGCGTTCATCGAGTGCTTCCAGGGAGTTCTTGAACAGGTTCATCAAGAGCTGGGCCATCTTGTTGGGGTCATTCCGGACGCTCGTGTTTCCCCCGTCGTTGTGGACCTCCGAGCGCACGCCCCGTTTTTCAAAAGCCGGCTGCATCATCTCCAGCGCGTCGGCAATGACCGACTCAATGGCATACCGCTCCTCCACGCCCTGCATGTGGGCATACTTTTGCTGCAGGGCAATGATCTCGGTGATGTGCCGGAGCTGGTGGTCCATGTAGTTGAGGATGTCCGCGAGGACCTGGTTGGACTGCGTATCCTGCTGAGCCAGCTGTGACATGAATTGCGGGATTTGCTTGCCCCGGGCGTCTTCTCGGAAGAACTGGTCCATGTTGCCTGCAGTCAGTTGCTGCTCCAACAGGTCCTTGAGCTTGAGCAGGTAGTTGCTGCTGCTGGTCTTTTTATGTTGGTTCCGATAGTTTTGCAAGCGAATGACCATCGGCGTGATGGCATTTCCGATATTGTGCAGGACGCTGATGGCGTTCTCGGCCATGCCCGCGTTGTAGGCCTGCTGGAGTTGCTTCTTCCGTTCCGTTTCCAGCTCTTGCATCGTTTGCTCGAGCTGGTCGTTCTTCTCCATCAACTCCTGGGTCCGTTGCTCCACGCGCTCCTCCAGAAACCGGTTGTAGGTTTCCAGACTGTTGGCCATGTCGTTGAAGGCCCGGGACAGCGTTTGCACCTCAAAGAATCGCGAAGGCTGCATCATGCTGTCTTCAAAGTTTCCATCTGCCAGGCGACGGGTGAGCTGCACCAACTCGCTGATGGGCGACACCAAGCGGTTTGAGATCAGGAGCGCCATTGCCAGGACAAAGACCATCATGCCGAGCAAAAACAACAGGACCGTCTGCTGAAACCGGCTGAACTCCATGAAGGCCTCTTCCGCAGAAATCTCGGCGACCACACAAAGCCGATACCTCGGCATCCACTCGTGGGAGACGTAAATCAGCTCGCCATTGGTATTGATGTGCTCATAGACCGGCTCGCTTTCGGGGTTGCATTGCTGAGTGACTTGCCAAAAATCGTCCGTGTGTTGCTTCCGGGGCTGCGTCACCAGCACCCCGTCGCCACTGAGGATGAAGCTGTCTGCTGAGCCTCCCAGTTTTTCAGCGAGGTTCATGATGCTGTTGAGCTGACTCATTTCCGGCTCAGCCAGCATCCAGCCCAGCTCTTCCTGCTGTCCTCCCACAATCGGGTAGCTCATGAGCACAGCCGGATGGTCCTCGAGCTGGGTGACCTGCACCTGAAACTCGCGCGCCCCACCGGGTGCCGAGCGTGCGACTTCCATCTGCGCGCCCACCTTTTCCGGATCTGAGGAAAGCAGCACCCGCCCCTCCATGTTGACCAGGCTGAGGGATCGCCACTCCTTGCCCAGGCGCACCTGATCCTTCAATTCCTGGCTCAACCCAAAGTCGGGCATGGCCAGGGGCAGCTTCGACTGCAGCACATACAGCAGCCGCGTATTTTGTGCCAGGATCGTCAAGGCGTTTTCCTTGCGCTCCACCCAGTACGACACCGCCTGATGCTTCAGGGCAATGGTCCCGGTCATCAGGTGGTCCAGCTGCCGCATCGTGTTCTTCTCTGCCGATACATAAGCCAGCGACGCCCCAATGATTCCGGGGAGCAGAGCGATGAGCATGATGGAGATCGCCAGCTCCATCCGGAGGCTGTAGCGCAGGTTCATTTTTGGCCAGAGGGCCATGAGGATTCCTGAAAGATGAAGGCGTCGGTTGGGTCAGTCACTGATGTCGTAAATGCCAAATTCCTCGTAGTACCGGCAGCGCTTGAGGTAGAGGGCCACGACGGGGTCGGCATAGGTAGTTCCGGTGATCTGGTCAAAGAGCTTGTGGGCGGCTTCGACCTGCTTGTCATGAAACAGGCGGACCGCGTCTTCAAAGACCTGCCGGCTCTGATCCTTGGCTTCTCGGACGTACTCCAGGTCGGTGTCATACACTTCATAAACCGAGACCAGCCCGTCTCGCCCTGCGACATGTGCCTGATCCACCAGTCGCATGTGGTAGGCCCCGGGGTCGCGCAGCTGCTTGTAGGAGTTTTCGCTGATCAGCAGGCCCACCCCATATTCCTTGGTCAGACGCTCAATGCGGGCTGCGACATTCACCGCGTCACTCACCACGGAGCCTTCCATGCGCTCGTTTTCTCCGAGGGTCCCCAGCATCACCCGACCGGTATTGATGCCAATGCCAATCTTGATCTGCACATAGCCCGCCCGGGCCCGCCCCTCGTTGTAAACCTTGAGCGCCCGCAGCATCTCCATGGCTCCCACCAGGGCATCGTCAGGTCCCTGATTGAACAACGCCATGATGGCATCCCCAATGAACTTGTCAATCATCCCTCCGTTCCGGCGGATGACGGGGCCCATGATGCCCAGGTAGGAGTTCAGGAAACGGAAAATTTCATTAGGCGTCAGCCGTTCTGAAAGCGTGGTGAAGGACCGGATGTCGGCAAACAGCACCGAGATGTCGGCTTCAATGTGATCCCCAATGCCCACATCCAGGATGCTCGTCTTGTTGAGGAGCTTGATGAACTCCTTCGGGACAAAGCGCTCATAGGCTCGGCTGAGCTGGCCAATCTGCCAGCGGTAGGCCAGGAACTGCCCCATCTGGATCAGCTCATCCGGGTCAAAGGGCTTCTTGAGCAGCAGGAAGCGGCTTTCTCCAAGCTGACGTGTCATCTCCACCAACGGAGTATCGGAGTAGGCGGTGACAATCACAATCTCAATGCCCGGGCTGGCCTGGATGATCCGGTTCGCGGTTTCCAGCCCGTCAATCCCGGGCGGCATGCGCATGTCAATGAAGGCGATCGCATACGGACTCCCCTCCTTGAAAGCGGCATCGGCCTTCTCCACCCCCTCCAGCCCCTGGTGGGCCGTGGTGATTTCAAAGACAAAGGAATTCGGCGAATTCAGCTTTGGCGCTTCATCCGGAAGGTCGAAGATCGAGCTGGCCAGGCTATCCAGCGCCACCTGGTCCGTGTCCACCGAAGGCGCCAGGATGCTCTTGCAGGACTCAAGGATCTGCGGTTCATCATCAATGATCAGTACACGTAATGCTTTGACTTCGTTGAACATCCATGCTCATCACGAAAGGAGTTTCTTGTTCTGGGTCCCCAGGCGGAATTGAGAAACGACTTGGTTCAGTCCAGAAGCCAACCCCTTGAGTTGGTTACTGGTGGAGGCATTGTTTTCCGCAAGCTGGCTGTTCTCCTGCGTCACCACGCTCATCTGTTCCACAGCAATGTTGATCTCATTGACCCCCAGTGCCTGGTCGGATGCCGCCGACTTAATGGACTCCATCAAGGAGGCCGTTTCAGCCGCCAACCGGACGATCTCCTCAAGGGAGTGCTTGGTATCTTCCATGATCGTGTTGCTGGAGTCTACCTGTAGCACCGACGCCTGGATCAATTTCTTGATTTCATCGGCTGAATCGGTGGTGTTCTTGGCCAGCCCCTGAATCTCTTCCGCCACCACTGAGAAGCCCTTCCCATGCTCGCCAGCCCGGGCCGCTTCAATGGAGGCATTGATGGCCAGCATCTTGGTCTGGAAGGCAATGTCACTGATCACAGCAATGATCTTCTGAATGTTCTGGGTCGACTCCCGGATCGCCTGCATGGACCCGGCAAACTCCCCCATCTGCCTGTTTCCGGACTCTGCGGATTGATTCATGAAGGCGGCCATGCTGTTCGCCTTGTCGGCGATCTCGGCATTTTGCGCCGTCCGTTCCGAAAGCAGCGACAGGTTCGAGCTGACCTCTTCCAGCGAAGCCGCCTGTTCAGTGGTCCGTTCCGAAAGCTGGTGCCCCGCGTTGGAGAGGCTCTCGGCCCCCTGAAGCACCTCCACGGCCGAACTCGATACCTGGCTCAGCGCCTCGCTCAGTCGCAACATCATCAGCTTGAGGGCATCTGCCATCTTCCCAACCTCATCCTCCTGATCCACCGCGACCTCCACCGTCAGGTCCCCGTCTTCGGCAATGGACTGCAAGGCATCGACGCTCTCAAACAGCGGGTTGGTGATGTCTCCGGAAACGCGCTTGGCGACCAGGACCAGCAGAGACATCAGGCCAGCCCCCAGCAGCACAATGGCCGCAGGAATCGGGAGGATCTTGCCGATGATCTCCGACCGGTCAATCTCGGCCAGCACGCCCCAACGTGTGCCCCTGATGTCAAGAGGCGCAAACGAAGACAGGACCACGTTCCCATTGTAGTCGGTCACAAATTCATTTCCGGACGTCCCCTGCAAGGCGCTCTGTGACGCCTCGGTTCGGACCCCGTTCTTTTCCACGGTTCCGGCAAATGACGCGCTCACCGAGTGGTTCACGGGGTCGAGGTAGGAGTTGGAACGCATCCGGAAGTCCGGCCCCACTAGGTAAGTTTCGCCGGTTTCGCCCATTCCCGTCCGCTCCTGCATGATCCCGTCCACAGCCTCCAGGGGAAGCTGGAGCGCCACCACCAGCTGCACCTTGCGGTTCGTGTCCAGAACGGGCTCGGCAATGAAGGCGGCGGGCACACCGTTGCTGGGAGCATAGGGCTCAAAGTCGGCAAACCCGGCCTCACCGGTTTCAATGACCCGCTGGGTCAGGCGTCCGAGGTTCGAGTTGGCATACCGCCCATTGAGCAGGTTCGTGCCATAATCGGCCTCGCGCTCCACGGTGTAGAAGACGTGCCCATCCGGATTGATCAGGAAGAGGTCATAGTACCCGTAAAGTCCCTTGTATTCGGCATAAAACTCCACCCCGCTTTCCAGCTTCGGGTTGAAGGCTTCTGCAACTTCCTGCTCCGCCAGAATCGCCCAGCGGTTGCGGCCAAACTGGACTGGAGCCCACGCACTGAGGACGTATGCATCGCGGTACCCCCGGATCACGCCAACCCCCGACTGTCCGCCCAGCCCTTGCTCGACGGCTCGCGTCCGGATGCTTCCGGTTTCCGGTTTCTTGAACGAGGTCACCAAAGAGCGGTGCTCCGGATCCATTTGCGAGTCGGAGCGCATCAGGAAGTCGGAGCCCACCAGGTAGGTTTCCCCGGTTGCTCCCAGGCCGGTTCGGTCGCTCATGATCTCATTGAAGCGATCCACCGGAAACTGAAAGATCGCCACTCCCACCTTGCGGGTCCCCTCAAAAACAGGAGCCGCCACAAACGCGGCAGGGGCCTCATAAGAAGGCCAGTACTGCTGGAAGTCGACCATCACCACCGGATCCTCCTGGCCGGCCTCGTTGGCCAGGCGAAACACCTCGCCCATGTTGGAGTCAGCGACGGAGCCGGTTTTCAGAGACGTGCTGTAGTCGAGTTCCTTGAAGACGGAATAGACGATGTCTCCACTTGCTGAGTCAACCAGGAAGATGTCGTAATAGCCGAACTCGTTGAGGTAGTTCCGGATGACGGGGTGGACCTGTCCGTGGAGGGCGCTGTAGGCAGAGCGGTCCTGTGCCCGGTTCAGCGCATCCTTGCTTCCGAGCGGATTCGGATTCGCCGCAATGTAGAAGTACTGCGCCACCACCGAGTTGGCATCCAGTTGGTCCACCAACGGGTCCACATCCAGCGCCGCCCCTTCGTTTTCAGCCTGATACCGGGTCAGGAAGTCCTGAGTGTAGTACTCTCGAACACGCTCCCGCATTGTGCTCAGCCGCTCTCCGGAGATCTCATTTTCCCCATTCAGGTTCCGGAAGGCTCCTGGAAACTCACGCATCGCCTCCACCACCATCCGGTTCTGCGAGAAGGTCAGCATCTGCTTCTCAATGTTCTTCAGGTAGCGCTCCACCTCCAGGCGCTTGCTCTGACGCACCGCCTCCAGCTTGGAAAGCGCCCCTGCCTGAAAGGTCGCAGCGTTTTGTGTCAGAACATTGAGGTCCTTGAAGCGATTGTCGAAGTACCGCTGCACCTGCCCCCGCTTCAGCTCCCGAACCGCATCGAGCTGCATGCTCGCCTGCTCAAACAGAGACGAGCTGGCCAACCAAACGCTCACCATGCCCACAATCAGCAACGGTCCTCCTCCAGCCACAACCAGGAGCCAGAGGAGCTTTTGGTGCATCGGAATATCCTTCAATCGGAAATTGACCATCGGTAACCTTTTTGCTCAGAAAGAGGTGTCTGGGAGGCGTGGACTCTCACTAAAACGTCTTTGAGGCATGGGGTTCGGTCTCAGTGGCGGGAGTCAATTCTGTCAATTGAAACTCGGCCTTTGGCAAGGCCGAACGTCGAGAGGCAACGATCAGGTGGGGATTTCGATGTCGTTGAAGCTGGCGAATTCGGTCTTCTCAATGAAGAACTCAATGTGGAAGGGCAGTTCGTCTCCGAGCTTGAAGGAGAGGCGGCGGCACTGGGAATCCAGCATCACGGTGTCTTGCACCGACAGCAGAATGGAGTCTTGCACCCAAATCGCCTTGGGTTGCTTGTTGACGGCAGAGAGGCCGTAAATGCGCTGAATTTGCTGGCGGACCTGACCACTGATCTGGTTGACCAGTTCGCCAATGCTGTCCAGCACCTCTTCATGAGAGGGGTCGTCCACCAGCTCTTCCTCGGGCATGCCCATGAACATCATGGACGTCCGGTAAAAGGCCAGCGCGGAGTCCGCCTCAAAGTTGACAATGATCAGTCCGGAGTAGTCGCCCCCAAACTGAACGAAGCAGCCGATGTCGGGACGGAGGTGAATGGAGGGCACCCGCTGGACGGAGGGGGCAAGGTACACTGATGATCCGGTGCTGCGTTGGATCACTTCAACGCCGGCGGTTCCAATAATCTTGGCAATGATGTCCGCCGTGTCCGATGCTTGACTCATGAAAACTCCAAAAGTACAGAAATGCGGTGGGGGGAGGGGCCGCAGGGAGGCACCTGCGTGCCTCCCTGCACCGTGGTTAGGCGAAGATCTTGTCCAGCTTTCCTTTCATCGTCTGGGCATCAAACGGCTTGACGATGTAGTCATTCACCCCGGCCTTGGCAGCCGCCACAATGTTCTCCTGCAGCGCCTCTGCCGTCACCATGAGCACCGGAATGTGCTTGAGGTCGGGATCCGCCCGGATGGCCTTGAGCAACTCCAGGCCCGACATCTTCGGCATGTTCCAGTCGGTGACCACAAAATCAAACTGGCTGGCCTTGAGCTGCGCAAGGGCGGTGGTGCCGTCATCCGCATCCTCGGCGTTGGTGAAGCCCAGCTGCTTCAGGATGTTCCGCACAATCCGGCGCATTGTGGCAAAGTCGTCCACAATCAAAATCCGCATGTTGGGGTCTGCAGGCATGAAAACCTCGAATAGTAATGTGTGTTTCAGTAGTCAACAAAAGCAGTAGAAGACTAGAGAGTTGTCCATCGGTTCTCAAGTCAAAACCCATCCAGGTGCGCTTTCCTCACCAAACCGGGGCTCCCGGGAGGAGCAAGCAGGATTGAGGCCTCTGCCTGCAAAAAGTGCTTGACTCTCTGAGAAATCAACGATAATTATATGTGTTTGGTTTTTATCACCAGATCACTCCCATCCGAAATCATCTCGCCCCAGTGAAGGAACTCCCCCAAGCACTCCAGGTGCTCGTAATGTGTCCGCACGTTTTCACCCCAGGCGCCCTCGGTCGTTCCTTGCCCCGGAACGCCCCACGTTCATCTCCAGATCACGCATTCATGAAACGGGTCTCTGCTCGTTCACACACTGATGTCAGTTGCCAGGGGGGCAATGGGAGGGGGAGCAGATTGCCCGGAGGGGCCCGGGCCTTGATCCGCCTTTCCGGGCAGCGCTAGCTGCTGCCCCGGGATCTTGAACGCACCAAAATTTTGCAGGAAGGTTTATGTCGTTACTTCGGAACCGTCACCGCATCCGTCGCTCCTTCGGAAAGATCAACCCTCCGATCGACGTGCCGCACATGCTGCGCATTCAGCTCGACTCCTATGAGCGGTTTCTCCAGCGCGATGTGCCGCCCGATCAGCGCCGAAAAGAAGGGCTCGAGGCCGTGTTCCGCTCGGTGTTCCCCATCTCCGACTTCAGTGGCCTGTCGACCCTCGAGTACGTCCACTACCGCCTGGGTGATCCCAAGTACAATGTTGAGGAATGCCGGGTTCGTGGCGTCACCTTTGCCTGCCCCATCCGGGTCGCGCTGCGCCTGATCGTGTGGGAAAAGGAAGACGGCTCCGGACAGAAGCACATCAAGGAAATCAAGGAACAGGACATCTACCTTGGGGAAATCCCCCTGATGACCCCAACCGGCTCGTTCATCATCAACGGCACCGAGCGGGTCATCGTCAGCCAGATGCACAAGAGCCCCGGTGTCTTCTTCACGCATGACAAGGGCAAGGGCAACGCCGGCGGCAAGCTCCTCTATGCCGCGCGCCTCATCCCGCAACGCGGCTCCTGGCTCGACTTTGAATTCGACACCAAGGACCTCCTGAATGTCCGCATCGACCGACGGCGCAAGCTCCCGGCCACCATCCTCCTCAAGGCCCTAGGCCTGAACGAAGAGCAGATCCTCGAGGAGTTCTACAAGTTCGAAACCCTCGACTTCACCGAAGTCGACACCGGCCTCGAGCTCGAAGCCCAGCACTTCTACAAGTCCCTCGACTCCACCACCTCGCTGGACTACCGAACCACGCTGCCGATCGTCAATGAGGAAACCGGAGAGCTGCTGGCGAAACCGAACTCTCGCCTGAACCGCCGGACCCTCTCCAAACTCGAAGCCGCCGGCGTTACCCGCATTCCCATTACCTGGGAAGAAATCAAGGGCCGCATCTCTGCCAAGACCCTCACCGTGGACGGCAAGGTTTTGATTCAGTGCAATGCTCCGCTGACCGGCGAAAGCGTCCGGGCCCTCATTGAAAATGGCATTCAGAGCATTGAGGTGCTCCACACCGGCACCCAAACCGTGGGAGCCGCGCTCCATGAAACCATGTCCCTCGACAAGGTTCAGAGCCCGGATCAGGCCAAGATTGAGCTGTACAAGCGCATGAAGCCCGGCGATCCGCCCACGCTGGAAGCCGCTGACGCCATGCTCCGGAACTTCTTCTTCAGCGATGAGCGCTACAGCCTCAGCCGCGTGGGCCGCCTCAAGATCAACAAGAAGCTCGGCCTCGACTACTCCCTCGACCAGCAGGTTCTGACCCTCACAGACATTCTGGAGACGGTCCGGTACCTCCTTGAGCTCCGGGAAGGCCACCCGAAGCGCCAGGTCGACGACATCGACCACCTCGGCAACCGCCGGGTGCGTAGCGTCGGGGAACTGCTGGAGACGCAGTTCCGCATTGGCCTCGTCCGTATGGAGCGCACCATCAAGGAGCGCATGTCCTTGCACGATGCCGAATCGATGATGCTGCACGACCTCGTCAACGCCAAGCCGGTCGCTGGCGCCATCCACGAGTTCTTTGGGTCCAGCCAGCTCTCTCAGTTCATGGACCAGACCAACCCGCTCTCCGAGATCACCCACAAGCGCCGCCTGAGCGCCCTGGGTCCAGGCGGTCTGACCCGTGAGCGCGCTGGCTTTGACGTCCGCGACGTTCACTCCTCGCACTACGGACGCATCTGCCCAATCGAGACTCCGGAAGGCCCGAACATCGGCCTGATCGCCTCGTTGGCCACCTACGGACGCATCAACGAGTTCGGTTTCATCGAGACCCCCTACCTGAAGGTGGAAGAGGGCGTTGTCACCGAGCGCATCGAGTTCCTGAGTGCCATTGAGGAGGACCAGTTCAAGATTGCCCAGGCCAACTCGCCCATGGATGAAAACCGACGCCTCACCGAAGAGTTCGTGAGCGTCCGGATCGGAAGCGAGTTCAGCACGATCCAGAACGACCAGGTGGACTACATGGACATCGCTCCAACCCAGCTGGTCTCCATTGCCGCAAGCCTCATTCCCTTCCTTGAGCACGATGACGCCAACCGCGCCCTCATGGGAAGTAACATGCAGCGCCAGGGCGTGCCGCTGGTTCGCTCCAACGCCCC
>JAYOTF010000006.1:6908-73121 GCA_038150265.1 Deltaproteobacteria bacterium | reverse complement strand
GGAGACGTGATTGCCGATGGCGCCAGCACCGAAAGTGGTGAGCTGGCCCTCGGACAAAACGTCCTCATCGCCTTCATGCCCTGGAACGGCTACAACTTCGAGGACTCCATCATGGTGTCCCAGCGGGTTCTGAGCGAAGACGTCTACACCTCCATTCACATTGACGTCCTCGACACCGTTGCCCGCGACACGAAGCTCGGCAAGGAAGAGATCACCCGGGACCTCCCGAACGTCGGTGAAGAGGCCCTCCGGCACCTCGACGAGAGCGGCATCATCCGCATCGGCACCTACGTCCGCACCGGCGACATCCTCGTCGGCAAGGTCACTCCGAAGGGCGAGACCCAGCTCAACCCGGAAGAGAAGCTCCTGCGCGCCATCTTCGGTGAAAAGGCCGGAGACGTCCGCGACACCAGCCTCCGGGTTCCTCAGGGCATGGAAGGCGTGGTGACCGACGTCGTGGTCTTCAACCGAGAGGGCGTTGAGCGTGACGAACGCACCAAGCAGATTGAGGCCGAAACCCTGTCCAAGCTGGAGAAGGATCATCGCGACGAAATCCGGATTGTCCAAACCAACCTGGCCCGCCGGGTCGCGGCTCTGGCTGCAGGAGACACCCTGGCGCGAGACGTCGTGGACCTCCAGGGCGAAACGCTGGCCAAGCGCGGAGACGCGGTTTCCGATGACCTGCTGCAGGGCATCCCCCTGCGCTGCTGGGATCAGGTGGTGGTCAATGAGGACAAGAACAGCGTCCAGAACCAGATTGCCACGCTGGTCCGAAACGCCCTCCAGCAGATGTACATGCTGGAAAACCTCTTCCAGGACCGCTGTGAGAAGGTTTCCAAAGGCGACGACCTGCCTCCGGGCGTGATCCGCATGGTCAAGGTCTACATTGCCACCAAGCGCAAGCTGAGCGTTGGTGACAAGATGGCCGGACGCCACGGCAACAAGGGGGTCGTTTCCACCATTCAGCCGGTGGAAAACATGCCGTATCTGGAAGACGGCACCGCCGTGGACATCGTCCTCAACCCGCTGGGGGTTCCCAGCCGGATGAACATCGGACAGGTGCTGGAGACCCACCTGGGTCGAGTCGCCATGGGCCTCGGTCAGAAAATCCAGGGCATGCTGGAGCAGTCTCAGCAAGCGGCAGCTCAGGAGATCCGGACGTTCTTCAGCAAGATCTACGAAAGCCCGGAGGTCGACGGCCACCTGGCCGCCATGGACGACGACGCGCTGCTGGAGTTTGCCCGCAAGTACCGCAAGGGCATCCCCATGGCCACCCCGGTGTTTGATGGCGCCCACGAGACGGACATCCACCGCATGGCCGACCTGGCTGAGCTGCCCAAGTCCGGACAGGTCTGGCTGCACGACGGCATGACCGGCGAGCGCTTCGACCAGAAGGTCACCGTTGGAGTCGCCTACATCCTCAAGTTGCACCACCTGGTCGACGAGAAGATCCACGCCCGGTCCATTGGCCCCTACAGCCTCGTCACCCAGCAGCCGCTGGGAGGAAAGGCTCAGTTCGGTGGCCAGCGCTTCGGCGAAATGGAGGTCTGGGCGCTCGAGGCCTATGGCGCGGCGCACACCCTCCGGGAGTTGCTGACGGTCAAGTCCGACGACGTCCACGGACGGAACAAGATTTACGAAAACATCGTCAAGGGCAAACACACCGGGGACACCGGGCTTCCGGAGTCGTTCAAGGTCCTCATCAGTGAGCTGAAGAGCCTGTGCCTCAACATTGAACTCTTGCAGGAAGTTGAGCCTGAAGAGGCTGAGGCGGAAGAGCCCATGGCGGCCGAGGAGGCTGCCAGCACCGAGGCCACCCCGTCTGATGAAGTCACAGCCTAACCCGATGTTTTGATCAGGCCTGAGTCCACCCCTGTCCAGGCCTGAATTTCTCAAGGACCGCACGGGCCCTCCGGCCCCTCACAGGAGAAGCGATGCCATTGAAGAGCCTTTACGAAATTGCTGAAGATCCGCGAAACTATTCGGCGGTTCGGATTAAGATTGCCACCTCCGAAGACGTCAACGCCTGGTCACACGGCGAAGTCCGCACCTCGGAAACCATCAACTACCGCACCTTCAAGCCGGAGCGCGATGGTCTCTTCTGCGGAAAGATCTTTGGTCCCATCCATGACTACGAGTGCATCTGCGGCAAGTACAAGCGCATGAAGCACCGGGGCGTCACCTGTGAAAAGTGTGGGGTCGAGGTCATTGAATCCAAGGTCCGCCGCGAGCGCCTCGGGAACATCAAGCTGGCGGCTCCGGTCTCCCACGTCTGGTTCCTCAAGGGCGTTCCCAGCCGCATCTCCACCCTCCTCGACATGACCCTCCGGGACATCGAACGGGTGCTGTACTATGACGCCTACATCGTCCTCAACCCCGGAAGCAGCGACCGCGAGCCCCTCTCGCTTGTGGACGAAGAGGAAGTCCGCGAGTTGAAGGAAGCCCATCCGGACCTCGAGCTTGGCATGGGCGCCGAAAGCGTCCGGACCCTGCTCCGCCGCATCGACCTCGAAGAGGAAGACAACCGCCTCCGCGAAGAGCTGAAGGAAATTTCCTCAGAGACCCGGCGCAAGCGGGTCGTCAAGCGCCTGAAGATTGTCAGCGACCTGCTCAATTCCGGCAACACCGTGGACTCGATGATCATCGACAACCTCCCGGTGCTCCCTCCGGAGCTGCGCCCGCTCGTTCCGCTTGAAGGGGGACGGTTTGCCACAAGCGACCTGAACGACCTCTACCGCCGCGTCATTCACCGCAACAACCGCCTCAAGCGCCTGCTGGAGCTCCGGGCCCCGCAGATCATCGTCAAGAACGAGAAGCGGATGCTCCAGGAATCGGTGGACGCGCTGTTTGACAACGGCCGTCGCGGTCGCCCGATGGTGGGCTCCAACAAGCGCCCGCTCAAGTCGCTCTCCGACATGCTCAAGGGCAAGCAGGGCCGCTTCCGCCAGAACCTGCTCGGAAAGCGGGTGGACTACTCCGGACGAACCGTGATCGTCGTGGGTCCGTCTCTGAAGATCCACCAGTGTGGCCTCCCGAAGAAGATGGCCCTCGAGCTCTTCAAGCCCTTCATCTTCCACAAGCTGATCGACTACGCAGAGGTCCACACCATCAAGATGGCCAAGAAGCGCCTCGAGGAAAACCCTCCGGAGGTGTATGCCATCCTGGAGCAAGTGGTCAAGGAGCACCCCGTGCTGCTCAACCGCGCCCCAACCCTGCACCGCCTCGGCATTCAGGCCTTTGAGCCCGTGCTCACCGAGGGCAAGGCCATTCAGCTGCACCCGCTCGTCTGTACGGCATTCAACGCCGACTTCGACGGCGACCAGATGGCGGTCCACGTGCCGCTGTCGGTGGAGGCTCAGCTGGAAGCCAAGATTCTGATGATGGCCACCAACAACGTGCTGTCACCAGCCAACGGAAAGCCGGTGATGACGCCCTCTCAGGACATGGTCCTGGGGCTCTACTGGATCACCCGCGAGCGTGAAGGAGCCAAGGGCGAAGGCAAGCTGTTCTCCAATCCGGATCAGGTGCAAACAGCCTTTGACCATGGCAAGGTTGACCTGCACGCCAAGATCAAGGTCCGCCTGGAGCGTGGCAGCAACCAGGAGCTCGTGGAAACCACCGTCGGCCGCGTCCTGCTTGCGATGGTGATTCCGGAAGCCGTTCCGTTCTCCTTCATCAACCGGCACCTGAAGAAGAAGCAGATGGCCGAGTTGGTCGACGTTGCCTTCCGACGGGCCGGGAGTGTGGAAACCGTCCGGATGCTCGATGAAATCAAGCGCATCGGCTACACCTATGCCACCCGCGCCGGCTTCTCCATCAGCATGGACGACATGGTCATCCCCGCCGAAAAAGCCGGGCTGCTCTCCGATGCCCAGCAGCGCGTCAACCAGATCAACATTCAGCACCAGGAAGGTCTGATCACCGACGGTGAGCGCTACAACCAGGTGATTGACATCTGGGCCCGGACCACGGAGAAGATTGCCGAAAGCATGTCCTCCGGACTCTCTCAGGAAATTGAAGACGGCAGCGGCTACAGCAAGGTCAACTCGATCTTCATGATGGCCGACTCCGGCGCCCGGGGTTCGAACCAGCAGATGAAGCAGCTTGCTGGCATGCGAGGCCTGATGGCCAAGCCATCTGGAGAGATCATTGAAACCCCGATTGAGGCAAACTTCCGGGAAGGCCTGAACGTGATGGAGTACTTCATCTCCACACACGGCGCCCGGAAGGGTCTGGCAGACACCGCGCTGAAGACCGCCAACTCCGGTTACCTCACCCGTCGTCTGGTGGACGTGTCTCAAGACTGTGTCATCCTTGAAGAAGACTGCGGCACCATTGACGGCATTGAGATGTCGGCGCTGATCGAATCCGGAGAGATCATTGAGTCCCTCGGAGATCGGGTGCTGGGACGGGTGGTGCTGGAAGACATCATGAACCCGGACAAGGACCAGGAAGTGCTGGTGGAGTCCGGAACCGAGATCACGGAAATCGAGAAGGACCTCATTGAGGAAGCCGGCATTGAGCGCATCATGATCCGCTCGGTGCTGACCTGTCAGTCGGAAAGTGGCGTCTGCCGCCTCTGCTACGGACGCGACCTGGCCCGTGGCCGCCTCGTGACGATCGGGGAAGCCGTCGGCGTCATTGCCGCCCAGTCCATCGGCGAGCCGGGAACTCAGCTGACCATGCGGACCTTCCACATTGGTGGAACCGCCAGCCGACTCGCTGAGCAAAACACCTGGGAAGCCCGCTTCAGCGGCATCCTCAAGTTCCGGGACCTCAAGGAGACCATCAACCGAGACGGCAACCTCGTGGTCCTTGGACGCCGTGGGGAAGCGATCATCGTTGATGAAAATGGCCGCGAGCGTGAGCGCCGTCCGCTTCCGCTGGGCACGATCCTGCGCCGCTCAGAAAATGAGAAGGTGGCCCAAAGTGACCTCCTGGCCGAGTGGGATCCGTTCTCGGTCCCGATCCTGACGGACGTCTCTGGTGTCATTCGCTACCAGGATCTCCGGGAAGGCGAGACCTTCAAGGAGCAGGTAGACGAAGTGTCCGGCGTCTCCCGGAAGGTGATTCAGGAGCCGACGAACCCGGAACACCGCCCCATGCTCCTCATTGCCTCCAGCGCCAATGGTCCGGTTAATGTCCGGGACAACGGCACACCGGCTGAGTTCAGCCTGCCGACCAAGGCCGAGCTGGTGGTCAATGACGGCCAAGAGGTTCATGCCGGCGACATCCTGGCCAAGATTCCTCGGGAACTGGCCAAGAACAAGGACATCACGGGTGGACTTCCACGGGTTGCCGAGCTCTTTGAAGCACGGGTGCCCAAGGATCAGGCGATCATCAGTGAGATCGATGGCATCGTCGAGTTCGACACGGAGATGAAGAAGAAGCAGCGCATCCGCATCCGTCCGGACGATGGACGCGGAGAGGTCAAGGAGTACCTGATTCCGCGCGGCCGCCACGTCACCGTCCACGTCGGAGAGTTTGTCCGCGCCGGAGACCCCCTCATCGATGGTTCTCCCAACCCGAAAGACATCCTCGCCGTCAAGGGCACCAAGGAGCTGCAGAAGTACCTCGTGGACGAGATCCAGCAGGTCTACCGCCTCCAGGGGGTCGGCATCAATGACAAGCACATTGAGGTCATTGTCCGCCAGATGCTCCGTCAGGTCCGCATCGAAGATCCAGGAGACAGCACCTTCCTCGCCGGGGAAGTCGTTTCCCGCAACGAGGTCGCAGAGCAGAACCGGGACCTGCTGGAGCGTGGCATGCGTCCGGCGGTTTCCAAACCGGAGTTGCTCGGCATCACCAAGGCGTCCCTGAGCACGGATTCCTTCATCTCGGCTGCCTCCTTCCAGGAGACCACCAAGGTCCTCACGGATGCGGCACTGGCTGGAAAGACCGACACCTTCCGGGGACTCAAGGAAAACGTCATCCTCGGACGGCTCATCCCGGCAGGGACCGGATACAAGCTCTTCCGCAACGTCAACTACGAGTTGAACGGTGCCATTGACCCAAGCGCTCTGCGCAAGCGTCAGGAAGCAGAAGAGGCTCAACCGGCAGATGACGCGATTCTTGCCGAAATCCGGGACGAAACCAGCATCAGCATCGCCACGGAAGACGAGGGCTCAGAAGAGTCTCTGAGCGCTGAGGCCTAAGTGGCACGTTATCCCGAACTTCCCCCTTGCTTTCGCCTGGAGTTGGAAGTTCGGGATTATGAGCTGGACCGCTTTGGGGTGGTGAACAATGCGGTTTATCAAAATTACCTCGAGCATGCACGCCACGTTTATCTGCAGTCTCGCGGCATCAATCTCGACTCTCTGTATCAGCAGGGATACGCCCCGGTGGTCACTCATGCCGAAGTGGCCTACCGTCATTCACTGCGAAGCGGAGATCGCTTTTTGGTCACGCTTGCAGTGGAAGCCCTCAGTCGTGTCAAGTTTGTGTTCCTGCAAACGCTCGTTCGAGAGAGTGCCCCTCACCCCATTGTCTGGGCCCGCATTACCGGGACCGTTCTCAATCCCTCTGGTCGTCCTGAGTTCCCGCCTGACTTCCAGATACTCCATGCCGACCTTACCCCTAGCGCTTGATTATGCTTACTTCTGAACAGCACCACTTGTGTGCAAACACCATCCGTTTTCTTGCGGCTGACGCCGTTCAGGCCGCCAACTCCGGGCACCCCGGCGCCCCCATGGGCATGGCCGACCTGGCAGTCGTGCTCTGGACCCGCTTCCTTCGTTACGATCCTCAGGCGCCCGACTGGAAGAACCGCGACCGGTTTGTGCTCTCTGCCGGGCACGCCTCCATGCTGCTCTACTCCATGCTGCACCTGAGTGGCTACGAGGTGTCGCTCGACGACCTCAAGCAGTTCCGCCAGAAAAACAGCATCACCCCCGGACACCCTGAAGTCGGCCTCACCCCCGGCGTCGAGTGCACCACCGGACCGCTAGGGGCAGGTTTCAGCAACGCCGTGGGCATGGCCCTCGCGTCCCGGATGATGGGCGCACGCTTCAACCAGGATGCGCCCTTGATGACGTCCCGGACCTTCCTCATCTGCAGCGATGGCGACCTGCAGGAAGGCGTTGCCTCAGAAGCCGCGTCTCTTGCCGGACACCTCAAGCTCGGTAACCTGGTGGCCCTTTACGACTGCAACGACATCACCATTGGTGGACGCGCCAGCCTCTCCATGAGCGAAAACGTCGCCCAGCGCTTTGAGGCCTATGGCTGGCACACCGTCGAGTGTGACGGACACGACCCGGAAGCCATTGCTGCCGCTCTGGAAGCCGCTGTTGCCGAGTCCGGAAAGCCGTCCCTTGTGGTCGCTCGCACCACCATCGGAAAGGGGTCTCCCAACAAGGCAGACACCTCCGGATCCCACGGTGCCCCACTTGGTGCCGATGAGATCAAGGCCGCAAAAGAAGCCGTCAACTGGCCTCAGGAAGCCTTCCATGTTCCGGATGAAGTTCGGGCGTGCTTCCGGAAGCGAGCCGAGGCCAACCAGCAGGAACACCAGGCCTGGCAGCAAACGCTGGAAAACTGGCGGGCCAGCCATGCTGAGCAGGCAGCGGTTTGGGATGCTCACTGGAACCATACCCTTCCGGAAGACCTGCTGGAGCAACTGGTGGCCTCGGTCGGAGACAAGGTTGATGCGACTCGGAACCTGTCCGGCGCGGTCATTCAGAAGATTGCAGAGCTGGTGCCTTCCTTTGCCGGTGGATCCGCCGACCTGGAGCCCAGCAACAAGACCCTCATCAAAGACGGTGGCAGCATCCGCCCGAGTGAGACGGCCAACCTGGAACAAGCGGATGCCGCCTTTGCCGGACGGAACATCCACTTCGGAATCCGGGAGCACGGCATGGGCGGCATCACCAACGGCATGGCGCTGTTTGGAAGCTGGCTTCCCTACTGTGGCACCTTCGAGGTCTTCTCCGATTACATGCGCCCGTCGGTTCGTCTGGCGTCCCTCTCCCACCTGCCGAGCGTGTTTGTGTTCACTCACGACTCCATTGGCGTGGGAGAAGACGGTCCCACGCACCAACCGATCGAACACCACTGGGCCCTTCGCCTGATTCCGGGAGTGGAAGTCTGGCGTCCGGCAGATGCTCTGGAAACCGCTGTTGCCTGGGCCTGCTCACTGGAGCCGGAAGGCGAGCGTCCCAACCCGAGCGCCTTGCTGCTGACCCGCCAGAATACGGCGGTGCTGGATCGAGACGACAGCTTTGAGACCTTTGATGCGGCTGCCGGTGGATACGTGGTCCGGCGCTACGTGGAGGATCCGGAGCTGATTCTTGTTTCCACGGGCTCGGAAGGCGGCATTGTCCAGGAAGCCTGCAAGCAGCTGGATGACGAAGGCTTCTCGGTGTGGCACGTTTCCATGCCCTGCCTGGAGCGCTTTGAAAAGCAGGCCATTGACTACCAACTGTCGGTCTTCCCGCCGTCAGCCACGATCATCACCGTGGAAGCCGGGACCACCCGTCCGTGGTACCAGTATGCCGACCATGCCATCGGCATTGACGAGTTTGGGATGTCGGCTCCGGGTGATGAAATCTTCGAGGCCTTTGAGCTGCACGCGCAGCGCATTGTTGAAGACGTCAAGGAGCTGTTCGACGCCACCGCCGAACTGCAGGCCCTCATGGACCAGGGCGATGAGTAAGGCCAAGCAGCAGGCCGCCGCCGCTGCCGCCGAATGCGTCGAGTCCGGAATGGTCGTTGGGCTTGGAACCGGATCGACCGCGACCTACCTTGTCCAGATCCTTGGGGAGAAGGTGCGGCAGGGAAAGCTGAGCATCAAGGGCATTCCGACGTCTCAGACCACCCGGGAGCTGGCGCTGCAGGAAGGCCTGGAGCTGATTGACTTTCAGGCGACCACCACGGTCGACCTGACCATTGACGGAGCCGACGAAGTCAACCCGGCCTTGCAGCTCATCAAGGGCGGTGGGGCCGCCTTGCTTTGGGAAAAGATTGTGGCCTCCGCCTCGCGGCGTGAGATCATTGTCGCAGACTCCTCGAAGCAGGTGGAGCAGCTCGGCGCCTTCCCGCTACCGGTGGAGGTGATTCCGTTTGGCTGGCCCGTGGTCGCTTCGAAAATTGACGCCCTCGGGGGGCACCCGCAGCTCCGGCTGGTTGGCGGGCAGCCTCTGACCACCGACCAGGGCAACTTCATCCTGGACTGTCACTTCGGAGCCATTCCGGACCCGGAGCGGCTTGAAGCCCAGCTCAACTTGATTCCGGGTGTGGTGGAGAACGGGCTGTTTGTCAACCTCTGCTCCACACTCATCATCTCAGACGGGGAAACCACCACGGTCACGGAAGCCCCGACTTAAGCTCGGTCTGGTCCCCCCGCCAGACTCGACTGAAGGCCTCCTTCAGTCTGATTTCAACACGCTTGCAGACCCTCTGCAGCCTTTGTCACCAAGAGCCTCCGGGCTCGTTACTGATTCGAAAGGAATCTCATGGCAATCCGTATTGGCATCAATGGGTTTGGCCGGATCGGACGCATGGTGATGCGTGCCGCCAGCAACAACCCGAACCTCGAAATTGTGGCCGTCAACGACCTGGTCCCCTCCGACAACCTGGCGTATCTGCTCAAGTACGACTCCACCCACGGACGCTTCAAGGGCACCGTCGAAGCCACCGAAGAGGGCATGGTCGTCAACGGCAAGCTCGTCAAGTGTCTGGCGGAACGTGACCCGGCCCAGCTGCCCTGGGGCGCAATGAACATCGACTACGTCATTGAGTCCACCGGCATCTTCACCACCACCGAAGGCGCCACCAAGCACCTTGACGCAGGAGCCAAGAAGGTCGTCATCTCTGCACCGGCCAAGTCCAAGGAGATCCCGACCTTCGTGATGGGAGTCAACCACGAGCAGTATGATCCGGCCAAGGATCACATTGTCTCCAATGCCTCCTGCACCACCAACTGCCTGGCTCCTGTGGTCAAGGTGGCCCTGGATGAGTTTGGCATTGAAGAAGGCCTGATGACGACCGTTCACGCGGTCACGGCCACGCAGCCGACGGTCGATGGGCCATCCAAGAAGGACTGGCGTGGAGGCCGGGGTGGCTTCCAGAACATCATCCCGTCTTCCACCGGTGCCGCCAAGGCGGTCGCCCTCTGCATTCCGGAAGTCGCCGGCAAGCTGACCGGCATGGCCTTCCGGGTTCCAACTGCTGATGTTTCGGTGGTGGACCTGACCGTTCGCCTCACCAAGGGAGCCTCGTACGATGCCATTTGCGCCAAGATGAAGGAAGCCTCCGAAGGCTCGCTCAAGGGCATCCTCGGGTACACCGATGAAGACGTCGTCTCCTCCGATTTCATCGGCAGCGCGTACTCTTCCATCTTTGATGCGGGTGCTGGCATTGGCCTGAACGACAACTTCGTCAAGCTGGTCTCGTGGTACGACAACGAGATGGGCTACTCCCACCGCGTACTGGACCTCATTGAGTACATGAACCAGCGCTAAGTCGTGTTCCAGGGACGCTTCGGCGTCCCTTCCCCCCTTGCCGTTCTGACCCCCATGACGCCTGAAACCTCTCCGCGCCCCTGGCGTGAACGCTACCACCACGGCAGTCCCGGAAAATTTGTGGTCTATGCGTCCAACGACCAGCCGGTCGCTGAAGTCCAGAACCAGGATCCGGAAGCCATGGCTCCAGATGCCCACCTGGTGGCTGCCGCGCCGTTGCTCTATGAGGCCCTCCGGGAACTGTTGGCCTCCACGGAAACCGCCCTCCATGACCAAGGAATCGGGTGCGAGTGCGACCGCTGTGAGGCGGCCAAGCAGCTGGCCTACCGCGCCATTGGACACGCTGAAGGCAAGACCCCCCTCAAGGAAGGAATGCCCGGCACCTTCTAGGGCCCTGCGGCAAGCAGCAGTTTTTCAAGACATTCCTCCCAATCCATGCTACTGGTGAAAGAGAATCCGAACCCGTTTTCAGGAGGCTCCATGACCGTGGCACCCCAACGCCTTGTCCTCATCCTCATGCTGCTGCTCTCCAGCAGTTCCTTTGCGGCTGCTGACCAGACCAGTACCCGCCTGCCCCCTCTTTTTGAACACCTGCATGCGGCAAAGAGCCCGCTGGAGGCCCAGATGCTGGAGCAGATGATTTGGGAGGTCTGGATTGAACATGGCAATGAAGACGTGCAACGCCTGATGACCGAGGCCGCTCGCTTCATGAATGTGCAGAATTACGCCGCCGCGCTGGAGGCTCTCGATCAGGTGGTCACCCAGGCTCCGGATTATGCCGAAGGCTGGAACCGCCGAGCGACTGTCCGGTTTCTGGTGAAGGACTACGAAGGCTCGATTGCAGACATCGACCGGACCCTTGAGCTGGAGCCTCGGCACTTTGGCGCCCTCTCCGGACTCGGCCAGATCTACCTCCTGCAGCAGCGCCCCGTGGAAGCACTGGAGGCATTTGACCAGGCCCTCGAAGCCAATCCCAACATGACCTCGGTCCAGGACCTGCGAGATCGCCTGGAGCAGCGCATCAAGCAACAGGCGATCTAAACAGAGGCGGGAAGCTCCTTCCGGACGGACGCGTCGGCTTCACGCGCCCGCAACCGCTCCAGGGCGGCCTCGGCATCTGGTCCCCCAATGGTGCGCAGTGCCCACACCGCATGCTGGCGAATGAGCGGCTCCGGATCGTCCAGCGCCTGAACCAACACCGGCACCGCCTCCGGGCTTCCCCAATTCCCCAGCGCCACCGCGACATTCCGCAGCAGCCCCCGTCGCTTCGAGCGCCACAACGGGGTCTTCCGGAACCGGCTGCGGAAGCCGTCTTCATCGAGGGCCATCCATTCCAGCAGACGGGGCTGCAACCGCTCCGGGTCTGGAGCAAACTCGGGCACCTCCGAAGCCGGGGCCCGACGGTTCCAGGGGCAGACCTCCTGACAGATGTCACACCCGAAGACGTGCGCGCCCATTCCGGAGCGCAGCTCCTCCGGGATTTCGTCCTTTAGCTCAATGGTGAGGTAAGAGATGCAACGGCGGGCGTCAACGGTCCGGTCCGCAACAATCGCGTCTGTTGGGCACGCCTCCATGCAGCGGGTGCAGGATCCACAGTTGATGCGCGTGAAGGGGGAATCTTCTGGAAGGTCACAGGCCAGGAGCAACTCTGCCAGAAAGAAGTACGACCCCTGCTCCGGATGAATGAGGCAGGAGTGTTTGCCAAACCATCCCAGTCCCGCCCGCTGCGCGTACTCGCGCTCAAGAACCGGTCCGGAGTCCACAAAGCTCCGGCTGTTGCCCTCAATGCCCAACTCCTCGCGCGCAAAGGCGGCCAGGGCATTAAGCTTCTCCCGGACGAGGTCGTGGTAATCAAGACTCAGGGCGTAGCGGCTGACTCGGCCCGTTCCCGGTTGGGGCTCCGGAAGGTCGGACGGCGCATAGCGGATTCCCAGTGCGACCAGCGTCTGAGCCTCTGGGAGCAGGGTCCGGACGTCTCGCTTGAGGTCGCGGTGTCGCTCGAGGTAGCCCATCGTGCCGGCGTACCCCTGCTGCAGCCAGCGGACGTAAATCGGATGCGTCTCGCTGGGAGTGACCCGCAGGGTGCCAAAGAGCGAAAAGCCAAGCGCCATGGCATGAGCCCGCAGGCGTTCTTTCCAGTTTTCCGAGCCCGACATGTGCTAAAATAGTTGTAAGATTCCAGATGGGTTGTGCTAGGATAGCGCTTTTTTGCAGGTGGAGCCCGCCTTCACCGCAGTTCACACTCACGTGCTGGGGGTACTCGTGGGCATCATTCTCCGGATCCAGGTTCAGGGACTGCTGCTGCTTTGCTTCATCTGTTGGCCTCAAGCAACCGCCCGCTCCTTCTTTTTTGACCTCCTTCCGCACCCCCGGAGCGCCACCTACCCCAACGCCTCCAGCAGCCACCTGGACTGGACGGCCATTCCTCCAGACTATGAATTTCCGCTCCAGGCCCGTCGCTTTCAGCAGCCCCTGGCCGCTCAGCCTCTGATTCACGAGCTCGACCGCCTCGCGGTTCCGCTCATTGCGCAGCACCCGGACTGGGAGGAAACGCAGCTCACCAAGCAGTTCTATCAGTTTTATCTCGGCTACGATGCCTTTTCCCGGCTGCGCTATGAACGCGGGGTGCATTTCATCCACACCCAGCGAGACCGAGAG
Organism: Deltaproteobacteria bacterium; assembly: GCA_038150265.1. Classification (GTDB taxonomy): domain Bacteria; phylum SAR324; class SAR324; order SAR324; family NAC60-12; genus JAYPUA01. The sequence continues at coordinate 60,006 of JAYOTF010000006.1, read as the reverse complement.
GCCCTTGCGGAATTCATGGTTCAGCAGCGGTGGACCCAGGAGGTGCTGGAGCGCTACTCCACACACCCTGACTATGGGCACCTGCCTGGGTACCTGTTCCGGACCCTCGCCACCATTCAAACCGCCGCCCACTTCTTTGAGATTCCCTACCCCACCCTGTTCTGCCTCTTCTTTCAGGAGTCGAAGCTCGACTACCGCATGGTCAGTCGCACCGGCGCCCGTGGCGTGGGGCAGTTGACCTCAATCGCTCTCCGGCAGGTCATGACCCTGCGTGAGGAAGGAGACAATGAGCGCCTCCTGGAGCTTTCCGTTCAGCACCTGGGGCAGGTCTACCGCGACCCGCTGTTCCGGCAGTGGATGAACCACCTGGACCTGACCCTCGACTTCCCGCTCCCGGAGAAGCCCCGAATGGAGCTGCGGGTTGCGACTCCAACGCTGTACACGATGGTCAGCCAAACGTCCAAGCTGCTCCGACGAGCCCGCATTGCTTATGGGAAGGATGAGGGGTTGATCTGGGTGCTGGTCCGGAAGATTCGGCATGGCGAGATCCTTCCGGAACGCTACTCCAAGGTCCATTGGGCGTATGATCAGATTGCTGAACGCTACCTGGCGTCCGAGCCTCAGAGCGTTTTCAACATCGAGACCAATATCCTGCTCTCGGCAATGCTGCTCAAGCATTACTACGACTACACCTGGAAGAACCGGGGACACGTCATTGAGCTGAAGCCGGAGGTCCGTGCGATGATGGCCATTGCCGCTTACAACAACGGACAAAGTGGCATTCGTCGATTTCTGGCTGGGCTGGAAAACGAGTTCCGCCTCAGCCTCCGGGATGCATCAGCCGAGTGGGTGGCCTCCAAATTCACGGCCCGGCGGCTATCGCGCGCGCTGCGGCGGCCCTACAGCAAGATCCGGGAGGTATCTCGGCACATCCGGCACATCACGGCTTGCTCGGAGCAGGAGTTTCCATTTCGCTAGCCTCCGGAGCAACGTCTGCCGGGATTTCATAGAGGACAAAATCTCCCAGCCGCTTCACCAGCTGCACCCGCGGGTGAGACTGCTTGAGGCTGGCTTCATGATTGTTTTTGGTGATCACGGCCAGGCCCACGGACTGCGGCTTGTCCAGAATGCTTGGATCTCCCGGAAACTTGTCGGTATGGAGCATCTCAATCTCCTGCTTGCCGTAAAACAGCGCGGCAAAAGAGACGTACCGAAAGAAGACGACCTTCTGGTTCTTGGCGTGGGCCTCGTCCACCAAATCCAGCATCGGTTGCTGCATGAACCCAACGACCAGCGGCAGGTGCAGCAGCCACAAGGCCTGCGTCCAGATCACCATGGCCACCGCCAGCACCGCCACCCCACGCGCCACCTGTTGCTTCAGCAACAAGACGCCACCGACCACGCCAAGCGCCCCAAACGCGCCCCCAGCGGCGTAGGTCCAGTCAAGATCCCAGCTGAGCCCCAGGTCAGGAACGGTGTCCTCCAGAAAGCGCTGCCCCTCGTCCGGAAACAGTCCGAACGCCAGCACCGCCAGAAACACCATGGCAATGAGAACCCCCCACCCGACCGTGGCCGGGAGGTGGTGCCCCCGGTCCATGCTCCGGTTGGCCACCAGGGCTGTCAGCAGGCTCAAGGGAATGTAAAACGAGGCGGAGTAATGCGGCAGCTTCGTTTGTACCAGTGAGAAGAGGACCAGTACAAAGAGGAACCACCCCAGGCTGAGGCGAACTAGGTGACGCTCATGCGGGTTGGAACTGTTCCAGACCGCCCGGAAGTCTCCAAGCAAAAATGGAGTCCACGGCATCAGGCCAAATACCGCCACCCCCAGGTGATAAAACCAGGGGCCAGAGTGACTTTCCAGCGGACGAGAGAACAGGCTGAGCTGAAAACGGATGAAGCCCTCAATGAACTCGTTGCCGTAGGTGATCCAGTTCATCAGGTACCACGACAGAGCAAGGGTCAGGGAGATCGCTCCGCACGCAAAGAAGTGCCCCCACGGCACCCGGGGATTGGGAGAGAAGACCTTGTAGCTCGCAAAGGCCACTAACGGAATGACGCCCCCGAGCGGCCCCTTCGTCATCACGGCAACGCCCATGGCCACACTGGCTCCCACCAGCGGCAGCCACGGCGAAGGGTGCACCTTCAGCGGATCCGTTTCCTGCATGATGCGATCGTAGGCGTAGAGCAGAAACGTCGCAACCGCAATGAAGAAGTTGAAGGTGTGGTCAATGACCGCAGCCCGTCCCAGAATCGACGGCAAGAACGCTGTCAGGTACATCACCGCCCACAGGGCCCCCAATCGCTTCCCTGACACCCGGGACCCAACGAGGTACAGCCACCCCACCATCAGGAACCCGGCCAACGCCGACGGAAACCGCGCCGCAAACTCATTGACGCCCCAAAGGTGGTAGCTCAGAGACTGCAACCAGAAGAAAAACGGGGGCTTCTCGGCAAAGGGGTGCCCATTGATGAACACATTCAGGTAGTCCCCCCGCTCCACCATCTGCCGACTGGCTTCAGCATAAATGTTTTCATCCCAGTCAATGAGGGGCAACGACCCGAGATTCGGGAAGAGCACCACCAGGCCCAAGGCAAAGAGAGAGAGGGGAAGCAGGGGCATAAACCGCTCAGAAACAACTTATCAAGGAGGCGGTCGATTGATCTTGACCGACCGGTTCATTTCACAGATGCTGATCACGTTTTGACCACTTTCATCCGTTCCGCATTGATTCTCGCAAATTCTGCACCGTCCGGCGACCCTATTATGCCTGCATTCCCCCCTTTACCCATCATCTTCGGTGTTTCCGGACCGCACGCCACCGAAGAGGAGCTTTCTTTTTTCCGAGAAGTCAACCCCTTCGGGTTCATTCTATTTGCTCGGAACCTGGAAACGCCCGACCAGATTCAACGCCTCACAGCGTCTCTGCGAGAGGCCACAGGCCGTGAGGATGTCCCTGTTTTGATTGATGAAGAAGGAGGGCGCGTGCAGCGGTTGCCCAAGCCCCAATGGCCCGATTTTCCAGCCGCTCAGACGCTGGCCGAAGGCTACCTGGAGGATCCGGAAGCAGTCCGCTCGCGTGTCCGAGAAAATTACCGGAGCCTCGGAGCCGAGCTGCAGAAGCTGGGCATCACGGTAGACGCGGCTCCTGTGGCCGACTTGGCGATTGAGGGGCGGCATGAAGTCATCGGCGAGCGCACCTTCTCCGCCACTCCGGAGGTCGTGGCCGACCTGGCCCGTGCTTGTGCCGAGGGGCTCCGGGACGCGGGGGTGCTCCCGATCGTCAAACACACCCCCGGATACGGGCACGCCACTGTCGATCCGCATGAGGACCTCCCGGTTTTTTCGGAATCCCTCGCTTACCTGCAGGCACAGGACTTCGCGCCGTTCCAGAGCCTTGCCGACCTGCCGTGGGCCATGACCTGCCACCTCAAGTTTCCGCAGCTTGATCCGGAGTGGCCGGCGACGCTGTCTTCCGCCATCATTCAGGAGGTGATCCGAGACTGGATCGGTTTTGACGGCTTACTCGTCACCGATTGCCTCTTCATGAAGGCGCTCTCCGGAACCCTTCCGGAACGCGTTCAGCAGAGCCTTGAGGCCGGATGCGACGTAGCCCTGCACAGCCATGGTACGGTGAGCGAGATGCAGGCCGCGGTCGCCCGTCTTTCTCCCATGCCGGAGGGCTCTTGGCAGCGCTGGCTTCGGTCCCGGGACTGGTTACTCAGCGCCTAGCCCGCTTTCATCTGCTTGAGGTGCAGGAAGAAGTCGGCCCGCGAGCGTTCCTTCTGCACCTCCTTCTGCTTCTCGGAGGCTTCGCCCACCGGAGGAACCGTAAACAGGTGTTCCGGAATCTCGCTGAGGAACCGTGAGGGCTGCTGCGGAATCGTCTCGCCGTAGCGCTTCCGGGACTTCCCCATGGAAAACGTCAGCTCCTGCCGGGCCCGAGTGATGCCCACGTAACACAGCCGCCGCTCCTCGTCTTCGCCGCCGGTGTCCACGGTTCGGGGGCTGGGAAAGATGCCCTCGGCCATCCCGATCATGAACACAAACGGAAACTCCAGCCCCTTGGCGCTGTGCAGCGTCATCAGCGTCACCTGGTTGTTGCCCGCGTCCGTTTCATTGTCGCGCTCGGTAAACAGCATGATCCGCTCCAGGTACTCACCGAGGGTCCGCTCGGGGTGATCTTCAGCATACCGCCGGACGCCATTGACGAGTTCCCGGACACAGTTGAGCTTACGCTCCCGAGATTTGGGGTCGCCTTTTTGATGCTCCAGGTGCCGGACGTAGCCCACCTGCTCCAGCAATTCGGCAAACACGGAGCCCAGCGAGCCGCTCTGGAACCGCTGCCGGAAGTCGTCAATCATCCAGGCAAAGGCCTCCATGGAGGCTGCAGCGTCACGGGGAATTTCCGGGTACAGCCGTGCCTTCCGGACAATCTCAAACAGCGTGGCGTGACGGGTCCGGGCCAGTTCATTGGCCTGCATCAGCGACGTTTTGCCAATGCCACGCCGGGGCAGGTTGATGACGCGGTGCAGGCTGACTTCATCGCGAGGGTTGTGGATGACCTTGAGGTAGGCGAGGGCATCGCGGATCTCCTGCCGGTCGTAGAAGCTTGTGGAGCCCACCACACGGTATGGAATGCGGCTCTCCCGAAGCGACTCCTCCACAGCGCGTGCCTGGAAATTGGAGCGATAGAGAATGGCAAAGTCGCCGTAACCATGCCCGTTCCGGAGGGCATTCATGCGAATCCGACGCACCACGGTTTCGAGCTCCTGCTCTTCGTCTTCCGCCTCCACCCAGTCGATCAGCGAGCCCCCGGGCTTTTCGCACCAAAGCTGCTTCGGCATCCGCTGAGCATTGTTGGCAATGACCGCGTTGGCCGCCGCCAGGATGACCTCAGTCGAGCGGTAGTTCTGCTCCAGCCGAATCACCGAAACCTGCGGGTAGTCCTCCTCCATGCTGAGGATGTTCCGGACGTCTGCGCCGCGCCACGCGTAAATCGATTGATCGTCGTCGCCCACCACACACAGGTTCTGGTGAAAGTGCGTGAGGTGCCGGAGCAAGCGGTACTGCACCCGATTCGTATCCTGATACTCATCCACCATCAGGTAGCGCCAGCGCTCCTGGACCGAGCGCATGGCCTCCGGATGCTGCTCAAACAGCTCCAGCGTCAGGTTGAGGATGTCGTCAAAGTCTACGGCGTTGCACCCCTTGAGCGTCTGCTGATAGGCCTGATAAAGCGTCCCCAGCGTTTGCGCACGGGGGCTGTCTCGCTGGTCCAGGAAGTGTTCGGGCCCCAACCCGGAGTTCTTGGCCTGGCCGATCTCGAAGTGTGCGCCCTTGGCATCAATGAGGCCCTCATCGTCAAAACCATGGTCCTCCATCAGCGACTTCAGGAGGGAGAGCTGATCGTGGCTGTCATAGATGATGAAGTTCGGGCGGTACCCCAGGTGCTCGATTTTTTCCCGCAGCACACGAACCCCCAGCGAGTGGAACGTGCTCAGTTGCACGCCTCGTCCCCGGTCGCCCAAGAGGCTCTTGAGACGCTCCTGCATCTCGGTTGCGGCTTTGTTGGTAAAGGTGACCCCGAGGATCTGCGCAGGAGGGACGTGTTTCGCCTCGATGAGGTAGGCAATGCGGTGAATGATGACCCGAGTTTTGCCACTTCCGGCCCCTGCCAAGACCAGAACCGGTCCCCGAGTGGTGGTCACGGCTTCGCGCTGTCGGGGGTTGAGCGAGTTGAGTAGGTTTTTCACAGACGGAGTTCGCTTCCTTGCGGTTTCCGAAGATTTGGTGGAACCTCTATGTTCCTCAATGCGTCGAAACCCGTCAAGTCTCAAACCCAAGGCGCCTCATGCCCCAGATGAATCGTGAAGAACTTCAACAGCTCCTGCAAAAGGAGTTTCCTCAAAGCGAAGTGGTGGTGGAAGACGTTGGCCCCTGCCGCTCGGTGGTCCGGATTCCGATTGGAGAGCGCCACCTGCGTCCCGGTGGCACCGTGTCGGGTCCGACCATGATGCTGCTGGCAGACACGGCCATGTACGTGGCCATTTTAGGCGAGCTGGGACCCATGCTGCTGGCCGTGACCACGAACCTGAACATCAACTTCATGCACAAGCCTGCGGCCGGGTGCGACCTGATTGGCGAGTGCAGTCTCTTGAAGGTGGGGAAGCGTCTGGCAGTCGGTGAGGTTTCCATCCACTCGGAGGGGCATCCGGAGCTGGTGGCCCATGTCACCAGCACCTACTCCCTGCCACCTCGCTGAGGGCTCATGCCGGTTTTCCCCCATCGCTCTTCCGTTCACGTCCTGAGGCTTGGGTGCCTGTTGCTGCTCCTGCTGACCGGGTGTCAGTCGGTCTTCTACTACCCCTCGCAGCGCCGCTTCTTCACTCCGGAAATGTTTGGAGACGCGTATGAAGAGGTCACCTTCACCACAGCAGACGGCGTCAAGCTGCATGCCTGGTACATCTTCGGCAAGCAGCGCCCTGCTCAGGGATCCGTCCTGTTCTTTCACGGCAATGCCCACAACATCAGCCACTACTACCTCATCGCCAAGGGCTTTGTTGAAGCCGGATACAACCTGCTGATCTTTGACTACCGCGGGTATGGGCTTTCTGAAGGAGAACCGAGTCCGGAAGGCTTGCTGGCCGATGCCGATGCCGCCTGGGCCTACCTGCTGAAACGTCCGGAGACTCAGCCTGGGCAGATTGTCGTGTTCGCCCAAAGCCTCGGAGGATCGGTGGCGCTGGACTGGGTGGGACGCCGGCATCCGGAGGAGCTGGCCGGGGTGGTTTCGGAGTCGGCCTTCTCGTCTTACACCAAGATTGTGGAAGAGAAGCTCGACCCGATTGGGGTCGTCCGGATCTTCCGCAAGCCCCTGGCCCAGGTTTTCTTTGATGACACGCACGCGGCCGTTCGGCAGGTGGAACGCATTGCCCCCATTCCGCTGCTGCTGGTTCACGGAACCGAGGACCCGATTGTGCCGTATGCGAACGTGGAGCGCCTGTTTGATGCCGCCCAGGACCCCAAACTGCTCTGGACCATTGAAGGTGGGGGGCACATCCAGATGCTGTCGCGCTACGGCGAAACCTACTGGCCTCGGTTGATCCGCCTGCTCGACCTCTTGATGGACGACAACACACCTGATGAAACCTGGGCGCTGCTCCCGTAACTCCGCTGCTTCATGAACACGCGCCTCACCTTTATCTGCGACGAGCCCGGAATGCGCCTGGATCGCTTTCTGGGCAAACAGCCCGAGATTGCCTCACGGTCTGCCGCCCAGCGTCTCATTCAGGAAGGCGCCGTGCAGCAAAACGGTGCCCCACAGCCCGATGCCTCTCGGCGGCTTCAGCTTCAGGATGAAATTGTGGTGGAGCTTCCGGAGCCGGAAGAGCTGCAGGTGCTTCCGGAAGCAGGAGACCTGGAGGTGCTGCATGAGGATGCGGCGCTGATTGTGGTCAACAAACCCGCGGGCATGGTCACTCACCCAGCACCCGGGCACGCTTCCGGAACCCTCGTCAACTACCTGCTGCACCACTGTCAGGACCTGACCGGCGTGGGCGGATACCTGCGGCCGGGCATTGTCCACCGCATTGACAAGGACACCTCCGGCATCCTCGTTGTTGCCAAAAACGACCTGGCCCACCAGAGCCTGAGCGAGCAGTTCCGCGCACACTCCGTGAAGCGCCAGTACCAGGCGATTGTCTGGGGACGGTTTGCCGACGATCAAGGCGTTGTTGATGCCCCCCTGGGACGCCACCCCGTCCGCCGCAAGGAGGTCGCGGTGCAGGAACGGGGGCGGCGAGCCGTCACGCACTGGCGCGTCACCGAACGCTTTTCCCAACTGACCCGCCTGGCGTGCCGCCTGGAGACCGGACGGACGCACCAGATTCGTGTGCACCTGACGCACCTCGGGCACCCGCTGCTGGGAGATCCTCAGTATGGACGCTCTCCTCTCAATCGCCTCTCCGGACTCTCCCCCCGGCTTCGGCAAGCGCTCGCCGACTTCCCCCGGCAGGCGCTCCACGCCGAATTGCTGGGGTTCCGCCACCCTGTCTCGGGGAAGCCCATGACCTTCAAGACGCGCCTCCCGGAAGACCTGCAAGCGCTGCTGGAGCTGCTGCGAAAAGAGGCCCCGGCGCCGCTTTCTTAAAGCGACCGCCCACTTCTCATTTGGCCTCGGGTGGCTTTTTTGCTAGAGTGGCGCTGGATCACTCTCGGCCGGAGGCAACCCCATGTGTTCCCGACCCACCGTTACCTTGGTTGAAGTCCAGGAGGGGGCTCATGTGGAGCCTCTTTACTTCTGGCCTCCTGACTTTCCCCAGCTGCTCCACCGGGTTCGTTCCGGATGGCGCCCCGCAACTCTGCTGCTCCGCTATGCGGACAGCCGACACCACGGCCGCGTGGTGCTTCCGGAACAGATTCCTGAATTCCCAACCTGGCTGACCCGCGAACTGCAGCTTTCCTGAACGGATTCCCCTCATTTCATGGCCCTCCTGAACCCTAATTCAAACCTAACAAAAAACTAATGATTACCGGAGAAGATAAGGGTTTTGTTAATCCGAATGAGGATCCCATGAGCAAACCAATCATACTGGTGGTGGAAGACGAAGAGGACATTTTGGAGCTGGTTCGCTACAACCTGGAGAAGGAAGGGTACCAGGTGGTGAGCGCTCTTTCCGGTGAGCAGGCCCGTCCGTTGGTGGCTCAGAAGAATCCGGACCTGATTCTCCTGGACCTGATGCTTCCGGGAATTGGCGGGCTCGACCTGTGCCGGATCCTCAAGCAGAGCGAAAAGACCCGGCACATTCCGGTGGTGATGCTCACCGCCAAGAGCGAGGACGCTGACGTCGTCTCTGGCCTCGAGATGGGCGCGGATGATTACATCACCAAGCCCTTCAGCCCCCGGGTTCTGCTGGCGCGGGTCCGGACCGTCTTGCGTCGCCGTTCCGGGGCCGAGGTGGTGAGCGAAGAGGCGACCCTGAGCATGGATGGCCTCCGGATTCACCCGGGGCGCCACGAAGTCAGCCTCGACGACGAGCCCATTCACCTGACCCTCACGGAGTTCAAGATCCTGCACTTCCTCGCTCGGCACCCGGGTTGGGTGTACACGCGCGATCAGATCATTGATGCGGTCCGGGGAGAAGATTATGCCGTCACGGATCGAGCGATTGACGTTCAGATCGTGGGCCTCCGCAAGAAACTGGGCACCCGTGGCAGCCTCATTGAGACGGTCCGCGGCATTGGCTACCGCTTCAAGGATCGAGATTGAGCATGAAACGTCCTCGCCTCTACCACCTGCTCTGGTTTGCCTTTCTGGCCATCAGCGCCCTCCTCCTGTTGGTGTTGGGGCGGCTCTGGGGGATGCTCGATCAATTGCCCATCGCCCAAGCCAAGCTGCTCCGGACCGAGCTGCTGCTGGGGGTGGCAGGGGTGCTGGTGCTCGGTGCCTTGAGTGTGGAGTTGCTTTCCCGGAACCTGCGGCGGCACCTGCGGCGCTTCCGGGAGTCGCTGCAGGACCTGCAGTCTGGGCAGCTGGAGGCGGAACGGCTCCCCATTCCGGAGCCTCGGGAGCTGGCGGAAATCGCAACGCGCCTCAAGACGCTCCTCCAGGAACGGGACCAGAAGCTGGCTCTGCAGCAAAGTCGTTTTGAGGAGCAAAATCTGCTGCTGGATGGACTGATGGAAGGCTTTGTGGCCGTGGATCTGCAGTCTCGGATTGTCCGGACCAACCGAGTCGCAGCGCAGCTCCTGCACTTTTCCTACGAAGAGGCCGTTGGCCGAGACTTCCGGGAGATCATTCGCAACTTCCGCATGCACAAGAGCCTTGAGCGCCTGCTCCGGGGCGAGCCGCTGGAAGAAATCGACGTGCCGCTGATGGTGGAAGACGAGGAGTTGTTCCTGCGCATCAACGGCTCCACTCTTCGAGATGCTCAGGGGCGACGCTCTGGCGCCTTGATCCTCTTTTCAGACATCACGCGTTTGCAGCGTCTGGAGACCATCCGGCGGGACTTTGTCGCCAACGTGTCCCATGAGCTCAAGACCCCGATCACTTCCGTGAAAGGAGCCGTGGAGACGCTGTTGACCGGAGCGCTTGAGGAGCCGGAGGTCGCCCGGCGGTTTCTGGAAATTGCCGGACGGCATGCCGATCGGCTCAATGCCATCATTGACGACCTGCTGATTTTGTCCCGAATTGAGCAAGGAGAGCCTGGGAAAGCGCTGGAGCTGTCGTGGCACCAGCTTTCCAGCGTGGTCCATCAGGCGGTCCAGACCTGCGAACTCAAGGCTCAGCCCAAGGGCATTGAACTGGTGGAGGAATGTCCGGAACTCCTGCAGGGCTACATCAACCCGCCGCTGCTGGAGCAGGCGCTGGTGAACCTGATCGACAACGCGATCAAGTACAGTGAGCCCGAAACGCAGGTGACCATCCGCGTCTACCAGGAACACGACCACCTCTTCCTGGCCGTTCAGGACCAGGGCATGGGCATTGAAGCCAAGCACCTCGATCGCCTGTTTGAGCGCTTCTACCGCGTGGACAAGGCCCGGAGCCGCAAGGTGGGCGGCACCGGACTCGGACTTGCCATCGTCAAGCACATCGCTCAGGCCCACGGAGGCCGCATTCTCGTGTCCAGCATTCCTGGAAAAGGAAGCCGGTTCTGCCTCGAAATCCCCTCCCCCACTCCTCTTTCCGAGCCTTCTTCCTCGGCTCCTCAAGCAGCTTAGCCTCCATCTAAAAATACTGATTTTTCAGAATTTTTAGAGCCCTAAGTAGAATTCCCTATGGCAGGTGAGGGCGTATTTCGAAATTCTAGAAATACCGCAAACCTTCATTAGGAGGTGTTTGCTCCCGTTTCTTTTTCCTCTGAGCTTGCGAAGCTTCGGCTCCTCTTTCAGAGCCGGCGGAGAGCCGGAACTGAGCTTGCTGTTTTTCCAAAGAGGCCATGCCATGCTCGAAGCTTCGATACCGACCACCGAATCACCGCTGGAAGATTTGACGCACTCCCCGCCCATCTTATCCATCCAACGCATTTTGGTGCCCACCGACCGGACTCCGGAGTCACTCGCTGCCCTCTGTTACGCTCATGCCCTGAGCCAGCAGCATGGAGCCGAGGTGCTGCTCCTGCACGTCTTTGAACGAACGCATGAGCACGAGTGGGCTGGCGAGACCAGCGAGGCGGCTCCTTCTGAAGGTGACCTGACGCACTTTGAAGGCCTCCGGAACCGTTTGCTGCCCAATGCCTCACTGGCTTTTGCCGAAGGAGACCTCGTCTCGGAAATCATCCGGTTTGCCCGGGAGTCTCAGGCAGACATGATCATCCTTGGCAGCCACGGCTACAAGGGCTTGGCCTACAGCATGAAAGGCAGCGTTGCCGAAAAGGTCATGCGGTACGCCTCCTGTCCGGTCCTGTGCGTCAAGAGCGATGCCCCCAACATCAGCAATGAGGTGCTGGCACAGGCCTGAGCCTCAGTCCTTGGGCCGGTAGTCAACCACCCGGCGGGCCTTCCCCATGGAGCGCTCCACCCCTCCGACGTCCATCAGCTGGATCTCTGCGCTGATGCCCACCCGTCCCTTGATCTGGTGTGCCAGTCGCGCGCAGCTTTCCTTCAGCTCCTCAGCACTGCCCTGGCTGGGTTTGGGCTCCACCAGCAGGGTCATGGTGTCCAGTCGATCCTGCCGCCGCAGTTCAATCTGATAATTCGGAGACAGCACCGGATCTTCCAGCAGGATCTCTTCGATCTGAGTCGGGAACACGTTGACGCCCCGGATGATCATCATGTCGTCAGAGCGCCCTGTCACCTTTTCCATGCGTCGCATCACCCGTCCCACCCCCGGAAGCAAGCGGGTCAGGTCTCGAGTCCGGTAGCGGATGATCGGAAAGGCCTCTTTCGTCAAAGACGTAAACACCAGCTCGCCTTGCTGCCCGTCTTCCAGTACCGCTCCCGTTTCCGGGTCAATCACCTCCGGATAGAAGTGATCCTCCCACACGTACAGCCCCGATTTTTCCTGAACGCACTCATTGGCAACTCCGGGGCCCATCACCTCGGAGAGGCCATAGATGTCCACCGCATTCAGGTCAAAGGCTTGCTCGATTTCAGTGCGCATCTTCGGCGTCCACGGCTCGGCCCCAAAAATGCCCGTTTTGAGGGAGCACTGGCGTGGATCCAGCCCCTGACGCACAAACTCGTCTGCAATCACCAGCAGGTACGAAGGGGTCACCATGATGACGTCAGGCTGGAAGTCCTGGATCAGCTGCACCTGCCGCTCCGTCATGCCTCCGGACACGGGAACCACGGTGCACCCGAGACGCTCGGCCCCATAGTGTGCGCCCAGCCCCCCCGTAAACAGGCCGTAACCGTAGGCGACATGCACGATCTGCCCTGGACGTCCTCCAGACGCCCAGATGCTGCGGGCACAGACATCGGCCCAGACGTTCAGGTCATTTTGCGTGTACCCCACCACCGTTGGCTTCCCGGTCGTGCCACTCGAGGCATGCACCCGAACCACCTGCTCACGGGGCACGGCAAACATGCCAAACGGGTAGTTTGCCCGCAGGTCGGCTTTGGCCGTGAAGGGAAATTTCGCCAGATCCTGCAGTGACTGGCAGTCGTCCGGATGCACTCCGGCCGCATCAAACGCCTGGCGGTAGTGGGCCACGTTGTCATACGCACGTCGCAAGGTGCTCTGCAGCCGTTCGAGTTGCAGCGCCTGCAGTTCATCCTGACTGGCTGTTTCAATGGGATGCAGAGTGGGTGAATGCGGATCCATGAATTCCTCCAAAAAGTGAAGCTCCTCGCTTGCCGGTCGCCTCCGGATGCCGGAGCCGTCGGTTTACAGCGAAAAGTAGTAGTTGATGAAAAGGGCATGAAGCTGCGAGCGCGCCAGGGCGGGTCGGCTGTCGCTCATCCCCAGCAGCCGTTGCGCATAAGACGCCCGGTACATCAGCATCAGGCTCCTTGAAGGAAAATAAGCGACTCCGGCGCCGACTGCAAGGGACGCTTCATTCAGGTACCCCTGAGCTGTGTCTGCCAGACGAACTCGGGAAAATTGAGGTCCGGCGCTTCCCATGAAGTGCCAGTCCTTCCACCTGAGCGGAAAGGCGCTCCACCAGATCGTGTGCTGCTCCACCTCCAACTGTGAGCCGGTGCTGTCCTGAAGCTCGGTGGGGGCCTGCAGCTCAACAAACGACAGGTGCCGGGTGTACTCAATGGATTGGCGGTCCCAGAAGAAGCCCAGGTCAAAGCCCGCTCCATTGCTCAGCCCCTCTCGTGAGCGCACCTCTGGCTGTCCCTCCAGCGTGAAGCCAACGTCTCGCAGGCCCACCCCAAAGTAGATCCCGATCCAGGGGACCGGACGCCCTTCATTGAGAAAGCTCGGAGGCTTGGTCGGCTTCCGGAACTCCAGGCTCCGTTCCGCCATGGTCGGTTCATCAGCAGGCGCCTGGTCTGGTTCCTGAGCGCCTGCACTGCCTGCGGCAAGCAGCAGCGCCACCCCGATTCCCCAGCTCCATCGGATCCACTTGGGGCTCATTGTCCCACTCCCGGAAGGGTCTGCTCCGGCAGGTCCACGCCCCCGAGCGAAATGTTGGCGTAGATGGTCCGCTCCACGTACTCCACCTCCTGTTCGTTGCTGGTCAGCGTTGAGGCCGCGCGTTCCTCCAAACTAATGCTGATCCGCCAGCAATCGGGGGCATAGTTCATAAAGAAGGAGTTTTCCGTGAGGCGCCGCTGAAAAGAGCTCTCCGGTTGCAGGTCAAAGGTACCGGCAATTCCCATGGACAGGGTATCGCTGAGTTCGTAGCTGTTGCTGAATCCAAAGGTCCGGGCAGCCGCGTACTCTGCACCGTAGGGCGTGATGTAGTCGTATTCGTTTTCCCGGAAGTTGACCGAGGCCTTGTTGCGTGCCGAAAGTCCCACCTTGACGCCCAGGCCATATTCGACGACCCGATGCTTCTGGTGATGGTAGCGATTGAAGAAGTTCACCCCAATGCTCGGGTTGGGCGTCAGGGAGAGGTCGGTCCGCAAGGGCAGCAACGGTTCTCCCGGATCCGTCTCATTGCCCTTGGGGGTGGGACCGATTGCCTGAAACTCCGGACTCACCTTCAGGAAATCATAAGGCTGGGTCAGCGTCAGGCGTCCAAAGACTTCGGCATCCCCTTCTTGCTCAGAGCGACGGGCCAGTCCAGTCAGACGTTGGGCGGTGCCCTGTTCAGCAAACGCCACCAATTGGTCCAGCACCTCCGGGTTTTCCTTTCCCAAAATCAGGGTCACGGCACGCTCCAGGGTGGCCTCATTCGGAAACTCCCGCCCCTGCAGGCGTTCCAGACGCTGCACCATCAGCTCCTCCACTCCCGACTGCCGCAGCTGCGTCAGGGTCTGCAGCGTCACCTTGACACTCCGTTCGTAAATCCGACGCTTGACCAGAAACTGGTTCTCCAGCTTCAGGGTGGCCAGGCGGCGTGTAAACAGCCCTCCTCCCAGGGGCGGAGTGGCTCCGTTAAACTCCTGCGGGACGTCTTCAATGTACTCGTACTTCAGTTGCGGAACGATGCGGTGTTTGGCTCGGCTGTAGTAATCATTATCCAGCGTAAAGGTCCGAGAGATGATGGTATCAAGTGCCACGTCTCCCAGGCTCACGTTGAAGGAGTACTCCCCACTGGAATCGGTGGACGCCCCCCAGACCCGATACGCCGACAGCTTTTTGCTGATCCCCGCGTTGACTCCCAGCACGCCCAGGCTGGTCCGGAACCGCGCCCCTGGATTCAGCACCGAGCCGAGGCCGTTGATGTTCTTTTCACTGTAAAAACGGGTGTGGGTTCCAGCAAGGCTGAGGCTGAAGACCGATTCCTTGCTGCGCCACACCGTGTCGGCCCACCGAAACTCAACGGTCGGCAGACTCTGCTGAGTGGTCTGGTCAATTGCGTTGTTCAGCACCGCAATTTCGTTTCCCGCATAAATTCGCTCCTGAGTCGCTGAAAGCGACAGGCTGCTGTTCTGAAACTGTCGGCTGAGGGCAAACTTGAAGCGCTGAGCATAGTTGGGATCCGGATCCTCCGTCAGTTCATACTCCTTCTGAAACTGGCTGTCGCTGTACACCAGTCCGGAAGCAATCAGGCGGGTCGCTTCATCCAGGCTCTGGTTGTGGTTGAACTCGAACTTGAAACGGTCCGGATGCAAGTCCGACTGCTCCACCTCCTCTGGACTGAGGCTCCCCGCTTCCTGTTCTGGATCGCGTGGATCGCGCTCTTCAAAGCGCTGCCCCTTGATTTCGCCACGCATGCCCTCAGTAAACGCGTACTGGTAGTCCAGCCGCAATCCGGGCCCCCGGCGCTCCACCCAGTCGTAGGTCACCGTCAGGTCCTGTTCCGGATCAATGGCCCAGAAGTAGGGAAGGCCCAGGCGGTAGCCGAGGTCAAACTTTCGGAGGCTGCTCCGCGTGATGGAGTACTCCGGAGGAAGGAATCCGGACTGCCGACGGGTCACCGTTGGCCAGGCGAGGTACGGGAAGTAAAACACCGGCACTCCTCCAACCCGGAGGCTGGTGCCCAACGACGAGGAGAAGTTTTCGCCGTAGTAGTTGACCTCACTGCCCCGGATTTCCCACACGGGAGACTGCGGGTTGCAGGTCGTGAAGGAACACCCCTCGGCAAGGTAGTGGTTTTCCCCGATCCGCGTGACCGACTCAGCGGTCAAGTAGGCACGGGTTCGGCTGTCAAAGACGGTCGCGTTGTAAAACTGAGCCGAGCCATCAGCCAACTGGAACTCCAGGCGATCCATCACCGCCAAGATGTCTCCTTCCACCACCCGGACGTATCCTTCCGCCACCACCTTCCGCTCCTGAGGCAGGTAACGGACTTCTGTGCCTTCAATGGTCAGCCCGCCCCAAGACAGCGAGGCGTTTCGGTAAAGCGCCTCCCCGGTCACAGGGTCAATGCTGTAGGACTGGGTCCGGATCTGCAGGTTGTCCGCAACCCCCTTGGGGCCCAGAGACGGAAGAGGCGATTGTGCCTGCAATGAGTTCAGGCTCCCCAGCAGGCTGAACAAACTGAGCAGCCCCACAAGGAGGAGGCGAGGAAACGACTGGTTCAAGGAGTGGTGGATGCGAGTGGAGGCAAGGTCCTTGCGGACCGGTCAGAGCGTCTTTTTTCCTGAAGTTGATGGCGATGGACCGACTCTTCAAAAGTTACCGCATTGACAGAGACTTGCAAACGTTTTGCTCGCGGAGAACAGGAGGGTTTCCCTGCTTGTTTCTCAGCCGGTTCCTGTTAATCTAAATGCAAATGATGTGTCTTTGCCGCAGAACCTGGCGCCTCTTGAGTCTTTTCGGTGCCGGATGGATTTTCCTGACCAGTCTTGCTCTGGCCAATGACCAGACGCTCCCGCGCCAGTGGGATTCGTACTCCCTGGTGGACCGGGCGTTCCGGGTCATTGACGGGGACACGTTTGACGTGGACCTGAATGGCGATGGGAAGCTGGACAAAAAAACGGAGCGGGTTCGCCTGCTGTTTGTGGACACACCGGAGCTGTCTCGATCCCATAAAGGGCAAGACCGCCAGTTCGGGCTTCCAGCCAAAGCTGCACTCGGGGAGCTGTTGCGTGCCCGGGAGGCCCTTTGGGTGAACCCGGAGGAACCTCAGGACCGTTATGGACGCTGGCTGGGGATTCTCGAGTTCGCCGGAGGCAACGCCAGCCTGGAGTTGATCCGGGCCGGACACAGCTACTTCGACACACGCTTTTCACTCCCGACGCCCCAAGAGGCGTATGAAGCGTATGCTCGTGCTGAAATCAAGGCGTTCGACCTGAGTGCAGGCATCTGGAGCCAGCGGGACTCCAGGAAACGCTACCTGCTGCGCTTGCGAGAAGAAGGGAAAACCGTCTACTCCACGCGCAACCCGTTGTTTCAGATGCGGGTGCTCCCCCCTGAGGACGTGGATCCAGGAAGCATGGAGGGGCACTTCATTCGTGTGCGGGGAGTGATTCAGTCCACCAAGTCGCTGCGCTATGGAGCCGCTTTGCTCTTCCTCCGGCACCCTGACTCACGCGACGGGCTCCCGGTTTTTCTGGGCAAGCGGCAACGCCAGTGGTTCCCCCAGTCGGTCACTTCTCCGGGCACTTCGGTGCAAGTGGAAGGGTTTCTTCAACACTATCAGTCACGCCAATGGCAAATTCGCCTGCACCGCCTCGTTTCCGCTCCCTGACCCTGCTCCTGGGAGCCTGCCTGACCCTGGGAGTCGCCGGATGCGGAGGCACACGTCCGGAGTTGGGGGTCACTTCCGGAACGCTGAAACCCTGCCCACCGAGCCCCAACTGTGTTTCCAGCCAGGCTACCAGCGAAGAGCAGCGTGTGGCCCCCCTGCAGCTTTCAGGGACGGAGCCCATCCAGCAGGTCGCTCAGGCGCTCCAAAAACTGCCTCGGGTAGAAATCGTGACCCAGTCGGAAGGCTACCTGCATGCCGAGTTCACCAGTGCGATCTTCCGTTTTATTGATGATGTGGAGTTTTACTGGAATGCTCAGGGGGGCTGGATGGAGGTCCGTTCGGCATCGCGGTTGGGGTACTCGGACCTTGGAGTCAACCGAGACCGTATTGAGGAACTGCGGTCTCGGTTACAGAACTGATCAGCGCTGGCGCATCTTCTCCAGCATGTTCTCTTCCGACTGATTGAAGTAGTCCATGCGACGAGTCAGCTGATTGGGAGCAGGTGTGTAGTCGGGGCCGTTGGCACGAAGCGCCCGGTACTCTTGGCGTTGCGCCTTAGCCGTTCGGTTGAAGTCACATCCGGCAAGGGCGAGGGCCGCCAGCATCAGTGCGGCTAGGGAGCGAGTGCGAAAAGTCATTCTGTGCATACCTGTTGAAGGTTCAAAGCAGTTCAAGGAACCGTGTGACTGTAAGGACATCCGGCTCCACCCGCAAGATAAATTCATCTGGTTCCACCACCCGGACGGGACACTTTAGAGGAGGAAGCAAGCCATGACTGTCTATTTCAACCGCCAGCACCTTCCGGACTGGACGCCGACGCTGGCACAGTTGCCGGAAGATCAGGGTGTGGTGGTCTTCATGCGGCATTCCGTCCGCCCGGAGATTCCGGAGGGCAAGTTCGGGATGCAGGTGGACCTGACAGCAGAGGGCGTGCAGGCCGCGCAGGAACTGGGGGCCGCGTTTGGCCAGCGACTCCGCAAGGTGTCCGCCAGTGCCTCAACCCGCTGTGTCCAAACCGGACGAGCCCTGATCGAAGGCGCTGGAGTCGCCCTTGAGGTGCAACCCGACGAGACGCTGGGTGAGCCCGGAGCGTTTATCGAAGATGTCGAGGCCTCCATCCAACGGCTGGTTGAGCATGGCCCCATCGGCATCGTCAACCGACTTCTACAGGGGCTTCCTCTGGAAGGAATGATCGCCTGTGAGCCTGGAGTCCGTGCAATGCTGAGTCAAGCGTGGGCCACGCCCCCGGATGCGGGAACCGTCCACGTTTGCATCACGCACGACACCTTGCTATCTGCCTTGCTCGGCTGGTTGGAACAGAAGGAGGCCGTTCAGGAAGAAGAGTGGCCCCAGATGCTTGAGGGGTGTTTGATGTGGCGGACCGGATCTGGACTGAAGTGGGTGTGGCGGGGCACTGTTTATCAGCGAGACCTTCCGGACGCGTGGCTTTCCTCCCTGTAAGGACGCGTCATTGAGCTCCAAATAGCGACTCCGCTGATCACGGAAGCTTTTTCTCGACCCTTTTCAAAGTGGAATTCATCCCAGTAAGGGTGGAGTTCATTCCAGTGAGGGTGGAATTCACACCATCCAGGGTCGACTTCATTCCAGTGAGGGTGGAATTCACACCATCCAGGGTCGACTTCATTCCATTCATGATTTCAGCGATATTGGAAAGCAGCCGATGCGTCTGCAGATCCGAGGTCTCCATGTAGGCCAGTAAGCGCTCGGTGTTGGCTTCACCCGCCTGTATGATTTTTTCGGTGTTCCTCTCTCCAGACTCAATGATCCGCTCCGTGTTCGCGTTACCCGACTCAATGATCCGCTCCGTGTTCGCATTACCGGATTCGATGATTCGCTCTGTGTTCGCGTTACCGGACTCGGTGTTATGCTCAATCGCTTCCAGCAGTCGATCCGTATTCTGCCGGTTGTCATCCAGCAAGGTGCGGGTAATTTCCTCACGGACAGCGGAACGAACCTTCAGTTGGATTTCCTCGCGCACGGATTGCAGCAGGCTCACCTTGAAGGTTTCGAGCTCGGTTTTCAGGGCTTGTTCTTCCATAACGACCTCCAAAAAGCACGTTTTCCTTCATGCTAGCGAATTTGAGGAGGCGCAACAACCCCCTGATTTTCAAAGAAGCAGCGTCGGAAAAAAGGAACAAGCGCTGGAGGGAAGCCTTGAGGAGTGGGCTCACGGACCCCAAAGGCTTCACCCCTGTGGTCCTGTTGTGGGAAGGCCCACGCGTCGGGGGCCATTGCCACGTGAAGGGCCTACATGCGCTCCGGAGGCGTGATGCCCAGCAAGGCCAGCCCCTGCTTCAGGGTTTCCGCAACACAGTGGAAGAGCAGCAGCCGCGCTTCTCGCAGCTCCGGAGTCTCAGCCTGCTTCACCGGACAGGTGTTGTACGCCCGGCTGAAGTCCTTGGCCAACTCAAACAAGGCGTGTGCAATCAGGGACGGCTTGAATTGTTCTCCAGCGCTCCAGACCACCTGATTGAAATCCAGCATGTGCCGGAGCAAGCGTTTTTCATTCGGGTGCTGCAAGGTGGTCAGATCCGCTTCGGCTGAAGCCGCCCCCACCTGTCGCCCAATGCTACGAATCCGGACATAGGCATAGGCCAGGTAGACCCCAGTGTCACCTTCTGCTCGGAGCCAGTCTTCCATTGAGAAGACGATCTGCTTGTTCGGATCCTGGCTCAGCATGCCATACTTGATGGCGGCAACCGCCATTTGGTGCGCCACAGCCTCCACTTCGTCCGCTGACCATTCCTGAAGCCGCTCCTGTAGCGGTCCGGACTTGAGGAAGCCGATCATCTGTTCGCGCAGTTGGGAAAAGAGGATGACGTTTCCGGCCCGGGAACTCATCTTCCCTGAAGGAAGCGTCACCAGCGCATAGGGCAAATGAAAGCACTTTTCAGCCTGCGGGTAGCCCATGCGCTTCAAGGTGGCAAAGACCTGCTTGAAGTGCAGGGTCTGCTCCATGCCCACCACATAGATGGAGCGTTCCACACCAAACTCCTCAAACTTTCGTTTGGCCAGCGCCAGGTCTTTTGTCGAGTAAAGCGTGTTGCCATCTGATTTCAGCAGCAGGAAGAACCCCAACCCTTCAGGCTCCAGATCAATGCCAATGGCGCCTTCGGAGTGAACAAACGGCCCCGACTCGGCCCCTTCGAGGACAATCCGCTTTCCAGCCTCATCGACTTCTGACTCATAAAACACGCGGTCAAAGTCAACATCCAGCCAGCGGTAGATCTCCTCAAACTCGTCCATGGACCACTGACGGGTTTCTTCCCACAGCGCTGTAATTTCCGGCACTCCGGACTCCAGGTCCGTCAGAATCTGGCCAATTTCCTGCTGGTACTGCCTGGCCTGTTCCGGAGGGGCATCTTCCAGCTTGAGGGTGGCCTCGGTGTAAAGCGTGCCCAGCCACTCGCCACGTCCGTTTTCCGGAGGAGCCTGCTCGCTCTGCCGGTACGCCCACAGGCACTTGGCAATGTGCGTCCCGACGTCTCCAATGTAGTTGGCTCCCACCACGTCGTAGCCGTTGTAGCGGAAAATCCGAGCCAGCGAATCACCAAGCGACACATTGCGGAGGTGCCCCACGTGGAAGCCCTTGTGCGTGTTGGGCTGGGAGAACTCAATCATCACCCGCTCGCGCCGCTTTTCACTCGGCTGCTGAAAGGACGCCCCACTCCAAACCTCCGGAAGCACCGCCTGCGCCAACGCATCCGTCCGCAGGGTCACATTCAGGTATGGCCCCAGCGCCTGAACCGACTCCCACTCCGGACGCGCCGGACCGTCTTCCCGGAAGATCGTTTCCAGTTCCTGAGCAATCAGGGGAGGAGCTTTCCGGAACTGTTTGGCCAGCGTGAAGCACGGGAAGGCGTAGTCTCCCATCTCCGGATTCGGAGGCGTTTCAATGAGGGGCAAAACCTGCTCAGCACTCCAGGGGTCTGAGGGATTCAAACGGGTGAGGGCAGCAGCCAGCGAGTCTGCCAGCAAGCGGTCAAAGGCAGTCATCTGAGAGGATGAAGGTGTGGGTCAAACAGCCCGGAGGCTTTCGGGGAAAGGTACGACAGCACGCGGAGCGTGCTCCCAGAGGCAGGCTCAGTTTCGAGAAATCTTCTCGCGACGGACGATGCGTCCCTTGCTCAGGTCATAAGGAGACAGTTCGATGGTAACCGAATCTCCCGGAAGCACCCGAATCTTGTGCATCTTCATTTTTCCAGAGAGGTGGCCCATCACCACGTGATCATTTTCCAGCTGTACCCGAAAGATTCCATTGGAGGACTCCAGGACCGTCCCCTTGATTTCCAGCTTTTCGTCAGTCAAGAGCAATTCTCGTTGAGGTTAAGGCGTGGCAGGTCAATCTGCCCAGAACTCGCGTTCACGCAAAATCACAAAAAATAGCGACTTTGCGGACATTCTGCAAGCTGGGAATGCAGAAGTCGAATTTACATCCTCCAACGAGCGTGATATAGTCTCTCTTTGCACACGCCCTGCTTTCAAGGCATTAGCTACCGGTTACCGTTGCTCTCACGGTCACTTGACGACCTTCTTGAATCCCGCTGGACCCAACCACCCCATGTACCTATTCGGCATCGGATTTCCTCCGGAAGAGTGGAAGGGCCTGCTCCAGCAACTGGATGAAGCCCTCGAAGGCCCAACTCTGGGAGGCATCCGGCTGTCGGCAGAAGACCCCATGGGGCTCCGCCAGGCCCTGCGGCTTGCCGAAAGCACGCCCCCGCAGGCGATCCTCATCCGCCCCGGAACCTTTGAGGATGCCGAGTTGCTGCTGGAGGCACTGGAAATCGCCCATTCGCTCCCCGCAGACTTCACCCGCGTGGCAATTGTGGTGGCTGATGTTGAAGAGGAAATGCCCTACCTGCTGCCAGAAGGCACCACGCTGCGCCTCAGCAACGGCATGCAGATCCGCCCCCTGGACCCTGAAGGCATCCTGCCCCAGAGCATCCGGTCCTTTCCCCGCATCAAAATTGACGGTCAGGCGATGCTCCGCTTCATCCACCCCGATGGACGGAAGGTGGAGCGCGCCGTTGAGGACTTTCCGGAAGGCGCCCTCTTGCCCTGGCGTCGCGTCATCCAGATCCGGACCGAATTTGGCTGGGAAGATCCACGGCTCTGGCTCACCCAGGCCCTCTCCAACCTGGAAGCCTCGGTGCTGCCGGAGCAGGTACAGGGCATTTTGCGCGAAGAAAATGGGGGCTACCTCTTTCCCGGAGTTCCCTACCCGTCGCTGCTGAGCCTGGAGGGGCCCGACCTCCGAATCGACCACTGCCTCCGGACCGCAGGCATCAGCCCCAAGAACGCAGCCTTCCGCCGGCTCGTCAACGACCTGAAGTCCCTGATTCCGTATTCCGCTCAAGTGGCTCCGGTCAACCGGTCGATCCGCTGCCTCGGGACGCCCCCCATTCTGAATGAGGTCATGCGCCAGGTGCTGCAGCAAAACGGGGTGGATCAGGTCACCGCTCTCTCTCAGCTGGCCCCCGGGCGGTACACGCTGGAGCCCGAACTCACCTGCCTCCAGCTTTCCAGCTTTCCGGAGGTGGTTCTGAAGGGCGACCTCAGGGACTGCACCGATGCCGTTGCTCAGGCGATGGAGCGCCTGAAGAGCTGGGTGGCGCTGGATGACCTCAGCCTGACCTCCACGCTTCCGGAACGTCCCCTTTCCCCGGAAGAGTTTCAGCGCCGGCGGGACCACCTGCAGCACAGCTCTCGCAACAATCAACAGGTGCTGCAACTTGCCCAAAACCGCATCACGCTTTATGAACAGGAGCGCGATGCCTTGCTGGCAGCCCGAGACATTGCCGAGTTGCTGCTGGAGCTGGAAGTTGACTGCCTCGACTGGGAAGAAGCCCTGCACCGCTTTGACCTCAAGAGCGACTACGTCCTCATGCTCTGTGACGATGAAGACATGGCCATGGACCTCCACGGAAGCCTGACCGAGGTGCCCCGGAAGCTCTGGATCAACACGGATGAACTCAAGGAGCCGGAGCACCTGCGGCGCTTTGACGTCCGCTCCCTCAGCGAGCCCGCCTTGCAGCCCCAGCTCATCGCCACAGAAGAGGCCCGGGCTCAGCTTTTGAGCCTCTGCCAGCGAGCCACGGAAGCCGCCACCCACGCGGACCAGGCCCTGACGCAGCAGCACCACACCATTGCCCGGGCAGAGTCCGAATACTACCTGCTCGCCTTCATGAACCAGGAGCTGGCCCTGCACCACCTGGCCGAGCACTTCCGAGAAATCATCCGCAAGGAGTTCCCTGCCCTCGGTGACACCGCGGTGGAAGGCTCCGATTCCCCAACCTAACGACCCTCAAGATGCCTGCAAAAACGAGCCTTCAGGACATCATCCTGACCCTGCACACGTTCTGGAGTGAGCAGGGATGCCTCCTCATGAATCCGTATGACGTGGAAACCGGGGCAGGAACCATGAACCCCATGACGACCCTGCGCACCATTGGTCCGGAAGAGTGGAACGTCGCTTACGTGGAACCTTCACGCCGCCCTGCAGACGGACGCTATGGAGAAAATCCCAACCGCCTCTACCAGCACCACCAGTATCAGGTCATCCTCAAGCCCTCCCCAGACAACGTTGAAGACCTCTACCTCGACTCCCTCCGGGCACTTGGAATTGAACCCCTGGACCATGACATCCGCTTTGTCGAAGACAACTGGGAGGCGCCGACTCTTGGGGCGTGGGGCCTCGGCTGGGAAATCTGGCTCGACGGCATGGAAGTCACGCAGTTTACCTACTTCCAGCAGGTCGGAGGCCTCGAGTGTCACCCGGTTTCGGCCGAGCTGACCTATGGGCTTGAGCGCCTTGCCTCTTACCTGCAGGACCGCGATGACGTCTTTGACATCGAGTTTGCGCCCGGAGTGAGCTACGACGCCATCTTCCGGCAACCGGAGTTTGAACACTCCAGGTACACCTTTGAAGTCGCCAACATTGAGCAGATGTTCCGTTGGTTCAACGAGTATGAGGCCGAGGCCAAGCGCGCTCTGGAAGCCGAGCTGGTCTTCCCGGCCTATGACTACGTGCTGAAGTGTTCCCACACCTTCAATCAGCTTGATGCTGCCAGCGCCATCAGCGTCTCGGCCCGGGCTGCCACCATCGGACGCGTCCGAGCCCTGGCCCAGGAAGTCGCCCGACGGTTCCTGGAAAATCGACGCAAGCTGGGCTTCCCGCTGATGAAAGATCGAGCTGCCGCCGAACGCTGGGTGGCGGAACTCAGTCCTCAGGAATGATTTGATGAACAATACCTATCTCTTGGAAATTGGGCTGGAAGAGGTTCCCGCCCAGATGATTCTGCCGGCAACGGCCCAGCTTGAGCAGGCGGCCCGGAACTTCCTGAAGCAGCACGGGCTTCCGGAGGCCCCCCTGCGGACCTTTTCCACGCCCCGGCGACTGGCCCTTGAGGTCACCGGACTTCCGGACCAGCAGCCCGACCGCACCCTTGAGGTCAAGGGGCCGCCTGCCAACATTGCCCGGACTCCGGAGGGGGATTGGAGCAAGGCGGCGATCGGCTTTGCCAAAAAGAACCGCGCCACGCCCGACCAGCTCGAAGTCCGGGAAGTGGAAGGCAAGGACTACGTCTTCGTCGTCCGTGAAGAGTCCGGACGCCCGGTGCCGGAGCTGCTGCAGGAATCTGTGGCCCAGTGGATTCACAACCTGAGCTTCCCCAAGAACATGCGCTGGGGCCACTACCGGATGCGCCTCATCCGCCCCATCCGCTGGTTGCTCTCTCTGTGGAACCAGGAGGTCATTCCGATTGAGCTGGAGATGGTCAGCGCCGGAAGCACCACTCGCGGACATCGCTTCCTGGGCGCCCGCGAAGTGGTGGTCTCCACCGCCCAGGATTATGAGGCGGTGCTGGAGCAGCAGTTTGTCATGGCCAACTTCGAGAAACGCCAGGCCACCATCACCGAACAGATCCGGGCCCTTGAGGCGCAGCACGGCTTTCGGGTCCGTCTGGAAGCCGACCTGCTGGAAGAGGTCACCAACCTTGTGGAATGGCCCACAGCCCTCGTGGGCAACTTTGAGTCCGAATTCCTGGAGGTGCCCGCAGAGGTGCTCGTCACCTCAATGGCCACCCACCAGCGCTACTTTCCGGTGTATGATGCCGCAGAGGAGCGGCTGCTGGCCCACTTTGTCACGGTCCGCAACGGAGACACCCGCGCCCTGGAGACCGTCCGGCACGGCAACGAGAAGGTGCTCCGGGCCCGACTCAGCGACGCTCGTTTCTTCTACCTGGAAGACCGCAAGCGAGACTTTGCGTACTTTGCCACCAAGGCCGACCAGGGAGTCTTTTTCCAGAAACGAGGCACTCAGGGGCAACGGGTCGCCCGCCTCCAGGCCCTGAGCGCTTCGATTTCCGAATTGCTGGAAGCCCCTCCGGAACAGGCGGCGCAGACGCAGCGCATTGCCGAGCTGTGCAAGTTTGACCTCTTTACCCAGATGGTCTATGAATTCCCCGAGCTTCAGGGCTACATGGGAGAAGACTATGCTCGGCTGCTGGGGGAAGATCCGGTTGTCTGTCAGGGCATCCGCGAGCACTACTTCCCGCGCAACGCCGAAGATGCGCTTCCGGAGCACGCGGCAACGCTTCCGGTGGCGCTGGCCGACCGCCTGGACCAGCTTGCCGTCGCGTTTTCGCTGGGGATGATTCCCACCGGCTCAGCTGACCCGTATGCGCTGCGTCGAGCAGCTCAGGGGGTGGTGCAGCTGCTGCTGGGGTTGAGGATCAACCTGCCGCTGACTCCGCTGCTCGAGGCGGCCATCCGGACGCTGGACGAGCAGCAACAGCTCGGGCTCGACCGGCCCAGGCTGCTTGAAGAACTGCAGGCGTTCCTCGCACAGCGGCTCCGTTGGTACTTCCAGGAGCAGGCCATCCGCCACGACGTCACGGCGAGTGTCCTTGCCGCACCGGCAACTCCGTTGGAAGCGCTGGACCTTGCTCAGGGGCTGGCGCCCCACCTGGAGTCTCAGCCCTTCAAAAAAGCGATGGAAGCCATTGGGCGGTGCCAGAACATCGCGGCGAAGAACCCACTTCCGGAAGACGCTCAACTGCGTCCGGACGCCTTCGAGTCGGCGGAGCAGGCGTTCCACGAAGCGGTTCGGGAGTTGCCTTCTGCTCGTGAAACTCCGGAGGTCTTCCTTGCCCAGCTCCTCCGCCTGGAAGCACCGATCACAGAATTCTTTGACGCCGTTCTGGTGATGGATCCGGAGGAAGCGAAGCGGACCAATCGCTTGAAGCTCTGTGCGTTGGTCTCGGCGTGGGTGCAGGCGTACCTGGATCCACGCGAACTCGTGCTACCCGCATGAGGCCCACATGACCGTGCTGTACTTCAAGGCCCTCCACATCATCGGAGTCGTCGTCTGGTTTGCCGGATTGTTTTACCTCGGGCGCCTCTTTGTTTACCATAAGGAAGCAGAGCTGCGTCCGGAGCCGGAACGTCAGATCCTCATCGACCAGCTGATGCTCATGGAGCGCCGCCTGTACTACGCCATCACCTGGCCTGGCCTGTGCATCACTACGATTTTTGGGGTGTCCATGGTCCTGCCGTGGCTGCAGTCCGGGTGGATGCACGCGAAGCTCGCGTTTGTGGTCGCTTTAATTGCCTACCACCTGGGCTGTGGGAAGCTGCGTCGGTTGCTCGCGGAGGGGCGTTGCAACTGGACGGGGAAGCACTTTCGCTTGTTCAACGAAGTTCCGTCACTGATCTTGATTGCCGTCGTCTTTCTCGTTGTCCTCAAGGATGCCGTTTCGTGGCCCACCCTGCTGCTGGTGCTGGCCGGAAGCGTGGTGGCCATTGGCATCACCGTTCAGACGGTTGTTCGGCGGCAGCGTGCCAAACAGATGGCCCCCTCCCTGGAAACTGAGATTGGAGAATCAAAGTGAGGCATTCTTTGACATGGTGGGTAGCGGCAGCGCTGCTCTGGTCGGTTAGCGCCTGCGGGTGGCTGGACTCGGTTCCTCCGGCGGAGTTGGCCCGGATGAACTATGAAAGCGGGATGCAGTCTTACGAGGCCAAGGATTACGAAACAGCCGTTGACTTCCTCCGGGAGGTCCCTGCCGACTCCGCTCTCTACGCTCAGTCCGTCCGGACCATCCAGCGGGTTCCGTATCAGAAAGGCGTCGACGCGTATGAAGAAGGCGAGTACCTGCGCGCCCTGACCGAACTTGCCAAGATTCCGGAATACCACCCAGATTATGAAAATGCTCGAGACCTCCGGATTCGGATCGAGTACGAATTGCTGCGGCAGGAGTATGAGAAGGCCGTTGGCGTGGAGCGCATCGAGTGGCTCCGGAAGCTCATTGCCAAGGGCTTTGAGCGGCGCAATGAGCAGGTCAACCTCCAGAGCGTGGACGACCTTGGGAACGACATTGCCGCCTCCAATGACCCGCAACTCACCAGTCAGCTCCTGACCCTGATGCACGAAACCCTGGTTTCGCAAAACGATCCGGTCCTCTACCAACGAGCGCTGGAGCACCTCATGCGGAACTTCTCCCACTTGCACCAGCAACGGACGGTCCGTGCCCAGGCCTTTGAGATGGTAAGCGAAGTCAAGCTCGCGGTTCGCTGACGACCGGACGCAGCACCGACTCCCTGACGGCCTTGCGTCCCAGCCACACAGACAGCAGGCCCATCAGGACAATCTGCCCGTAACCGCCCCACGTGTAGCCCAGCGACAGCCACAGGTCGTAGGCGCCATGCAGCCCCACCGACACCAACCAACCGGCCAAAATGGTCAGCATCGCCCGATGGCTGACCCTGGTGTGTTCCGGCTCATCGTCCAACAGGTTCCGGGCCTTCACCACCACGTATCCCATTGGCGCACTCATGAACGCGTGGGCGGGAACCGTCACGGCTGAACGCGTGACCAGCACACCTGGGCCATACTGTTCGAGGTAGAACAGGTTCTCAATGGTGGCAAACCCAAGGGCAATCACTGCAGCAAACAGCATCCCGTCAAAGGGGTCTCGCCGTTCCCGCAACCCAAACACCACCATCAGGAGGATGATCAGTTTGGCAAACTCCTCATTGACCCCCACCATGATCCAGAATCCGGAACTTGCGAGCGGCAGCTGCACGGCGCCTTCCAGCCACCACGTCTCCGGAGCCCCGGGCCAGAAGATCGTGAACTTCTCCACCATGTGATTGAGGAGCAGCGCAATCATCCCGCAGGCCATGCCACCCAGGTAGATGATCAGGAGGAGCTTCAGGTTGTTCCGTCGGTACCGACTGGAGTTGTAAAAGGCCCAACCCCACAAAATGGCAGGGGCAAAGGCCATAGACGCTAAGGGAATCCACATAGTCGACGCGGGTGTTGCGATTGTGCTGGCTTCGTGGCATAGTGCGATACTATTTGCCAGTGTTTTTGTACACATGGGACGTCACTCAGGCTAGTCCCGGAACTCGCAATGTCAAGCACCCATGCGACGCACCGAGCTTTCAGTCCGCAAGGACCATTTAGAAATTGATCAGTTTGCTGATTCCATCCATTCCGGACGCTACTTTCGGCGCCTCAAGCGAGACGTCCTCCTTGAGATGCTCCGTCAGGGAGAGTTGGTGGAGTTGAATGCCGACGAGTACCTCCTCAAGGAAGGAGAGGACCAACCGCCCCAGCTCGCTGTTTTGCTGGAAGGCTCCCTGGTCGTCATGTCTCAGGGAAATTTTCTGATGCGTCTGGAGTTTCCTGGAGACGTCGTTGGAGAAATGTCTGTGATTACACGGGCGGGACACGCCTTCGACGTGGTTGCCGAGTCTCAGAGTCGCGTGGTCATCTTTCCGGAGCACCTCTTCAAGGAAGAGGATGATCGGTCTGAAGTCTCCATCCTCTACCTCATTTTCAGCCACATCCTCTCGGAGAAGCTCCGGATCACGGCCGCTCAGTCCCTTCTTGGCAAGAGCAACCGTCCGCGCACCGACGTTGTTCCCACCGTGGCCCTGCTCGTTGAGAACCCGGATGAGCGGGCACGGGTGGCCCAACTGGTTGCAGAAAAGTGGGACAAGGCTCAGGCCGTCGAGCTTCCTTCGCTGGAAGAATTTGTCATCGATCCGCTCCGGCAGCGCTACGACGTCATCCTCACCAACCCGGTGGCCTCTTCTGACACCAGCCCCACGCTGCCACAGGTCATGGACAGCTGTGCCTTGCACATGTGCCCCATCCTCGTGGTCAGCCCCTACTGTGCCGACGAAGCCAACCGTCGGGAGTTGCAGAAGATGGGCGCCTCCGACTTCCTGCCGTTGCCGTGTCCGGATTTTGATCTGGAGCACGCCCTGTCGCAACTCAAGCTGAGCTACTACCGCCAGCAGGAGCTGCAGCAGGTGGAAGAAGCCGCAGACACCGACCGCCTCACGGGCATGGCAAACCGCCGGCGCCTCGACGAATTCATGGAAGCCCTGGTCACGCTCTATCCGGAAGAGCGCAAGCCCTTCTCCCTGATCATCTCTGACGTCGACAACTTCAAGCACTACAACGATACCAACGGCCACCAAATGGGGGACGTCGTGTTGGCAACCGTCGCCGCTGTCTTCAAGAACCGGGTCCGCCGAGGCGACCTGGCAGCACGATTCGGTGGAGAAGAATTTGTGATGATCCTCCCGAACTGCAACAAGGAGAACGCTCTCAAGATTGGAGAAAAGCTCCGGAAGGCTGTGGAAGAGGAATATGTGCCCTATCAGGAAAACCAACCGACGGGTAACCTGACGGCTACCTTCGGCGTTGCAACGTATCCGGATGACGCGGACACGCTGGAGCTGCTGCTGAAGAAAGCGGACGAGTGCCTCTACGTCGGAAAGGAGCAGGGCCGCAACTGCGTCATCGGCGCCTCCTCCATGTATGAGCAAAAATAATTTGCTTGCCTTCGCAGCTGATTCTCTCTATATTTAGCGGTTTGGCAAATCCGCCCACTGCCGGGCATATCGGGATTTTTTGGAAGTACCATGAACAAGACACCATTTATCCGACAAGAAGACGTCGATAACGGCACTTATCCCCGTGACTGGTGGGTCGTCGATGCGGAAGGACAGACCTTGGGGCGCTTGGCCACCAAGATTGCGATGCTGCTGCGCGGAAAGCACAAGCCCATCTACGCGGCTCACACCGATCTGGGTGACTTCGTGGTGGTGGTCAATGCGGACAAGATCCGAGTGACAGGACGCAAGGAAGAGCAGAAGATGTACTATCACCACACCGGATATCCGGGTGGCCTGAAGTCCTTCCGGCTCTCTGAAATGCGAGAACGCAAGCCTGAAGCCCTCATCACCCGGGCCGTCAAGGGCATGCTCGCCAAGAATGCGCTCAACCGCCACTACCTGCGTCGCTTGAAGGTTTACACGGGTGCCGAGCATCCGCATACCGCTCAGCAACCTAAAACCCTCTCGATCTGATTCTGCTCAGGAAGTCCATGACCACGACTGTTCAATACTACGGAACCGGACGCCGCAAGACCTCGGTGGCTCGCGTTTACCTCCGCCCGGGAACGGGAAACATCATTGTCAACAAGCGCCCCATTGACGAGTACTTCGGACGTGAGACGCTCAAGATGATCGTTCGTCAGCCGCTCGAAATGACCGAAGCCCTGGAGCAGTACGATGTGCTGGTCAACGTCCGTGGAGGAGGACTCTCCGGACAAGCCGGCGCTGTGCGACACGGCATCTCCCGAGCCCTGCTTGTGACCGGCGATGACGTCCGCCCCACCCTGAAAAAAGCAGGCATGCTGACCCGTGACCCCCGCAAGGTGGAACGGAAGAAGTACGGCCGCCCAGGGGCACGCAAGCGCTACCAGTACTCCAAGCGCTGAGGCGTCCACCTCTCGTCCAGAAGGTTCCCATGCTCGAGTTCTTGTGGATCTTCTGGACTGCCCTCTTCGCCCTCCTCACCCTCAATACCTTTTACCCCCTCTCTCATTCGCAAAGCTCCCCCACTGGGCACGTGCTCAGCTTTGGCGCGTCCTGGCTCTTTGGCGATTTGGCACCACAGTGGCTGGTCCTGAACGCTGGCATGCTGAGCCTGCTCCTGACGATCACCCCGTCGTCTGCCTGGGTTCTCGCGCTCCTCTTGGTTCATGGACTCTGTGGCGCCGTGCTGCTCCGACGCTGGAGTCGGCACCAGCAGCTTCCTCAGGGCCTGCAGATCGACAGCAACGCCCCGTTTCCGTTCCAGCCCACCACGGCCTCTGACTGGTGGCCCACGATCTGGCTCCCGAAAGCGTGTCCTCCCGGAGTGAAACGGATTCCCGGACTCCACTACTGCACCGAACAGACGGACGCCCGCCTTCTGGACCTGTACCTTCCGGACCCCATGCCTCCAGCCGCCCTTCCGCTGCTCCTGCATGTGCACGGAGGCGGTTGGCACGTGGGGACCAACAACCAGGGGCTTCCACTCATCCACTACCTGGTGCAACACGGCTGGGCCTGTGCCACGATGACCTACCGGCTCTGTCCGGAGCATCGGTACCCTGCAGCCCTGGAAGACGTCTTGTCGGCTGCGCGCTTTCTGCAGGAACACGCCGAAGCCTACTCGCTTCAGCCGCAGCAGTTTTTCTTGTCAGGGAGTTCTGCAGGAGCCCACTTGGCCAGTCTGGCGGCATTTGCCGCGCCTCAGCAGGGGCTGTTACTCAAGGGGTGTGTGGGGTATTACGGATTCTATGACTTCCGAGCGCCTTTCGACACGGTCAGCCCCTACCCGGCTGCTCAGGAGCTGTTGCGCCAGGTGTTGCCGCTTCACCGCGAGTCCGATCCGGAAGCACAGAAGGAGGCGTCTCCTCTTCATCAGGTCCCGGCCCAGCCTGTTCCGTTTTTGCTGATCCATGGCCTGCGAGACACCCTGGTGCCATGGCGAGAGTCCCGAGCCTTTGCCCAAGCACTCCGGAGGCAAGGAGGAGAAGCCACGGAGCTGTATGCCCCAGGCCTCCAGCATGCCTTTGACCTCCTCCCCTCCCTCGCCGCGTGGCAGATGCGCGACCCAGTGGCTCAGTGGCTGAAGCACCAGCTACTGCGCTAGCTCTGGGGCACGGACGTACACGACCTCTCCCTGCCGCTCATAGCTGATCAGCTGGACAACGGTCTCGCCCAGATCATTGCCGGCCTCAAAGAAGATTGCCTGGAAGGGCACCTCCGCATTCCCTGCCAGCTGCTGGTTCGCCCCGGAACGTCCCTCCGGCACCTCCTGCACCTGCTGAATCTGGGTGGGGCTCCAGCCCTCCAACTCCTCCTTTGTCAGCACAGACCCGGCAAAAACAATCCGACTTTCCAGCAGTTTGCCGTCGGCATCCAGCGCGAGCGCCTTCAGCCGCACCTTGCCCACCTGATCCGCGTCTCCAAACAGGTTCCGGACGGAGCCTTCCACCACCACCAGCGGAAGGCGGTTGTAGGCGTTGCGGACCTGACGGGACTGAGGTGGCGCAACAAACTCAAGCTGATGCACCTGCCCTCGGATCAGTTGGAAGACCACACTGCGGTCAAAGACCTGGAGGTACCCGCCCACCACCAAAATCGTTGCGCCCACCAGGGTTCCCAAAATCAGGAAGATCGCGGTCTTTTCCATGAAGGTCAGCCCGGATTGTTCCGGATGCTCCGCCAGCTCCCGCTCCACTTCCTCCAGCGTACGCCCCTGAGGAAGGGGCTCTTCCAGAGGAGCCAGTTCCTCCAGTGGCTCGGCAGGGACCTCTGAAAGGCGCCTTGCTCCAAGCGGCTCCTCCTCTTCAGCCGGTTCCGCCGGTGCTTCGGACACTGGAACCGACTCTTCCGGAGCCGCTGACTCAAGTCGAGCCGCCTCAGCCGCCTCTTCCGGAGTCTGCTTCTTGAGGACCTTCTCCACTTCATCAATCTCCGCCGAGAGGCGCGCCAGGTCTTCTTCCTGCCGGCGGCTCAGCTCTTCTTCTTCTTCGAGCGCCCGCAGCGTGGAGTCTGCTGCGGCCTCGGCACGTGAGCGGATGGCCTCCGTTTCTTCAAAGGGCTCTTCTTCCAGAGGCTCCGGAGGCACACCTGAGGAGGCACTGCTCTTGCGCTCCGGCACCTCTCCGGGCTTCACAAACAAACCGAAACGCTTGGAGTCGTCCATGCGCTTGTAGTTCGGGCCTTCCTTTTGTCTGGAAAACGAAACCGCCTCCAGGTAGGCCTGCTCCGCCTCTGAAGACAGCTGCAGCGGGTTGGAAGGGGAAGGATTCTCTGAAGAAGGCGGTTCGGGCATTATCGATTCAATACCAGGGTTGATGACAAAACGTAGAGACTACCGCCTCCCCCTTAGGCTTGCAAGACCAAGCATGCCGAGGCAAGCTCGTAGAGAGGGTCGCGTTGCTCCGCTCGGCGTCTCCCCTTTTGCTGAGGAGCCGGAGCGCTTGGGTTGGTGCAACCTCATTTGGCCCCCTGACCTCTACTGTCTGCCCGCGACATGCTGATTCTACTGCTACAGGTGGCGTCCACCTGGTTCATGACCGGACTCATCTGGTTCGTCCAGGTGGTCCACTACCCCCTCTACGACCGGGTTGGCTCCGAAGCCTTCTCGCGTTACGAACTCGACCACACCCACCTGACCACACTCGTGGTCGGCCCGGCCATGCTGATTGAGCTGTTGACCGCTGCGTGGCTGCTCGGCTCCCCTCCGGAAGGGGTGAGCGCGTGGCAAACCTGGTCGGGAATGCTCCTGCTCGGCATCATTTGGGGCTCCACCGCGCTGCTGCAGGTTCCACAACACGGCATCCTCGCCACGGCGTTTGACGAAACCGCCTACACCACCCTGGTCTCGACCAACTGGATCCGCACCCTCGCCTGGACCCTTAGGGGAGGAGTTGTGCTCTCCATGCTGTACACCGTCCTCATGGACCGCCCGTGAAGATCGTGGGCATCGACTTCACGAGTGCCCCCTCTGCGCGCAAGGCCCTTGTCGCCGTCTGCGGCTGGCTCTCGGCAGAGGGACTGCAGCTGGACGAGGTTCACTTTTTCCGGGAGTGGAAGCCCTGGGAGGCGTTCCTCCGGGAAGGACGCTGGACGGGGGCCGCGGATTTTCCGTTTGCGCTGCCTGAAGCCTTTGTTGCCGCCCAAGGCTGGTCCCGGCGCTGGGAAGGTTACGTGACCACGGTCGCCCACATGGGTCGGGAGGCCTTCCTTGACCTTTTGGAGCAGCACCGCCTTCAGGCCGAACCGGGACACAAGGAGCCCAAGCGGACCGTGGACGTACTGGCCGGAGCCCTGAGTCCGCTCAAGCTGTACCACGTTCCCACCGCCAAGATGTTCTTTGCCGGCGCCACTCGCCTGCTGGCCAGCCCCCTCAACCTTCCGCCTTGCCGGCCACAGGTCGCCGACCGCACGTTGCTGGAAGGATACCCGGGCCTCGTCGCCCGCCTGCACCTTGGGCGGCGCAAGTACAAGTCGGAGCCCGCTTCCCGTTGGAACACCGGAGAAGCCGAGGCCCGCCAGGAGCTGCTGACCCTTCTGGAGCATGCTCCGCTTCCCGGACATCCGGAAACCCGGCTTTCCGCTTCCCTCACCGCCCATGCTCTTGAAGATGGCTCCGGAGATGTGCTGGATGCCGTCCTCTGTGCCGTTCAGGCTGCTGCGGCACACCTCAAGCCCCACTGGGGCATTCCAGAGACGATCAACCCCGAAGAGAGCTGGATCCTTGATGCCGACCTCCGGAATGCTTCTCTGTAAACCCTCCTCTCCCGTCAAACTGCTCATGTCCCGTCTGCTGGTTGCCCTTTCCCTTCTTGTGCTTCTGCCGTCCTCAGCCTGGACCGCCCGGCTGCCGGCGGGTCTTGCGCCCCTGGGAGTGCTGGGTGATTTCTCGGAAGTGGATCAGAACATCCTCTTTCTCACTCTGCAGGAGAACCTGTCCCTGCACTTTACCCTGGCCTCACAAAAAGCCTTTGAGCAGGCGCGAGACGTGGCCTTCGACGAGATGGATTTTGAAGAATGTACCGAAGATCAGTGCTTTGCGATCATCCAGCAGGTGCTGCAGGTGGACTACCTCTTTCTCTTCAACATCTCCCGGAGCGATGACTTCACCCAGCTTTCGCTCACTGCCATCAACCGAGACAGCGCCCGGATGGTCCGGACGGCGACCTGTGAGGGCTGCTCCCTCGCCCAGCTGAATGAGAAAATCAGCGAAGTCGTCCTCCGGATGCTGGAGCAGCTTCAGCAGACCGACGAGTTGCTGCAGGAGCCGCCTTCTCTGGCGCAAACGCCTCCCGCCTCTCCGGCAGGGGAGACCGTGGACGCTTCAGACGCTCCGGACGAAACCGACGCTGCTGCCGACCGCTCCACTTCCGGCACCTCGGCCTCAGAGGCCCTGTATCCCGAGCTGCACCTGCAGTTCGGAGCCTGCAACAGCTTCCTCTTCAACCTGACCCCGATGCAGGACGACGTCCACCCCTACTACGATGTTCACTTTGAAACGGGGCGCGCCTTCGGCTTCAGCAACAAGTGGAGCCTGCAGCACAGCTTCAGCTTCCTGACCTGCCTGGCGCCCGTCACTGGCGTGGAGCATGCCGGAGAAGGGTTTGTGCAAGTCGGTGGCGACGGCGAGGCCCAGTCCTTTTCCCTCATGTTTGAGCGGGAGCGACGCTTCCGGAGCCTGGAAGGGTTGCTCGGCATCGGCATTTCCCATTATGCCCTGTACTTCGACTTTTACGACCCCTACAACGAGACCAACGGAAGCTACGACTTTGATCAGGGCGTGGTCACGACCATGATGTCTCTGAAGTACTCGCCTACGGAACGGATTTACCTCAAGCTCGACACCCTGTTTTTGTTCTTCGGCCTCACCAATCAGGAAACGGTGATGACGCTCAACGGGACGGAAACGAGCTATGAGATCAAGCGGGTTCAGATTGAAGCCATGCTGCGAATCGGCTTCATCCTGTAGACTGAAAACTCCCTCTTTCGGACAGAATCCACCGACCGGATTCCTGATCGGGAAACCGCTGCTGCCTGCCCGCCTCTTCCGCAGGCCCCAGAACGGGACTCAGCTTGCAGTGTCAGCCGTTTTATGGTGAGGTCTTTGAGTTTCTGAAGGGCATATCACTCTTGTAAGGAGACCGAATGGTCCGTCTTTGTCTTACTTCCTCCTTGATGTCTCATCCGGTTGTCGGAAATCTTCCGGACTTTGATGAAACAGTAACCCTGGAGCCCATCCAGCACCTGCAAGACGCCATGCAGCTGAAGGGGCCTGTGCTGTTGATCCTGGATGATGCCGAGTATGCCATGTGGCAGCTCCTGCGGCAGGAAGCGCCCAAAGGATTTTATGCGGTCCTCCTGAGCCACGATCATGACTTTCTGCCGGAAGAGCAGAGTCCGGAAATGCTGGACCTGCACCACCTGGACACCCTCACCCCTTCCCGCTGGCACTTCATCCTCAAAAAGCGGCTCCGGCAAGTCGAGCAGCTGTGGAAGGTGACCGACCTGGAAGCCTACATCCGCCTGCAGAACCGGCAGTTCAATGAGCTGCATGAGATCGGGGTGTCCCTCTCTGCAGAGAAGAACATCAACCGGTTGCTGGAGCTGATTGTCACCAACAGCATGAAGCTCACCCGTGCCGACGGCGGGAGCCTCTACCTGCTGGAAAGCATTGAGGACGCCCCTGAGGACCCCAACAACTACCTCAGCAACAAGCAGCTCCGCTTTGCCGTCCACCGCAACGAATCCCGGACCCTGGAGCTGGAAGAGCACAACCTGACGATCAATCAGGATTCGGTGTACGGCTTCACCATCCTGCACGGCACGCCGCTGAACATCGAAGATGCCTACCACCTGGACGATGGCTCGGAGTTCCGCTGGGGAGGCCGCCCGATTGATGAGCAGTACCACTACCGCACCAAGTCGATCCTCGCGGTCCCCATGCTGGACAGCCGAAACCGGGTCATCGGGGTCATTCAGCTCATCAACAAGAAGCCACGCCCCGGGATGGTCCTCGAAACCGTCCCCCAGATCGAAGAAAGCGTCCGGAGCTTCACGGCGGAAGACACGCAGCTGATTGAGTCCGTGGCCTCGCAAGCCGCCACCGCTCTGCAGAATGCGGAACTGGTGGACTCCATCAGCATCCTCTTTGACGGCTTCATCAACGCCAGCGTCAAGGCCATCGAGTCACGAGACCCCACCACCTCGGGTCACTCCAGCCGGGTTGCCACCCTGACCATTGCGCTCGCCGAGATCGCCCACCAGCGCAACACCGGCCCCTTTGCCGATGTCAACTTCACCCGGGAGCAACTCGACGAAATCCGCTACGCCTCCCTGCTCCATGACTTCGGAAAAATTGGAGTCCGGGAAAGTGTCCTCGTCAAGGCCAAGAAGCTCTACCCCGAGGAGCAACAGGCCGTCATGGACCGGTTCCGGATCATCCGGCAAACGCTGGAGCTCGGGGCCACCCGGCGCCAACTGGACTACTTTCTGGAAAAAAACCGCGAGGACGCCCTCGCGCTGGTGGAACAGGATCAGCAGCAGCTGCAGGCAGAGTTGACGGAACTGGACGAGTACCTCAAGTTCATCATCCGGGCGAACGAGCCCACCGTGCTGGCGCAAGGAGGCTTCGAAAAGCTTCAGGAGATCGGCAACCTGACCTTTGCGCACCCCAATCAGCTCCTGACGCCTTACCTCACGCCTCATGAGGTCCGCTCACTCTCGGTGCCCAAGGGCTCCCTGAATGAGCAGGACCGGCAGGAAATTGAGTCGCACGTGACCCATACCTTCAACTTCCTCAACATCATTCCCTGGTCCACGGGCCTCGCCCGGGTTCCGGAAATTGCCTACGCGCACCACGAAAAGCTCAATGGCTCCGGCTACCCCCGCAAGCTGACGGCGGAAGAGATTCCGATTCAGTCGAAGATGATGACCATTTCTGACATCTACGACGCCCTCACCGCGTGGGACCGCCCCTACAAGAAAGCGATGCCGGCCGAGCGGGCTCTGCAGATCCTCGAGTTCGAGGCAAAGGACCAGCACATCGACCGCGACCTGCTCAACCTCTTTGTTGAGGCAAAGATCTTCCAACTCGTTCGACGTCCGGAGATTCGGCACTGACCCAACGAGTTTTGCATTGACTGCTCTCAGGAATCCGGTTAAATAAGGGGTTTGCCTTTTTTCACCGTATTCTGGAAAAGCAACCCATGTCAGAGATGCAGCTCAACGCCACCCTGCGCGAAGCGACTGGAAAAGTCGACAACCAGCGCCTTCGCCGCGAAGGGAAAATTCCCGCCGTTCTTTATGGCCCTCGGGGCAACTTCTCCCTTGAGATGGACGAAGAAGCGACCCGCCACTCCCTGGAAAAGTACTCCGGACGTCATGAGCTGATGAAGCTCAAGGTCAACGGCGCCGAGGACTGGGAAGGTGAGGTGTTGCTGCAAGATGTCCAAAAGCACCCCTACAAGCACCAGCTGGTGCACCTTGACTTCCGTGAGCCTCCGGCGGGCAGTCGCCTCAAGCTGAGCATTCCGCTGCGCACCGTTGGGGAGTCCCCCGGGGTGAAGCGCGGTGGGGTGATGCAGCTTCCGCTGCGCAACATCCAGGTGCTCTGCTACCCCGACAGCATCCCCAGCACCATCGACGTTGATGTGACGAACCTCGACCTCGGGGTGACCCTGCGGGCGTCGGATCTGCAAATGCCGGAGCGGGTGACCCTCGCCAGCAGCGAAAACTTCACCGTCGCCTCCATCGTGGGACGCGCCGCCCGTCAGATCGCTGCCGCTGCCGCTGCGGACAAGCAAGGCAAGTAAGCCCTGATTGCCCATGAAGCTGTTGGTGGGACTCGGAAATCCCGGACGTGAGTACGAATCCACCCCCCACAACGTGGGCTTCAAGGTCATTGATGAGCTGGCTCAGCGTCTCGGCTTCAGCACCGCCCAGACGAAGTTTCAGAGCGAGTTCTTCCGGCAGGGCTCGGGAGACGATGCGCTCATGCTCATGAAGCCGCAGACCTACATGAACCGGAGCGGTTTTGCCGTCTCGGAGTGCCTGCGGTTCTACAAATTAAATCCGGAGGATGTCGTGGTCATTTCCGATGACCTTGACCTTCCTCCCGGAAGAGCCCGAACCCGTGAAGGGGGCGGGCATGGTGGACACAATGGGTTGCGCTCCATCATTGAACAACTGGGAACCGATGCCTTCCGGCGCGTCCGGATTGGCATTGGTCGCCCGGCCCAGAAGGAGCAGGTGACGGGATACGTGCTCGGAAACTGGACCGGAGAAGGCGCCGAGCTTGGACACAAAACCGTTCTGCGGGTCGCCGATTTTCTCGAAAAGTACGCCAAAAATTCACGGTGGAGCAGCACGTCGCTTTCGGTGCTGCCCCCCAAAAAGAAACCTCGTCTCCCTTCCCCAGCTTCTGAGCCTGAAGAAGCGGGGACGCTGCCTCCTTCCTGAAATTCCATGGCCCTTGAAATTGGAATTGTGGGCCTTCCCAATGTTGGGAAATCCACCCTGTTCCGCGCGTTGACCAAAGTTCAGGCCGAAGCCGCGAACTACCCCTTCTGCACCATTGATCCCAACGTGGGGATTGTTCCAGTTCGGGACCCTCGCCTGGAGCGTCTGGTTCAGTTGGTGGAGCCGGACAGCATTGTTCCGGCCACGCTGCGGGTGGTGGACATTGCCGGACTCGTCAAGGGCGCCAGTCAGGGGGAAGGCCTGGGGAACAAGTTCCTCTCCCACATCCGCCAGGTGGATGCCATCGCCCACGTCGTCCGGTGCTTTGATGACGAAAACGTGGTCCACGTTTCAGGCGCCCCTGATCCGCTCCGCGACGTAGACGTCATCCACACGGAGTTGATCCTCGCCGACCTGGAACAGGTGGAGCGCAAGCGAGAGCGCGTGGAGAAGCAGTCCAAGGCCAACAAGGCCATGCAGCAGACGCTTCCGGTGTACGACCGCATGATCGCGCACCTCAACGAAGGCAAGCTGGCCCGGACCCTGGACCTGAGTGAGGAAGAGCTGGAGCTGTTCCGGGACCTGCAGATGATTACCCAGAAGCCCTACCTCTACATCGCCAATGTCGATGAAGACGGGCTCCGGACCCCAGGTGCGTTTGAGCAGGCCCTCCGGACCCGGGCTCAGGAAGAGGGCGTCGAGGTGATCCCCATTTGTGCGCAGGTGGAGTCGGAGCTGTCCGAGATGGAAGACGAGGAAGCCCAGGCCTTCATGGAAGAGCTGGGCATTGGGTCTTCCGGACTGCAGCAACTCACCCACGCCGGGTACCAGCTGCTCAACCAGATCACCTTCTTCACCTCCGGCAAGCAGGAAGTCCGGGCGTGGGAGGTCAAGCGCGACGCCACAGCGCCGCAGGCAGCCGGAAAGATTCACTCCGATTTTGAGAAAGGCTTCATCCGCGCAGAGGTCTTTCACTACACTGACATTGATGCCCTTGGCTCCGAACAGGCCGTCAAGGAGGCAGGCAAGTGGCGTCTGGAAGGACGCGAGTACGTGGTGCAGGATGGCGACATCATGCACTTCCGCTTCAACGTTTAACGGTTGAAGCTGGCTCCTGTGAGCCACGCCGCAAAGGGCGGCATGACCTGAGGTTCCTCAGGTTTGTTTCCTTGTCCGCAAGGGCTAACCCGTAAGGAAAGTAGCAAATGAAAGCTTACGAATGTGTGTTCATCGTCTCCACCGAGCTTTCGGAGGAGGAGCAGGGCGAACTGCTGAACAAGTTCCGTGACGTTGTCACCAGCAATGGTGGTGAGATTGCGGAAGAGATCGTCTGGGGCCGTCGACGCCTCGCCTACCCGATCAACAAAAAGGACTTCGGCCACTACGTGGTCTGGTACATTCAGGGCGCTGGCACCACCGTGGACGAGCTGCACCGCCAGTTTGGCTACAACGAGCACATCCTGCGCTACCAGAGCATTCAGGTGGAAAGCATCGCTGAGGAGGTGTCGTACTTCATGGAACTGCTGAAGCGTCCGACCGAAGAAGAGGAAGCCGCAGCAGCCAAGGAAGAGAAGAAGGAAGACGCCAAGGAGAGCAAGGAAGAGGCGACTCCTGCTGCAGAAGCCGAAGCCACCGAAGAAACGAAAACAGAAGAATCAGCTGCCTGATCCCCCTTTTGAACTCTGGAGAATTTTATGCCACGTAAAGGAAAAAGCCCACGCCGCCGCCATCGCATTCCGGCCAGTGTGTTGCTCAAGCGCAAACGCAAAACCTGTCCGTTCAACGACGCAGGCGTTGATCGCATTGACTACAAGGACGTTGACCTGCTCAAGGACTACATCACCGAAGGGGGAAAAATCGTTCCCAGCCGGATTTCCGGAGTCTCGGCGCCGTACCAGCGCAAGCTGCGTCTGGCCATCAAGCGCGCCCGGAACCTGGCTCTGCTTTCTCCAACCAGCGGGCTCTCCGCCTGAGGGTTCCCGAACGAAACCACCCCAAACGTCAAGGAACTACCGTGAAACTGATTCTCACCCAAGACGTCCCCAACCTGGGCTCGCTCGGTGACACCGTTGAAGTGAAACCCGGCTACGGACGCAACTACCTGATTCCCCGCGGCATGGCTCTGCTGGCCAACAGCAAGAAGTCCAAGGAGCTGGAGCACCGGCTCGTGTACCTCAACAAGCTCCGTGAAAGCGAAGTCTCCGAGGCCAAACAAAAGGCTGAAGCCATCAAGGGCCTGACCCTGGAAGTGACCCGCAAGGCGGGTCCGGGCGGTCACCTGTTTGGCTCCGTGACCAACCGCGACCTCATCCAGCTGCTGGCTGATGCAGGCTACGAGTTTGAGCGCCGCGCCGTGACCCTCGAGTCGCCGATCCGCAACGTCGGCACCCACGGCTTCTCGCTGCGGGTTCACACCGAAGTCCGCATCGACCTCACCGTTGCCGTCAAAGGTGAATTTGAGGCGAAGCCAGTTGAAGAAGCCCCGGCCGAGCCGGAAGTTTCTGATGAGGCAATGGACGCCGAAGAGGCGGACGAAGCCGCTCAGGCCGACGCCTGATTTCTCCGGAGCCGGATTCCTTCCGGCTCCTCCCTCCCGACTCAGTCCGGAGCCTATGTCCACGGCCAAGACGAACTTCCTCGAAGAACTGCTTCCGCACGACAAGTTCG
Source organism: Deltaproteobacteria bacterium (assembly GCA_038150265.1). Classification (GTDB taxonomy): domain Bacteria; phylum SAR324; class SAR324; order SAR324; family NAC60-12; genus JAYPUA01. Next base: position 17,772 of record JAYOTF010000006.1, on the reverse strand, counting down.
CCGAGCAGGCCGTATTGGGTTCCATCATCATCCGGAACTCCGTCATGGGAGTCGTCCTCGACGCCCTCATGCCCTCCGATTTCTTCTCTCCCGCGCACCAGCGGATCTTTCAGGCCATGCTGACGCTCCACCAGGAGAGCACCCCGCTTGACGAGTTGACCATTGCACGCTGGCTCAATGACCAGGGACAGCTCGACCCGATTGGTGGCCCGGACTACCTGCTGGAGCTGGCTCAGAACACGCCGGTTCCCGAAAACGTGGAGCACTACGCCCGGATTGTCCGCGAGAAGAGTCAACTCCGTGACATCATTGCCGCGGCGCATGAGATCGCCAAACGAGGCCAGGAGGGCACCGAAGACATCACGGCCTTCCTTTCCGAAGCCACCGAGCGCCTCCGGGCCATTGAAGCCCGAGCCAGCGGAGGGAACCTCAGCCCCCTCAAGGAGATCCTCCTCACCAACTTTGAGCAACTGGAGAAGCTCTCAGAGGCTCCGGAAGCGGTCACCGGCGTGCCCACAGGTTTCACTGAGCTGGATGAGCTGACCCGCGGTCTGCAGCGTGGAGACCTGGTCATCCTGGCTGCCCGTCCATCGATGGGAAAGACCGCCTTTGCGATGAACATTGCCCTCTATGCCGCCGCCCATGCGAAGATCCCGACCCTCATCTTCAGTCTGGAGATGCCGAAGGAGCACATCGCCATGCGCCTGATCTGCAGCGAGGCTCGCGTCAACAGCCGCAAGCTCTGGGGAGGCAACCTCGATCAGGAAGACTGGGACAAGCTGCTGGAGGCCACCACCCGGATGATGGATGCCCCGCTCTTCATCGACGATCAATCGGGCATCAACCCCGCTTACATCCGCAAGGTCGCCCGGCAGGTCAAGCAGCAGCATCCGGAAATCGGACTGATTGTCATTGACTACCTCCAGTTGATGAGCTCCACACGCCGCATTGACTCCCGGGAGCAGGAAATTTCGGAAATTTCCCGGGCCCTCAAGGCCGTGGCCAAGGAGTTTGGCCTGCCGGTTCTTGCGCTCTCGCAGCTCAACCGCGACCTGGAACGCCGGGCCGACAAGCGCCCGATGATGGCTGACCTGCGGGAATCCGGCGCCCTGGAGCAAGACGCCGACTTGATCATGTTCATCTACCGCGATGAAGTGTATAATGACAGCACTGAGGACAAGGGAATTGCCGAGATCATCATCTCCAAGCACCGGAATGGCGAAATCGGCACCCGTCGCCTCGCCTTCATTGGGCAGTACACCAAGTTCGCGAACCTTGCCCTCGGAGAACCTTGACGCCAACAGTCATGGATACCAACCCTTCCTTGTCTGCTGCCGAGTGGCTTCAGCGCCCCTTGCTGGAACAAGTGGCTCAGCCCCTGGCACCTGCGCTTCCCTGCCCCTGCTTTCCCGCGCTCATGGAAGCCATCTTGCGGGAAGTGCTGGAACAGGAGTGGTCGCGCCTCAGCAGCCGGGCCATTGCCTACCTGCGGTGGATGAGCACCAAGGCCGAGGCCATCGATGTGTTTGTCCCGACTCACGAAGTCGCCACCCACGGCTTTGAACTGCTGGCCGCCGACCGCTTTGGCAACAGCTTTGGGAAGATCCAGGCCCAGTGCAAGGAGCTCGGCATCCCCTCCATTCTCTTCCGCTTTGCCTCCCTTGTTGCCGCGTTTCTCAACGTCCGCTTGCTCAAGGAGCACCTCTCCCGCAATGAAGCGCCCTCACGCCCGCTGGTGTTTACCCAAAACGTTGATGGCGACTACCTCAATTATCCTCGGGCCCTGAAAGCCATCCTGGACCTGTTTCCGGAATCGCAGGAGCAGTTTTACTTTGAGGTCAACGAAGGCATCACGGAAGACTACCTGAACACCATCCGCTTCCTCTCGGAAGAGCTTGGGCTCCGGCTTGCTCTTGATGACACCAACCGCATGGATCAGCAGGTCCACCGGGAGTTGCTCGATTACGCGGACTGGATCAAGATCGACTTTCAGGGCACCGCCATGCTGGAGGCTCGTCTCAAGAACGGCGAGCGCGACCCGGTCCTCTGGCACCTCGAAAACTATGCCAAGAATTCCCAAACCTCAGCCATGGTGTTTGAAGGGCTGGGGGAGCATTCGGTCCTCAAGGAATTCCTGGAAAACCACTGGCCCCTCTCGGCCACCCGCCTCTACCACCAAAGCCGAGAACGCCGTCCTCGTCCCCCCTGGCATGACTACTTTGGCGTCATTCAGGACCACGTCCCGGGAGAGTATGGCCTGTTCTTCAAACGAGACTTATGCGATTAACCGGACTCCTGCTGAGCCTGCTGTTGCTGAGCGCCTGTGCCTCCTCCGAGTACCCCGACCAAACCGATGAAGGCGCCTCGCTCACGATGGGCGTCACGTTTGAGGCGCCCGTTGAGCAAAGCGCGGGGGGCAGCCCCACTCAGTTGCTGTGGGACAACTTTACCGCCAACACTCAGGCAGACCTCCTTGCCCTCAACCCTCGAAAAACCGGGGACGTTCTTTCAGAAGCTGACGGAACCCTTGCGCTCTTCCCAGATGCAGAAGGCAGCAGCTTCCCGGCTGCCACCCTGCAGGTTCCGGACACGGCCCAGTGGCGTCAGGACGCCGTGGCCCTGGATGCCAATGGAGACGGCGCCCTCGACCTCGTGGTCAGTGATGCGGCAAACGATCAGCTTCAGTTGCTCCTCAATGACGGCTCCGGAACCTTCACCGACAACCTGACGCTGTCAGTGGGAGACGTCCCCACCCACCTCGTCACCTGGGTGGAAGGCCACACCCGCTACCTCGCCGTTGCCAACCGAGACGGATCCAGCGTTTCCTTGCTCGACAACCAAACCGGCACCTTCACCGTGCAAGACACCTTGACAACGGCCAGCACGCCAATCGGCCTTGCCACCGGAGACTGGAACACCGACAACGTCACCGACCTGGCGGTTTTGTCCCGGACAGACGCCGCGGTTGAACTGTGGCTCAATGACAACGGAACCTTCACCCAGCACAGCAGCACCCTCAGCACCGGAACGGCGCCTCACTCGCTGTTGGCCGGTGACTGGGACTGCGATGGCCTGCCGGATCTGGCCGTCAGCAACAGCAGCGATGACACCCTGAGCCTCTTCTACAACGACGGCGCCCTGAGCTTCACGGCCACCACCGTTCCGACCGGACGCGGTCCCAGCTCGCTCGCGGCAGCGGACCTGGACCATGATCAGGTGCTGGACTTTGTGGTGGCTCAGCGTTTTTCTGTCAGCACTACGTCCAACTCCTACCTCACCGGAGACCTGTCGCTCGTGCTCAGCAATGCCTCTGCAGCCGGCACCCGAGGCACCGACGCTTATGGCACAGCGGAATCTTTTGCCGCTTCTCAGGCTCCGGCAGGCTCTCCACCTGCGCGCCTCCTGATTGCCGACCAAAACGCGGATGCCAAGCTGGACCTCCTGGTCGCCCTTCCGCAACGCGAAGGGGTTGCCGTTCTGCACGGGAAGGCCTACAGCGGCAGCCTCTCTTGCCCCTAAGCCCCCCGGATTTCCGGTCAAGGTGTGGCTTTTGCAAATCTAAGGAGGTCTGTAACTGCACCCTGGCCGCCGAATTCCATGCGCTTCCTGCTCTCGTTTGTTCTACTGCTCGCCCTTCCTGCTTTGGGAGGAGCCCAAGATCCCAAGACTCCGCTCGGGGATTTCATCTGGTCCCGTCACTACTACGGCCAGCTCAACGGCCAGGAGCAGTTGCTCTACACCCGGTCCTTCGCCCGTAGCCAGCTGAGTTTTGCCGATACCAACGGCGACGGTGAAGAAGACCTGTTTGTCGGAAAAGCCGACGGACGCATCGCCTTCTTCCGGAACGACGGCACCCGTACCGCCCCCATCTTTCGACTCGTCACAGAAGATTACCAGGCCTACCACGAAGAGCTGACCGGCAATCAGGAGCTGCTGCAGCTTCAGGACATCATCAACGTCGGCAGCAACGCCTCCCCCGAATTCTACGACATCGACAGTGACGGCGACCTCGACCTCTTCATCGGGTCCGGAGACGGAAGCATCTTCTACTACGAAAACCGGGGCAACCGCCTGCTGGCCCGCTACTTCCTCGAGTCTCCGGTCTTCATGAACCTGAAGTTCGATGGCAACGTCGTTCCTCGGTTTGCCGACCTCAATGGAGACCGCCTGGTGGACATGCTGGTGGGAACCCGCGAGGGCAAGCTGACCCTCTTCTTCAACTCCGGACTCTCCACCCGTCCGCTCTTCTGCCCCGCCTTTCCCGCGGGCCTGCCTCCGGATCCTCGCTGCAAGTTTCAGCCTCTGGAGCTCGGAAGCGTGGCCCCGCACATGGATGCCACTCCCACCCTGGTGGACTGGGACCAGGATGGACTGCTCGACATTGTTGCCGGAAAGTCGAACGGCAAGCTCAGCTTCTACCACAACCAGGGCACCCGCTTCTCGCCCAAGTGGGTCATGGAATCCGGACACTTCCTTTTCATTGACTCCGGAGGCTTCTCGGCGCCGAACTTCCACGACCTCAACCGAGACGGCTTCCCGGAGTTGGTGCTGGGAACCGCCACCTCCCTGGTCATTCAGTACGACAACCGCGAGCTGCTCAGGACCGGACTGTCGAAGCTCGCGCAACTGGACCTGACCCAGATCAACTTCCAGGCACCCGTGAAGGCGGTCCTCGCAGAAGCCTGTGCGCTGTTGCGGGCAGAGCCTGAGTGCGTGGTCACCATGAATGCCGCGTTTGGACTTCCCGACACGGTCAAGACGCTGGGCGACCTGGAGGCGAGCCTGCTGAGTCCGGATGCCAGCCTCAACTCAACGGCGCTTCAGGTGCAGGCTCCGGATACGGGCCAGCAGGCGCCCGGCATGTCTGCCACGGCCAGAGTCCCTGCCATGACGCGTCCCAATGCTCCTCAACCTCCGGCAAACGTCGCGGCCATGCGAACGCCCCTGCAGGCAAACGTCAATACGGCTCCGGGCGCAGGAACGGCTCCTCCGGCAGACAATGCGACCGACGCCACTCCGCCTGAGATCATCACCCGGAACCGCATGTGGCTCAACACCCGGAACTTCCTCAACATTGGGGCTTTGGCCGAAAATGAGCTTCGCTCAACGGTGACCACGGGTGACTGGAATGGAGACGGCCTCGTGGACCTCGTGGTGGGTGGAAAATCCGGACGCATTTACGCTTACGAAAACCAGGGCAGCAAGGAGCAACCCAACTGGGTTTCGCTTGATTTCCCTGCGTTTGCCCCCAACCAGCGGCAAAACAGCGCTCCTTTCCTCTATGACATTGATGGCGATGGAGACCTCGACATCATCATCGGAAAAGCCGACGGACAGATTGAGCTCCTCCGCAACGACGGCGACGGTCAGACCCCGAACTGGGTCACGGCAGATGTGCGCCTCTCCCAAATTGACGTCGGAAATGACAGCCGCCCGCTGCTGATTGACCTCGACAAGGACGGTGATCCGGACCTGCTCGTTGGAAACGGACGCGGCCTCGTGATCTTCTATGAAAACCAGGGCACCGCTCAGTCTCCCAAGTTTTTCCTCCGGAGTACCCGCTTTGCAGGCATCACCATGCCGGGGAATGCGTCGCCCAGCATCTTCTTCTGGAATGACGATGAGAATCCGGACCTGGTCACCGGAGAGCGCGATGGCACCCTGCGGGTCAATTCGTTCACTCCGCGTCCGGATGCGCCTCCCACCTACGGGTGGCGCCTGGAGCAGGAAATCTGGGAAGGGCTGCGCTCCGTCGGGTACAGCTCTCCGAACTTTGCCGAACTCAATGGAGACGACCAGACCGACCTGTTGATGGGCGATGAAGAAGGAAACCTGCTGCTCTGGTTCAATCAGGGGCGCCAGACGGTTGAGCCTCCGGCTCCAGAACCCGTGCTGACCTCGAACTCGATTGACTCCAAAGACAACCCGATCCTTCCGGACTCCGAGGAAGTCCCCTTCTTCAATGACGCTGAAGAGTTTGTCACGGACACCATTGTCGAGCCCCGTTACGTGCTGGTTTCCAAGCAGTTCGGGAACGTTCAGGCGGGTCGAAAGGTTGTGCCGGCGTTTCTGGACCTCGATGGAGACCTCGACCTCGATCTGCTCATCGGCAACCAGGCAGGACAGCTGATCATGTACACCAATGAGGGGGGAGACCCCGAAACCGCGACCTGGCGGCTGACCAACACGGAATTTCTGGACTACAAGGGCGGGCGGAATGCCTCTCCGACCTTCGTTGATGTGGATGGCGATGGCGACAAGGACCTGCTCGTTGGCAACGAGCGCGGCAGCCTGACCTACTGGGAAAACAAGGGCTCGGATTCCTTTCCGGACTTCTCTCCCAACCCGACCAGTGTCCTGGGGGTGACCTCTGGACAGAACTCCATGCCCACCGCGTTTGACCTCAATGGCGACCAGCTGCCCGACCTCCTCCTCGGCAATCTGTTTGGGCAGCTGCGGCAGTATCAGCAGATCCGGGAAAACGATGAAAATTATCGGTTCCGCTTGCTGCGTCGCCAGTTCATGGGCCTTGATGTGGGGCTGGGGTCGGCTCCACAGTTTGCCGATTTGAACAACGACAAGATTCCGGAAATGATCGTTGGCTCGGACATGGGCACGTTCCGGGTTTATGAGCAGGTTCCGGGACAAACCGAAGAAGGCATGTGGAAGGAGGGTCCGAATTATTTTGCGGATCTGGAACTTCCGCTGGGCGGTGCCGCGACCTTTGTCGATTTCAATGATGACAACGACATGGACGTGGTGATTGGTGGGGAAGACGGGAGCTTGTATTACTACCGAAACGACGCACGACGGCAGTAACCGCCGCACGCGTCTCGACTGATGCGTCAGTTCAGCAAGCGCAGGATGCTCTGCTGACTCTGATTGGCCTGAGCCAGCATCGCCATGCTCGACTCCACCATGATCTGGTTCCGAGTGAAGTCGGCCATCTCTTGCGCCATGTCGGCATCACGGACCACCGACTCCGAACTCTGGACGTTCTCATGAGCAATCCGGAGGTAGTTGAGGTTGCTTTCCAGGGTGTTCTTCTGGAAGGCGCCCATTTCCCCTCGTGTTGACGAAACCTCGTCAATCGCTCGGTCAATGACCTTGATCGCATCCTGAGCCTGAGCAGCCGTCAGGACCTTGATCTCATTGAGAGAATTGAACCCCGACTCATTCTGAACCGCATTCCCCAGCTGAGAGGCCCGGACCGACTTCATGGAAACCGAAGTCATCTGGTTGGCGTTCCCTCCAATCTGGAAGTTCAGGGAGTTCTGAGCAAAGGTCAGGGTTCCCACACGGCCGGTGCTTTCACCCGTGTAGCGAACCTTGATGCCTTCAATGCCGTTGGCGCCTGGGCCTCCGGTGAGGACCTGCCCCTTCCCGGTTGCCGCCTCGCCGTTGATTTCTCCCGCGATGTCTGCCCCATTGGCCACCTCATCAGAGACGTTGGCCTGTTGAGAAAGCACTCCGGCCGTGGAGCTGGCCACATTGAAGGAGTACTCGCTGCCGTACTCTCGGTGACGCAAGCGAATCACCTGCGGCGCGTTGTTGTCGGTGCTTCCGGGATCCGGTCGGATCAAATCGATGTTCAGGTTGGCATCCTTGATCGCCGCCCCCAGCTCGTTGAGGGTTTGCTCCACCGAACGTCCGGCTTTGGTCCGGAAGTTCAGGGCGCGGCCGCCTTCCGTAATGGTGATCTGCTCCCCACGGTCAATGATGTCCTGGGTCAGGGCCACGGAGCCAACATGCTCAGCCCGCGTTGCCGCTTGCTGCACATCAATGCTGTAGCCGTTGGGTCCGGAAGAATGGGCCTTGGCCCCACCCGTAATGAACTCCAGGTTGTCTCCCACCACCACACCATTCCCGGCCTTGCTGCCGTCCAGTAGGTAGTTCTTCCCATACTGAGTGTTTTTGGCAATCCGGTTGACCGTCGAAAGGATGTTGTCGATCTCCTGCTGATCGGCTTGCTGCATCGCCGGATCATTGGTCGCTTCGTTCGCGGCGTGAACAGCGAGTTGGCGCGCATTGATCAGGGCCCGGCTGACTTCGTCAAGGGCGGCTTCTGCGGTTTGCATCAGCGACACGCCCATTTCGGTGTTGTCAATGGCCTGACGCAACCCAGCTGCTTGAGCACGCAACTGCTCCGAGATCTGCAACTGAGCAGGCGCATCTGCGCCTCGGTTGATCTTCATTCCGGAAGACAACCGCTCAATGGATTTTTGCTGTGCCGTAGCGTTATTGGTCAACTGACGATGAGCATTGGCAGCGGCGACGTTGTTGTTGATACGAAGAGAAGACATATCTGCTCCTTCATGCGGGAAAGTAGAAAGGATCGGGCGCTTCCATGCGCATCGGGGGAACCCGCCTCTTGCACATCACGCGAAAGAGGCGAGCCCAGCAGGGGGCAACTCCCCCCAGCTCGCTTACCCGAGCAAGCGCAGCACGTTCTGCTGACTTTGGTTGGCTTGTGCCAGCATCGCCATGCTGGACTGAACCATGATCTGGTTCTTGGTGAAGTCCGCCATCTCCTTGGCCATGTCGGCATCACGGACCACCGACTCCGAGCCCTGGACGTTCTCATGGGCAATCCGGAGGTAGTTCAGGTTGCTTTCCAGGGTGTTCTTCTGGAAGGCGCCCATGTCCCCACGAGTGGAGGAGACTTCATCAATGGCGCGGTCGATCACCTTGATCGCGTCTTGAGCCTGCGCGGTTGAAAGCACCTGAATCTCATTCAGAGAACGGAATCCGGAATCGTTCATGACCGCGTTCCCCAGCTGGGAAGCCCGAACCGACTTCATGGAGACGGAGGTCATCTGATTCGCGTTGCCGCCAATCTGGAAGTTCAGGGAGTTTTGCGAGAAGGTCAGGGTTCCCACGCGTCCGGTGGTGTCACCGGTGTAGCGGACCTGGATGCCCTCAATGCCGTTGGCGCCCGGACCACCCGTCAGAACCTGTCCCTTTCCGGTTGCCGCTTCGCCATTGATTTCACCGGCGATGTCGACACCGTTGGCGATCTTGTCAGAAACATTGGCCTGTTGCGACAGGACCCCGGCCGTGGAGCTGGCAACCGTGAAGGTGTGGTCGCTGCCGTACTCCCGGTGACGCAACCGAATCACCTGCGGCGCGTTGTTGTCGGTGACCGCAGGGTCCGGCCGAAGCAGGTCAATGTTCAGGTTGGCATCCTTGATCGCCGCTCCGAGTTCATTGAGGGTCTGCTCCACTGAGCGTCCGGCCTGAGTCCGGAAGTTCAGGGCACGGCCCCCTTCGGTAATCGTGATCTGCTCCCCGCGGTCAATCATTTCCTGGGTCAGGGCCACGGAGCCGGCATGCTCGTTCCGCTGTGCTGCTTGGGTGACCGTAATCGCGTACCCGTTGGGTCCGGAAGACTGGGCCTTCTCTCCGCCCTGGATGAATTCCAGGTTGTCGCCAACGACCACACCGTTTCCAGCTTTGCTGCCATCCAGCAGGAAGTTCTTCCCGTACTGGGTGTTTTTCGCAATCCGGTTGATCGACGAAAGGATGTTGTCGATTTCCTGCTGATCGGCCTGCATCATGGCCGGATCGTTGGTGGCTTCGTTGGCTGCATGCACCGCCAGTTGGCGGGCATTGATGAGGGAGCGACTCACCTCATCCAGGGCCGCTTCTGCGGTTTGCATCAGCGACACGCCCATTTCCGAGTTGTCGATGGCTTGGCGCAGACCGGCTTCCTGAGCGCGCAGTTGCTCGGAAATCTGCAGTTGGGCAGGAGCATCGGCGCCACGGTTGATCTTCATCCCGGAAGACAACCGCTCAATCGACTTTTGTTGAGCGACCGAGTTGTTCGTCAGCTGACGATGGGTATTGGTGGCTGCAACGTTGGTGTTAATCCGCAGAGACATTAGGACCTTTTCCTTAAAGTAGTTCTCAAGACATCAGCTCGTCCATCACGAATCCATGCCGTTTGGACGATGGGGCACTTTTGTCCACTTCGCCTCCATGCGTCGTGTCTCCAAAAGTGCAAACTGGTCGGCCTCCCTCAGGAGGCCGAATCACTCATCATTATCCGAGCAGGCGCAGTACGTTCTGCTGGCTTTGGTTGGCCTGAGCAAGCATCGCCATGCTGGACTGAACCATGATCTGGTTCTTGGTGAAGTCAGCCATTTCCTTGGCCATGTCGGCATCACGAACGACCGACTCCGAACCCTGAACATTCTCATGCGCAATGCGCAGGAAGTTCAGGTTGCTCTCCAGGGTGTTCTTTTGGAACGCTCCCATTTCTCCCCGGGTGGAGGCCACCTCGTCAATGGCTCGGTCGATCACCTTGATCGCATCCTGAGCCTGAGCGGTGGTCAGCACCTTGACTTCATTCAAGGAGCGGAACCCGGACTCATTCTGAACCGCATTTCCAAGCTGTGAGGCGCGAACCGACTTCATGGAAACTGAGGTCATTTGGTTCGCATTTCCACCAATCTGGAAATTCAGTGAATTTTGCGAGAAGGTCAGGGTTCCGACATTACCCGTCGCTTCTCCGGTGTAGCGAATCTTGATGCCTTCAATGCCATTGGCACCTGGGCCTCCGGTCAGGACCTGGCCCTTCCCGGTTGAATCTTCACCGTTGATTTCACCAGCGATGTCGACCCCATTGGCAATCTTGTCGGAAACATTGCCCTGCTGCGACAGCACGCCCGCCGTGGAGCTGGCCACGGTGAAGGTATGCTCGCTGCCGTACTCCTTGTGTCGGAGTCGAATGGCCTGAGGCGCATTGTTGTCCGTTACAGCAGGATCAGGGCGGACCAGGTCAATGTTGAGGTTCGCGTCCTTGATGGCCGCACCCAGCTCATTGAGGGTCTGCTCCACCGAGCGTCCGGCCTCAGTCCGGAAG
>JAYOTF010000006.1:0-6898 GCA_038150265.1 Deltaproteobacteria bacterium | reverse complement strand
GCCCCCTTCCGTAATCGTAATCTGCTCCCCACGGTTAATGATGTCTTGGGTCAGTGCCACGGAGCCGACATGCTCGTTGCGCTGAGCGGCCTGTGTGACCTTGATCGCATAACCGTTGGGTCCGGAAGACTGAGCTTTTTCTCCTCCTTGAATGAATTCGAGATTATCTCCAATGACCACGCCATTGCCGGCTTTGCTGCCATCCAGCAGGAAGTTCTTTCCGTACTGGGTGTTTTTCGCAATCCGGTTGACGGAGGCCAGGATGTTGTCAATTTCTTGCTGATCCGCTTGTTGCATCGCCGGATCATTGGTCGCCTCGTTGGCCGCATGAACCGCCAACTGACGCGCATTGATCAACGAGCGACTCACTTCGTCCAGCGCTGCTTCTGCCGTCTGCATCAGCGACACGCCCATCTCCGAGTTGTCGATGGCCTGTCGGAGTCCCGCTTCCTGGGCACGCAATTGCTCGGAAATCTGCAACTGAGCCGGAGCATCCGCTCCTCGGTTGATCTTCATTCCGGAAGACAACCGCTCAATCGATTTTTGCTGAGCAACACTGTTGTTGGTCAGTTGGCGGTGCGTGTTGGTAGCGGCGACGTTGGTATTGACGCGAAGAGACATGAAGACTCCTAATCAAGATGATGTGGTTACAAGACCCACAACCTGAAGCTTCCTGCCTCGGATATTGTGTCGAAGGAACACCCTTCTAAAGGCTCCAGCTGAAGCGAGCAGTTCCATGATCTCGCATGATGTTTCAACTGAAGCGAAAACTTGTTCACCTCCAGAAAGTCCCAAAAGGCTCCATCTTTTCGATAGAGGGGACGTCTCTGGCTCAAGGCTTCATCCACGTCACTGTGTCTCTTCCAGGCTCAGATTCCATTGAGCCTGTTTGCAAGCCCTTCACAGCCCTCACCTTCGGGGGATCAAGGGCTTGCAACGAGTCATGATTCAGTTTTCCAAAATCCTGGAGTTGCCCTCCTGCGTTTCCTGATGTGTCTGGGTAGACACTGAAACCGGATTGCATTCCCGGGAGGCCTCTCTTGGGGAAAAACCTCCCGGGAACGGCCGTGAGGGGAAGACGTTCCTCTCACGGCGTCCGCTTCAGCTCCGAGGCACTTGCCTCAGAGCGGTGAATTAGCCGAGCAAGCGGAGCACGCTCTGCTGCTTCTGGTTGGCCTGGGCCAGCATCGCCATGCTGGACTCAACCATGATCTGATTCCGCGTGAAGGCGCTCATTTCAGCCGCCATATCGGCATCGCGGATCACTGACTCCGAGCTCTGGACATTCTCATGCGCAATGCGCAGGTAGTTGAGGTTGCTCTCCAGGTTGTTCTTCTGGAAGGCGCCCATCTCTCCGCGAGAGGCAGCGACCTCTTCAATGGCCCGGTCGATCACCCGAATGGCATCCTGTGCTTCTGCAGCACTGAGCAGCTTGATGTCGTTCAGGGAAGAGAAGCTGGACTCGTTGCGCACACCGGTTCCCAGCTGAGACGCCCGGATGGACTTCATGGAGACCGACGTGGTCTGGTTGGCGTTTCCACCAATCTGGAAGTTGAGGGAGTTCTGAGCAAACGTCAGGGTTCCCACGCGGCCCAGGGTGTCGCCGGTGTAGCGAATCTTGATGCCTTCAATTCCATTGGCGCCCGGACCACCGGTGAGGACCTGTCCCCGACCCGTGGCGGCTTCGCCATTGATTTCGCCAGCGATGTCCACACCGTTGGTGATGGTGTCCGAGATGTTGGCCTGCTGAGACAGCACTCCTGCGGTCGAGCTGGCGACCGTAAAGGTGTGCTCGCTTCCGTACTCCTTGTGGCGAAGGCGGATGACCTGCGGAGTCGTGTTTTCCGTGGTCTCCGGATTCGGACGGAGCAGGTCCAGGTTCAGGTTTGCGTCCTTGATGGCCGCGCCCAACTCATTGAGGGTCTGCTCCACCGAGCGTCCGGCTTTGGTGACAAAGTTCAGGGTGCGGCCCCCTTCGGTGATCGTGATCTGCTCACCCTTGTCAATCATTTCCTGGGTCAGGGCAACCGAACCGGCATACTCGTTCCGCTTGGCAGCCGTGGAGATGGTGATTCCGTACCCGTTGGGTCCGGAGGTTCGGGCCATGTTGCCCCCTTCCATGAACTCCAGGTTGTCGCCCACCACCACTCCGTTTCCGGACTTGCTGCCGTCCAGGAGGTAGTTCTTTCCGTACTGCGTGTTCTTCGCAATCCGGTTGACGGTGGCCAGGATGTTGTCGATCTCCTGCTGATCAGCCTGCATCATGGCCGGGTCGTTGGTCGCTTCGTTAGCCGCGTGCACCGCCAGCTGGCGGGCATTGATGAGCGAGCGGCTCACTTCGTCAAGAGCGGCTTCCGCGGTTTGCATCAGGGACACACCCATTTCGGTGTTGTCAATGGCCTGACGGAGACCCGCGGTTTGGGCCCGCAACTGCTCAGAAATTTGCAACTGCGCTGGCGCATCAGCACCTCGGTTGATCTTGTACCCGGAAGACAGTTTTTCCAGGGTGCGGTCCTGAGCCTTGGTATTGTTGGTCAGGTTGCGGTGCGTGTTGATGGCTGCAGTATTGGTGTTGATTCGCAGAGACATAGATCCTCCTGATCGTCATGATTCCCAAACCATCGTGGTTTGAGTTGATTTCTTCTTTTCAGAAGTGAGAGCGAGTTTTTTTCCTTGCCGGTCGCGTCCATGCGACGTGCAGTGGCAACGTCAAAACCCTGTCAGTAGCATCCAACCGTCTTCCATGAGGGTCGGAGTGAGAACAGCAACCTGTTCTCGAAATGTAAGACGTGGGAGCCAGGCTCCGGTGTCGCTGGGCGGCTTTCTCAAGCCGTCCAACGCCAACGTTCCGGGCAAGCGGCGCCGAAGCGCCGCCTGGGTTGGGCTTAGCCGAGGAGCTTCAGAATGCTCTGCTGCTTCTGATTCGCCTGGGCCAGCATCGCCATGCTGGACTGAACCATGATCTGGTTCCGAGTAAAGGAGGCCATCTCAGCGGCCATGTCGGCATCGCGGATCACCGATTCGGAACTCTGCACGTTCTCATGAGCAATCCGCAGGTAGTTGAGGTTGCTCTCCAGGTTGTTCTTCTGGAAGGCGCCCATCTCACCGCGGGTGGCCGACACTTCCTCGATCGCCTTGTCGATGACCCGGATGGCGTCCTGGGCCTTGGTCGCATCCGTTACTTCGATCTCATTGAGGGAGCGGAAGCCAGAGGCGTTGGTGACCGCGTTGCCCAACTGAGAGGCCCGCATGGACTTCATGGAAACCGACGTCGTTTGGTTCGCGTTGCCGCCAATCTGGAAGTTCAGCGAGTTTTGCGCGAAGGTCAGGGTTCCCACCTGCCCAACGGAGTCACCGGTGTAGCGAATCTTGATGCCCTCAATGCCGTTGGCTCCAGGGCCTCCGGTCAGCACCTGAGCTTTCCCGATTGCCGCTTCGCCGTTGATCTCGCCAGCCACGTCCACGCCGTTGGCGATGGTGTCCGACACATTCGCTTGCTGCGACAGCACGCCGGCGGTGGAGCTGGCGACCGTGAAGGTCGGCTCGCTGCCGTACTCCTTGTGTCGGAGCCGAAGGACCTGCGGAGCGTTGTTGTCCGTGGTCTCGGGATCTGGGCGAATCAGGTCAATTTTGAGGTTCGCGTCCTTGATGGCAGCGCCGAGTTCGTTCAGGGTTTGCTCCACCGATCGACCCGCTTGGGTCTGGAAGTTCAGGGTGCGGCCCCCTTCCGTGATGGTGATCTGCTCGCCCTTGTCGATCAGGTCTTGCGTCAAGGCAACTGAGCCCGCATGCTCGTTGCGCTTTGCCGCCTGAGTGATCGTGATGCCGTACCCGTTGGGTCCGGAAGTCTTGGCTCGGCTTCCGCCCTCGATGAACTCGAGGTTGTCACCGACCACCACTCCGTTTCCGGCCTTGCTGCCGTCCAGGAGGTAGTTCTTCCCGTACTGGGTGCTCTTCGCAATCCGGTTGACCGAAGAAAGAATGTTGTCAATCTCCTGCTGGTCGGCTTGCAGCATGAACGGATCGTTGACGGCTTCGTTGGCCGCATGCACGGCGATCTGCCGGGCCGAGACCAGGGAGCGGCTCACTTCGTCCAGTGCAGCTTCAGCGGTTTGCATTAGTGAAACACCCATTTCCGAGTTATCGATGGCTTGTCGCAATCCAGCAACCTGGGCTCGCAACTGCTCTGAAATCTGCAACTGAGCAGGTGCATCAGCGCCACGATTGATGCGCAGTCCCGAAGACAAGCGCTCCAATGTTTTGTTCTGCACCTGATTGTTGTTGACCAGGTTGCGGTGCGAGTTGATGGCTGCAGTGTTGGTGTTGATGCGAAGGGACATGGCGTTCTCCTGAGTTTGCGTAAGTGGATCAAGTTTAGAACAGGCCCTACAGAGCTACTCCAAAGCTTCTGTCCATCGGCAAAACCTCAGTAGAGGTCATGACCGAGGAGATGGACTTTACCGAAAGCCTCGTTGCTTTCGTCTTTCCACCGCCTCCATGCGGCTCAGCGGCATTCGACATTCCCTGTCTCCCTCTTCATGAGGACCGCTGGCATCGTCTCCGGTAACAATCCGGAGCCGAGTCCTCTCTGAAACATCCTCTGTCTCAGAGTGCTCCCGTGACCGTCCCAACAGTGAATGGGTCCGGCCCGGCTGATAAACTGGGGAGCCAATTAGCTCATCCTGGAAATTTCCATTCCAGAAATTTCAAGCAGAAGCCTCGTTTTCGACAAGCCGCCGTACTGGGAACTGGCTGCTGCCAGCCCCCAGCCGCGTCGTTGTCAACGCCCTTGGCCGGGGCGTGGATGAATCCTGCTGAGCAGGAGCGCATCGTTGCCCCTCCCTCGCTTGGCATGCAGGGAGGAGCCAACATCATCCTGACGGCCTCCGTCTCCGGAAGGCATCAGCATGATGCTGGTAGCTTGGGAACTCCTTGGCCGGAGTTCCCAAACTGGACTCAAGCGGCGTTGAGCAGCTTCAGCACCGCGGTGGGTTGCTGATTGGCCTGAGCGAGCATGGCGGTGGATGATTCCACCATGATCTGGTTGCGAGTGAAGTTCGTCATCTCTTCCGCCATGTCCGCGTCTCGGATGATGGACTCAGAGTTGCTGATTTCTTCATGCGCATGCCGCAAGTAGTTGAGGTTGCTTTCCAGGGTGTTCTTCTGGAAGGCGCCTAGCCGTCCCCGGAAGGTCGTCACCTCTTCGATCGCCCGATCGATAATGCGCATCGCGTCCTGTGCTTTCTGGTGAGAGCGCAGGTCGATCTCATTCAGAGAGGAGAACCCCGATTTATTCTCCACTCCGTTGCCTAACCGTCGGGCATGGACACTCTGTAAGGAAACCCGGGTGGTCTGATTGGTATTGGGACCAATCTGGAAGTCCTGGGAGCGCTGCGACACCGTGACGGTTCCCGCAAACTGATCCGGCGGTGCCTCCTCCCCGGTGTACCGGATTTTCAACCCGGAGACCTTGGTCGGCTTTGACCCCGTCAGGACTTGCCCCTCCCCGATGGCCACTTCGCCACCGATGGTTCCTTTGACGTCTTCACCGTTTTGAATCCGGTCGTAGACATCCGTCTGCCCAGAGAGCAGACCTGCTGTGGAAGAGGCCACCTCAAAGGAGGTGTCACTTCCGTACTTTTTATGACGCAGCCGAATGAATTGGGGCGCATTCGGATCATCGCCCATCGGGCGCTCCCGGACGAGTTCCAGTTCCAGGCCGGCGTCGCGAATCGCTTTCCCCAGCTTGTTCATGGTCATCTCCACGGAGTCACCCGCCGTGGTCTCAAACGCCAGGGTCTTGCCTCCTTCTGCAATGCGAAGTTGCTCCCCAGCGTCGATGAGGTCCTGCGTCAGTGCAACAGAGCCGGTCAGCTCATTGCGCTTTGCGGCCTGGAGGATCTTGACTTCATACCCTCCAACCGGAGAGGTCTGCGTCATCTCCGTGCCTGTGATGAACTCGAGGTGTTCTCCAACCGTGACCCCGTTGGCCCCCATACTGCCGTCCAGAATCGACTTCTTTCCGTAGTTGGTGATCTTCGAGATCCGGTTGATCTGCTCAAGGGCGTTATCAATTTCTTGCTGATCCGCCTCCAGCATGAACTCGTCATTGACCGCCTCGTTCGCTGCATGCACAGCGAGCTGCCTCATATCGATGAGGGCGCGGTTGACTTCCTCAAGGGCTCCCTCAGCCGTTTGGACCAGGGAAATGCCCGCCTCCGAGTTGTCGATGGCTTGCTTAATGCCCTCGCGCTGAGCCCGGAGTCGCTCAGAAATAATTAATTGTGAAGGACTATCCGCTGCGCGGTTAATCTTGAGTCCAGAAGAGAGTCGCTCAAGTGTTTTCGACTGGGCTTCTGTATTGCGCACCACCGATCGGTGCGCATTCAATGCTGTAATGTTGTGGTTGATGCGCATCGCATCCTCCTGACCTTAGATTGTTGACAAACGACGATTTCTTTAACATTCTCAACTCATCCATGTTGAGTGATGTCCCTAAGGCTTTTCTCAAGGTCTCCTGAAGCAGTTGCCACACCGCTCCCTGAGCCTCATTCGCCCTCGGAACTCAGTAAAGACAGCTTCGGCCAAGAAGCTATCTTGCATCGGGAAAAATTTATTTTTGGGACACTCCGGAGGCACTCCTTCTCCTGCCAGGAAAAGGCGTTCATCCGTTGGTCCGGTGCTCCTCGGCATTCAGTCGTCCGGAGACGCTGAGCAGAGGTTCACCTCTGCGGAGGCCCTCCGAAGCCGTCTGAGACGCCTCCGGAATCGCTTCCGCCGGTACCGCTGGGAGCCATCGTTGCTCTGCGGTGACCTGAACTCGAGCCCCAGGGGGCTCTTTGTGTTACTTCAGCAGGTGCATCACGGTTTCCGGTTTCTGATGGGCTTGTGCCATCGT
>JAYOTF010000005.1:0-123594 GCA_038150265.1 Deltaproteobacteria bacterium | reverse complement strand
TGTTCTCTGATTCGCCCCCAGAGAGGTGGGACAAAATGCAAAAAGCACAATCCCTGAACTCATCAGGGCTGGCTGGATTTTTGAGGAGGGCAGGGACAAAAAAGGACAAAAAAGGGCACCGCCATTTTTTCTAATCCCCTCCTCCTCAACCAGCCCTCTCCCTCAACCTCGCCCCCCACTCTCCGCTCTCCTGGAGCTTCTCCAAAATTCTGGGCTTACGAAACCGGTTTCGTTTTTTGTGTTGACAGCGAAACCGGTTTCGTTCAGGGTGACTTCGCATCATGAGGGAAGGAGGCATGAGGAAAGAGAGCGTCAGCATCAACGATTTGGCCCTGCACCTGGGGCTGTCGAAAGCAACGGTGTCCCGAGCCCTGAACGGATACGAGGACATTTCCGAGCGAACCAAGGCCCGAGTTGCGGCGGCAGCGGAGCAGCTGGGCTACCGTCCGTCGACTTCCGCCCGGCGCCTGGCCCTGCGGCAGACTGAAACCATTGGTCTGGTCCTGCCTCCGGATGCGGGAGAGGTGTCTGGAATTTTTTTGACCGAATTCACCGCCGCGCTCGCTGATGCGCTTTCGCCCCAGGGATTTGACCTGCTCATCCACAGCAGCCTCTCCGACCCCAACCCGTTGGCAGGGTACCAGCGCCTCGTCGAAGCCCGGAAGGTGGATGGATTTGTGGTCATCCGGACCCGCGAGCAAGACGCACGCGTGGACTGGTTGCTGGAGCAGCACATCCCGTTTGTGGCCCACGGACGAACCGCCCGGGCCGCGGAGCATGCCTGGTTCGACATCGATGGAGAAGCCGCCTTCCGGGTGGCGACCGAACACCTGATCGCCCTGGGACACCGACGCATTGCCATGATCACCGGCGGCGACCTGCTCTATTCGTCGGCACTCCGGGAAATCGGCTTCCGCCAGGCCATGAATGCCGCCGGTCTGCCGGTTCCGGAAGACTGGGTGCGCGAAGGAGACCTCAGCGGACACTGTGGCTTCACTCAGGGCCAGCAGCTGTTCCAGGGGCCGGAACGTCCCACCGCAGTGGTCTGTGTGAATGATGCCACCGCCTTCGGGGTCATCAAGGCGGCCCGGCACCATGGCTTGCGGGTGCCTCAGGAGGTCTCCGTCATCGGCTATGACGGTGTGGCCCTTGGGGACCTCTTTGATCCTCCACTCACCACCATGACGCGCTCGATTGACGAGTCGGGACGGGTGGTTGCTCAGGCCTTGCTGAGTCTGATCCGGGGCGCCAACCCTCGAGAGCATCAGTCTCTTCAGCAAGCCGAACTGCTTCAGCGCGCTTCCAGCGGTTGCGCTCCTTGAGGCTTGTTTTGCCCCGCTTCTGATCAAGAAGCCCTACTCACTCCAAAAGGGAGAGAACAATGAAATCACTACAGCACTGGATGCTCGCCGGAGCCCTTGCGGCTCTGTCTGCCGTGTCTGCTCAGGCGGCAGACATTCGTTTCTGGACCACGGAAGAGCAACCCGAACGCCTCGCCCGTCAGGAGGCCATGGCCGAGAGCTTCAAGAGCAAAACCGGCATTGAGGTCGAGGTGATTCCGATCACGGAGAAGGACCTGGGCACCCGAACCACTGCCGCCTTTGCCGCTGGAGACCTTCCGGATGTGATCTACCACACGCTGCAGTACGTCCTGCCCTGGGCAGAAGCGGGCATTCTGGACGGAGAAGCGGCAACCGATGTCGTCTACGACCTCAAGAAGCAGACCTTTGCGCCAGGCGCGCTGGGCATGGCGTCTTTCGGAGGTGGCTATGCCGCGGTGCCGGTCGATGGCTGGACCCAGATGATCGTCTACCGCCAGGACCTCTTTGAGCGCAACGGCCTGCAGCCCCCGACCACGTATGCCGCCATTGAAGCCGCCATCCAGAAGCTGCATGAGCCGCCGAACATGTACGGCTTTGTGGCAGCGACCAAGGTGGATGAGAACTTCATGAGCCAGGTGCTGGAACACGTTCTGCTCGCCAACGGCATCCATCCGGTGGATGCGAATGGCAACATCCGCATTGACGACCAGAAGATGGTCGAGGCCCTTGAGTTCTACAAGGTGCTTGCCGATGCCAGCCCCGCGGGTGACCTCTACTGGCAGCAGTCCCGCGAGCTCTACTTCGCCGGCAAAGCGGCCATGATCATCTGGTCCCCCTTCATTCTCGACGAGCTGGCCGGCCTCCGGGACTCGGCACCACCGACCATCAACAGCGACCCCACCACCCGTGAGCTCGCTCAGAAGACCGGCGTGGTCACCACCTTTGCTGGCCCCAGCAATCCGGAAGGAGCCGCCTGGGCCGACATGCGCTACTTCGGCATCACCTCGGATGCCGACACCGAAAAGGCCATGGCCTTCGTCAAGTACTGCATGGATGAGGGCTACATGAACACCCTCGCCATTGCTCCGGAAGGGAAGTTCCCGGTCCGCCGAGGCACCCCGGAAGATCCCAACAAGTTTGTCCGGGGGTGGGCCGAGCTGCCCGTGGGCGTGGACCGCAAGGCGCCGCTGCAGGACCTCTACCCAACGACCGTCATCAACAGCATTGTCGCTGGACTGGAGACCGCGTCTCGCTGGGGCGTCAAGGAAGGGCAGCTCTCCGCCGCCTCCAAGGTCATCAACAGCCAGGTGATCAACCGGCGGGTCCGGGAGTTCATTGATGGCGAGCGCGACGCTCAGGCCACCGTGGCCCTGATCCGTCAGGACCTCGAGCGCCTCTAACCCTTCACAAGCAGGGAGGGCCCGCCCTCCCTCAACGGTTTCATGCGACACCTCTCTCCCCTGGCACGCCGGGAAGCCCGACTGGCCCTGGCGTTGCTGCTGCCCACGCTGCTGATCGTGCTCTCCATTGTGGTGGTGCCGGTGCTGGCCAACTTCTGGATCAGCTTCAAGCCCGTGGAGTTGGGCGACCTCCGGCCTCCGGAGCCTGTCGCCCGGGAGCAGATCCGCAAGCGTCCGCAGCAGCCCGGAGAGGAGCTGGTGCTGCGCTACAACCTCCGGGGCTCCAACCCCACCAAGGCCATTGCCGGAGTCCGCCTTCACGATCAGCTTCCGGCCGGCCTGACGCCTCAGAACCTGGACGCCCGCTGCTCGGTCGAGGGCCCGAACCTGACCTGCGATCTCGGAGACTGGGAGCCGGGTTTCCGGGAACGCCTGACGCTCCGCTTTGTGGCCGATGCCTCCTACCTGGATGCGGGGATCGAGCCGACGGAGACGCCGGTTCAGCTCCAGGGAGACGCGGAAAACATCCTCACCAGCTTCACCTTCACCCTGGACAACTACCGCCGGATTTTCAACGACCCGGACTTCTGGCCAGTCCTCCGGGTGACCTTTCTCTACACCCTCTTCGGAACCCTCGGATCCCTCTTCCTTGGGCTGTTTGCCGCCCAGCTGATGCACCAGAACTTCAGGGGCCGGGGCTTCCTGCGGGGCCTGTTCCTCTTTCCGTATGTGTCTCCGGTGATTGCCGTTTCCTTCGCCTGGGTGTTCCTGCTCAACCCCTTCTCCGGAACCCTGAATGCCCTGGGCCTGAAGCTCGGTCTGCTCTCGGAGCCCCTGAACCTCTTTGGCCAGCGTGTGGCCCAGGTGGACCTCCTGGGCCTGTCCCTGGACTTTCCGGTGGCGCTGACGACCGTCATTGTCTTTGAATCCTGGCGCTACTTTCCCCTGGCCTTTCTCTTCATTCTCGCACGCTTTCAGGCCATTCCTCAGGAGATGTACGAGGCCGCCCGAGTGGATGGCGCATCGCCCCTTCAGCAGTTTTACTACATCACGCTCCCGCAACTGGTGGGCATCCTCTCGGTGATGTTCCTGCTGCGGTTCATCTGGACCTTCAACAAGTTTGACGACATCTTCCTGCTCACCGGCGGAAATGCGGGCACCCGGACCCTGACCGTGAATGTCTATGAGCAGGGCTTTGCCCTGGCGAACCTCGGGGCAGGATCCGCTGTCTCGGTGGTCATCTTTGCCGTGCTCGCGCTCTTTCTGCTCGTCTACTTCCGTTATGCGCCTCAGGGAGACGACCATGCGTGAAGCCCGCTGGGTCCCGGCCCTCGGTGGCCTCATGGGAGGCTTTGCTGCCAGCATTGCGGCCCTGATCTGGGGGCTTGCCGCGCTCTTCAGTGGCATGGACTCGGTGCCGCTGCCCCTCACCGCCGCCGCCTTGGCCGGAGGCTTTGCCGGAGCCCTGAGCGTCTTCCGAGGCGTCTCGGTTCCGTGGCCTCAGGGGCTTCTGCCCGCCTGGCTCGCCGGCGCCGGGCTGTTCCTGATCCTGACGGGTTTTGTGCCCTGGGCCTTCTCTCCGGAGCAGCAACCGCTGTGGCTCGGACTCGGCACCCTGCTGGTTCCGGGAACCGCTGCGCTGATGGCCCGGCTTGGGCTCCGGGGGCTTCCGCTTCAGGTGCTGGACCGGAACCTGCTGGAAACCCTGCTCATCCGCACCCTCCGGGCAGTGGGGCTGCTCTTCTTCACCACGATTGTCGCCTTTCCCTTCTACTTCATGGTTGTGACCAGCCTGAAGTCGCAGATGAGCCTGCTGGCCAACCCGATCGACCTCAGCCTGAGCCTGGAAGCCGGATGGGGGGAGCTCTTCCGGGCGTATTCCGAAGTCTGGACCACGTTCAAGTTCAGGCAGTTTGTCTGGATCAGCACCTTTGTGTCGCTGACCACCGTGGTGATCACCCTCACGCTCTCCATCCTCGGGGCCTATGCCGTGGCGCGGCTGCGCTTTCCCGGACGGGCCTGGATGGCACGATCCATCTTGCTGATCTACATGTTTCCCGCCATTGTCCTGGTGATTCCGCTGTACAGCGTCTTCAGCCAGCTCGGACTCCGTGACAGCCTGGTGGGGCTGCTGATCGTCTACCCGGCCTCCACGCTTCCGGTGGCGCTGTACATGCTCAAGGGCTACTTCACCAACCTGCCTGCCGAGCTGGAGGAAGCGGGACTGATGGACGGCTGCAGCCGCCTCGGCGTCATCTGGCGCATCACCCTGCCCCTGAGCCTGCCCGCCATTGCCTCGGTGGGCCTGTATGTTTTCATGATTGCCTGGAACGAGTTCCTCTTCGCCTTCATGTTCCTGGACGACCCCAGCATCTTCACGCTCCCACGGGGCATGGTGTCGCTCAACAGTTCCGAGGTTCCCCGTCAGTACCTCATGGCCGGCGCCGTCATGGTGACCGTTCCGGTGATGGTGCTGTTTTTCTGGTTTGAAAAGTACCTCGTTTCCGGACTCACCGCCGGAAGCGTCAAGGGATGACAACGAATGCCCCCATCTGCTCTCTACACCGCCGCCTGTGAAATCCTGCAGGAGAACGACCGCGGAACCTACACCGTGCCCACCAAGGGCCTCTACCCCTTTCAGTGGAACTGGGACTCCTGCCTGACGGCGCTCGGACAGCGTCACCTGGATGAGGCCCGGGCCTGGCTCGAGATTGCCACGCTGCTGGAACACCAGTGGCCCGACGGCATGGTGCCGCACATCATCTTTCACCAGGAAGACGACGGCTACTTCCCGGGCCCTCAGGTCTGGGACACCCAACGCCCCACCCCCACCTCTGGCATCACGCAGCCGCCGGTGCTGGGATTCGTGCTGCGCCGCCTGTTTGAACAGGCTCAGAACCGCGAGTTGGCCGAACAGCAGGTCCGGGCGTTGCTCCCCAAAGCCGCCAGGTGGCACCAGTGGTTCTTCTCCTGCCGCGACCCGCAACACACCGGACTCGTCGCCCTCCTGCACCCGTGGGAGGCCGGACGCGACAACTCGGTGGACTGGGACGACGCCTTCCGGCAGGTGCCGACCGAGGGCATTCAGCCTTACGTCCGACGAGACACCCAGCACGTCAATGCCGCCGAACGTCCCACCCAACAGGAGTACGATCGCTTCCTCTGGCTCGTGCAGCACTTCCGGAACCTGGGCTGGGACAACACGCGCCTCCATGAGGCCTCACCCTTCCGGGTGGTTGATCCGGGCTTCAATGCCATTCTGCTGCGCTCCGAGATGGACCTTGCCTGGCTGGCAGAGCGCCTGGGGCAAGCCGAACTGGCCGCGACCCTCCACGCTCGCATGGATCGGACGCAGCAGGCCTTTGCCTCGCTCTGGAACGCCGAGCAGGGGCAGTACCAGCCTTACGACCGCTGCCGGAACCAGCTCATTGAGTCCTTCTCGATTGCAGGCGTGCTGCCGCTCTTTGCCGGCGTCGGGAGTCCGGAGCAGCAGCAGGCCATGGCGGCACGGGTGGCTCACCTCCGGAAGCAGGTGCAGTTCGGGGTCCCCAGCCACGATCCGGCTGACGCGCGCTTTGATGCCCGACGTTACTGGCGGGGGCCGGTCTGGCTGATCATGAACTACATGGTCTGGGATGGCCTGGCGCGGCATGGCTTCACTGCAGAGGCGCAGCAGGTGGTGCAAGACAGCCTTGCCCTCATCCGGAACAGTGGCTTTGCGGAGTACTACGACCCCCTCGACGGCGCCCCGTGCGGCGGGACGCGCTTCACGTGGACAGCAGCCATGGTCCTGGAGTTCCTGAAGGCTTCTCCGGAAGCCCCCCTGGCCACCTCGCAAGCGGCCTGAGGGCGTCTTTGAAGTTTTTGAAAACGGAAGGAAGGGGGAAACGGGCAGGCCGCGCGTTCGCAGGAAGGGGAGCCAACGCGCTCGTCTTGGCCTGAGGGTCAGGGGCAGTCGCCAGCGAGTCCGGGCTTGAGGGGCTGAGGCTTCACCAAGACGGTGGAGGCCGACTCTCCGGCCTCCCAAGCGCCCTGCTTGGCCCGGAGCAGGCAATCGTCCACGTCCTGCTTGATGCCGTTGCAGATCTTCACAATCGGCAGGTCGTTGGGATCGTCGCCAAACGGATCCTCGATCTCAATGCCAATTTCCTCAATGCCGACCATCGCGTACATCGTAAAGATCATCGCAAACACGGTTCCCCAACCAAAGGACGGAATCAGCACAAACGGCAGCGTCAGGAAGTAGATCAGCATGAACACCTTGAGCTGATTGACGTAGGCAAACGGCATCGGCGTGAAGCGAATCCGGTCCAGCGCCCGCAACACCCCCTGCAGCTCGTCAAGGGACGCGTTGAAGCTTCCCATTTCCGGTGGGTGCATCCACTTCCGGGCAATGCAGTCGTGCAGCTTGTCGCTGAGGGTACAGAGGACCCCGTTGATGGGGTTGCGGTGCTGAGCCACCAGCTGCTGCAGCTCACCTGTCAGAGGCGCCTTCTGTGGGTCTTCCTCCTCACGAAGGTGGTCCTTGACATCCATCACGAAGGTATTGAGCAGCGCGGCAATGTCAGCCCGGATGCCCGCTTCACTTCCGGGGATGACGGCGTTGGCCTTGATCGCCAGATTCCGGGCGGCAATGCCCAGGCTCCCGAGCTGCTTGCGTCCCTCCCAGAAGCGGTCGTAGGACGTGTTGGTCCGGAACACCAGCATCAAGCCCAGCGCCACCCCAACGGTCGCGTGAGCCTGCGGTCCAATCTCAAAACCGAAGGTGCCGAAGTGATCATAAATGAGCATCAGGCTGATGGTCCAAACGGACAGCGTGGCCACATAGGCGAGCACCGAGGGCATCACCGTCCCGTGGATGGAAAAGATGACCTGAAAGCGGTTGGAGGGGTCGTATTCAATCATGAGAGCGAGTCAATTTCAGGGGGATCATTCATCACCAAAACAGATCAGTTTCGCAAGGATCTCCATAAACTCAAGGCATTCCCCAGAAATTTGACCCGGCCTCGTCCCGCCTCAGGTTTGCCCGGGTGCGCGAACCGGGCACCCGGAGGGCTCCTCCTCCAGCAGGAGCCCGGTGGGCGCTTCCCCCGTGCTGGCCGGCTCAGGAGCCCGTGGATTTTTTCGGAAACCAGGGCAGGAAGGCGGAGGTGGTGGCCACATAATCCCGGTACTGAGGCTTCGTGTCCACCAGCGTTTGCTCCAGCAGAAAGACTCCGGACACGCGGATGATGAGGGCAATCATCACCACGGCTCCATAGGCGGGCCAGAACAGTCCGCCGCCAAAGCAGATCAGGCTGTACCCCACCCACATTGCCGAGTCGCCAAAGTAGTTGGGGTGCCGCGTGTACCGCCAGAATCCAACGGCGCAGACCTTCCCCCTGTTGGCCGGATTGGCCTTGAAGCGCGCCATCTGATAGTCGCCTCC
Source organism: Deltaproteobacteria bacterium (assembly GCA_038150265.1). GTDB lineage: Bacteria > SAR324 > SAR324 > SAR324 > NAC60-12 > JAYPUA01. The sequence continues at coordinate 115,444 of JAYOTF010000005.1, read as the reverse complement.
GGCTTCAAAGGCAAACCCAACCAGCCACACGGCCACCCCCAGGTAGTCCCAGCCCCCCAGTGCCGCCGTCTCCGGAACACTGGCGGTGAGCATCGCCCCGAGGATCGGCGGCGAAATCAGCCACACCAGCACCCCCTGGAGCAGGAACACCGAGAAGAAGCTGTACCACCAGTATCCGGGACCAAAGTCCTCCCGGAATTTCGCATACCGGAAGTCCTCCCCGTGGCCAGCGTTGCGCCAGTAGATGTACAGCGAAAGCCGGAGCCCCCAGATCGTCACCAGCGCCAGGATGAGGAAGCGCCGCGGGGCGTCTCCGGACGTGGTCGCCCAGTACACCACGGCGGCCAGGACAAAGCCCATGCCCCAGAAGCTGTCGATGATGCTCACGTTCCGGATGGGCAGGCTCGCCAACCAAAGCAGCGTGACCGCGGCCACCACCACCGGAAGCGCCGGCCACCACGCACTCCAGAATGCTGAAAACTCCATGACTTCCATCCAATCGACTCCATTGAGAAAGGGCAGGCGCAGCGCTGAGGCCGAATTGCCGCAGTCCCACAGGAGCCCTTGTCTTTCACCAGGATTCTTGACATCTTCACACCTCTGCTGAAAGGTGAAAGCAGAGGGACTTATCAAATTGTAATCCACGACTCCCGGAACCCAACCATCTGATGCCTGAATCCCCTGCCCTGGAAGTTGACGCCCTGTCGTTTCGCTACGGCACCCGTGTGGCCCTCGACTCCGTTTCCTTTGCGCTGGAGCCCGGACGCTTCGCCGTCTTGCTCGGACAAAACGGAGCGGGCAAGACCACCCTGTTTTCTCTGATCACGCACCTCTACAACACCCAGTCCGGACAGGTCCGGATCTTTGGGCACGACGTCCGCCGCGCCTCGGCAGAAGCCCTCAAGCGCCTTGGCGTCGTGTTTCAGCAACGGACCCTGGACATGGACCTGACGATCCAGCAGAACCTGCTGTACTTCACCGCTCTGCACGGCATGAAGCGCTCAGAGGCCCAGGAGCGCATCTCGCAGGAGCTGGAACGGATCGGCCTGGCCGACCGACGCCACGACAAGGTCCGCAAGCTCAGTGGCGGACAGCTCCGGCGCGTGGAGATCGCCCGGTCCCTCCTGCACCGCCCCAGGCTGCTGCTGCTTGATGAGCCCACCGTCGGCCTGGACCTGGCCAGCCGTCAGGCGATCCTCGACCACGCCCGGACCCTCTGCCGAGACGAGCAGCTGACCCTGCTCTGGGCGACCCACCTGATTGACGAGGTGGCCGATGACGACCAGGTGCTCGTGCTGCATCAGGGCCAGCGCCACGCCTTTGGGCCCGTGCCCGAGGTGCTCGCCACCACCCAAACCGACACCATCCGGGACGCCTTTCAGCAGCTGACCGGAATGACGCCTCAACGGAGCCCCTCATGAGTCTGATTCAGTACGTCCGCTGCTTTCAGGGCATCATGGGACGGGAGGCCCTGCGCTTCCTGCAGCAACAGGGTCGGTTCTTTGCCGCCCTCGTCCGCCCGCTGGTCTGGCTCTTCATCTTTGCCGCCGGCTTCCGGTCCACCCTGGGCATCTCCATCCTCCCCCCTTATGAGACGTATGTGCTGTATGAGGTGTACATCACCCCCGGGTTGCTTGGGATGATCCTCCTCTTCAACGGCATGCAGACCTCGCTTTCCATGGTGTACGACCGGGAGATGGGGAGCATGAAAACGCTCCTGATCAGCCCCCTCCCCCGCTGGTTTTTGCTGACCAGCAAGCTCTGCGCAGGGTCGCTGATCTCCATCCTCCAGGCCTTCGTGTACCTCCTCATCGCGTGGTTCTGGGAGGTGGAAGCCCCCTGGGCGGGCTACCTCTTCCTCATTCCGGCTCTGCTCCTCAGCGGCCTGATGCTTGGAGCGCTCGGGCTGTTCATTTCGTCGATGATCAAGCAGCTGGAAAACTTCGCTGGCGTGATGAACTTCGTCATCTTCCCCATGTTCTTTGCGTCCTCGGCCCTCTACCCGCTGTGGCGTTTGGAGGAATCCAGCCTTGTTCTTCGAGACATCGCGGCCTACAATCCGTTCACCCATGCCGTGGAGCTGATTCGCTTTGCGCTCTATGGGCAACTCAACCTGGAGTCCTTGCTCTATGTGCTGGCCTCCGGAGCCCTCTTCATGACGCTTGCGATCTGGGGATACGACCCGGCTCGAGGCACCCTGGCCCGAAAAAGCGGCCCCTGACCCGACCTGTCCCATGCAGCAGCCTGTTTCCTCTGAACCGCCTCGCAAACGCCGGAAGCGCCGGCGGGGTCGCGTCGTCGACCCCCAGGCCCAGGCTCAGGTCCAGGAGTGGCTTGGGGCGCTTCCTCGAGAGCGGGATCAGCTTCTGGAAGCCCTTCACCTCCTGCAGGATGCCCAGGGGTACCTCTCGGCGCCGCACCTGGTCGCGCTTGCTGAAGAGTTCCGGCTCGCACCAGCGGAGGTCTATGAGGTCGCCACCTTCTACCACCACTTTGACGTCGTCAAGGAAGGCGAGCCTGCTCCGGCGCCCCTGACGGTTCGGGTGTGCGACTCCCTGACCTGCTCGCTGTTCGGGGCCGAGGCCCTGGCCTCCAGCCTCGAAGCCCGCCTGGGCCCCAACGTCCGGATCCAGCGGGTTCCGTGCGTGGGACGCTGCGCCAGGGCTCCGGTGGCCGTCGTGGGCAAGAACCCTGTGGAGCAGGCCACTCCGGAAGGAGTCGCTGCCGTGGTGCAGTCCGGTCAGGTGACTCCGGTGCTTCCGGAGGCGCCAACGCTGGAGCAGTACCAGGCCTCCGGAGGGTACCAGGTGTACCGAGACTGCCTTTCCGGCGCCCGCAGCGTGGAATCGGTCCTGGAGGCGCTGGAGGCTTCCGGCCTGCGGGGACTCGGCGGGGCCGGGTTTCCAACGGGACGCAAGTGGCGCATCGTCCGGGACCAACCTGGCCCTCGGCTGCTGGCCGTCAACATTGACGAAGGCGAGCCCGGCACCTTCAAGGACCGCTACTGCCTGGAGACGCAGCCGCATCAATTTCTGGAAGGCGTCCTGATCGCCTGCTGGGCGGTGGGCATCGATGCCGCCTACCTGTACCTCCGGGACGAATACGCGGCGTGCCACACGCTGCTGCAACGCGAGCTTCGTGCGCTGGAGGCCCACCCGCCAGGACCGCTCCCGAAGCTCCACCTCCGCCGAGGCGCAGGGGCTTACGTCTGTGGCGAGGAGTCGGCGCTGATTGAGTCGCTCGAAGGCAAACGGGGCCTGCCACGACAGCGTCCCCCCTACGTTGCGGAAGTGGGGCTGTTTGGACGTCCCACGCTGGAGCACAACCTCGAGACCCTGCACTGGGTGCCCCCGTTGCTCGCGCCAGACGGCTCGGCGTTCCCACAGGCGGGTCGGCACGGACGTCAGGGCCTGCGGGCCTTCTCGCTCAGTGGGCGGGTCGCTCGCCCCGGTGTCTACCTCGCGCCTGCAGGCATCACCCTCCAGGAATTGCTCGATGAATACGGCGGCGGCATGGCGCCCGGACACGAGCTCTATGGCTACTTCCCCGGAGGCGCGTCGGGAGGCCTCCTCCCCGCGTCCCTGGCTCAGGTGCCGCTCGACTTCGGGACCCTGCAGGCGCACGGCTGCTTCATTGGCTCAGCGGCCGTGGTGGTCTTTTCCCGGCAGGACCGGGCCCGCGACCTGGCGCTCAACGCCCTCCGGTTCTTTCACCACGAATCCTGTGGCCAGTGCACGCCCTGCCGCGTGGGCACCAGCAAGGCCGTTGCGCTGATGCAGGCTCCCACCTGGGACCGCCCGCTGCTCGAAGAGTTGGCACAGGTGATGGAAGACGCCTCCATCTGCGGGCTCGGTCAGGCGGCTCCGAACCCCATCCGGTGCGTGCTGAAGTACTTTCCCGAGGAAGTCCAGTCATGAATGAGCCCATTGCCTTTGAGCTGAATGGCCTGCCCGTGGAAGCACATCCGGGCGAGACGATCCTGCAGGTGGCCCAGCGGGTTCAGGTCGAGATCCCCTTCCTCTGCTACCACCCGGGGTACCGTCCGGATGGAAACTGCCGGGCCTGTGTTGTGGAAATCGAAGGCGAGCGCGCGTTAGCGCCTTCGTGCCTGCGCACCCCCACCCCCGGCATGAAGGTCTGGAGCCAAAACGAGCGCGCCCGGCATTCGCAGAAACTGGTCCTCGAGTTGCTGCTGGCGGACATGCCCCAGCAGGGGCCTTCGCCCTACACCCGGCACTCGGAGCTGGACACCTGGTGTGAACGCCTGGAGGTCGCGACTTCCCGCTTTCCGGAACGTGACCAGCCGCAGGCGGATGCCTCGCACCCGGCGATTGCGGTGCAGCTGGACGCCTGCATTCAATGCGGACGCTGCGTCCGGGCCTGCCGTGAGGAGCAGGTCAACGACGTCATCGGTTTTGCCTTCCGGGGCGCTCAGGCGTCCATCGTCTTTGACCTCGGTGACCCGCTGGGGAGCAGCTCGTGCGTGGCCTGTGGCGAGTGCGTGCAGGCCTGCCCCACCGGCGCCCTGATGCCTGCCCAGCAGGTGGGGCTGGAGGTTCCGGAGAAGCGGGTTCCTTCCGTGTGCCCCTACTGCGGCGTGGGCTGCCAGCTCGAGTACCAGGTCACGAACAACCGCATCCTGCAGGTGTCCGGACGTCCCGGACCCGCCAACCAGGGGCGCCTGTGTGTCAAGGGACGGTACGGCTTCGACTACGTTCACCACCCGGATCGCCTGACCCGGCCCCTCATCCGGCGCGACGGCGTCCCGAAGACTCCGGACCTGCTGGCTCCTGAAGACTTCCCGAAGGTCTTCCGGGAGGCTTCGTGGGAAGAAGCCCTTGACCGAGCAGCGGCAGGCTTCCGGACGATTCGGGCACAAAATGGACCTCAGGCCCTGGCCGGCTTCGGGTGTGCCAAGGGCAGCAACGAGGAGGCCTACCTCGTCCAGAAGCTGATCCGGACCGGATTTGGCAGCAACAACGTGGATCACTGCACCCGGTTGTGTCATGCCTCTTCGGTGGCCGCCCTGTTGGAAGGAATCGGCTCCGGCGCCGTTTCCAATCCGTTCACCGACGCAGAAGACGCTGAGGTCATTGTGGTGGTGGGCTCCAACACCACGGCGAACCACCCAGTTGCGGCGACCTTCTTCAAGAATGCCGCCAAGGCCGGGAAGACGCTGGTGATGATTGACCCGCGTCGAACCGAGCTGGCCCGGCATGCCACCCATGGCCTGCACTTTCATCCCGGAACGGATGTGGCGCTGTTCAATGCCCTGATGCATGTCATTGTGTCCGAGGGCTGGTGCGATGAAGCCTTCATCGCCGAGCGTACCGAAAACTTTGAGGCCTTCCGCGCCAACCTGGAGGCGTATGCTCCGGAACGCATGGCGCCGATCTGTGGCATCCCTGCGGAGACGCTCCGGGAGGTGGCACGCTGCTACGCCACCGCTGAGCGCTCCATCATCTTCTGGGGCATGGGGGTCTCGCAGCACACGCATGGCACCGACAACGCCCGCTGCCTGATTGCGCTGGCGCTGATGACGGGCCAGATCGGACGTCCCGGAACCGGGCTCCACCCCCTGCGCGGCCAAAACAACGTGCAGGGAGCCTCCGACATGGGCCTCATCCCGATGGTGTTTCCGGACTACCAGCGCGTGGATGCTCCAGAAGCCCGGGCGTTCTTTGAAGCCCTCTGGAACACCCCGCTGGATCCGAACCCGGGATTGACGGTGGTGGAGATCACCGAGGCGGTGCACCAGGGGACGATTCAGGGCATTTACATCATGGGGGAGAATCCGGCCATGTCGGACCCGAACCTGAACCACACCCGTGAGGCCCTGGCCCGGCTGCAGCACCTGGTGGTGCAGGACATCTTTCCCACCGAGACCGCCGGTTTTGCCGATGTCCTGCTTCCGGCCTCGGCGTTTCCGGAAAAAACCGGAACCTTCACCAACACCAACCGGCAGGTTCAGCTTGGGCGTCAGGCCCTGGATCCGCCCGGAGAGGCGCGCCAGGACTGGTGGATCCTCCAGCAACTGGCCCAGCGCCTGGGGCTGCCGTGGAACTATTCCGGACCCGAGGCAATCTTTGCGGAAGTCCGGCAGGCCACCCCCAGCATGGCCGGCATCACCTGGGAACGCCTGGAGCGCGAACACAGCGTCACCTACCCCTGCGAACAGGAAGGCGACCCGGGGGCTCCGATCCTCTTCCAGGAGCACTTTCCCCGACCTTCGCAGCGCGCCCAGTTTGTTCCGGCGACCTTCACGCCCGCACATGAGCTTCCGGATGCCACCTACCCCTTTGTCTTTGTCACCGGACGGCAGCTGGAGCACTGGCACACCGGAAGCATGACCCGCCGGGCGCGGGTGCTGGACGCGGTGGAGCCGGTTCCCGTGATCAGCATCCACCCTGAAGACTGGGCTCAGCTGAATCCGGATGACGACGCGCAGCTCCGGGTGCAGTCTCGCCGAGGGGAATTGACGGCGCAGGTCCGTCCGGATGCGGGGGTCCCACGCGGGAGCGTGTACATGGCGTTTTCCTACCATGAAGCGGCCGCCAACCTCCTGACCACCGATGCGCTCGACCCCTTTGGAAAGATCCCGGAGTTTAAGTTTTGTGCCGTCCGCCTCCAGGCAACGGCTCCTCCCCTGAGCGTTTCCTGAAAAACCTTGACAGATCGCCTCAAATCCTAGTTAATAGTCAGTTTGACTCCACTAGGGGACGCTAAAGACGATGTTTGAAACACTTTCCACCAAATTAACAGGCTCACTCCGCAAGGTTCGGGGGCAGGGTCGGTTGACGGAAGACAACATCAAGGGCACCCTCAATGAAGTCAAAATGGCGCTGCTGGAAGCCGACGTCAACTTCCGGGTGGTGAAGGCGTTTCTGCGCTCCGTTCAGTCCCGGGCCATTGGCGAAGAGGTGCAAGGCAGCCTCAGCCCCGGACAGCAGTTCATCAAGATCGTCAACGAAGAACTGACGGACATGATGGGCGGCGAAGGCGTGGGGCTCGACTTCAAGGAGCACGACCTCCTCCTGACGATGATGGTGGGCCTGCAGGGCTCCGGAAAGACCACCACCACGGGGAAGCTGGCCAAGCTGGCGCAGTCTCAGGGACGCAAGCCGTACCTGATCCCGGCTGACATCTACCGGCCTGCGGCCATTGAGCAGCTGCATGTGCTGGCCCGGACGCTTCAGGTGCCGGTCTTTGCTTCGCGGACCGATATGGACCCGGTGGACATTGTCCGGTCCGGCCTTGCGGAGGCGCAGGCGCAGGGCGCGAACGTGGTCCTCATTGACACCGCCGGACGCCTGCAGATCGACGAAGCCCTGATGGCCGAGCTGGAGCGGGTCAAAGCCGCCGTGAAGCCTCAGGAGATCCTCTTTGTCGCTGACGCGATGACCGGTCAGGAAGCCGTGAACGTGGCCCGCGGGTTTGACGAGCGGCTCAATGTCTCGGGCATTGTGCTGACCAAGATGGACGGAGACGCCCGAGGCGGGGCCGCGCTGTCCATCCGGGCGATCACGCAAAAGCCCATCAAGTACATCACCACGGGTGAGAAGCTGGATGCGCTGGAGCCCTTCCACCCCGGACGGATTGCCTCCCGCATCCTTGGCATGGGCGACATGCTTTCGCTGATTGAGAAAGTCGGGACGGCCTATGACGAAAAATCGGCGCTGCAGGTTCAGCAGAAGCTCAAGAAGAATGAGTTTTCGCTAGACGACTTCCGGGATCAGCTGCGGACGATGCGGAAGATGGGGTCGATCAAGGACCTCCTGGGCATGCTCCCCGGCATGAACGCCGGCGCTCTGAAGAATGCGAATGTCGACGACAAGCAACTGGTCCGGATTGAGGCCATCATCTCCTCCATGACCATGAAGGAGCGTCAGCACCCGAACATCATCAACGGCTCCCGACGGGCGCGCATTGCCAAGGGAAGCGGGGTGCAGGTGAGTGAGATCAACCGCCTGCTCAAGCAGTTTGCGCAGATGCGCAAGATGATGTCCAAGCTTTCCCGTACGTCCGATCCCGGCAAGGCGATGCGGATGATGCAGAACATGATGCCCCGCTAAGGGCGCATGCAACGGCTTCCTGGAAGTCTCAACCCTTGTTACCTGACTGAGTTAAATGGTCAAAATCCGACTGGCTCGGGGCGGAGCCAAAAAACGCCCCTACTACCGCATTGTGGTGATCGACTCGCGCAACAAGCGTGAAGGCCGCTTCATTGAGCGCATTGGCTTCTACAACCCGATGGTGGACGAGAACCGCTTTGACATCGACATGGAGCGCGCCAAGTACTGGGTCTCCGTGGGCGCACAGCCGACGGACCGGGTTCAGCGCCTCATGAAGCAGGCTGAGCAGGGCTGACCTCCGGTGCCGGAACGCCTGCGGGATTATGACGAGCTGACCTGGCTCGGAACCGTCATCGGCGCCCATGGGCTCCGGGGGGAACTGAAGGTGGCTCCTCTCACAGACGATCCGGAGTACTACCTTGATCTGGAAGGCGTCTTCCTCGAAAAGGAGGAGACCCTTCACTACCATGAGATCGAAAGCTTTGTGTGGCGGCACCACCACTGGTTGCTCGCGCTGCAAGGCCTGGAAGACCGCACCGCCGCCGAGTCCTTCAAACGGGCCCGGTTGCTGATTCCAGATGACGCCCTCAAGCCGCTGGCAGAAGGGGAATTCTTCCAGTATCAGCTCTACGGCTGTGACGTCTTCGACCTCACGGGTGCCAAGCTCGGGGTCCTCAAGGGCATCCTCGAAACCGGCGCCAACGACGTGTATGAGGTCCAGACCGAAACCGGCGAATTCCTGGTCCCGGCCATTCCGGAAATCGTCAAGGAGGTCAATGTTCACGAACGCCGTGTCGTCATTGACCCCATCCCCGGCCTGCTGGGGGAAGAGGACACCTGATGCTGCGGTTTGAAGTCCTGACCCTGTTTCCGGAGTTCTTTCAGCCCTTTCTTCAGGAAGGATTGCTGAGTCGGGCCCTGGCGAACGAGCACCTGGAGGTGACGCTCAACCCCTTCCGACGTTTTGGACGGGGCAAGCACCAGCAGGTGGATGACGAGCCCTACGGGGGCGGCCCCGGAATGGTGCTGCGGACCGAGCCCATCTGGGAGGCGCTTCAGGACTGCGAAGAGCGCAACGCCCAGCACGGACGTGCGGTTCACAAGATTTTGCTGACTCCTCAGGGCGAGCCCTTTCACCAGGCCAAGGCCCGGGAGTTGAGTCAGCGCGACGAAACGCTGGTCCTCATCTGCGGACGGTACGAGGGATTCGATGAGCGGATCCGGACCTTTGTGGATGAAGAAATTTCAGGAGGCGACTTCATCTGCCTGGGTGGAGAAGTCATTGCCCTGACCCTCCTGGAGGCAGTGGGGCGGTTGGTTCCCGGGGTGTTGGGAAATGCCGACTCCAGCGTACAAGAATCCTTTTCGGAGGCGTTGCTTGAGTTTCCTCAATACACGCGTCCCCCCGAATTTCGAGGCCTGAAGGTTCCAGAAGTGCTGCTTTCAGGCAATCACCAACGCATCGCCGCATGGCGGCGAGATCAGGCGAAGCAACGTACCGCGCAGCGACGCCCGGATCTACTCAAACCCTAGCTGAAAACGAAAATGGCTACGTTGATGGAAATTGTGGAGCAATCCCAGCTTCGCGACAACCTTCCGGACTTCCGGGTGGGCTGCACCGTGCGCGTCAATTATCGCGTGACCGAGGGAAACAAAGAGCGCATCCAGGCCTACGAGGGCATTGTCATCGGTCGGCACTGCGGTCCGAACAACGCCAAGGCCACCTTCACCGTCCGCAAGGTCACCCAGGGTTACGGAGTGGAACGGATCTTCCCGCTGCACTCTCCGCGCATTGAAAGCATCGTGGTGATGCGCGAAGGCCGGGTCCGCCGGGCCAAGCTGTACTACCTGCGCGATCGCAAGGGCAAGGCGGCTCGCATCAAGGAGCGCATGAACAGCCGCATCGCGCGCCTTGCCCAAGCTGGCAAGTAAGCCCACGCTGGAACTGGAGGCCCAGGCTCAGCAGCGGGGCTTCCTTCAGGTTGCGGGGGTCGATGAGGCCGGACGCGGACCCCTGGCAGGACCGTTGGTCGTCAGCGCCGTGGTGCTCGGTTCTCAGTGGGACCTCACGCACCCCCTGAACGACTCCAAGCAGCTGACCCCGGAAGAACGGGAGCGGTTGTTTTCCATCATCCGGAAGGAAGCTCAGGGACACAAGATCATCGTGGTCTCCGCGCAGGCCATTGATGAGAGCAACATCCTTGCAGCCACGCTGCAGGCCATGGCCGCCAGCCTCGATGGGCTCACGCCTCGTCCGGACTACGCCTTGATTGACGGCAACCGGTACCCGCCCACTGAGCTTCCGGGCGAGACGGTGGTCAAGGGAGATGCCCGCTCCCTCAGCATTGCGGCCGCTTCCATTCTGGCCAAGGTGGTGCACGACCGGCTGATGCGCGTTTACGCCCGCCGTTACCCGCAGTGGGGCTTTGACCGACACCTCGGGTACCCGACCCGTGAGCACCGACAGGCCATTCAGGCCCATGGCCTGAGCCCGATTCATCGGAAGACCTTCCGGAGTCGCCCGCGACCGGAGCAACTGAGTCTGCTATGACCGAAGCGCGTCAGCGTCTGGGAAAAGCAGGAGAGGACTACGCTGCCGCGTTTCTGCAGCAGCAGGGGTACCGCATCCGCGCCCGAAACTTTCGGTGCCGGCTGGGAGAGATTGACATCGTCGCGGAAGCAGGCGAGTATCTCGTCTTCTGTGAAGTGAAGACCCGCTCCGGCAGTCAGGTTCACCCGTCGCTTTCGGTGAACCCCCGCAAGATCCGCAAGCTCCGTCAACTGGGGCTGCTGTACCTTGATCAACAGGGCCTGACCCACCGTCAGCCCCGGTTTGATGTTATTTCTGTGCAGCTCACAGAGCCCCAACCGGTTCTGGAGCACATCGTCAACGCGTTCTAACCTGAGAAAAAGAGACGCATGGCCCATCATAAGTCAGCAAAAAAGCGCATCCGCCAAACGGCCAAGCGCACCGCCCGGAACCGCTCCCTGCGCTCGACCCTGCGCACCTCCCTCAAGAAGTTCCGGAGCACCATGGACAACGGAGCCGCTGAGCAGATTCAGAGCGAGCTGCCCCAAACGCACAAGGTGATCGACAAGATGGTCACCAAGGGCATCCTCCACCACCGCACTGCGGCACGCTACAAGTCCCGCCTGACTGTGGCTGCCAACCAGGCCTCGGCCTGACCCTGCTGGGTGCCTTGCCCCGAGACCTGAGGTCCATTGAGCAAGGCCCTGTGATTCAGGTTGCTGCCGGTGCCGGAAGGTACTGCTGAACTCCGCCCACCAGGGTGTCGAGTTCGGCAGAGTCCAGCAGGGCCGTGCAGCCCAGCTCCTGCGCCAAGCGGTGCGCTTCCTCATTTTCCGGATCGGTAAACACCAGCACTGGCAGCGAGGTCAGCGCGTCTTCCGTCCGGAGCAAGCGGAGCATCTCCAGCCCCGTCATCACCTCTGCCATCAGGTTCAGGACCACCAGCTGCGGCTTGTACATCATCGCTGCCCCCAGTCCTTCCCAGCCGTTGGGCGCATACTCCACCTCACAGCACCCTTCCAGTTTTTCCTTGAGGGCCTGCATGCGTTCCAGGTTGTGGTCCACATAAAGGATTGACATGGGAATCTCCTGCAATAGATTGATTTTCTGCTTCCAGCCTGTATAACAGGTTTGGTAAGGTCATTAGGTTCCGATACCTGTGCGCTGATTTCAGCAGATTCCGGGTCGGTCTGCAATTCCAGATCGACACAAGAACCGTTTTCCCCAACTCCTGGCTCCGCAACGCCCTCTCCTCTGAAGAAACAACCATGTCGAACACTTTGCCCAAAATCGCCCTGGACACTGAGCACGGACGCCTGGAGGTCGTGCTGTATGAGGCCGATGCTCCCAACGCAGTGGCAAGCCTCCTGGAGTTGGCTGAGCAGGGATTTTACACCAGCCAGAAGTTCTTCAGCGGTGCTCCCCAGATGCGCCTGCACTTTGGTCAGACGGCTGCTGGAGAAGGCTGTGGGTACCGTGTGGAGCAAGAGCCCTCTCCCCGGCGTCACTTCGACACTGCCGGCATGGTGGGCCTGAGCCCGGAAGCCCAGGACAACGGTGGCGAGTTTTTCATTGCCCTGGAAGCCCTTCCGCACCTGGACGGCACCTGCCCCGTGGTGGGGCGGGTCGTCTCAGGCGAAGAGCTGCTTCCCCAGCTGAAGGTCGGATCCGAGTTGCGCTCGGTGAAGATCTTGCGCGAAGGCACCCCTCGGGAGGTCCAGAAAACCGTCATCCGTGAGCCCAGGATCACACTCAGCCGCAGCTAATCCTCATGCCGTTGCGGCTGCTGCTCACCGGCGGAGGCTCCGGAGGGCCCACCGCCCCCCTCCTTGCTCTCGCTCGTCACCTCCAGGAAACCCTTCCGGAACCGCCTGAGGTCCTCTTCCTCGGAAGCGAGACGGGTCCGGAACGCTCCATGGTCGAACAGGCAGGCCTTCCCTTTCACCCCATTCCCTCAGGCAAGCTCCGGCGCTACTGGAGCTGGCAGAACGTCACCGACCTCGGACGCATCCTCAAAGGCGCCTGGCAAGGGGCACAGTGGCTCCGGGAGTTCCGCCCCAACGTCCTCGTTTCTGCCGGAAGCTTCGTCAGCGTCCCCGTCGCCTGGGCGGCCAGGGGGCTGGGCATTCCACAGGTGCTGCTGCAGATGGACGTTCGCCCCGGACTCGCCAACCGCCTGATGGCCCCTGCCGCGACAGCGCTGGCTCACTACCCCGATCCCCTCCACGGCTTCTCACGTCCGGCCCGCAGGGTTCGCATTGGCCCGGTGGTTCGTCCAGAAGTCCTTCGTGCCTCCGCTCAGGCAGGAAGGGAGCGATTTCGGTTGCCGCCCGATCGTCCTGTGCTGGTGATCACCGGAGGCGGTCAGGGCGCCGTGGGCCTCAACGAAGCCATCCGCCCCTGGGTGGAGCGCTGGACCCAGACCCATGAGGTGGTGCACCTGACGGGCAGCGGACGGGCCACCGACCTCACGCTTCCGGGCTACCAGGCGCTGGAGTTTGTGCACACCGGGATGGGGGACCTGCTCGCTTGTGCCGATGTGGTGATGACCCGCGCCGGCATGGGAATCCTCGGGGAGCTGGCGGCTTTGCGCAAGGACACGGTTCTCGTTCCCCTCCCTCACTCTCATCAGCTGGAAAATGCCGCATGGGTCGCAGAACACGAGGCCGGGGTGCTGCTGGAGCAGCAACAGCTCGCAACTTCCGGAGGCGACTGGTGGGAGGCCTTCCTTGCCGAACGCACTCCCGGCGCCTGTGGCAACCGGCTGGCGGACCTGCTTCCGCCGGGAGGCCTGGAAGCCTTTGCGCACCTGGTGCAGGAGTGTGCCCGATGAGGCGCTGGATCGGCCTGAGCCTGCTGCTGCTGTTCCTGTCCGGATGCAGCGGGAGCGGTCGCTTTTACGATTGGTGCGATAAGCGGGACTTCCCCCGAATCTGTGAAAAGTACCTATGACCCCTGTTGCTGATTCTCCCTCTCCCCTCCTGGAAGTCCGGGGCCTGGAAGTCGCGTTCTTCCTCCGGCAAGGCGTGGCGCGCGCCATCAACGGGCTCAACCTGACGCTCCATCGCGGCGAGGTGCTGGGCCTGGTGGGGGAGTCCGGATGTGGCAAGAGTGTGACGTCTCTGGCGATCATGCAGCTGATCGAAGAGCCCGGACGCATTCTGGGTGGGCAGGTCCGTCTGGAAGGAGAGGACCTGCTTCAGGCAGGCGCACGCCGGATCCGCCAGGTTCGCGGCAACCGGATCGCCATGATCTTTCAGGATCCGATGACGGGGCTCAACCCGGTGCTGTCCATTGGCACTCAGATGATGGAGCCCCTCCGGCTTCATCAGAAGCTGAGTCCTGCGGCAGCCGAGCAGCAGGCCATCCACTGGCTTCAGGAAGTGGGCCTCCCCAATCCGGCAGATCAGCTCCGCCGGTTTCCGCACGAGCTCAGTGGCGGCATGCGACAGCGGGTGATGATCGCCATGGCCCTCGCCTGCGAGCCGGATCTGCTCATTGCCGACGAGCCCACCACCGCGCTGGATGTGACGATTCAGGCGCAGATCCTGGACCTGATGCGCGAGCTGCAGCAAAAGTACGGGACTGCGATTTTGATGATCACTCATGACCTGGGCGTGATTGCCGAGATGGCTGACCGGGTGGCCGTCATGTATGCAGGTGATGTGGTGGAAGAGGCAGAGGTCGAGGCGCTGTTTGATGACCCGCAGCACCCCTACACGCAGGGGCTGATGCAGGCCATCCCCTCTGCTCAGCACCACCTTGGGCAGGAGGAGCGCCTGTACAACATCCCCGGAACGGTCCCGACGCTGCTGGAGCTTCCCCTGGGGTGCCGGTTTCAGGACCGATGCCCCCGGGCCCAGCCGGTCTGCCAAGCGGCCCTTCCTCCGCTGGAGGGCTCTGAGCATCACTCGGTCCGGTGTCGGTTTCCGGGCCCTCAGATCCCCCAGAAGTCGTCGCCTTCCTGAAGGTAGTTCCGCGCCAGCACCATCTTGTGCACCTCGGACGCCCCATCCACAAGCCGAGCCTGCCGTGCGTAGCGGTAGATCCACTCCAGCACCGTATCTTTGGAATACCCGCGGGCGCCACAGAGCTGAATGGCGGTGTCCACCGCGTGGTGGAGGGTGTCGGCCACCGCGATCTTGGCCATGGAAACCTCCTTGCGGGCAAAGTCCCCCTGGTCGAGCTTCCAGGCCGCCTGACGGGTGAGCAGGCGTCCCACCTGGATCTGCATGGCGGCTTCTCCCAGCATCCACTGCACGCCTTCATGTTCTGCCAGCGTCTGCCCAAAGGCCTGCCGTTCCTGAATGTACCCCCGGGCAATTTCCAGGGAGCGTTTCGCCAGCCCCAACCAGCGCATGCAGTGAGTCAGACGGGCGGTGCCCAAGCGGATCTGGGTGGCCTTGAGCCCATCCCCCACCTCCATCAGTCGGTTGGCATCTGGAATCCGGAGGCCGTCAAACTGAAGCTCACAGTGTCCGCCATGCTCCTCGGGCCCCAGTATCGGAATCCGCCGCACGATCTCCCATCCGGGATCGTCCCGATCAAACAGAAACGCCGTCAGGCCCTTGCGCGGATGATCTGAAGTCCGGGCAATGAGAATGAAGTGCTGGGCCACTCCGGCCCCGGTGATGTACCACTTCCGTCCCTGAATGACCCATTCGTCTCCTTCACGGGTGGCCGTGGTCTTCATCGCCCCCGCAGGATCGGAGCCGGCTCCGGGGGCCGGTTCCGTCATGGCAAAGGCAGACCGCACCTTCCCGTCAATAATCGGCTGGAGCCAGCGCTCCTTTTGAGCTTCGGTCCCCACGCGTTCCAGCAGGATCATGTTTCCGTCATCCGGAGCCGCACAGTTGAACACCACGGGTCCGAAGAGGCTGCGGTTCATTGCCTCATAACACACCGCCATCGCAGAAACCGAAAAGCCTTGCCCGCCCCGAGCCGTGGGCATCTGCAGGGCCCAAAGCCCTGATTCCCGGGCCAGGCTCCGGAGGCGGGACAGGTGAGGTTCAGCTAAATTCTCGCCTTCATCATACGCATCCGGCTGGTCCTCCAACGGAATCAAGTGCGTGTCCACAAACTCACGGAGCCGGTGGACAAAGGCGGCGGTGGAGGGATCGACCGAAAAATCAGGCATGAGAAATCCTTCGCTAAGGTGGCAAAATTGTACAAAAATTTTGTACAATGAGTGTCTGGGGGACTCAACGCAAAAACACTTTACCGGAAAAAGGAGTTTGCATTGACAATCGGTGGTTAAACCGGTAAAAAGGATGCTTTGGCCAAATCCGAAAGTGTCTCCCAGGTCTTCGGTCCAGGCTTCCCCAAATTTCCTCAACCGCTCACTCGACTCAAAAATCATGCGAAAATCGCTTATTTTGATTTACCTTCTCATGGCAATCAGCCTGGTCGTCACCGGCTGTGCCAAGAAGTCTGCTGAAGTTGCTCCCGAACCTGAGCAAACAGAAGAAGTCGCAGCAGAAGCCAAAACCGAGGCAGAAAAAGTTGTTGCGCAAGTAGAGGAAGCGGTCAAGGCACCTGCTCCGAAACCAGCACCTGCTCCGAAACCAGCACCTGCTCCGAAGCCTGAGCCCCAACCGGCACCGCAGCCTGAGCCTCCGACCCGATCGGTCGAGCAGACACAAACTGCGGTCAAAGAGACCGTCCAGAACCTGATTGAAACAGCTCCGACGGCAGAAGCTCAGGAAGAGGCCGAGCAGTTGATGGCTCGTGTCGATGATGCCCCGGCAGAAGTTCTTCCTCCTCGTGAGCCGGCGGTGATCCTCGCTGCTCCTGTGGAAGAGCCCTCCATGGCCATGGCAGACTTGGAAATTGTGTACTTCGACTACGACAAGAGCGAGCTGCGACCGGAGTTTGAGGCCACCATTCGCCGAAACTTCGCGTGGATGCAGGAAAATCCGGGAGTGCGGATTCAGCTGGAAGGCCACTGTGACGAGCGAGGCACCAATGAATACAACCTCGCGTTGGGAGAGCGCCGCGCCCGTACCGTTTACGACTACCTGGTGCGCCTGGGGGCCACCCCTCAGCAGCTGACCATGATCAGCTTCGGCGAAGAGCGTCCGGTCGCTTCCGGAAGCAATGAGTCGGCCTGGTCCCAGAACCGCCGAGTTGAGTTCACTCGCCTCTAATCCTTCCCTGACGCCTCAGCACCTCCCGACACACAATGCCTGAGTTAATTGAAGATCACGGTCTTGTGGGGATGGTGCTGGGTGGCAGCATCATGGGGCAGCTCATTCTGCTGCTCCTGCTGCTCCTCTCCTGCCTTTCCTGGGCCATCATCATCCGCAAGTCTCGTCAGCTGAAGAAGGTTCAGCAGGGGAACCTGCTGTTCTGGGAGGCGTTTGAGGAAGACATCCGGATGAAAGAGATCATCCACCAGGTCAAGGAGCTTCCGGAGTCTCCCTTCCGTTCCATCTTTGAAAGCACCTACCAGGAAGCGGTTGAGTCCTCGCGTCGGGCGCGGGACAAGGGCATTGGCCCCACGATGCTTCCTCACATCACGGTCCGCCTGCAGCGTCTCACGGACCGAGGCATCCTGGAGCAGCTCTCCACACTGGAGCAGCAACTGAACCTGCTGGCCACCATCTCCAGCGCCTCCCCCTTCATTGGCCTCTTTGGCACCGTCTTGGGCATCATCGACTCCTTCCAGAGCATCGGTGTCTCAGGCGTCACCAGCCTGGCAGCCGTCGCTCCCGGAATTTCCGAAGCCCTGATTGCCACCGCAGCGGGACTGCTGGCCGCGATTCCGGCCCTGATGGGATACAATCATTACCGCAACCGAGTCCGCCTCCAGGGCAACGCCATGCGAGACTTTGGCTCGGAGCTTTCCAACCGCCTGGAGTGGATCCTTCATGAGCAGCTCACCGTTTCAAGAGAACGAGTCTCTCAGTGAAATCAACGTCACGCCCTTTGTGGACGTGCTGCTGGTGCTGCTGGTCATTTTCATGGTGACCGCCCCGATCATCAATCACGCCATTCAGGTGGACCTGCCTCAGGACCAGTTCAGTCAGGACAAGATCAAACCCATGGAGGAGCCTCTGCGGGTGGTCGTGGACAAGGAGGGGGTGCTGTATGTGGACGATGCGAGGATTGGACTCAGCAGCGACGAGGAGAGTCAGCGGATCTTCCAGGAGCGGGTCCGGACGTGGACCGAGAAGGAGAAGGAGCCGTGGCAGGTCGACCTGGAAGCCGACGAAAACGCGCGGTACGGGGCGCTGGTCCCCGTCATTGCGAGGCTGAAGGAGCTGGGCGTGAGCCTCAACCTCGTCATTCAGCCCCAAGCCAAGCGTTAAGCGGACTTAACTTGCTTCGCGCTCCGTCGCAGGCTTCTCTTCAGCCGGACCATCAATTTGCTCCTTGGCCCGAGCCTTCTTAAAGTTGGTGATCATGGAACCGAGGCCATCTCCGATCATCGGGAGACGCTTTGCCCCAAAAAGCAGGACGACAATTCCAAGGATGACAAGTAATTCCGGCAGTCCAAGACCAAACATGATTCTCCAAAAATGACAGGGTCAACGGTGAATTCGAAAGCAGCAATTAAATCCAGTTTCAGCCCGAGTTGCAAGGGGGAAACGAACCGGTCTCTGAAAGAGGAACACGCCCATGAATGATTTAGTCCCACAAAAAACCGATTCGGATGCCGAAAACCTGGTGGAGCGCCTCCGTTTTGTGATGGACGTGCCCCAGACCCTTGAGGTTGAAATTGGACGTGCCCAGGTCCCGCTCCGGGAAGTCATGTCCTGGAAAACCGGAAGCCTGGTGGATTTGGAAAAGGTCGCAGGGGAGCCCGTTGAGGTCCTGGCCGGCGACCGTCTCATTGCCCGGGGCGAGGTCGTGGTCGTGAATGATCACTTTGGCGTGAGGATTACCGAAATCACTCACCCCGATGAGCGCAAGCGTTAAGCCTGCAACGCCACCCGGAACGCGGCAGCCGTTTTTTCCAGATCCTCCTCGCTGTGGGTGGTTGACAGGAAGAGCGACTCAAACGCAGAGGGTGCCAGGTAAACGCCCTGCTCCAGCATCTTCCGGAAGAAGGTGGAGAAGCGTTGAGTATCGGTCTGCAGCGCATCCTGGTAGTTCCGGACCGGTTTTTCGGAGAAGAAGAACCCAAACATGCCCCCCATGGCACAGGTTTGCACCGGCACTCCCACCTTCTGACACGCGTCCTGAAGCTCACTGAGGAGCCAGTTGGTCTTGCGGGCAAGATCCGAATACGGATTGAGCTCCTTGAGTTGCCGCAACATGGCGCTCCCCGCTGCCACCGCAAGGGGATTCCCAGAGAGCGTGCCGGCCTGGTACACCGGACCCGACGGCGCCACAACCGCCATGATGTCCTGACGTCCTCCATACGCGCCCACTGGAAGCCCTCCTCCAATCACCTTCCCAAAGGTGGTCAGGTCGGGCATGATTCCCAAAAGCGCTTGAGCCCCACCAAAGTCGACCCGGAAGCCACTCATGACCTCATCAAAGATCAGCACGATGCCTTCCCGGTCACAGAGTTCCCGCAGGCCCTGGAGGAAGCCGTGTTCCGGCTGCAGCATCCCCATATTCCCCGGAACCGGCTCCAGGATGATGGCCGCCACTTCTCCCGGATGGGCGTCCACCGCATCGGCCACAGACTCGAGGTTGTTGAACTCGGCCAGCAGGGTGTGCTCCGTGTACGAGCTGGGCACCCCTGGAGAATCCGGGAGCCCCAGGGTCATGGCGCCGGAGCCGGCCTTGACCAGCAACGAATCGACGCTGCCATGGTAGCAGCCCTCAAACTTCAGGACCTTGTCGCGCCCCGTGTACCCTCGGGCCACCCGCAGGGCTCCCATGGTGGCCTCGGTTCCGGAGTTCACCAGCCGGACCATTTCCACGCTGGGAACGGCGTCACAGATCTGCTCGGCAATGGTGATCTCTCCGGGCGTGGGCGCGCCAAAGGAGGTTCCGAACTGAAGCGCGTCCTGCACCGCCTGAGTGACCTCGGGGTTGCAATGCCCCAGGAGCATGGGCCCCCACGAACCGATGTAGTCGATGTACTCGTTCCCGTCCACATCAAACAGCTTGGACCCCGAGGCCCGCTGAATGAACAGAGGCTTCCCGCCGACCGCTCGGAAGGCGCGGACCGGGCTGTTGACTCCGCCGGGAATGCGTTGCTGGGCGCGGAGGAAAAGTTCAGAAGAGTGCTTCATCTGCATGCGACGTCTCTCGTGGTGGCAGGGTTGTTGAACATTTGTGGAAGTCCTGAAGGGGGCATCCGCCAGGATGCTCCAGACGTGTTACGTTAACTTACCCTCGGCGGAATGGCAAAACCATGCGATTGATTGTGATCTTCCTCAGCGTCGGCTTGCTCGGAGCCTGCAGCAGCAACTCCAGTGATTTGTTCCGCAGCACCTTCGACCCCCGCTACGAAGTTGCCGACAAGGGAGGCCTTGATGCCACCGTCCGGGGACGCGCCTGTGCGCTGGATCCTCAGGAAGCACGGCGAGCGGCCGAAAACACGGCCGCCTTCCACCTGCGGAGTGTCGTCGGCAATGAGCGGTACCTCCCCCGCTTCAAGGAAATTGGCCGCAGCTCCTCCGGAGGGCAAACCTGTGTGGAGGTTCTGGCCACCCCGCAGGTGCCTTGATTGCCCGAGCCTTGCTCTTTCCTAACCGGAACGTTACTCTTTTCGTTTGAATAACATTTCTGCCAGCGATCCGTTCCAAACACATCACTCCTTGCGACCCCAAGATTTACGGAGACTCGGATGACCTCTGATCCTAACTCCTCACTGCCCCCTCAGCTGTTTTTGCCCATGCTGCCCATGCGGGACATTGTGGTGTTTCCGCACATGACGGCCCCGTTCTTCATTGGGCGCCCCCTGTCCATTGCCGCGCTGGAAAAAGCCCTCAACGGAGACCGTCAGATCTTCGTGGTCGCCCAGGAAGATCCGCTGGTGGAAGACCCCCAGCCGGAAAACCTGTTCAAGGTGGGAACCATCGGCAAGGTGCTGCAGATCATGCGGCTCCATAACGGCACCATCAAGGCCCTGTTTGAGGCTCAGATGCGTGGAAAGCTCCTGGATGTCCGCCTCGATGGGCCGCACTACGCCGCCACGGTGGAGCCCATCCACGAGGCGCCGGTGCAAACGCCAGCGATCATTGCCCTGAGCAAGAACGTCCGGAGCGAGTTCAAGCGCTACCTCAAGGAGGTCAAGCGGCACACCGAAGGCGTGGAGAAGCTGGGGATTGATGCCGAGCCCCCGCACCGGCTCGCCGACCGCATTGCCCCGCTCCTGAACATGAACCTCGACAAGAAGCAGGCCCTGCTGGAAAATGCCGACCCGGCAGAGCGGCTCCAGATCGTCTTTGAACGCATGCTGGAGGAAAGCGAGTTCAAGAAGGTGGAGCGCAAGCTCAAGGAACGCGTTCAGGGACAGATTGGACGAACGCAGAAGGAGTACTACCTCAATGAACAGATCAAGGCCATCCAGAAGGAACTCGGACAGGGAGACGACGGGAAGGCGGAGATTGAGGAGTACACCCAGAAGATTGAAGACGTCCCCCTCAGCAAGGAAGCCAAGGAGACCGCAGAGAAGGAGCTGAAGAAGCTCCGGATGATGCCCCCCATGTCGGCAGAAGCCAACGTGGTCCGGAACTACCTGGACTGGCTGGTGTCCATGCCCTGGGAGGAGCGTACCGAGGATTGCTTCGACCTCAACCACGCCGAGCAGGTGCTCAACGACCGGCACTACGGCCTGGAAAAGATCAAGGAGCGCATCATCGAGTACCTTGCTGTCGCCAAGCAGGTCGGCAAGATGAAGGGCCCCATCATCTGCCTCGTCGGCCCGCCTGGGGTCGGGAAGACGTCCCTGGCCCGCTCCGTCGCTGAAGCCCTGGGCCGCAAGTTCTCCCGCATCAGCCTCGGAGGCGTCCGGGACGAAGCCGAAATCCGCGGACACCGCCGGACTTACGTCGGGGCCCTTCCGGGAAAAATCGTGCAGTCGTTGCGCAAGAGCAAGAGCCGGAACCCGCTGCTGCTGCTTGACGAGATCGACAAGATGACCCGCGGGGTGATGGGCGATCCTGCGGCCGCCCTGCTGGAGGTCCTGGATCCGGAACAGAACAGCACCTTCATGGATCACTACCTGGAGGTGGAGTTCGACCTGTCAGACGTCCTCTTCTTCTGCACCGCCAACGTCGCGCAAAACATTCCCCGCGCCCTGAAGGACCGGATGGAAGTCATCCAGCTTTCGGGCTACACCGAGCTGGAAAAGGAACACATTGCCCAGCAGCACCTGCTTCCCAAGCAGATGGAAGAAAACGGCCTGACCGGCAAGCAGATCCAGTTTCAGTCTGCCGCCCTCACCGAAATCATTCAGCGCTACACGCGCGAAGCAGGCGTCCGGAACCTGGAGCGCGAGATCGCCAAGGCTTGCCGCAAGGTGGCCACCCAGCTCGTCCGGTCCAAGGAAAAGAAGAAGTACGTGGTCACACCGAAGCGGGTCAACGACCTGCTGGGGGTGCCCAAGTACAAGCACCATCGGGCAGAAGAGAAGAACGAGGTGGGCACCACCGCCGGACTCGCCTGGACGCAGGCCGGAGGCGAAATGCTCATCACCGAGGTCAGCCTCATGAAAGGCGTGGGCAAGCTCCAGTTGACCGGAAAGCTCGGAGACGTGATGAAGGAGTCTGCGCAGGCGGCCCTGACTTACGTCCGGACCAACGGCAACCGTCTTGGCATTTACTCGTCTGCGTTCAAGGAGTGCGACATCCACGTCCACGTTCCCGAAGGGGCGGTTCCCAAGGACGGCCCCTCTGCAGGCGTCACCATCAGCACCTCGCTCGTCAGCGCCTTCACCGGCATTCCGGTTTGCCGAGAAGTGGCCATGACCGGAGAAGTCACCCTCCGGGGCAAGGTCCTCCCAATCGGTGGCCTCAAGGAAAAGCTCCTGGCCGCCAAGCGTGGCCTGAGTCAGAAGGTGCTCATTCCTGAAAAGAACCGGAAGGACCTTCAGGAAATCCCCAACGAGATCAAGGACGCGCTGGAGATCATTCCGGTCCAGACCCTGGATGAAGTCCTTCACCACGCGCTGGAGCATTTCCCCAGCCCCGTGGTGGATCCCAAGGAGGAAGCGGCGGCTGAGCCCGACACCTCCCTTATTCCTCAACAAAACTTTGACGTCCCCTCCGGGACCTCGATTCCCTCATAAGAATTCAAATTCATGAAGGCTCACCTTTTTCAAGACACGGAAATCAGCGAAGTGGAACAGACGCTGATTGAACAAGCCGATCAGAGCATCAATCGTTTTCTGGAGACGGAAGAGACCGTTTTGCGCTTTGAGCCGATGAACTCGTACCGGCGGCGCCTGCTCCACAAGCTCGGCACCGACTATGGACTGGAGAGCCACTCCGTGGGAGAAGGTCCGGATCGGGCGGTCTGCCTGCTTCGAGCGGGCTCCGAGCTTCCGGACAACTGGAACGAGCTGCCGATCCAGCAGGTCCAGCCTGCAGAGGATCCGGAGCGTGAGCGCCCCCCTCGCGAGGCCCGTCCTCCTCGTGAGCCTCGTCCTGAGATTCCACGTCCGGCCGTGATTGACCGAGGCAGCCAGACCTTCTATGCCCTTCCGGGAGCAGAAATCATCCTCCGGACAGACGGCAGCTTCGGCGTGCGGCGTCAGGATGATGCTGAAACAGAGATTGTGCATGAGCGCGTGGTCCCGAACGGCATGTTCCGGGTTCGTCAAAGCCGCATCATCTGCGCCTCGGATCCGGAATGGCGCGCGCTCTGACCACGGATTCGGCTTCCGTTTTTGCCCTCTCCTACCTCGGCGATGCGCTTTATGAAACCTGGTGCCGGGAGCAAGTCCTCGCGCGCTTCCAGACGCCCGCCGAGGTTTCACGCCGAGTGATTGGTCTGGTTCGGTGCCAGACGCAGTCTCAACTGGTTCAGACCCTGTTGCCCCAGCTCTCTGAAGCGGAGCTGGCCGTGTTTCGACGCGGACGGAACCTGCGCCCGGCTTCCGTTCCCAAGCATGCCACGGTCAAGGAATACCGAGCCGCCACCGGATTCGAGTGCCTGGTGGGATTCTGGCACCTGGAGGCGCACCGCACTCGCCTGACTGAACTGCTGGCGCTTCCGGAAGCTCAGGAAGTGCTGGCTCCTTTCCTCACGCCGACCTCTCTCTCCAAAGCGTCATGACGTTGCTCGCAGCCCTTGTGCTGAGTGTGGTGACCATTGCGATCATCGCGTACCCCCTGTTCTTTTCTGGACTGCAGAACTACCTGCTCCGCCAGGAGCAGACCGAGTTCAACGAAGCCGAGTCCCTCCTGGCAGCACTCAGCGAGTTGGAAGACGACTACCAGCTCGGACGCCTCGGAAAGAAGGACTACCAGCAACAGAAACTCCTCCTGCAGCGTCGCTACCTTGAGCTGCGGGATGCGGAAGACCCGCCTTCTTCCTGACCTCTTACTGAAAAAAGGAATCTCATGTGGGCCGGACTTTCGTGGGAAGCATTGGCCGGATGCTGGCTCGTGGTGTTGGGAGCCGGGGTCGTCCGGGGCTACACGGGCTTTGGCTTCTCCGCGCTTGTGGTGGCCACGCATTCGCTGGTGCTGCCTCCGGCGGAGGTGGTGCCCTCGGCCTTCCTCATGGAGATTGTCGCCAGCCTCCACCTCCTTCCGCTGGTGTGGCGAGAGGTGGACTGGCGCCGGGTGGGCGAGCTGGGCGTGGGAGCCGCCTTGGCCATGCCACTGGGCATCCTGGCGCTGGCGGTGCTGGATGACGCCTCGGTCCGCCCCCTTGTTTATGGGGTGATCCTCATCTGCGCGCTCCTCCTGCTCAAGGGCATCCGCCTCGAAAAAGGCGGCGGACGGGCCTTTACCGTTGGCACCGGCATGGTCTCGGGCTTCACCAATGGCCTTGCGGCGGTCGGAGGGCTTCCGGTGGTCCTGCTCTTCCTGGCGACTCCGGCCGGGGTGGCCACGTCTCGTGCGACGCTGGTGGCCTACCTGTTTGCCGGAGAGCTTTATGCCGTTTCCTGGCTCGGTACCCAGCAGCTGCTTTCCTGGGACATCGCCTTGCGGGTGCTGGCCTTCCTTCCGGCGCTGGTGATCGGGGTGTGGCTGGGGAACCGGCGCTTTGTCTCCGCCCCTCCGGAATCCTTCCGACGCCTGACCCTGATCCTCCTCCTCAGCCTCTGTGTGCTCGGCCTCGGCAAGAGCCTCTTCTTCTGAGCTTCCGGGGAAGCCCCCCTCTGGTTTTCCCGCTTTCCTCACCGGACCTCCGGATTCTGAAGTTTTTTCACCCGAATCGGTTTCTGCGCTAAAGTTTTCCCCCCGACTGCCGATGTTGGACCCAAGAGCGCTCGACGGTAGCGTTGCCGAAGAGTGTTTTTCACTTGTACCACCAAGGAGTCCAT
Organism: Deltaproteobacteria bacterium; assembly: GCA_038150265.1. Classification (GTDB taxonomy): domain Bacteria; phylum SAR324; class SAR324; order SAR324; family NAC60-12; genus JAYPUA01. The sequence continues at coordinate 90,441 of JAYOTF010000005.1, read as the reverse complement.
CATGGCGATGACAATTCGACAAAACCCCACCTCCCTCACGACGTTGCGGCATGCCAGCAGCAATTTCGATCGAGTGAAGGGTGGAATCGAGCAACTGAGCTCGGGAACAAAAATCAACCGCGGAGCGGACGGCCCTGCGTCGCTCATTGCCTCCGAGCGATTGCGCGGGCACATTGTGGGCTTGCAGCAAGCCTACAATAACGCCTCCACTTCGGTTTCGCTGGTTCAAACCGCAGAAGGAGCCCTGAATGAAGTCAGTGGCATCCTCGTTCGGTTGAAGCAGCTGACGGTTCACGCGGCCAACGAGGCCGTCAATGATCCGGACATGCTCCAGGCTGACCAAATGGAAATTGAGCACCTGTTGAGCACCATGGACCGGATTGCCCGCAACACGGAATTCAACGGCAAGCGTCTGCTGGACGGCAGCATGGGCGCCAACGGCGTCACCGTCGGTGACCACCTGCGCTTTGTGTCGGCCGAGTCCTCCACTCCGAACTCTCCGGAGTCGGGCTGGAACATCGACATCACCCAAGTCGGCACCCAGGCTCAGGTCCGGGGCACCACCGTCATCAATACGGACAACATCCGGAACGGCCTCTTCATTGTGATCAGCGAGGGCGGCAAGAACGCCACTCTGGACACGCGTGAGGGGCAGATTGCCAAGGACATTGCCCAGATTCTGAAGAATCACGATGCTGCGCCCGACCGCTTCACGGCTCAGGAAGCGAGCTCTCAGATCCGGGGCATCATCACCTTTGCTCTGCAAAAGGAGATGGATGCGGCTGGAACCGACACCTACGTGTTTGAGACCCCCAACGGCGAGTTGATGGTCCGGCACAACCAGTTTGGAGATGAGCCGTCCTTCTCGGTCACCAGCTCCATCGCCGGGGTGCTTTCGCAAGAAGCCAACGTCGCGGAACTGGCCTCTCCCGGCAAAAACGTCGAGGGCACCATCAACGGTGAAGTCGCCCTGGGACGTGGTCAGCTGCTGACGGCTCTGGAAGGCACCGCTGCCAGTGGCGCCACCGTGGCCTACACTCGCGAAATCGGCCTCAAGGAGGTTCCGGTCTTTGACGAGAAGGGAGCCCAGGTGGGTGTGGAGTTTGTGGAAGAAAGCAACGAGGAAGTCGTTGGCGGCCCCGTCGAAGGGTACCTGCACATCTCCCAGCAGTCCAAGGAGTTCCCGGTGCACCCGAACAACGAGTTCACCCCGTCGTTCTCCTTCATTGACGTTCGGTCCCGTCGACTGGGTCAGGGCATTCCCAACAAGAGTGGGTTTGAAAGCCTGGCCGACGTGGATGTGACCTCCACCCAGGGTGCCCTGGATGCCGGTCGGATCGTGGAAAGCGTCATTGACGAGGTGTCGCAATTCCGGGCCCAGTTGGGCGGTTTCCAGAAAAACGCACTGGAGGCCAACCTGGAGAGCCTCAAGATTGCCGAGGAAAACCTGACCAACGCGGAATCCATGATTCGGGATGCTGATGTGGCCGAGACGATGTCGAAGCTCACCAGTGACCAAATCATGCTGCAAGCCAGCACGGCCATGGTGGCTCAGGCCAACCAGGTGCCTCGCTCGGTCCTCGGACTCGTCCAGGGCTCCGCGGGCTAAGACAGACTTCCATGAGTCATCGCCAGTTCCCCCTGCTTCTCTTTGAGGAGTGGGGGGACGACGATCTCAGGGATGCCATGGAATCCGCTTGAGGATTGAGGACAAGAGGCGCAAGGTATAGAGCTGTTTTGGCTGTGCCCCTGAAACCTTCTGGAGTTCCTCATGAGCGCGATCAGTCCGATCACCACGCACATTCTGGATACCGCCCTGGGCCGTCCGGCTGCAGGAGTGTCCGTCTCCCTCAGTCGCCTCAAGAGCGATCAGAAGCACTGGGAGGTTCTTGCAGAAGGCCTCACCAACGCCGATGGCCGGGTCACTGACCTGCTGCCTCCGGAGACTGAATTGCCCCCGGGCATCTACCGCATGCGCTTTGCGGTGGCCCCCTACTTCGAGCAACTGGGCCAGTCCAGCTTCTATCCTGAAGTCGACATCCGCTTCCACCTGGAACACCCCGATCAGCACTACCACATCCCCCTCCTGCTCAGTCCTTTTGGATTCACGACCTATCGCGGCAGCTAAGCATCCATGACGCCTCCTGTGTTGGAACTTCAGGGGATCACCAAAGCCTTTCCCGGAGTTCTTGCCAACGATCACATCGACCTGGATCTGCGAGCCGGAGAAATCCACACGATCCTTGGAGAAAACGGTGCCGGCAAGTCCACGCTGATGAGCATCATTGCCGGGCTCTATGCTCCCGACGAGGGAGAGATCCGCATCCATGGCAAGCCCGTTCTCTTCCGGAATCCCCGGCAGGCCATTGAGCACGGCATCGGCATGGTCTTTCAGCACTTCATGCTGGTCCGGAACCACACGGTCGCTGAAAACATCATTCTCGGCCAGCCCGGCGCCCAGGCCCTCGACTTCCGGAAGGTCAACCAGGAGATCCGGGAAATCAGCGAGCGCTACAACCTTGAGGTCGACCCAACTCGCCGCGTCCGAGACCTCTCCGTGGGCGAGCAGCAGCGTGTGGAAATCATCAAGGTGCTGTACCGAGGAGCCCAGGTCCTGATCCTGGACGAGCCGACCGCTGTCTTGACGCCTCAGGAGTCTGAAGCGCTCTACCGCATCATGCAGCGGATGAGTCAGGAGGGGCAGTCCCTGCTCTTCATTTCCCACAAGATGAAGGAGGTGATGGCGCTTTCGCACCGGATCACCGTCATTCACCATGGGCGCCTGATGACCACGCTGCAGCGCGAAGACACCACGCCGGAGGCCCTGGCCTCCTGGATGATGGGCAACGCCCCCAAGGCACAGCTTGATGCCGATGAAGCCGTGGTCCTTCAAGAGGCTCAGGCGGAGCAAGTGGCCCAGCAGCCCACCGAATCCGAGCAGGGCCGCATCGTTGTCTCCCTTGAGGCGGTTCATGCGGTCAACGACTTGGGACACCCGGCGCTAAAGGGGGTCTCCCTTGAGCTTCGTGCCGGCGAGGTGCTGGGCATGGCTGGAGTTTCAGGAAATGGACAGCGCGAGTTGGCAGAGGTCCTCTGTGGCCTGCGCCCCCTCACCTCCGGACGCTTCCAGTTTGAAGGCGAAACGCTGGCGCCTCCAGAGGTCAACGACCTCATTCAGCGGGGCGTGGGCTACATTCCTGAAGACCGGAAAAAATTTGGAGTGGCTTCCGGAATGTCCATTGCCGAAAACTTCCTGCTCCGGGATTTTCAAAATTCCCAATTTTTCCAAAATGCCCTGCTGCAGCACAGAGCCATTCAGCAGTATGGTCATGAAAAAATGGGAGAGTTCGATGTCCGGGCTCCCTCTGAAAAGACCCGGGTGGGCCTGCTCTCTGGGGGAAACATGCAGAAGGTCATCCTCGCGAGAGAGACCTCTCGCCCCCTCAAGGTGCTGCTGGCCTGTCAGCCCACACGCGGACTGGATATTCATGCCACCCGCTTCATTCGAGAATCCATCGGAGCCGGACGGGAGGAAGGATTGGCGGTGTTGTGGATCTCGGAAGATCTGGATGAGCTCATGCTCCTCTCCGATCGCATTGCCGTTCTTTTTGACGGACGCATCGTGGGCGTCCTGCCCCGGTCTGACGCCAGTGTCGAGCAAATCGGCCGCATGATGACCGGGATGACCTGACCCTTCGGTTCCCTCGCCTCCGCCTCATTTGGCACGCCCTCTGCTAGAGCATCCAACATCCTCTGGCTCCTGCGGTTGCCCCTTTTTGCAGGGATGCAACGGAGCGCTCAATCAATCTAAACATTTGACCGTCATAATTAGGTGTCGTCAGATTCGATTACTCATACTTGAAATAGGTATCACACACATGTTGAACTTCAGTCGCCGCTCACTGCTTCAGTTGGCGGGACGTTCCCTGGCCTCTGGGATTCCGTCCCGGCATGGAGGAGAACCTTCGCACTCGGAAAAATTCCGCAAGTCCACCTCCGTTCCAGCCTCCCCCGCTCTGTCCTTCTCCCAGCAGCCCACCTGCTGAACGCGCCCCGTTTCATTCCAGCCAACCTTACGTCTATTTACGAATGGCTGGAATGTTTGAGTTTTTGAATACTTTGAAACGAGGCTGACCCACACCCGTTTCGGAGAAAATTCATGGGCACACATCACATTCTTGATGGCAACGAAGCAGTCGCTGATGTCGCCTACCGGCTGAGTGAGGTGGTCTGCATCTACCCCATTACCCCATCTTCGCCGATGGGAGAGTGGGCAGACACCTGGAGCGCCGGTCAACGCGACAACATCTGGGGCGGACGTCCGGATGTTGTGGAAATGCAAAGCGAAGGAGGAGCTGCCGGAGCGCTTCATGGCGCCCTGCAAACCGGGGCACTCGCCACGACGTTTACGGCGTCGCAGGGCCTGCTCCTGATGCTTCCCAACCTGTACAAGATTGCAGGCGAACTCACTCCAGCCGTCATCCACGTGGCCGCCCGCTCGGTTGCCACACATGCCCTCTCGATCTTCGGAGACCACTCCGACGTGATGGCCATGCGTCCTGCTGGCTGGACCATGCTGGCCTCCGGAAGCGTCCAGGAAGCGGCAGACCATGCCGCCCTTGCTCATGCGGCCACGCTGCTTTCCCGAGTGCCGGTGCTGCACTTCTTTGATGGCTTCCGGACCTCGCACGAGCTCAACTCCTCCGAACGCCTTCCCAACGAGGTTCTTGAGCAGCTGGTCTCCGAGTCGGCCATTCAGGCCCATCGCGAGCGCGCTCTTTCTCCGGAACACCCGGTACTGCGCGGAACCGCCCAGAACCCGGATGTCTTCTTTCAGGCCCGGGAAGCCTCCAATCGTTTCTACCAACAGGTTCCGGAAACCGTCCAGCAGGTCATGGACCGCTTTGCTGAGCTAACGGGCCGCGCCTACCAGGTCTTTGAGTACACCGGGCACCCGGAAGCCGAGCGCGTCCTGGTGCTCATGGGATCAGGGGCGGAAACGGCGCGGGAAACCGTCCGGTACCTCCAGGCACAGGGAGATCGTGTCGGAGTGGTCACTGTGCGTCTCTACCGCCCCTTCGACGTCCAGCGGTTTGCTGCCGTTCTTCCCAAGACGGTCCAGAAGCTGGCGGTCCTCGACCGAACAAAGGAGCCGGGGGCGTTGGGAGAGCCCCTGTTTCTGGATGTCGCCGCCGCGCTTCCCGAGGCCGTCCGCCAGGGCTGGCGGGAGCACGCACCTCAGGTGGTGGGCGGACGCTACGGGCTTTCGTCCAAGGAGTTTACCCCGGCGATGGTCAAGGCCACCCTCGACCACCTCCATGACGACTCACCTCGGCACCCCTTCACCGTGGGCATTGATGACGACCTCACCCACCTGAGCCTGAGCGTGGACGAGTCCTTCCGCATTGAGTCTCCAGACACCTTCCGGGCCATCTTCTACGGCCTCGGCTCGGATGGAACCGTTGGGGCCAACAAAAACAGCATCAAGATCATCGGCGACCTTGACGGACACTTTGCTCAGGCCTACTTCGTCTACGACTCCAAGAAATCCGGAGCCATGACCATCTCGCACCTGCGCTTCGGACCCGAGCCCATCCGAGCGCCGTACCTGATTGAGCAGGCCAACTTCATTGGCTGTCACCAGCCCGTCTTCCTGGAGCGTCACAACGTCCTTGCCTCGGCCCTTCCGGGAGCCACCTTCCTGCTGAACACGCCAGATGCTCCGGAAGCCGCCTGGAACCACCTGCCGCGTCCCCTTCAGGAGCAGCTGTTGGAAAAGCGGATGCGCTTCACCGTCATTGACGCGGAGCGCATTGCCCGGGAGGTGGGCATGGGACGTCGCATCAACACGGTCATGCAGGCGGCCTTCTTCAAGGTCAGTGGCGTGCTTCCGGAAGAACAGGCCCGCGAAGCCATTCAGAACGCCGTCAAGAAGACCTATGCCTCGAAGGGAACTGCGGTTGTTGAGCAAAACCTGAAGGCCCTCGAAGCAGCCATGCAGGCCGTGCACGAGGTGCCGCTTCCGGAGACGGTCAGCAGTCGTCTGGCGTTCAAGCCTGCCGTTCCGGAAGAGGCTCCGGATTTTGTCAAAAACGTGCTGGGGTGCATCATTGCCGATGGCGGAAACCAGCTTCCAGTCAGCGCGCTTCCGGAAGACGGCACCTTCCCAACCGCAACCGCCCAGTGGGAAAAGCGCAACCTTGCGGCCGAGATCCCGGTCTGGGACCCGAAGACCTGCATTCAGTGCAACAAGTGCCTGATGGTCTGTCCGCACGCGGTCATCCGCGCCAAGGTCGTGGAGCCCCAAGCGCTGGACGCGGCACCAGCAGGCTTCCTCTCTGTTCCAGCACGTGACCGCACTTGGGAAGGAGCGCAGTATGTGCTCGCTGTTGCTCCAGAAGACTGCACCGGCTGCGGCCTCTGTGTCGATGTCTGCCCCGCGAAGAACAAGTCGCAGACCAAGTTCAAGGCCATCAACATGAAGCCACAGGCGCCACTACGGGAAGCCTCGGCGGCCCATTGGAAGTTCTTCACCGCGCTTCCGGAGACCGACCGCCTCCGAATTGATGCCGGAAAGATTCCGCAGCAGCAGTTTCAGCAGCCGCTGTTCGAGTTCTCCGGAGCCTGTTCAGGATGTGGAGAAACCCCGTACGTCAAGCTGGCGTCTCAGTTATTTGGAGACCGCATGGTTGTGGCAAATGCCACCGGGTGCTCCTCCATTTACGGCGGAAACCTGCCCACCACGCCGTGGGCACAGACTCCGGAAGGACGCGGACCCGCGTGGTCCAACTCCCTCTTTGAAGACAACGCCGAATTTGGCCTGGGCTTCCGGGTCACCCTTGATCAGCAGCAGCAGACGGCCACCACCCTGGTGAAGCAACTCGCTCCGGAGCTCGGAGACACCTGGGTCCAGGCCCTCCTGGAAGCCGATCAGAGCACCGAAGCCGGCATCCATGAGCAGCGAGAACGCGTGACGCAACTCCGGCAGAAGCTGCAGGCCCTGCAAACGCCTCAGGCCCGCCGGCTTGAATCCCTTGCCGAGACGCTGGTCCGCCGGAGTGTGTGGATCATCGGCGGAGACGGCTGGGCTTACGACATTGGCTTTGGGGGACTCGATCATGTGCTTGCCAGTGGCCGAGACGTCAATGTGCTGGTGCTCGACACCGAGGTGTATTCCAACACTGGTGGCCAGAAGTCGAAATCCACCCCGATGGGCGCCGTGGCCAAGTTTGCCATGGGAGGAAAGGTGCAGGCGAAGAAGGACCTGGGCATGATGGCAATGAGCTACGGCAGCGTCTATGTCGCCAGCGTGGCCATGGGCGCGAAGGATACTCACACGCTCCGGGCCTTCCTTGAGGCCGAGTCGTATCCGGGACCGTCGCTGATCATTGCCTACAGCCACTGCATTGCCCACGGCATTGACATGACCACCGGGATGCAGCACCAAAAGGCTCTGGTGCAGTCTGGAAGCTGGCCCCTGTACCGCTTTGATCCTCGGCGCATTGCCCTGCACCAGCCACCGCTGCAGCTGGACTCCAAGCCCTCAGGCGTTCACCTCAGCCAGTTCCAGGATTTGGAAAACCGCTACCGCATGCTCCGACAGACGGATCCGGACACCGCCAAACACCTGCAACAGGTCGCAGAGGTGGGCCTCAACGAACGGCAACGCTTCTATGAGCACCTCGCTGGCTGGATTCCCGAGCCAGCTCCGCAACAACCTGAACAGGAGTGAGCATCATGGACTTGAGCACCCACTACCTGGGGATGGAACTCAGCTCCCCGCTTGTGCCTTCAGCGTCTCCTCTGACGGAGAAGCTGGACAACCTGCTGAGGCTTGAAGATGCCGGAGCCGGAGCAATCGTCCTGCCCTCGCTGTTTGAGGAGCAACTCGCTCATGAGGGGCGCTTTCTGGACCTCCACCTCAGCCACACCGCTGAGAGTCATGCCGAGGCCACCAGTTACTTTCCGGAGCACCCAGAGTTGCAGGTGGGACCTGAGGAGTACCTGGAGCTGATCATGCGCGCCAAGCAACGCCTTGGCATTCCAGTCATTGCCAGCCTCAATGGGGAAACCAACGGCGGGTGGACCCGACTGGCCCAGGAAATTGAGCAGGCCGGCGCCGATGCGCTGGAGCTGAATGTGTACTCGGTGCCCACCGACCTGGACCGGAGCGCCGAGGGGATGGAGCAGGCCCTGCAAAACATCGTCTGGACCGTCCGGGATCAAACCCGGATTCCCCTTGCTGTGAAGCTGAGCCCGTTTTACACCAACTTCGGCAACGTCGCCCGCCGACTGGAAGGCGCCGGGGCCAACGCGCTCGTGCTCTTCAACCGCTTCTACCAGCCAGATGTGGACCTGGATGAGCTGACCCTGAAGCCCAAGGTGGTGCTCTCGTCCTCAGAAGAGCATCGGCTTCCGCTGACCTGGATCGGGCTGCTGTATGGAAAGATTGGGGTCGACTTTGCTGCCACCAGTGGCATTCACAGCCACGAGGACGTCCTGAAGCTGTTGATGGTTGGGGCGAAGGTGACCATGATGGCCTCCGCGCTGTTCTGGAACGGCATGGCCCACCTGGAACAAATCAAAAGCGACCTGGTGGAGTGGATGGAGCGCCACGAGTATGAGTCGGTCAAGCAGATGCAAGGAAGCCTCAGCCACCTCCATGGGGACAATCCGGCGGCATTTGAGCGCTCTCAGTACATCAAGATGGTGACCACCCGCCTTCCGGTCCTTCCCTAGCGTCCGGCCCAGCGTTAACCCCGCCCAATGAAGGGCATATTCGTGGCCATCAGGGTCATGAACTGCACATTCGCCTCCAGCGGCAGGTTGGCCATCAGCACCACGCTGTCGGCCACATGCTGCACCCCCATCACCGGCTCGGGTTGCCGGGTTCCGTTGGCCTGAGGCACCCCGTCCTTCATCCGTGCCGTCATCGGCGTCTCCGCGTTTCCGATATCCAACTGACTGCAGGCAATCCGGTAGGGGCGCCCATCCAGCGAAAGGCTCCGGGTGAGGCCGGTGATGGCGTGCTTGGTCGCCGTGTAGGGAGCCGAATTCGGACGCGGAACCTGTGCCGAAATGGAGCCATTGTTGATGATGCGCCCACCCTGCGGCGTCTGCTCCCGCATCATCCGGAAGGCCGCCTGGGCGCAGAGAAAGGCGCCGTTGAGGTTGATGTCCACCACCCGCTTCCAGTCCTCAAATGTCAGCTCGTCAAACCCCACCGGTGGCGCTCCCACTCCTGCGTTGTTGAAGAGGACATCCAGGCGTCCGTACGTTTCCTGAATTTGCTGAAACAGGCGGCTCACCTCCTCTGGTGACGCGACATCAGCCGGAACACAATGCACAGCGCCTCCGGAGGCCTGAGCTTCCGCTGCGGTCGCCTGCAGCGCGTCCTCCCGCCGCCCCGTGAGGAAGACGTGGTAGCCTTCTCCCTGAAGAGCCAGGGCGGCGGCTCGTCCAATTCCTGATCCGGCTCCGGTCACCAGGGCCACTCGCTTCTCTGCTGCTGTCATGTTTCTTTGCCAACAAGGGTTCATCAAAAAGTCCGGGCCAGCATAAGAACTCTGGCGTGGAGGGCCAAGTTCAAAAGCAGCCTGAGCTTCACCATGGGACCCGGGTGAAACGGGAGCCGTGGCAGAGCCCCCAGGCAAGAAGAGCAGAGCTCCGAAAATAAATGCAACTTCACAGATCTCTTAATCATAAGCTAACAGAGGCGGCTTAAGGTAGGACCTGTTTGATTTTACTTCTGTCCGAACTCCGCCTGTGTCTCAGTACATTGAAATCAACCTGTCCGAACTTCTGGCGCTCTCCGAAGAGTTGGGGGCCACCAAGAAGCTGCAGGTGCTGCTCTTCTGCATGAAGTCCCTGCAAGACAACGGTGAGGTGCAGCTGCACGTGTCCCAGACCGCTGAAATGCTGGGCTGCGCACGAGAACACGTCTCCCGCGTTCTCAGCGACCTGGAAGCCAAAGGCATCCTGGAACGCATCAACGGCCAGGGAGCACCAGGACGCAAGGGACGCCGCTTCCGGATGCGCACCGGACTGGTGCGCGAGTCGGTTCTCGCCTACTGAATCCCCACTTTTTTTCCCTGCCCTCTTCCCTCATTTTGCCTCAAGGTCCGGCGTTTTGTTCGCACGTGCAACAAAAATAGGCCTTGAAATGTGACTCAATTGAAATCAAATTCTCTCCTTTCTGGTTTTTCGGGGATCCCCCCAACCTCACTTTTAGAAAGGGAGAAAAACGTGATGAAGCAATGGACCAAGAGTTTCGGTGCCCTCGCGGGAGCCTTGTTGCTGGGAGCATCGGCCCAGGCTGCTGACCGCCTCACCCTCTACTGCAGCCCTCAGATTGAGTGGTGTGAATTGATGGTGAACACCTTTGAGCAGCAAACCGGGATCAAGGTGTCAATGACGCGGATGAGTTCTGGAGAAACATTGGCGAAGATCAAGGCCGAGCGCTCGAATCCGAAGGGAGACGTGTGGTGGGGAGGAACCGGTGACCCACACCTGCAAGCTGCCGAAGAGGGGCTCACTGAGGCCTACACCTCTCCGATGATGTCGCAGCTCAATGGCTGGGCGGTCACCCCGCATCAGGCAACCGGGGGCAAAACCGTCGGCATCTACATGGGCGGTCTTGGCTTTGGCTACAACAAGGAATTGCTGGCCCAAAAGAACGTCCCGGCTCCGAAGTGCTGGAAGGACCTCCTCAGCCCAGCGCTGAAGGGAGAAGTTCAGATTGCGAACCCTAACACCTCCGGAACCTCCTACACGACTCTGGCCACCATGGTCCAGCTCTTTGGGGAAGAAGAGGGCTTCAACTTCATGAAGCAGCTTCACCGAAACGTGAGCCAGTACACCAAGTCCGGCTCTGCACCGATCAAGGCGGCAGCAAAGGGCGAGACCACGGTGGGAATCGTTTTCATGCATGACGCCGTTACCCAAGCGGTCAAGGGCATGCCGATCGCAACGGTTGCCCCTTGTGAAGGAACCGGCTACGAGATTGGGTCCATGAGCATCATCAAGGGGGCCCGGAACCAGGAAAGCGCCAGGAAGTTCTACGACTTTGCCCTCTCGGCTGAAGCCCAGAGCCTGGCAGCATCTGTCGGAGCCTACCAGGTGCCCTCCAACAAGAACGCCACCGTCCCCAGCGAAGCACCTGATTTGGACTCGGTGAAGGTCATTGACTATGACCACGCCAAGTACGGTTCCAAAGATGAGCGCTCCCGCCTGTTGGCCAAGTGGGATAACGAGGTCTCCACACTGCCCCGGTGACCTCTTCCAGTGCAAGCGCCTCCCTCCGCATTCGTGGAGCCGGAGGCGCCTCTCTTTTCCGCCACACCCTTCTCTTCTGGCTGGGCCTGGGCTGGTTCGGAATCCTGATCCTGCCCTGGTACCACGCGTATGACGGCTTCTGGAGCTTCATCTGGGTCAGCGATGGCTGGCCCTGGGATGACGAGTACGCTCCCGGAGTGCTCCAGATCCTCTGGTTTGACCGGGTGTGGCTGGTGCCGCTGCTGGTGCTGCTCGCGTTGCCCTTCAGCGTGGTCTGGCGTCCGCGCACGCATCCCTCGGTTTCCCGGATGCTCCGTTTCTGTGGAGGCGCCGGGCTCTTCTGGCTCTTCCTGCAGGGCTTCGCCATCGGGTTACGGGGCTGGAACGGCGAGTGGCTGCTGGCCTGGCTGGGCAGCCCCGGACCGGCTCAAGAGGGCATGGGCTACGGAGCCTTGCTGGTTGCCGCGTGCTTCCTGTTCCTGTTTACCCAGGGGTGGTCGCTCAGAGGCGGTGTTCAGGGAGACGGTTTTGTCACCGGAACCATTGGGCTCAACCTCGTGCTGGTGGCCCTGTTCATCTTCTACCCCGTCTCCCGCATCCTCTTCAGTGCGCTTCTCAATGAAGACGACCAGCTTTCTCTGGCACTGTTTGCCGAAAAGCTCACGTCACCACGCATCTGGCAGCTGCGGTGCCTGTACTCGGAGCTGAGCTGCGGCGTCGCCTGGAACTCGCTCTGGCTGGCGGTCCTGGTGGGAGCCACCACAACGGTGCTGGGCCTGGCCTTTGCGCTGCTGGTCACCCGGACAGGGGTTCAGGGCAAGAAGGCCATCCGGGCAGTGACCCTGTTGCCCATCATCACGCCACCATTCGTGATTGGCCTGGCCATCATTCTCCTCTTCGGACGAGCCGGAGCCTTCAACAGCTTTCTGCATTGGGCCTTCGACATTCCTCCCAGCCGTTGGGTGTACGGCCTCCCAGGCGTCTGGTTTGCCCAAACCATGGCCTTCACCCCCATCGCCTTCATGGTGCTCATTGGTGTGGTGGAAGGAGTCAGCCCCTCAATGGAAGAAGCCGCCCAGACGCTCCGGGCGAGCAAGTGGGAGACCTTCCGGACCGTGTCCCTGCCCCTGATGCGTCCCGGCATCGCCAACGCCTTTTTGCTGGGGTTCATTGAAAGCCTGGCCGACTTTGGAAACCCACTGGTGCTCGGAGGCAGTTACGAGGTGCTTTCCACCCAGATCTTTTTTGCCATTGCCGGTGCTCAAAGCGATCAGGGCATGGCAGCCGTGCTGGCGCTGGTGCTCCTTGGCTTCACCCTGACGACCTTCTGGATTCAGCGCCGCTGGCTGGGTCAGAAGTCTTACGTCAGCGTCACCGGCAAGGGAGACGCGGGGGTTCCGGTCCAGTTGCCACGGCGGGTGCTCTGGGGCATTGGCTCCATCGCCGCTCCGTTTGTTGTGCTGAGTGTCACGCTGTATGGAATGATCCTCTTTGGAGGCTTTGTCGAATCGTGGGGCTACAAGCACAACTTCACCCTCAAGCACTACGCGGATGCCTTTGCGCTGGGGTGGTCTGACGAATTCGGGCTCATGTGGCAGGGGGCGGCCTGGAACTCGTTCTGGACCACCCTCCAGATCTCCGGAATCTCGGCGCCCCTCACTGCTGGGCTGGGGCTGCTGACGGCATGGCTGCTGACCCGCCAGCGCTTTGCCGGCAAAGACGTCTTTGAGTTTGTGACCATGCTCAGCTTTGCCATTCCCGGCACCATCATCGGCATCGGTTACATCCTCGCCTTCAATGTGCCTCCGGTCGAAATCACTGGAACCGGAGTCATCCTCGTGGTGTGCTTCATCTTTCGGAACATGCCCACAGGCATCCGGGCCGGTGTGGCGTCCATGGCCCAGCTGGACCCCAGCCTGGATGAAGCCTCGCTCACCCTGGGGGCTCCTTCCGGAACCACCTTGCGCAAGATTCTGCTGCCGCTGCTGCGCCCAGCCTTGATTGCCGCGCTCGTCTTCAGCTTTGTCCGCGCCATGACCGCCATCAGTGCCGTCATCTTTCTTGTCAGCGCTGACTACGACATGGCCACCTCATACATCCTGGGTCGTGTGGAAAATGCCGACTACGGACTCGCCATCGCCTACTCGTCTGTCCTGATCGTGGTCATGCTCCTCGTGATTGGACTGATTCAGGCCGCTGTCGGCAAGCGTCAATTGGGGCGACGCCACTCAGAAACCGTCAATTTAGGAGGAGCAGGATGACCTCATCGGGCACTGCCGTTGAGTTTCAAAACGTGACCAAGGCCTTCGGAACCGTGAAGGCGGTCCGAGACGTGAGCTTTCAGATCCAGAGTGGCGAACTCGTGACCCTGCTTGGGCCATCCGGATGTGGCAAAACGACCACGCTCCGGATGATCGCCGGGCTCGAAATGGCCACCTCCGGAAAGATCCTCATTGGCGGACGAGACGTGACTCGGCTTCCTGCGACCGACCGGGACGTCAGCATGGTGTTCCAGTCCTACGCCCTCTTCCCCCACATGTCGGTGATGCAGAATGTGGGGTACGGCCTCACCATGTCCAAGCTGCCGAAACCAGAGGTGGAGGAGCGCGCGCAGGCGGGGCTCAAGCTGGTTGGACTTTCCGGATACGAGCAGCGACTTCCCAGCGAACTCTCCGGAGGGCAGCAGCAACGCGTCGCTGTGGCCCGGGCGCTGGTACTGGAGCCCGAGGTTTTGCTCTTTGATGAGCCCCTCTCCAACCTCGATGCCAAGCTCCGGCGCCACGTCCGTGAAGAGATCCGGGACCTGCAGCAGGAACTCAACCTCACGGTTGTGTACGTCACTCACGACCAGGAAGAGGCCCTCGCCGTCTCAGACCGGATCATTGTCATGAAGGAAGCCGTCATTGCGCAGGAAGGCACACCGCATCAGCTTTACGAGACCCCGCAAAGCCGCTTTGTGGCCGACTTCATTGGAGACTCCAACCTGGTGACCGGGCAGCTCGAAGTGGCCGTGGGAGACACCGGAACCGTTCAGCTCGCCGACCTCTCCCTGGTGCTTCCGCATCAGGGCCTCTTGTCGGGCTCCGTGACGGTGGCCATCCGCCCAGAAGCAATCCGGCTGCAGCCTCCCACCGAGCCGGGCATTCCCGGAACCGTGCGCAAGGCCACCTACCTGGGTGGGCACATGGACTACACCGTTGAGACCCCGTTGGGCGAGCTTTTTGTGATGGATCCACTCATGGAGGCGGTGCATGAAGCCGGAACGGAGGTGCACCTTCAGCTCAAGCGTCGCGGGGTCAGCCTGGTCCGCGACTGAGGCCCCATGGCGCTGGAATCCCTCATTCTGCTGAGCAGCGGGCTCTTCCTCGGGTGGTCCCTGGGGGCAAACGACGCAGCCAACGTCTTTGGCACGGCCGTTGGCAGTCGCATGATCCGCTTTGGCACGGCCGCTGTGATCTGTAGCGTGTTTGTCGTCCTGGGCGCGGTCTTCAGTGGAGAAGGCGTGGTCCGGAACCTCGGCGCCCTGGGAAGCGTCGATGCGCTTGGAGGCGCCTTCATGGTTGCGCTTGCGTCGGCCCTGACGGTGTTTTCCATGATCCGGACCGGCATTCAGGTTTCCACCACGCAGGCGCTGATTGGCGCCATTGTGGGGTGGAATGTCTTTGCCGGGATCGAGACCGATTCCGGAGTCCTCCTCAAGATTGTGGCCACATGGGGCATCAGCCCGCTCCTTGCTGCCGGCTTTGCCGCCGGAATGATGCTCCTTGCCCGGCTCTGGGTCCGGCACTACCCCATTGGACTCATCCGGCTCGACGCCTACACCCGCGTCGCGCTGCTCCTCTCCGGAGCCGTTGGCGCCTACAGCCTGGGGGCCAACAACATCGCCAACGTCGTCGGTGTCTTTCTGCCCACCCAGCCCTTTTCCGAAGTCACCTGGGGGAACACGACCATGACCGCCCTGGACCTCTTGCTCCTCGTCGGAGGAGGCGCGATTGCTTCCGGGGTCCTCACCTACTCCAAGCAGACGATGAAACTCATTGGCAGCGGCGTGGCGCCCCTCTCGCCTCTGGCCGCGTGGGTCTGCGTGAGTGCCCACTCGCTGGTCCTGCTGCTGTTTGCTTCCACCAGCCTCAAGCAGTGGCTGGTCGCACACGGGCTGCCTTCGCTTCCGCTGGTCCCCGTTTCCAGCTCTCAGGCCATTCTGGGAGCCATTTTGGGGGTGGGGCTGCTGCGAGGAGGACGAGAGGTGAACTGGGGAACGGTGGGGCGTGTGGTGATGGGCTGGTTCCTGACTCCTGTGGCGGCCGGGCTCCTGTGCTTTCTGGGGCTGCACTTCCTGCAAAACGTCTTTGCGATTCCGGTCGTCGCGCCCTAGCCTCAGGCGAGTCGCTTGGTGGCAACCAGCAGCGCCTCATCGGCAACGTCTTCCGCCAGATCCGAAATGCCCCCCAGCCGCTGCAAGAAGGACTTGTACTGAAACTGCCGGGCCAGCTCCAGGGTCTCATCCTGAAAGACGCGCTGCAGCAGCTCCTGCTCCACCCGGTCCACTTCACTTTCCTGACGGGCCACCTCCTCGGCATTCCGGCGGACCGACCGCAAGTCCGAAAAAAGGGCATCAATGGTTGCGCTGAGGGCCCGGATGCTGGCGTGCGTCTTGTCAAGTAGCCGGAGCAACGGCACTTGAAAGTCCGGAGGCAGGGGGGGGCGTTCCAGCAGGACCTCCTTCAGGGAATGCCGACACTGCCCGGGAATGCGATCCAGCTTCGTCAGCAGCCGCAACACGTCGTCCCGGGAGTCGGGCATCAGCGCCTCCCGGAGCAGCAGCAGCTGAATCTTGCGGTGCAGTTCATCCAGCTCCGACTCCAGCCGATCCACCTCTTGGGCGCGCTGCTGACACGAGTCCAGCTGGACGTTGAGGTAGTCCGCCATCGCCTCCCGAAAGTTCAGGGCGAGGTCTTCGAGGCTGCGGAGCAGGTGCTGCAGCAGGTCCTCAACGTGTCGCTGCTTCCGGAAGAGGGAGAAGGCCTGCATGGGTCAGATGATCGCGTGGCGGGCTTTTGCCGAAAGCCATTCGCTGAGCACCACAGTCAGGAGAATGCTCAAGAGGATCAGGGTCACCTGAGGCCACGCCAGCACGTTCAGGGACGCCTGAAGCTGCAAGCCGATGCCTCCGGCTCCAACCAGCCCCAGCACCGTGGACTCACGAATGTTGATGTCCCAGCGGAACACCGACACGCCCACGAAGGTCGGAAGGATCTGGGGCACAATTCCGAAGGCAATGACCTGCGAACGGCCGGCTCCGGTTGAGGTGATCGCTTCCACCTGCGACTCATCAATCTCCTCAATCGCCTCGTACAGCAGCTTGGCGACAAAGCCAATGGAGCGCAGGGCAATCGCAATGATCCCTGCCAGCACACCCGGCCCCAGAATGGAGACCAGCAGCAGCGACCAGATCAGGGAGTTGATGGAACGCGAGGAGACAATGATCAGCAAGGCCACCGGACGCAGCAGCGTGGGACTCGGAGACGTGTTCCGAGCGGCCAGAAACGCCACCGGAACCGCCAGGACGAGCGACAGCAGCGTTCCCAGCGTGGCGATGTTCAGGGTGTCCCAAAGCGGCTCCCAGAGCTGATCCAGGTAGCTCCAGCGCGGAGGCAGCATCCGCGACCCAATGTCTGCCGCAATGTTCGGAGCATCCAGGACAAAGAACCACTCCGTTTTTTCAGAGACGAGCTGCCAGCACCAGAGAAACAGCAGCGTGCCGAAGAACCAGAGCGCCCAGCTGGTGAGCTGCTCCTTGCGGTTCCGGTACTTCCAGACCTGGGTAGTTCCCTTGAGTTCAACTGGCATCACTGCACCCGCTTGCGAATGGCACTGGACGAGTACTCGGCGAACATCACAATGCCAATGATCAGAATCAGAATCGCCGCTGCGGTGTCAAACTCGTAGCGGTCAAAGGCGGTGTTGAGCGTGGCTCCAATGCCTCCGGCCCCCACGAGCCCGACCACGGCCGACTCGCGGAAGTTGATGTCCAGACGGTAGAGAGACAGGCCAATGAAGCGCGGCATCACCTGTGGCTGGATGCCATAATTCAGCCACTGCCACCAGCGGGCCCCCGTTGAACGGATGGCCTCGGCCTGACTCGCCTCAATGTTCTCAATTGCCTCCGCCAGCAACTTGGCCAGGAAGCCAATGGTCGCAAACGAAATCGTCAGCACCCCCGCAAAGGGCCCAAACCCGAAGATGGCCACAAAGAGGATCGCAATGATCACCTCCTGAAAGGTCCGGGACAGCGTGATGATCGACCGGCACAGCAGGTAAATGGGCAACGGCGCCAGGTTCCGGGATGCTCCCAAGGCAATGGGCAGCGAGATCACAATGCCAATTCCGGTGGAGACCACCGTCATGACCAGACTCTCCAGCAGCCCCTCCGAAATGTCCTGCCAGCGTCCCGAGAAGTTGGGCTGGGCAAATGCGGTCAGAAACTTCGCCCCACGGTCCAGGCCTTCGTAAACACGGGTCCAGTTGACCTCCACCGAGCCCACGGCCAGGACCAGGTAAAGCGCTGTGCCCAGCAGCAGGCTCCACCGCAGCGTCGGATTCTCAATCAGGGGCTTGCGCTTCCACGTACGTGAGGCGGTCACAGTTGATCCTCCAGCTCATTGGGATCCGCGGCAGCCGCTGCGGCCTTCTTCTTCCGGACGGCGGTCCAGTCCTCTTCTCCATAGATCTGGGTCAGCACCTCCGGAACCAGTCCATCGGGCGAGCCATCGTACACCACGGCTCCGGCCTGAAGCCCGACGATGCGTTCCGAAAACATCTGTGCCAGCGCCACGTCATGGATGTTGATGATCGCCGCCAGCTTCCGCTCGGTACACAGCTCCGTGATCAGGCGCATGATCTGCCGAGACGTCTTGGGGTCCAGGCTCGCCGTCGGCTCATCCACCAGGAGCAGCTCCGGATTCTGGATCAGCGCTCGGGCGATGCCCACCCGTTGCCGTTGCCCGCCGGAGAGTTCGTCGGCCCGTTTGTCTGCCATGTGGTCCAGCCCCACGCGTTCCAGCAGCGAAAACGCGGTGTCCACATCCGTTTGAGGAAAGCGACGGAAGTAGCTGTTCCAGAACCCAACGTACCCCAGTCGCCCGGAGAGCACGTTTTCCATCACACTGAGGCGCTCCACCAGCGCATACTCCTGGAAGATCATCCCGATGCGTCGCCGGGCCTTCCGGAGGCTGTTGCCACGCAACCGGGTGAGGTTCTCTCCATGGAGCAGCACGGCGCCAGAAGTGGGTTCCACCAGTCGATTGATGCAGCGGATCAGGGTGGACTTTCCGGCACCCGAGGGGCCAATGAGGGCCAGAACCTGGCCCGCCGGCACCACCAGGTCGACCCCTTTGAGGGCCTGGTCTCCGGTTCGGTACCGTTTGACCAGTTGTTTCAGTTCAAGCATGAAGCATTGGAGGCCGTCCGCCCGAAGGCGGACTCGTTTTAGAGGTTACTTGCAGGCGTAGGAGACCCCATTGGCTTTGTCAATGGTCCGGATGACCGCCCAGTGCTCCTGGTAGGTAATCGGAATGAATTGCCCCTCGTTGGACTTGGAAAACTCTTCCTTCAGTGTGGTTGGGGTGCCATCCGGACGGTCCCACTCAAAGCTGAAGAAGGCATCGCGCACCTTGGCGGCCAGCGTCGGATCCAGGTTGTAAACGTGACCAAACCCGGTCGTCGGGAACGTCTGGGACTTGTAGATCGTGATGACGTCATCTTCCTGAATGACCTCCCGGAGGATCATGCGAGACTTGACGGAGTTGGCAATCGACGCGGCGTCATAGTCCTTGTTGGCAACCCCGAGGATTGAGTTATCATGCTTTCCCGAGAAGGCCGTGTCAAAGTCGCGGTCCGGAAGCAGGTCAAACTCGGCCTTGAGGATCGCAGACGGGGCCTTGAAGCCCGAGTTCGAAGTCGGTGAGGTGAACGCCAATTGACGGCCCTTGAGGTCGGCCACCTCCTTGATTCCGCTTCCGGGATACGTGATGATCTCCATCTCGTAACCAAAGTGCCCGTCCAGGCTGGCCATGATCGTGAACGGGACAAAGCCCGCGCAGTTGACCGCCAAGGGGTTGGAGCCCGTGTTGAAGCCCGCAATGTGCAACCGTCCGGAACGCATCGCCTCGATCTGAGCGGCATTCGATTGAACCGGGAAGAAGATGACCTTCTTGCCCGTCACCTCCTCCATGTGGGTGAGAAAGTCCGACCAAGCCGTTTTGTAGACCGCAGGGTCCTCCACCGGAGTGTACGCAAAGATCAGGGTGTTCGGATTGACCCAGTCTCCTGAATCTGCCGGAGCATCAGCCACCAAGTCGCCGTTCCGGTCACAAAAACGACTGTCAAGATCGCCCCGAGGGCAGTCTTGTGCCATTCCGGTGCCGGCCCAAATCAAAGAAGCCGAGGCGAACAGGAAAGCGCGAAGCCATTTGTTGAGCTTGATCATGTTTCTCCTCAAGTCTGAAAAATTGAGCCTCCTTCTTCAGGAAGCAAGAAGGGCTATAAAATGTGATTTAATAAATCGCGTTTCAAGACATATCTTCAAGAAACATGAAAAAGCCCCCCGATTCTTTCCCCCAATCACGTGTCGCGGTGTGCTTCCTTCGGGCTTTCCGCAGCGCCTTCCTGGCCACGAAAGCACGACCTGGAGTTGCTTCAGCAGACGCTCCCACTCGGTCCGCTGAGCATGTCGCTCTTTTTTCCTCATCTTCCAACGGAGACAACCATGAGTGTTTCGGAACATCCCCCTGCTGACCTGTTCCCGCAGGAAGACGCGCCCACTGGCGGAATCCACGCCGCCGTCATTGGAGCCTCCGGAGCCATTGGGCAGGCGTGGGTGGAACGGCTGGCCCAGGATGAACAGGTCACCGCGGTCTGGGCCGGTTCTCGAGCGGGCGCCGCCTTCACGCACCCCAAGGTGCGCTCCGTTTCCCTCAAGGTGACCGACGAAGCCAGCCTCGCCGCCGCAGCTGCCCAGATCGAAGGCCCCCTTCACTGCCTGATCATTGCCACCGGCATCTTGCACCAGGGGTCAGAATTGCATCCGGAACGGAGCCTGAAGGAGGTGAATCCAGCGGCGCTGGAGGAGGTCTTTCGCGTCAACACCATCGGTCCCCTGCTGGTGCTCAAGCACTTTGTTCCGCTGATGCCTCGAAACGAAAGGAGCCTCGTCGCCGCCCTGTCTGCTCGCATCGGCAGCATCTCCGATAACCGGCTTGGAGGCTGGTATGCCTACCGGGCGTCCAAAGCCGCGCTCAACATGCTCATCCGAACGGCTTCCATTGAAATCCGACGGCGCTCCAGGAAAGCGATCGTCGTCGGCCTTCACCCCGGAACCGTGGACAGCGCGCTTTCCCAGCCGTTTCAGACGCTGGTTCCCGAAGGAGGGCTGTTCACCCCGGAATTTTCTGTTGCGCAGCAGTATCAGGTTCTGGCTGGGCTGACTCCTGAAGACAGCGGCGCCTGCTTCGCCTGGGACGGCCAACGCATTGAGCCCTGAAGGGAGCCACTTTCCACCGTTTGGCGCCTTGAAGAGCTGCCTCCGGAGAAGGCGCCTCCCATTCGTTTCATTCCAAATAAAAGCAACTATTGTTACAAAAACAGGTTTGAGTTTGTATAAAACCAGCGCTAAATTGATTTAGTAACAAGGGCCAATTGGTTTGGCTCTTCCTTCCCGAGGGATGTCGGGACACTCAAATCTGAGATCACACAATGAAAATTCTGAACTGGCTGAGCCCTACCCGAAACAACGAACTGGCGATGAAGAACTACTTCCGCACCGAGTACCGCAACGCCTATGACGCACAAGCGGCTTACCTTGCGTGGAAGCAGACCCACGGCACCCAAGAGCAGCATTGATCGCTCACCCCTCCGGAAGGCCCTCTTGGCTCCCTTCCGGAGCCTCCCTCCTCATGAATCCTTCCTGACGCCCTTGGCGCTTTTTCATTGACAACCCCACGAAAACCTTGAAATCTTGGAGGCTCTTCCCGTTTAGTCGGCGGTGCGTCCGCCTGATTTTCCTCTGAGATTGGAGTTTTCGATCATGATCTTCTCAGCATCGCTCAAGTGGCCTCATTGGCTTCTGGGGGGCCTGTTCCTCCTCGGGCTGCCTGCTCTCTCCAGTGCCCAATCGGGCAACCAGGATGAGTTCATCCAGGGAGGCGTGGGTTCCGCCTTTGAAAACCCCTACTGGTTCAAAGACAGCTTCTTGATTGTCGATGAAGACGTCGCTGAGGCGGTGGAATCCGACAAGCAGCTGATGCTGTACTTCTGGCAGGAAGGGTGTCCGTACTGCATGGCCATGGCCCAGAAGAATCTGTCGGCCCCGGACATTCGAGACTTTGTGCAGGAGCACTTCGACGTGGTCTCCTTCAACCTGCGGGGCGACCGTGAGGTGACGCTTCCGGATGGAAGCACCATGAGCGAGAAGGACTTTGCGATTCACCTCAAGGTTCAGTACACGCCGACCATCCTCATCCTCGATACGCCCGACCTGGAAAACCCCAAGCTGCGCATCAACGGCTACCGCCCGCCCAAGCCCTTCCTCCGCCTGCTCGCTCAGACCGCAGGGGTCTCGGAAGACGCGCTGGCGGAGTACCGACGCCCTGAGGGAGAACTCTACCCCCAGCCTTTTTTCGAACAGACTACCGCGCTCGACACCCTGGTTGGAGACAAGCCCCTTGCGGTCTTTCTGGAAACCCGGAGCTGTGAGGACTGCTTGCGCATGCAGCAAGGGGCCTTCAGCCAAAAAGGCACCCACGAGTTCCTGAAAAATTATCACGCGGTCCGCTTTGACGCGCTCTCCGATGACGCCATCACGCTCCCTGACGGACAAAAAACAACCGTCCGAAAATGGGTGGATTCCCTCAGCCTGAACTACTTCCCCACCATTTTGCTCTACGCTCAGGGCTCGCAGGAAGAGACCTTCCGGATGGACAGCTACCTACGCGGCTTCCACGTCCAAACTGCTCTTGAGTACGTCCTCAACGAAGCCTACACGACGCAGCCGGAATTCCAGCGCTACATCGACGAACGCTCCGCCCGGCTCCGCGAGGCATCCGGACAATAATCCCCCTTTCCTGAGGAGCCCTCCCGGCTCCTCTTCCCTGCCTTCCCCTCGCGCACTCCCCGCTTCTCCCCCCGAAATCCGCTCAAGTTTTCTGACAGTCTGCCGATACGCAAAGGGCATGGACGCACCTTCAATCAACTGGATTCCAGTGACAGCTCTACGGAGTTTGCAACAGATTTCTCAATCAGGAGAAGCTTATGAAATCAAGAGGCCTGAAAGCACTGGCGGCCTTGGGTGTGGCAACACTGTTTGCCAGCACCGCCTTTGCGGTCGACAACTCACGGTTCCGGCTGCTGCTCGGAGCCGGAACGGCCACTGAGTACAATCAGACAGACACTTCCGGCAACACCACGGACCTGACCCAGGTCACCGGTTGGGACACGAGTACGAGTGGAGCAGAGTTGTCCTTTGTCTTTGCCAATGGAATTGGTCTCGGAGTTGGCTCCGGTACGGTCAGAATTACCCAAGAGTTGACGACGAGCGAAATCGCCGTCTCTGGGGGTGGGTTGGATGTTTCCTACACGTTGGGAGAGAGCGTCAACCTCACCCTGGGCATGACCGTGTTCGGCGATGCGTCCCTCGATACCTACCAAATCAACGGTACCGACTATGCTGCCCTTTATGAGAGCACGTCCAAGCGCAACCAGTCCTACTTCGTGAACCTCGGCATTGTCGTTGGGGAAAATTGGGAGTTGATGCTGGGACAGAGAAGCTTCGACGTCGAAGTTGAGACCAGCGACATCTTTACTGGAACTCCTGGAGATACCTACGACGCGAAGTTTTCGGTAACCTCCATTGGTTTCGGCTACCTGTTCAAGTAACCGAGCCGCTTCAACTGAGGAGCCTCCGCCGTGGGCACAGACGGTGGCGGTTCTTCAGTTTCCTCCCTCAGACCTCTTCTGCCTCAACCACCTCAGACTCTGCCTGCGCGGCAGCCTCCCACTCCTGCATCGCCGGGTGTCCCAGCACCGTCTCGACGTACCGCCTTGCCTCATTTTCCAGTGCGACGCCATACGTCTGAAAGCGTGAGGCCACAGGCGCAAACATCGCATCTGCCATGCTGAAGGTGCCAAACAGCCACGGCCCAGCACTCCCGAAGGCGTCCCGACACTCCTGCCAGACCTGCTGAATGCGCGTCACGTCCTGCTGCACGGCTTCAGGGAGCGCGAAATCGGGGACTCTTCGGCGGCAATTCATGGGGAGCGCATTCCGGAGGGCTGAGAAGCCGCTGTGCATTTCGGCACACACCGAGCGGCACACCGCCCGAGCCTCCGGAGCCTCGGGCAGCCCCTTCAGGTCCCACTGCTCATTGCTGTACTCCAGAATCGCCAGCGACTCCCAGACCGTCCGCCCGTCATGCAGCAGCACCGGAACCTTCCCCGCGGCACTGTACTCCCGGATGCGCCTCGCCGTTTCCGGCTCATCCAGAGGAATCCGCACTTCGGCAAAGGGGACCTCAAAGTGCCGGAGGAACAGCCAGGGGCGCAGAGACCAGGAGGAGTAGTTTTTGTTTCCAATCACAAGTGTTGTTGACACACAGGCTCCAGGATGAGGATGGGGGAAGGCCTCCAAACACCAGGCTCCGACCAGAAATGCCTGAAGGAGGTTCCCTACGTGAGAACCAGGAAAAAGAGTGTAGGAAAGAGGAGGAAAATGCGGAAGCGAAATGGCGACGGCGGCTGGGAAAAATATAGGGACTCTGGTGGGGGTTCGGCTTGACATGACGAGGGCGAGTCACTAGTGTGTCCGACGCCAAGTGAGTGGCATGGGGCCCGCACTTGGGAAGGTCACGGAGGTGTACATGGAACAACAACTTCAGCGCATCCAGCGGACCCACAAACCGTTGAAGTTGATCGAGAACCGGACCGTCTTCGGAGGCGAAGACACGGAGTTTTCGGTCTATGACACCTACCAGCGTGCCGAGCGGGTCGCGCTCAGTTCTTCCAATCCTCTGTACTGCGGCATGGTCACAGGCCGCAAGGTCATCCACTTCAAAAGCTATCCACTCTTCGACTTTTTGCCCGGAGAGTCTCTGGTGGTGCCTCCCGGTGAGGAAATCCACATCGATTTCCCGGAAGCTCAGCTGGAGCAACCGACCAAGTGCCTGACGGTGGAGATCGACACCCAGAAGGTCCAGCAGATTGTGGGACGGATGAATGAGCAGATGCCTCGGGCAGAGGAATCGGGAGAGTGGCGCTACGACCCGAACAACCAGTACCACTTTCGCAACTCGGTCCAGATTGAAGGCATTGTGGCCAACCTGGTGACCGTGTTCACCGAAAATCACCCGCTTCGGGACAAGCTCATTGACGTCAAGGTCATGGAGCTGGTGATCCGGATGCTGCAGTTTGATGCCTCGTCGAGGTGGCTCTGGAACAGTAGCCAGCATGCACCCTGTCACAGCCTCTCCGAGGCGGCTGAGTTCATCAAGAAGAACCTGCACCGCGCCATTTCCATTGAGGAACTGGCCAAGCACGCAGGGATGAGCAAGACCAACCTCTTCCGGTGCTTCAAGAATGAATTCGGCTTCACGCCCGTTCAGTACATCAACCAGCTCCGCATCGACCGCGCCTGTCAGTTGCTGCAGCACCCGGACCACTCGGTCACAGAGGTCTGCTTCATGATGGGCTTCACCTCAGTGAGCTACTTCATCAACCTCTTCAAGAGCATCAAGGGCGTCACCCCGAAGCAGTTCCAGGCGCGCCAGCGTCAGGCGTTTCGGGTCCTGGACCCCCAGCGGCAGCAGGCGCGTGCGCTTGCCTGAAAACGCCAATGAGCTCACCGGGAGCGGTACAATACTTCTATTTTTTTGGAGAATGCAGCAAGCATTCTATCTTGGGGGGCGCTAATCTGTCCCCCTGTCAAAGTCCCTGCTTCGGGAGGGACGGATGTACCTGCAAGCCCGAGGGTTCGGGTTTCTGGGTAGTGGTGAGACGTTCCGGAGCGACCGGTGCTTGGGCGTCTCCCAGGGAAACCAAGGGGCACCTTGCCCACTTTTGACTGACTCAAAACCTTTTCACGGGGGCACAACCGATGAAAAAACGAAACATGAGCTACTTCGGCCTGGCCGCAGCAGCACTCCTCGCGCTTCCAGCCGGGCCAGCTCTGGCCACCACGGACGCCGAAATCCTCAATGACCAAAACAGCGTTGAGGACGTTCTGGGGACCGGACTGGGACCGCAAGGCCAGCGCTACAGTCCGCTGACCGACATCAACAAGGACAACGTCCAAAACCTGCTCCCCGCCTGGGCCTTCTCCTTTGGCGGTGAGAAGCAGCGTGGACAGGAAACCCAGCCGCTCATCGAAGATGGCGTGATGTACGTCACCGCTTCCTACTCTCGCCTGTTCGCGGTCGATGCCCGGACGGGAGAGGAGCTGTGGCAGTACGAGGCTCGCCTCCCAGACGGCATCATGCCGTGCTGTGACGTGGTCAACCGTGGCGCCGCTCTGAGCGGAGACAAGGTGATCTTCGGCACCCTGGATGCCAAGCTCGTGGCGCTGAACAAGAAAACCGGGAAGGTCGTCTGGAGCAAGAAGCTGGGAGACTACAAAGCCGGGTACTCCTACACCGCCGCTCCGCTGGTCGTCAACAGCATGGTCATCACCGGAGTGTCCGGGGGTGAATTCGGCATTGTCGGAAAAGTTGAGGCTCGTGACGTCAACACCGGTGAGCTGGTCTGGTCCCGCCCCACCGTTGAGGGCCACATGGGCACCCTGAACGGCAAGGACAACGGCATCACGGGTGGTGCCGCAGGCAAGACCTGGCCGGGTGAAATGTGGAAGTTCGGCGGCGCAGCCACCTGGCTGGGCGGCACCTACGACCCGGACACCGGCCTCGCCTTCTTCGGAACCGGCAACCCGGCTCCCTGGAACGCGTACCTGCGCAAGGGGGACAACCTCTACAGCACCTCCACCCTCGCCATCGACGTCAACACCGGCGTCATCAAGTGGCACTTCCAGGGCACTCCGAATGACCACTGGGACTATGATGGCGTCAACGAGTTCGTCTCCTTTGACTACATCGACCCCAAGACCGGTCGCACCATCAAGGCCGGCGCCAAGGCCGACCGAAACGGACACTTCTACGTCCTCAACCGTGAGAACGGCAAGTGCATCCGCGCCCTTCCGTTTGTGGAAGTGAACTGGACCGAGGGACTGGACGAAAACTGCCGTCCGCTTCCGAACCAGCTGCGCCCCGGAAATCCGGCCGGCCAGGACAAGGGTGAGCCGATCGTGGTCTACCCGTCCTTCCTCGGTGGAAAGAACTGGATGCCGATGGCCTACAGCCAGCGCACCGGCAACTTCTACGTGCCGTCCAACTCCTGGGCGATGGACCTCTGGAACGAGCCCGTCACCTACAAAAAAGGTGCGGCTTACCTCGGAGCCGGCTTCACCATCAAGCCGCTGCATGAGGACTACATCGGCGCCCTCAAGGCGATCGATCCCCGCACGGGTGACATCAAGTGGGAAAAGCGCAACAACGCTCCGCTGTGGGGTGGCGTGCTGACCACGGGTGGAGGACTGGTGTTCTACGGAACTCCGGAAGGCCAATTCATGGCGGTTGATGATGAGACCGGTGAGACCCTCTGGAAGTTCCAGACCGGTTCCGGAATCGTCGGATCCCCCGTCACCTGGCGCATGGACGGTGAGCAGTACGTCACCGTCGTGTCCGGATGGGGCGGAGCCGTTCCGCTGTGGGGCGGTGAAGTCGCCAAGACCGTCAACTACCTCAACCAGGGTGGCATGGTCTGGACCTTCAAGCTTCCGAAGCTGAGCACCTACAACAACCAGAAGGACACGCTGCAACTCGGCAGCAACTGAGTTCCCGGGAGGAGCTTCGGCTCCTCCCTTTCATTCCCTGGTTTTCTTCCCAGACACCGGAACCTTCGTCAGCATGGAGACGCGGAAGCTCATGACCGGTCCCGCCTCCGCCTCCTCCACGTTGCCAGACTCCAAACCCCCAATTTTTGGATGGATCATGAGACTCATTGTTAGCGCATTTGCTCTCTTCATTGGCCTCGTCGGATGGACGGGCTCAGCTTTCTCCCATGGCGATGTCACTCCGCAGTTGGTCGACACCAGTGGCCTGGAGCCTTTGGGTGACGAGTGGCTGGATGAAAACCCCTACCGCGGAAACGAGCGGGCCATTGAAATTGGCGCCTCGGCCTACAACCAAAACTGCGCCCGCTGCCACGGCCTTGAGGCCATCTCGGGCGGCATTGCCCCCGACCTGCGCATGCTGCCGGTGGGGATGGAAGGCGACGAGTGGTTCCTGATGCGCATCCGCAACGGGGTCATCCGCAACGGGATGACCTACATGCCGGCCTTTGAAGAGGTCTTTAGCCAAGAAGCCATGTGGGCGATCCGCAGCTGGCTGGATACGGTCCATGTGGAATAAAGCGTTCTGCATCCTCGCGGCGTTACTGGTCTCACTCAGTTCGGCCAGTGCCCGCTTGCTGGATGACGTCATGGAGTCGGGGTACATCTCCATTGCCGTGTACACCGACTTCCCCCCCTTTTCCTATCAGGAGAATGGGGAACCGCGAGGCTCTGATGTCGAGATTGGGCGAGAGATCGCCCGACGGCTCGGGGTGGAGCCCCGCTGGCACTGGCATGAGGCCGGGGAAAACGTGGATGCCGACCTGCGGGTGGCTGTTGGAAAAGGCAACGCCATCCGGAACTGGGAGGTGGCGGACTTCATGCTCCGCATCCCCTTTGATCTGGAGTTTGCCCTCCGGAACGAGCTCGTCGTCATCACGGCCCCCTACCAGTCTGAAACCTTCTTGCTGGCGCACGACGTCCGCAAGATTGAGTCGTTCCCCAATTACGCCATCTTCATGTATGAGAAGGTGGGTGTGGAACTGGACAGCATTCCGGACTTCATCCTGTCCGGCATGTTTGGGGGACGCCTCAACCGCGGCATTGTCCGCTACCCCAACCTGACTGCAGCAACGGACGCGCTCCGCACCGGAGAGGTCGCCGCCGTCATGGGCCTATCCGGCCCTGTGGAAAGCATGCTCTCGGAGACCGAGAACATCAACGTGTTCCAGCCCCCTCTCGCCGGGCTTCTCACTCCTCAACGCGTGATCCGCTGCCCCGACATCAAAAAAGACTGGACCTCAAAAGTTGAAATTGAGGCGGAGTGCACCTACGAAATGGCTGAACCGCGGACCGAATGGGACATCGGAATGGCCGTCCGGCAGGACTCTCGTGACCTCGGCTATGCGTTGGAAGACCAGGTAACTCAAATGGTGAATGACGGCACCATGGAGAAGATCTATGCCCAATACGGCATGACCTACCGGCTTCCGGAGTACCTGAACCCTGAATGAGGAGAACGATGCTGATTAAACGATTTCTGGCGGTTGCCGTCTCAGGCCTCTTGCTGAGCTCTGCCGCCGCCGCAACCACGGTTCGCGTTGCCAGTACCAAAACCGGTACGGTCAACTGGGAGTTGAATGCCATTGTGGAAAACGGACTGGACCGCCAGGCCGGCATTGAGTTGGAGATTCTGGAACTCGCCGACATTGGTGCCACCCGGATGGCCGTTCAGCAGGGCGCTGCCGATGTTGCGGTTGCCGACTGGATGTGGGTTTCCCGGATGCGCGACCAGGGCCACGCCTTTAGCTTTGTCCCCTACTCGTCCTCGGTCGGTGGCCTGATGATCCGTCCGGACTCGGGCATCACCTCCGTCAAGGACCTCGAAGGGAAGAAGCTCGGAGTGGTCGGTGGCGCCCTCTCCAAGGGCTGGCTCATGCTGCAGGCCCTTGGGCAGCAGGACAACCTGGATCTCAA
This sequence comes from Deltaproteobacteria bacterium, assembly GCA_038150265.1. GTDB lineage: Bacteria > SAR324 > SAR324 > SAR324 > NAC60-12 > JAYPUA01. Next base: position 61,262 of record JAYOTF010000005.1, on the reverse strand, counting down.
TTCCATCGAGAAGGTCTTTGGCGCACCGCCGCTGCTGAGCAAGGAGCTGCAGGCTGGACGCGTCGACGCCGTGATCACCTACTGGCACTTTGCCGCCAAGCTTGAGGCGGCCGGCATGAAGCGCCTGATGAACCTGACCGACGTTGCTCCTCAGCTTGGCATCACGGAGCAGGTGCCGATGCTGGGGTACATCTTCATGGAAGACTGGGCCAAGGCCAACCCTGAAGCAGTCGCCGGGATGGTTCAGGCCTCCACCAGCGCCAAGGACCTGCTCGCTCGCAATCCGGACGCCTGGACTTCGCTCCGTCCCAAGATGGGAACCAGGAACGATGCGGAATTTGAGCAGCTCAAGCGGGGTTACCTCGAAGGCACCCCCCAACCCGTCACAGCAGCCGGGGTCCGGGATGCCAAAAAGCTCTTCCGGATTTTGGGAAAACTGGGTGGCAAGAAGCTCATTGGCGACAGCACGCAGCTGGCCGAAGGCACCTTCTGGGGAGTGGCTGACGTCGAGTCATGAAGCAGCATAGCTGGGGTGCGTGGGGATCCTTACTGCTGATTGTCGGAGCGTGGCACCTGGCTGCCTCTGGACAGTGGATTCCGTTTTTGCCCACCCCAGGCAAGACCCTTGAGGTACTCTGGGAAGAAGCCCAGAGCGGGGAGCTTTGGTGGCACCTCGGCATCACCCTCAAGCGCGTGCTGATCTGCTTTGTGATTGCCATGTTCACCGGAAGCCTCATCGGGGTTGCCATGGGGCGCTCCGAGCGAGTCAACTCCACTCTGGACCTCTGGCTGGTCATCCTGCTCAACGTCCCTGCATTGGTGACCATCATTCTCTGCTACCTCAGCATGGGGCTGGTGGAAGCAGCGGCGTTGCTGGCCGTCATCCTGAACAAGGTCCCGAACGTCACCGTGATCCTGCGGGAAGGCGCCCGGAGCTTCAACCCGCAGTTCAACGCGCTGGCCATCAGCTACCGCCTCTCCTGGGCCGACCGCTTTTGGCACATCCTGCTGCCCCAACTGGCTCCCTACCTTGCCGCAGCAGCGCGTTCCGGACTGGCGCTCATCTGGAAGATCGTCCTGGTCGTCGAGCTACTCGGACGCAGCAACGGCGTCGGCTTTCAGCTCCACGCGTACTTCCAGCTATTTGACGTTGCCGGCATCCTGGCCTACAGTGCGGCTTTTATTGTCGTTGTCCAGTTGATTGAGTGGCAGATCCTGCAACCCCTTGAGCGCTGGTCCAATCGCTGGAAGGCGGTTCCAGCATGAAAGTGAGGGCAGTTGCAGATTGATCTGGAACGCAAGGCCTTTCCGGGACGCGCAGGCGAGCCTCCCCGGGTGGTTTTGGAAAATGTTTCCATCACCGTGGCACCAGGGGAGTTCATTGCCCTCTCAGGCCCTTCCGGGTGTGGCAAGACGACCCTCTTGAACCTCATCGCCGGCATTGACCCGCACTTCGAGGGCCGCTTTGACCAAGCGCCTGAGCAGCGGCTGGCGTATGTCTTTCAAGAGCCCACGCTGCTGCCATGGCGGACCATTGAGCAGAACCTCCGGCTGGTGCTGCCTCCGGAAGAACGGTCCAGCGACCGCCCGCTCCGCTACCTGAAGCGCATGGGCCTGCTCGACTACCGACAGGCGTATCCCGGAGACCTCTCACTGGGCATGGCCCGTCGCGTTTCGCTGGCCCGCGCGTTCTCGATTCAGCCGGACCTGTTGCTGCTTGATGAGCCATTTGTTTCACTTGATGAAGAAAACGCGGCTTTGCTCCGCCGCCTGCTCCTTGAGCTGTGGGAGGAACGCCAGTGCGCGGTGCTCTTTGTCACCCACGACCTCAACGAGGCGCTGGAGTTGGCCGACCGAGTCCTGTTCTTCAGCCCGGAAGCCCGGGGCATTGTACACGAGACTCACCTGACCCAGCCTCGGGAACACCGAAACGCCGAGTTTCTGGCCGAGTTGCGTCGCGAGCTTACCTTTTCCGCACCTGATAAGGAGGAAGCATGATCAAATCGTTCCTGGCCACCACGGTGGCCCTGCTAGGAGGCCTGACCGCGTGGGCCGCTGTCCCGGAAGACCCCTACCAGTCCCCCATGTGGGAGTACGTGCATGAGCACCACCTGGACGGAGGCCCAGTGGCCTTTGACTCGCAGGTAGAGGTGCTGCTTCCTGCCTCTGCAGAAGACAGCATGCAGGTCCCCGTCAGTGCCTACTGGAGGGGAGACGGCCAGGTGGAGGAAGTCCGGATCATGGCAGACCTCAACCCGATCATCCGGGTCCTCTCGTATGAGCCCGTTCACGCCGATCCCTCGATTTCCGTACGCCTCAAGGTCCAGCAGGGCACCGTGGTCCGAGCTGCCATGCGCACCACCGATGGCGTCTGGCACGTGGGTGGAGCCTACATCGATGCGGCAGGAGGAGGCTGCACCACGCCCAGCGTCGGCCAGCAGATTGCCTCGTGGGAGGACCACTACGGCGAGCTCTGGGGACAGGTCTGGCCGGAAAACGACTCCACCGACCGCCTGCGTGTGCGCCTGATGCACCCCATGGACACCGGACTCAGTGACGGCATCCCCGTCTTCATCATTGAAACGGTGGAAGTTCGAGAGGCCAGCACTGACGAGTTGCTCGGACGCCTGCGCCTCCATGAGCCCGTTGCGGAAAATCCCACCCTGACGCTGGATCCGCACCACGCTGAGTCCGGCTACCGGGTCACCTTCCGTGACAACAATGGCCTCCAGGTCGAAGGCGTGATTGAATCCCAAACGCGCCTTCCGGACCTGCTGGCTTCACAGTTTCCCATGCAATGATGCCGCTGCTCCGCCTCTGCCTGATCAGCCTGCTGTTCCTGCCAAGTCCTGGCTGGAGCAAGTCCTTCTACGACCTCAAGCCCCAGCAGGTGGCGCCGGACACGTATGTGCTGTTTGGCAAAAAGGAGGGGCTCGCTCGGGAGAATCACGGCAACATTGTCAACATCTCCTTCGTGACCACTCCGGAGGGGGTGCTCGTGATCGACTCCGGCCCCTCGAAGCTCTATGGCGAGGCGCTCCGGGAGGCCATTGCCACGGTGACGGATCAGCCCATCTGGCAGGTCTGGATCACCCACCACCACCCGGATCATGCCTTTGGCAACCAGGCCTTTGACGCCGATCAGCTCCATGCGCTTCCGAAGACCATTGAGGGCCTCAAGACGCAGGGCCCCGGCTTTCTGGACAACCTCTACCGCCTCGTCGGCGCCCCGATGCAGGGAACCGATGTGCGGCTTCCCCAACACACGCTTGCTCCGGGGACTGTTGAGTTTGGCGGGCACCGCCTGCGCCTGATCGCCCTGCATGGCCACACGAGCGCCGACCTGGCGATCTTTGATGAAACCACCGGTGTGCTGTTTGCCGGAGACATTGTCTTCCACAACCGGGCCCTGGCGACCCCGCATGCGCAGATTGCGGCCTGGCTGGAATCGCTCAAGGAGTTGGAACAGCTCCCCTTCACCCTCCTGGTGCCCGGACATGGCGAAACGGCCACCGATACCCGCCCCATCCAGCAGACGCAGAAGCACCTGCAGTGGCTTCATGAGGTCTTTGCGCGGGCCAGCATGAAGGGACGGAACATGAACGAGGTCATGCAAACTCCCACACCCAAGGAGTTTGAAAGCATTGCCCTCTTCCGGGAAGAGCTGGCACGCTCCGTGGTTCACCTTTATCCCAAATACGAAGCCCAAACCTTTTCTCTGATCCAGACGCCGCAATGAAGCTCCGTCTCCTCCTGATCACTGCTCTGATGGTTCTCGCCGCTCCCGGCTGGGGGCAATCGAACTCCAAACTCGAGGTCGCAGTCACGTACCTGGAGCAACAAGTGGAACGCCCCCCGGTGCTTTCCAACCTGGATGAAGTTCCAGAAGACCTCGGCCTCCAGGGGGCTCGGCTTGGCATTCAGGACAACCTCGCCTCCGGACGCTTTCTCGGACAAAGCTACACGTTGCAGGAAGTCGTGGTTCCCACTGGCGGAGACTGGGAGGCTGCGGTTCAGGAGGTCCTTGCCTCCGGAACCCAGTACCTGGTTCTCAATGCACCGGCGGCAGAAACCCAACGCGCAGCCGAATTGGCCACCGGCTCCGATGTGCTGCTTTTCAATGCGGGAGCCCCGGAAAATGCCCTCCGCGAGGAACAGTGCCAGGCCAACCTGCTGCACACCCTGCCCAGCCGCGCCATGCTCACTGATGCGCTCGGGCAGTACCTGCTTGCCATGAAGTGGAAGCGCTGGTTCCTCATCTCCGGAAACAAGCCGGGCGACCGGCTCTACGTCGCGTCCCTCAAGCGGACAGCCAAGCGGTATGGCATCAAGATTGTTGCCGAGAAGCAATGGACCTTCGACTCGGACATGCGCCGGCTGGCGCAGCAGGAATTCCCCCTGTTCACGCAAATTCCAGAGGAGTACGACATCCTCGTCGTGGCCGATGAAATCGGAGACTTTGGCGAATACCTGCCCTACCACACCCGAGACCCCCGCCCAGTCGCGGGAACTCAGGGACTCGTGGCCACCACCTGGGACCGCGTGGTGGAGCAGTGGGGCGCCGTGCAGCTGCAGGAACGCTTTCAGCGCCTCGCCGACCGTGACATGCGGGCCCGGGATTATGCCGCCTGGGTGGCGATGCGGGCCATCGGCGAGGCGGTCACTCGCACCAAGGCCGCCGACCCGACAACGCTCCGGACGTACCTCCTTGGCGATCAGCTCAAGATTGCCGGCTTCAAGGGGCTGAGCCTGAACTTCCGGTCCTGGAACGGCCAGTTGCGTCAGACCATCCCGCTGGTTCATCCACGTGCCCTCGTTTCCACGTCTCCGCAACAGGGGTTTTTGCACCCGAAAACGGAGCTGGATACCCTGGGCTTTGATCAACCTGAATCCCAATGTACTGCCTTTCAATGAGACCGACTGCTTCTCTGTTGATCGGGCTTCTGGGCACCTGTTTGCTGCCGGGAGCCACCTTGGCCAACTCACTCTACCTGACCGAAGACCTCACCTGGACACCCGAGCTTCCGGACGCCTACCTGGCCGAGTACGAAGGAGAGGACCAGGACGGGGTCCCTCACGGCCAGGGCGTGGGGTACTTTTATGGAAGCCTGGAAATCTGTGCGGCGGTCGAAGCCGATGAGGTGGAAGAGGTCGATCCCGAAATTGCCTCAGGCCTCTGCCTGGAAGCCAGTGCCGACATGGCGATGTATGAGGGCGAGTGGCGCGCAGGCATGCCGTGGGACGGCATTGTTGCCCAGGCAGGAATTGCCGAGGCCGTCATTGAAGCCGGCGTCCTGAACGAAGAGAAATCCAAATTTGACGAGGAAGACGATGATTAAGCTCTGGAAAGTGGGGGTGCTGGGCGTGCTGGGGCTCAGCTCAGCCGGATGGACGCTGGCTCAAACCGCGTGGGTTTCCAATGAGAAGGACAACACCCTGTCGGTCATCGACCTCAAGACCCTCGAGCTGGTCGAAACGATTCCCGTTGGGCTGCGTCCACGGGGCATCATCTTCAGCAAGGACTTCAAGCACCTGTTCATCTGTGCCAGCGATGACAACACCGTGCAGGTGCTGGATGTCGCCACCCGGACGATCACCCACAACCTGCCCTCTGGAGAGGATCCGGAACAGTTTGCCCTGCACCCCAACAACCGGGACCTCTACATTTCCAATGAGAACGACAACATTGCCACCGTTGTCGATACTGAAACCCGGGAGGTGCTGGCTCAGATTGACGTGGGCGTGGAGCCGGAAGGCATGGCGGTGAGTCCAGACGGCAAGTGGGCGATCAACACGTCTGAAACCACCAACATGCTGCACTGGATCAACACCGAAACCCGGGAGTTGGTCCACAACACACTCGTGGGACAGCGTCCCCGGCACGTGGAGTTCATGCACACCCGCAACCTGGTCTGGGCTTCGGCTGAGATCGGCGGGACCATTCACGTGATTGATGTGGCCACGCAGGAACCCGTCAAGGAGTTCGGCTTCAAGATCCGGGGCATCCACCCCAACCGCATTCAGCCCGTGGGCATCCGCTTCAACCAGGATGAGACCCTCGCCTTTGTGGCCCTGGGGCCGGCCAACCACGTGGCCGTCGTCAACACGGAAACCTATGAAGTGGAAAAGTACCTGCTGGTGGGACGGCGCGTGTGGCACATGGACCTCACGCCCGACGGAAAACGGCTGCTCACCACCAACGGGGTCAGTGGCGATGTGTCGGTGATTGACGTGGAGGACCTGAAGGTGCTCAAGTCCATCAAGGTGGGACGCTTCCCGTGGGGGGTCCGGGTGCTGCCCGAAGGCTGATCACGGCTCCTGCGGAAGCAGTTGCAAGAAGGTACCGGCGTCCGGATGACGGGCCTCTTTGGCTGCCGTCAGCCAGCGTCGGGCCTCGGCAACAGTCGTCGCATCCGGAGGAGCGTCGGTTCCATAATTGGTGGCCAGCATCACACCGAGGTTGAACTGAGCGTCGCGGTCGCCTTGCTCCGCTGCCTTCCGGAAGTACTGAGCAGCCGTGCGGTTGTTCTTTTCCACCCCGAGGCCTTCTTCATAGGCCAGGCCAAGGTTCAACTGCGCCACCGGATCTCCCAGATCCGCCGCCCTGGTGAGCCAGAAGGTGGACTGATCGAGGTCCTTCGGGGTCCCTAGGCCCTTTTCGTACTGGTTGGCAAGGTTGATCATGGCGGTGGTGTTGCCCTGATCCGAGAGCGCTTGCCACATGGCCAGGGACTCTTCGTAGCGTCCCATTTTGAAGACCGCATAGGCCTTCAGGGCGGCAACCCCCGTATTTTCCGTTCCTCCTTCCGCCTGGAGGACGGCTGGTGTGCCAAGCAGCACAAACACAAAAAAGGCAAAGATGAGTTTCATGAGGCGGTTCGTGGTGGGAGTTTTAGGAGTAGTGCTGCTGAGCAGCACGGCTTGGTCGCAGGATACCGGAGCCTCGGATGATTGGGAAGACGAATACTTCACCATCGATGGCTACCGGATCATGCACTACAGCTTTCCGACCCCAGAAGCGGCGGAAGGCGGTGCGACCGTTCATGTCGCGGAACTGGAAGCCATGCGGCAGGACGGGAAGCCGCTGGTGCTGGTGGACGTTCAGCCCACCCTGTTCCGAAGTGGGCGCTTCATCTGGGACGAGCCCCACCGTGCCATTGCGGGCAGCTACTGGCTTCCCAACGTTGGACACGGCGACTTGCTCCCCGAGTGGCTCAATTACCTTTCGGATTTCATGAGGACGCAAACAGCTGTTGATCCGGAGGTCCGGATTGTGTTCTACTGCACAGCAAATTGCTGGATGTCCTGGAACGCCGTCAAGCGTGTCTCCGAAATGGGCTACTCGCACATCGCCTGGTTCAAGGACGGAATTGAGGCCTGGGAAGCAGCCGGGTTGCCCATGGAAGCGGTGGCTCCGGTGCCTCGGAGCTAGCGGCCCCTTCACGGCTGCACCTGGGGCGCCGCCCCATAGAAGTAGACCATGCTCTTGCTCCGATCCAGGAAGCTCCGGACCGCCGCCTCCGCAAACTGCCGGCCCTGACTGGAGGCATAGACCACACACCCGACACTTCCAGAGGCTTCAATCGCATGGGCCCGGAGGTCGGAAAACAGCTGGCGCGCCTCCTCCTGCTGCTGGAGGACCTTGCGTCGGAACCCGACTCCTCCCTTGAGGGTGGTCACGCAGACGAAGCCTTCGAAGGTCGCTTCCACGGACTGCAGTTCCCACCCCCGGAGGCGCTCCCAGGCAAAGTCGGCGTGCCGCTGGGCGGCAGGGGTGTTGCCTGAAGCCGGCTGGGCGGTGCCGGTTCCCAGGGTCAGGCTCCAGCAGGTCGCAGTGAGGAAGAACCATTTTCGGTAACGATGCGTCACAAACCCTCCTGTGCGGTCTAAGGTGCGGACTCACCTTAGCCAAGGGCTTTTCGGGTGTCAACACTCGGAATCATTGACTTTCGGTAGCACCGCGTGCTATCACATTCGCGCTTTCTGCTCTCACGAGGCGCCTTAACCCTCTCTCCCAAATTAGAAGGAGGACCCACCATGCAAGTCACGATGACCGTCAACGGCGCGACTGTCTCCCAAGACGTCGAGCCACGAACCCTGCTCGTGCAGTTTTTGCGCGAAAACCTCAGTTTGACCGGCACCCACGTTGGCTGTGATACCAGCAGCTGTGGGGCCTGCACCATTGTTGTCAATGGCGAATCCGTCAAGTCCTGCACCCTGTTGGCTGTGCAGTGCGATGGCGCAGAAATCACCACGATTGAAGGGCTGGCTTCCAACGGAACGCTCCACCCCCTTCAAGAGGGCTTCCGCGAGAAGCATGGCTTGCAGTGTGGCTACTGCACCCCGGGGATGATCATGAGTTCCTGGCAGTTGCTCCAACGCAACCCCAAGCCTTCCGAACAAGAAATCCGGCATGCGCTCGAAGGAAACTTCTGCCGCTGCACGGGATACGACAACATCGTCAAGGCCGTTCAGTGGGCCGCTGACCAGTCCGCATAAGGAGGAATTCATGGGCAAATACATTGGACAAGCGATTAAGCGGGTAGAGGACCAACGGTTTATTACCGGAAAGGGCACCTACACCGACGACATTGTGCTGCACCGCATGACGCACGCGTACATCCTGCGCAGCCAGCTGGCTCACGCCCGCATCAAGAGCATTGACACCTCTGCCGCCAAGGCAGCCCCTGGAGTGGTGGCCGTCTTTACGGGAGCAGACGTCCAGGAAGTCAACGGAGTGCCCTGCGGCTGGCAGGTCAACTTCAAGAGCGGAGAGACCATGCGGGAGCCCAAGCACCCGCTGCTGGTACACGACAAGGTCCGACACGTGGGCGACAGCGTGGCCGTGGTCATTGCCGAAACCAAGGCTCAGGCCCGTGATGCGGCAGACCTGATTGAAGTGGACTACGAGGAGCTGCCCGTGGTGGTGGAATCGGTGGATGCCCTCAAGCCGGGTGCAGCAAAGGTGCACGACGAGCTTCCGGACAACCTCGTCTTTGACTGGGAACTCGGAGATGCGTCGGCGGCTGACGAAGGGCTGGCCAAAGCCGCTCACGTCACCTCCATGAAGATCCGCAACCAGCGTCTGGTGCCGAACCCGATTGAGCCACGCAGCTACATCGGCGACTACGACGCGTCTCGCGACAATTACACGCTCTACACGTCCTCGCAGAATCCGCACGTGATTCGCCTGCTGATGTGTGCCTTTGTGCTTGGCATTCCCGAGCACAAGGTCCGTGTGGTGGCCAAAGACGTCGGTGGCGGCTTCGGCAGCAAGATCTATCACTACACCGAAGAAGCCCTCGTCACCTGGGCCTCCAAGCAGATTGGACGCCCGATCAAGTGGACCTCCGAGCGCAGCGAAGCGTTTGTCACCGATGCACACGGACGCGACCACCACACCACGGCTCAGATGGGCTTTGATGCCGACGGCAAGCTGACGGCGCTCAAGGTGCACACCGATGCCAACATTGGCGCGTACCTGTCCACCTTCTCCACGGCAGTGCCCACCTACCTGTATGGAACCCTGCTGCAGGGACAGTACACCACACCGGCAGTGTACGTCAGTGTGAACGCCGTGTTCACCAACACCACTGCTGTGGACGCCTACCGGGGGGCCGGACGTCCGGAAGCCACCTACCTGCTGGAGCGGCTCATGGACACCGCTGCTGCCGAGATGGGCATGGACCCGGCGGAGCTGCGCATGAAGAACTTCATTCCGGCCTTTGACGGGGTGGACCAACCGGGGTACCAGACCCAGGTGGCCCTGCAGTACGACAGCGGCAACTACGAAGCAGCCATGCGCAAGGCCCTGGACATCATCGGCTACGACGAGCTGCGCAAGGAGCAGGAAGAAGCCCGCAAGCAAGGCCGCTACATCGGCATTGGCTTCTCGTCCTACATCGAAGCCTGCGGCATCGCGCCGTCGGCGGTGGTGGGCTCCCTCGGGGCACGGGCCGGACTCTTTGAGAGCGCCAACGTCCGTGTGCAACCGACCGGCATGGTGTCGGTCTACACCGGAAGCCACTCCCACGGTCAGGGACACGACACCACCTTTGCTCAGGTGGTGGCCGATCACCTTGGCATTGACATGAGCAACGTCGAGATCATCCACGGTGACACCGAGCAGGTCCCCTTCGGCATGGGCACCTACGGATCCCGGAGCCTTGCGGTCGGCGGAAGCGCCATCGTGGGCGCCCTGGAGAAGGTGAAGGAAAAAGGCGCCAAGGTGGCGGCACACCTCCTGGAGGCGTCGGAGCAGGACCTCGAGTTTGCCGACGGCAGCTGGACCGTGAAGGGCACCGACAAGTCGATCAGCTTCGGCGAAGTCGCCCTCGCGTCCTACGTCCCGCACAACTTCCCGGAAGGCCTGGAGCCCGGAATCGAGTTCAACAGCTTCTATGATCCGGCCAACTTCACCTACCCCTTCGGCACCTACATTGCCGTTGTGGAAGTCGATCCGGAAACCGGCAAGACGACCATCAAGCGCTTCGTCGCGGTCGATGACGTCGGAAACATCGTCAACCCGATGATCGTGGAAGGCCAAATTCACGGCGGTCTGGCCCAGGGCATTGGTCAGGCGTTGCTGGAAGGCGCAGTGTATGACGAAAGTGGTCAGCTCACCACCGGCACCTTCCTGGATTACGCCATGCCTCGTGCAGATGACCTGATCTCCTTTGAGGTGGACGGCAACGTCACCCCGTGCCCGCACAACCCGCTGGGTGCCAAGGGTGCTGGAGAAGCCGGCTGCATCGGCTCCACTCCGGCCATTGTGAACGCGGTGGTGGATGCGCTGCGCCCGCTGGGAGTGAGCGATCTGGCCATGCCCCTGACCCCGCAAAAGGTCTGGGCTGCCATCAACAGCGCTTCCTGATCCACAACCTGAACCCCGATCGGCCCCTTGCTGCATGAATGACCGGCAGGAAGGGGCGACGGAAACCTGAGACAAAGGAGAATTTCTTATGGTTCCTACCTCATTTGACTATCATCGGGCGTCCAGCGTGGATGAAGCCATTGCGCTCATGCAGCAATATGGCGAGGACGCCAAAATCCTGGCCGGTGGCCACAGCCTGGTCCCAGCCATGAAGCTTCGCCTGGCGACCCCGGAGCGGCTGATTGACCTCGGTGGCATCGAAGGCCTGAAGTACATCAACGACAAGGGCGATCACATCGCTGTTGGCGCCATGGCCACCCACTGGATGCTGGAATCCTCCAGCGTCGTTCAGCAAAAAGCTCCGGCGCTGAGCCAGGCCGCTGGGGCCATTGGCGATGTCCAGGTCCGCAACCGTGGCACCATCGGGGGGGCCCTGGCTCACTCCGATCCGGCCGCCGATTACCCGGGTGCCGTGCTGGCCCTGAACGCCAGCATGGTCATCAAGGGCGCTGGTGGCGAGCGTGTGGTGCCGGCCAGCGAGTACTTCGTGGACCTGTGGGAGACCGCTGTCCAGCCCGGAGAGCTGCTGGTGGAAATCCGCATTCCCACCGATGCGGCCAATGCCAACTCCTGCTACGTCAAGTACGCCCAGCCGGCTTCCCGGTACCCGTACGTTGGCGTTGCGGTCGCCATGGACAAGTCCGGAGGCACCTGCTCAGACATCCGGGTCGGCTTCAGTGGCGTCGGTCACTCCGCCTTCCGCGATGCCGGTGTGGAAAATGCCCTCAAGGGTCAGGCCGTCAATGACGCTTCGGCCAAAGCCGCAGCCGATCAGGCGACCCAAGGCAAGGACGTCCTCAGCGACTGGTCTGTCAGCGAAGACTACCGCCGTGCCATGGCACGCGTCTTCACCAAGCGTGCGCTCCTGCAAGTAGGCGCGTAACCCTCTGAGGCGTCGGGTCCTCCGGCGCCTCTCTCCCACTCCCCACCTCCCACTTTCCCCTCACTTCTCTGCGCTTAAATCGTTTTAAGAATTTTTATCCAAAAAACACTGCATTTTGCTTGTAAAGAAACCCTGTGTCGTTTAGTTCTATGCTGAATTCATCAGGTTCAATCAATCCTCTCTTCTCTGAATTTCACCGTACGTCATGCCTCTGGAGCTTGCCCAAAACCTGATTCGGTCCGTCCAGGAAAAAGGAACCCTCCTCTGCCTCACCGGAGCCGGGGTGTCTGCGGAATCGGGCATTCCCACCTTCCGCGGACACGATGGGTTCTGGACCGTTGGGAGTCAAAACTATGCTCCCGAGGAAATGGCCACAGCTTCATTTTTTCACCACAGTCCTCTGGTCGTTTGGGACTGGTACCGGCATCGATTTCAAAAGTGCCGAGGCGCTCAGCCCAATCCCGGACACCGAGCCCTCGTCAAGGCCGAGCAACGCCTTCAGGATCGCTTTCGATTGGTCACTCAAAACGTCGACAACCTGCACCTTGAGGCAGGAAATCAGGTCAGCCAAACCATTGAAATTCATGGATCCATCTGCTGGATGCGGTGCGTGCAAGCGACTCCGGAGTTTGAAGACACCGGCCGCGGATGCCCTGATGAACGGGTGGAAATTCCCTGGGACTTCCTGACGCAAGACACCAGCCTCGAAGTCTTTGAAGATCCCCTCATGCGCTGCACGCACTGTGGCGAAGGCATGCGCCCTCACGTCCTCTGGTTTGATGAGTACTACCAGAGCAGCCAACACTACCGGCTCGATGAAGCCCTGACGTGGCTGGGGGAAGCGGACCTGCTGCTCATTGCAGGGTGCAGCGGCACCCTCTTCCTGCCCAACCAGTTTGTCGATTATGCCGCCTCACGCATCCCGATGATCGTGATTGATCCGGAGGCTCATGAATTCGTCGAAAAAATTGTCCGAGCGGGCGGGCTTTTCTTACAAGGAACCAGCGCCGAGTGGCTCCCCTCTCTGCTGGAGTCAAGCTCATGACCACGGGAGAAGCCGATGACTGAAACACGTTCTGCCCAGCTGAACCCCCTTCCCCACGACCAGGCCTACCGCGCCCTGCTCCGCCTGATGCCCGACCTCGTCTTCCGCATGAGTGCCCAGGGCGACTTTCTGGAAGTCCTCACTCCAGATCATCCGGACCTGCTGGGGGCCGCAAGCGACATCGTCGGGACCAACAAGACGCAGTGGCTCAGCCAGGAGCACTGTGAGGCGTGGGACCAGGCCGCCCAGGAAGCGCTGGCCACAGGGGAGATCTACAGCTACACCTACACCCTTGATGTCGGAGGGCAGCAGCGCTGGTTTGAAGCCCGCATGCAGGCGCTCGGCCCTCATGAGCTGCTGACCACGGTCCGGAACCTGACGGCCATCCGGGAAGCCCATGAGCAAAAGCTCAAGCGCAGCAAAATGGAGGCACTCGGCGAGATCGCGCAGCAGCTCGCCCATCACATCAATACCCCCACAGCAACCATCATGCTGTCCCTCAAGGAGCTGGAACCCCTCAAGGCCGAGCTGGAAGAGGATGACCAGATCAGCCTCGAAAAAATTGAACAGGCCGCCGAACACATCAAGACGGTCATTGAGAAGATCCTCCTTGTTTCCAAGGATACCAGCTCCAAGTGGGGAGAATCGGTGACCCTCACGGAGCTCATTGACGACTCACTCGAGCGCCTCCGGGGCCCCTTCTCCGAGGTGGAAATCCTCTGGGAAGCTCCGGATCAGGACCTGAAGGTGGAAGGCAATCAGCAGCTGATCCGGCAGGTGCTGTACCACGTCCTCAAGAACGCCTGCGAGGCGGCCCTGAACCTTCATGAGCCCGCCATCCGTGTGGAGCTTGAGGCTGAAGAAAACGGCATCCTCCTCACCATTGAAGACAGCGGCCCCGGCCTCTCCGGACCGATTCAGGAGACGATCTTTGAGCCCTTCTTTTCCACCAAGGCGGCCCGCGATGGCGCCGGCCTCGGCCTGACCGTCTGCCGCATGATCGTCGAGGAGCATCAGGGAACCATTGAGGCCGACGACGACTCTCCCTACCTCGGCGGCACCTGCATCCAGATTCGCCTGCCCTACAAGCGCATGCGGACCGATTTTGGCGTCACCACCTGGAAGATTCCCGGCCTGGATGAGCCGTTGACAAACCTCAAGTGATCTGGATAAGCTACTGGTAGCTTCGTTAGGGGTGGTGATGCCTGCGCATTGCCTGAGAGAACACCCTTGGAACCTGATCCGGGTAATGCCGGCGCAGGAAAACGACGTTCCGCACCACCCCCCTTCCCGGGGTGCCTCTGCTTCTTCGGAACCTTCCAGCCCTTTTCTCTCCCATCGAAGCGTGATCCGAGTCCCAAGCTTCGGGCTCCGTTTGATACCATTTCATCAAGGAACACGCTGATGTTGAAACGTCCTCTGCTGCGCTGGTGCGCCAGCGTCTTTTTGTCCCTCGCCGCCTTTTCGGCTCAAGCCCAGGACCTGGTGGTCTATACCTACGACTCCTTCAACACCGAGTGGGGTCCGGGTCCGGTGGTCTTCAAGGCCTTTGAAGCGCAGTGCGGGTGCTCCGTTCAGGTCATTGCCCCCGGAGACTCCGGGTCGGTGCTGAGCCGAGTCATTCTGGAGAAAAACAACCCCCGGGCCGATGTCCTCCTCGGCGTCAACGACAGCGAGTTGGCCAAGTCCTTCCGCTACGACCTCTGGGAGCCGTACCGGTCTCCGCACCTGGATCGGGTTCCGGAAGCCTTGCAGCTGGATCCGGAACACCGGGTCACGCCCTTCGACTATGGCTACATCGCCTTTGTCTATGACTCGGAAACGCTTCAGGAGCCGCCCCGGACCCTGGAAGACCTCACCGACCCACGCTTCCGGGGCAAGGTGGTCATTGAGAGCCCCAAGACGTCCTCCCCCGGGCTGTCGATGCTGCACTGGACCCTCGCGGTCTATGGCGAAGAGGGCTACCTCGACTACTGGAACCGCCTGCGCCCGAACCTCCTCACCATCACTGACGGCTGGTCTGCCGCGTATGGCATGTTCACCAAAGGCGAGGCGCCCATTGTGCTGAGCTACGTCACCAGCCCGGCCTACCACGTTGAGTTTGAAGAAACCGAGCGTTACCAGGCGGTGGAGTTTCCCGAGGGCATGTACCGGCAGGTGGAGCTGGCCGGCATCCTCAAGGGGGCGCCTCATCCGGACCGGGCCCGGGAATTCATCGATTTCATGCTGACGTCGGCGTTCCAGGATGCCCTCCCGCTCACCAACTGGATGTTCCCGGTGGCTCCGGAACAGGACCTTCCAGCCTCCTACCGCGTGGCTCCGGTTCCCGCCAAGTCGCTCTCCCTCAACCCGGAACGCATTGAGGCCAACAACGAGCGCTGGCTCAAGGCCTGGTCTCGTACCATGGCGCAGTAACCTTGAGGCTTCCCGGACTGCCGGCGCTGCTCAAGGCCGCCGCCGCGGTCATGCTCCTCGGCGGGTTCTACCTGCCGATCCTGCTGTTTCTCGGGGGAACCGACCCGCTGCATCCGGAGCGTCCCATGCTCAACGGGGCCTTCCTCGTGGAGTTTCTTGGCGACTCCTGGAACCTTGGGGTCATCGGCTTTTCCCTGGAGCAGGCTTTCTGGAGCGCCCTGCTGTCGGTGCTCTTTGGGCTTCCGGGTGCGTGGCTGCTGACGCGCTACGACTTTCCAGGACGAGACGCCTTCAAGCGCTTCGCCTTTCTGCCCTTCCTGCTGCCATCGATTCTGGTGGTGCTGGGGATGATTCTCTTTTTTGGGAATCAGGGGTGGGTGAACCGGGGGCTGATGGCGCTGCTGGAGCTTCCGGAGCCTCCGATTCAGTTCCTCTACTCGCTGCCCGGGATTCTGCTCGGGCACGTGTTCTACAACTTCCCTCTGGCCATGCGCCTGATTGGGGATCAGTGGGAGCGTGTTTCGGTTCAGTACGTCCAGGCCGCCCGGATGCTGGGGAAACCGCCGTGGCAAAACTTCCTCCGCATCACCCTGCCGCTGGTGTTTCCCTCGGTCGCAGGCGCCTTTGCCCTGATCTTCCTGCTCTGCCTGAACAGCTTCGCGATCATCCTGGTCCTTGGAGGCGGAGTCCGGCACACCACGGTGGAGGTGCTGATTTACCAGCTGGCTCGGATTGACCTCGACTTCTCTGGCGCGGCGGTGCTGTCGCTCCTGCAGTCCGGAATCGCCTTGCTGACCCTCACCCTGCTGCTGCAGCGTCCGCAGCGTCCGATCCGCCAACAGGTGCTGGTGCGGCGCTGGCTGCCGACCGACTTGCGTCAGGGGCGTTGGCCGGCCTGGGCCCTGCTTGGGTGGGCCGGGATCGCCGTGACGCTGGCAGCAGGCCCCATTCTTTCCATTATTTTTGACTCCCTCTGGCTGGCCGGACGCTTCTCGGGGGCCGCGTACCAGGCGCTGTTTTCCTGGCACGAAGGCAACCGCTTCCTGGCAGCGCTCGGAAACTCGCTGCGGATCGGCCTCACCGGCTCCCTGCTGGCGTCCCTGCTGGGGGCAGGGCTGTTGCTCTGGCTGGAAGAGACGCCACCGCGGTGGCGGGCCTGGCTGGAAGGAGGGGTGCTGCTGCCGATGGCGTTTTCCACCGTGGTCTTTGGCGTCGCCTGGTTTCACCTGAATCAGTCCTGGCTGGCCGGAAGGGGGTCGCTGTTTTGGATTGCCGCCTCCATGCACGCGCTCCTTGGGTGTCCGTATTGGCTACGGCTGATGCTTCCGGTGTGGCGTGCGATTCCGCAGCAGTGGCGCAGCGAATCGCAGATGCTGGGCATTGGGCCCTGGCGGTTTTGGCGGGTGGTGCTGTGGCCCTGGTTACGGCCCACGTTGCTGCTGGCGTTCGGGTTCGGATTTGCGCTGTCGCTGGGAGAGCTGAACTCGATTCTGATGATTGCCGATGAAACGGTCCGGACCCTGCCGCTGGAGATTTATGCCGCTATTTCCGGATACCGGTTTCAGCAGGCCTCTGCGGTGGGCGTGGTGCTTTTGGGCATGTCGGTTGGGGTCTTCTGGAGCGCTGAGCGCCTGGCGATGCTACGAGGCAGAGACGGGGCGTAGGAACCAGCGGTGAAACTGCACCTCCGGCATCGCGTTTGCGGCCCGGACGAGCAACCACACCGCCACCAGACTGAAGAGCAGGCGCCCGATCACAATGCCCACCCAGTCAGCGCCAATGAGGAGCATCAGCATGGTGTCTTCAAAGATGCTGTGAAACAGCCCCATCAGGGCCAGGGAGAAGAAGACGTCCCGAGGAGGAATCCGTCCGGTTTGTGCCTCGCGCAAGATGAGGCCACTGCCATAGGAAATGCCCAGGGTGATGCCAATCACCGTCAGGTTGGTGGCCTCACGTCCCACCCCCAGTTGCGAGAGCAGCGGCGTCAGGAGGCGCTGCAGCAGGTGCGTGATGCGCAGGGCATCCAGGACTCGCATCAGGATCACCAGCCCAATCAGCACCACCATCACCCAGCCCAGGTTCTGCACCTCTCCCCACGCCCACACCAGCCAATCAGACGAAGGCGGCTCCGGGGTCCAGAGCAGCGCCGCGGGCTCCTGAAGCCAGGCACCGCCGTGCAGCACCTGATGCAGGATCATGCCATAAAGCAGCGCCCCGCCGAGCCGAATCACCGCCATCCCCCACATCCGGGGGCCCGCCTTGGCCACCACCTTCAGCTCAATCGGGAGTGAGTGCGCAATCAGCATCATGGAGCTCAGCACCGTTACCTGTGCCACGGAAAGCGGGTCGGTGCTGACCAGATTCGCAAAGACGACAATCCCGGTGTAGGGTCCGGAAAGAATGGTCGCGGCCCACACCAGCCCCATGCTCCCGGGAAGCCCCACCAGCCCCATCAGCGGCGCCAGCACCTGCCCCAACACCTCGACCATTCCCACCTCCTGGAGGACCTTCACCAACACAATGATCGGGATCATGATGCGGAAGAGCGGAAGCGCAATGGCCACCGACTCCCGGAGGATGCCGTGGGCCCAGGTGACCGGCTTTTGCAGAACAGGGGGCATGGTCGTCAATAGGGAGCGTCAAAGGGTTCGAGCGACTCCGGAACCGTAAAATCCGGGGGTCCGTCGGATTCCAGCGTCTGCTCAGATTGCGTCAGCGCCAGCACAATGCGGTTCAGGCCAATGTCATCTTCAATGCGAAGGCGCTTCGGAAAGCCTCCCGGTCCGTCGCTGTAGGCGAGGAAGTCGACCCGGTACTCCGAGAGGTCGTCAACAAACTTGGTGACCTCCTTCAGGCGTCCGGCTTCCCAAAGCAGCTCAAACCGGAGGGGGCCATCCGTTTGCACCTGCAGCCCGTCGGAGGGGGGCGCCATGGCCGGCTCCCCCGGAACTTCCGGGGCCTCTCCTCGGATGAGGTGCTGCAGCTCCTGCAGCGTCAGGTCCATGCCAATCCAGTCACGCCGAGAGGCCTCGGTGTTCGCGCCTTCCCAGAAGAAGCCTTCCTGGTAGTTCAGCACCTGCAGGCGGGTAGCAGAGCTGCGCAGCTCATAGAGCAGGCTCCCGATCATGGGCGCAAAGATGCGCAGGCGCAGGTAACCGGGCTGACCTGCCGTCGGGGTCGCCAGCAGCAAGTCCAGTTCCCCGCTGTGTTTTTCCTCAAGGTGCTGCAGGAGGATGCGTCCGGAAGCCCGGTGGCCCGGGGTCGTCGCTGAAGAGGGAGGAGGGGGAGGTGATGCAGACTGACACCCCATCAGCAGGAGCGTCAGTCCGAAAAGCAAAAGGAAGGGGCGTTTCAGTGCGAATCCTTCATGAACACTTTTTCCGACACCAGGAACAGGCTGATGTAGATGGCGGCGATCACCGCAAAATTCACAAGGATGTTGATTTCGTGCATGACCAGGGTGGCGAAAGGGTGATGGCATCTCCCGGAAGGCGCTGGTGGGCGGCCCTTCCGGCCTCAAAGATAGCAAGAAATTTACGAATTTCAGCCCCTTGAGTCAAGCCGCTTTTCAAAGACGTTCTCCGGAACTTCCTGGCCTCCGTCCGATTCCGGTGCTTGCACCCGAAAACCAATCGGTTTTATACTTTGAGGGCACTTGTTCGACCCTTGCTCCATTGGCCCATGACTCCTCCTTCAACCGTACCGCCCCCGTCCTGGAAGCGCTGGCGTCCCCTCCTCATCGGAGGAATCGTCCTGGTGCTGGCCGGAGGCTGGATCACCTTCAAGCGGGCTCAGTTTCAACGAGCCGAAGACGAAATCAAGCGCATTGAGCTGCTCAACGTCCAGGTCGGACTGGGGGAAGGGCGCGATGGGCTCACCACTGGCATCTTTGGCACCTTGCTGCACAACGGAGAGTACGCCGTCCGGGTGGCCAAGCTGGAGGTCCACTTCCTCGGAGACAACGGGGAGGTGCTTGGAGTCAAGGATTTCTACCCCGTCAACCGCTACTCGCTGGAGTCCAAGCAGCGTCTGAAGCCCGGAGATGCCCGGGAATTTGGCTTCAACCTCGACCCCTTTGCTCCCAAGGACTGGAACGGGCAGGTGGAAGTGAAACTGACGTCCCTGGAACTCGAATAGGTTTGCACTAAGGAGGCACACATGAATCTCCCCCTCTGGACCCCCTCGGAAGACTGGCTCTCCCGAACCTGGATGACGCACCTGATGCAGCGGCTTCAAGATGCCGGCACCCTGGAGCGCCCCGACTACCCGGAACTGCACCGCTGGTCGGTGGAGCACCTGGCCGACTTCTGGGGCCTCGTCTGGGACGATGCCGGGGTGATTGCCTCCGAGGGCTACACGCAGGTCATGGGGCCGCCTCGGTTTCCCGGCACCGAGTGGTTCCCTGGGGCACGCCTCAACTTTGCCGAAAACCTCCTGGCCCGGGGCGCAGCCGATCAGGAAGCCCTCCGGTTTGTCGGAGAAGAGGGCACCCGCCGGAGCCTGAGCTACGCCGAGCTGCGAGACGCCGTCAACGCATGCGCCCATGGCCTGCGGGAACGCGGCATTGGGCCCGGAGATCGGGTTGCAGCCGTGGTGACCAACAGTCCGGAAGCCATCATTGGCCTGCTGGCGTCCTCCAGCGTCGGGGCCATCTGGTCTTCCTGCTCTCCGGATTTTGGTGTCAGCGGCATCCACGACCGCCTTGGACAGATTGAGCCGAAGGTCCTCATCACCGTCAACGCCTACCACTACAATGGCAAGGAGCACGACTGCCTGGAGAAGGTCCGCAAGGTGGCTGAGCGCATCTCCTCCATTGAGCATCGCTTCGTCATTCCCTTCACCGCTTCTCCCATTGAGCTCCAGGCCAACGAAGAGCCCTGGGATGACCTGCGGCTTCCGGAAACAAGTGACCCCCACTTCGAGCAGCTTCCGTTCGATCATCCGCTGGCGATCCTCTACTCTTCCGGAACCACCGGCCTGCCCAAGTCGATCGTCCACGGGTCTGGCGGTGTGCTGCTGAAGCACCTCAGCGAGCACCGCTACCACATCGACCTCCACCCGGGGGACCGCTTCTTTTACTACACCACCTGCGGGTGGATGATGTGGAACTGGCTGGTCAGTGGGCTCGCCTCTGGAGCCACCCTGATTCTTTACGATGGCGCGCCCACCTTCCCGGACGTCTCTCGCCTCTGGGAGTTGGTGGAAGAGGAACGCATCACCCACTTTGGCACCAGCCCCAAGTTCCTCGGAGCCGTGCAGAAAGCGGGGTACTGCCCCAGGGACCACCACAACCTCCAGTCGCTCCGGGCCATCCTGTCCACCGGCTCGCCGCTTTCAGAAGAGCTGTTCGACTGGGTTTATGCCTCGGTGTCGGACCAGATGCCCCTGATGTCGATCTCCGGTGGCACCGACCTCGTGGGCTGCCTGATGCTCGGAAACCCGAACCTGCCGGTGTACCGGGGGGAAATTCAATCCCTGCCGCTGGGAATGGGCACCGCGGCCTTCTCGCCGGAAGGTCAGCCCGTGGTGGGGGAAAAGGGGGAGCTGGTGTGCACCACCCCGTTTCCGTCCATGCCCGTGTTCTTCTGGAACGACCCGGAGGGTCAGCGTTACCGAAAGTCCTACTTTGACCGCTTTCCGGACGTCTGGGCCCACGGTGACTTTGTCGAAATCACGGAGCGCGGCGGCGTGATCGTCTATGGACGGAGTGACACCGTTCTCAATCCCGGAGGCGTGCGCATCGGGACTGCTGAGATCTAC
Organism: Deltaproteobacteria bacterium; assembly: GCA_038150265.1. Taxonomy (GTDB): domain Bacteria; phylum SAR324; class SAR324; order SAR324; family NAC60-12; genus JAYPUA01. The sequence continues at coordinate 40,226 of JAYOTF010000005.1, read as the reverse complement.
CGTCCGGTGGAGGCCATGGAAGAGGTCGTGGACAGCCTCGTAGTGGGGCAGCCCTGGGAAGATGATGTGCGGGTGGTGCTCTTTGTTGTTCTGCGGGAAGGCCTGGAACTGAACGACGAGCTGGAGAAGAAGATTCGGGCGATCATCCGGACGCATGCCACGCCACGCCACGTGCCGGCCCGGATGCTGGCGGTGGCAGACATCCCCCGGACCATCTCGGGCAAGAAGGTCGAAAAGGCGGTGCTGCAGGTCCTGGAAGGCGAGACCGTGGAAAACACGGCCGCGTTGGCGAACCCGGAGAGCCTGGAGGCGTTTGCCCACCTCCGGACGGCCCTGCAGTCCTGAAGGCACCCGACTCCACTCGGGAGCCGGGCGCCGAGGTTCATGCCGCCTGACGCGTTTCTGCCACCCGGACCTGAGCCTGGGCCTCCCGGAGGGCCGTCCGCAGGCCTTCTTCAATGACCGGGTGATAAAACGGCATTTCCAGCATCTGCGCCACCGTCATTTGCTGCTGATGCGCCCACGCCAGCAGGTGCCCCAGGTGCTCGGCCTGCGGCCCAAAGATTTCTGCTCCCAGGAAGCGTCCGGAGGTGGCATCCGCATAGACGTGCAGGAGCCCGCGGTTGCGGAGCATCACGCGGCTGCGGCCCTGGTTCTCAAACGACACCTTTCCCACCACAAAATTCGCTCCACCCAGCTCTTGCCAAGAGTTGCCCACAATGGCGATCTGCGGATCGCAGAAGACCACACTGAGCTGGGAACGCCGAAGCCCCTTCTGCACATCCGGGAAGCGTCCCGCGTTGGTGCCTGCGATCTTGCCCTCATCGGCCGCTTCGTGCAGCAGCGGCAGGGAGTGGTTGACGTCACCGGCAATGAAGATGTGGCTGTCTCCGCACTGCATCGTCTGCGGGTTGAACACCGGCACCCCGCGCGGGTCGAGCTCCAGCCCGGAGTTTTCCAGCGCCAGCCCCTTCACGTTGGGCTTCCGTCCGGTGGCAGCCAGGACGTACTCAAACTCTTCCGTCTGCTCCGTGCCGGTTTGTGAGTCAACAAACCGCACCCGGACGCCGCCTTCCGTGCGCTCCATCCCGAGGATGGTCGCGTCCGGATCCAGCGGAAACTCCGACTGAAACAAGCGCGTCGCGTAGTCCTTGAGGTCCGGATCGCTCAGCGGCCCCAGGAAGCCGCCGACGCCGAGCATCCGGATCTTCACCCCGAGGCGATGCAGCGCCTGCCCAATCTCCAGACCGATCACTCCGGGACCAAACACGGCCACCGACTGGGGCAGTTGCTCCCAGTTGAAGACATCATCGTTGACGATCAGGCGATCACCAGCGCCTTCAAAGAGCGGGAGGACGTTGGGCGAGGACCCGGTGGCAATGATGATGCGCTTGGCCTGAATGCGGGTGTGGTCATCCACCTGGAGGGTGTGCGGATCCAGAAAGCGGGCATACCCACGGATGTGGTGCTCTGCCGGGATGTTCTCAACGCTCTCCACCACAAACCCCACAAAGCGGTCCCGCTCGCGCCGGACGCGGTCCATCACCTCCACCCCATTGACTTCCGGAGCCGGCGCATGCACTCCGAATCCGTGGGCTCGTTCGATCTCGTGAACGGCTTCCGAGGCGGCAATCAAGAGCTTGCTCGGCATGCACCCCACCCGCGCACAGGTCGTTCCGTAAGGGCCACCTTCAATCATCACGACGCGGTCCGTGTAGGCTCGGGCGGCTCGGTACGCGGGCAGGCCCGCACTTCCGGCCCCAATGATGGCCACATCAACTTCTTTTTGCAGCGGAACAGCACTCATAAGCAACTCCTGAACAGTTCCTGAAGGAAAACAAGGATGAGAGGCTGATTCACTTGAATTCAGCCATCAAGACATGATTCCAAACTAAATGCCTGCGTCCGGATTGTCCAATTGATTTTTTCCGTGGTTTTGATAGGTTTTATCAATGTCCGCCCAACTTTTCATTTGGAAGATTCATGAATCTGCGTGACCTGGAGTACCTCGTCGCCCTGGACGAGTTCCGAAACTTTCGGAAGGCTTCCGAAAAGTGCTTTGTGACGCAACCGACGCTCAGCGGGCAGCTCCGGAAGCTGGAGGAGTACCTGGGAGTTCAGTTGGTTGAGCGGACCCGCCGGAGCGTCAACCTGACTCCGGTCGGACAGGAAGTGGTGCGTCGGGCGCGCCTGATCCTGGCTGAAGCGGAGCAGATCGAGGAGATCGCCCAGACGTTCAATGACCCGCTCCGGGGCAAGGTGCGGCTTGGACTGATTCCAACGGTTGCGCCCTACTTGCTTCCGGCCATCATGTCGGCCATCCGCACTGCGCTTCCGAAGCTGGAGCTGTTTCTCTTTGAGGAGCAAACCCACCGGTTGCTGGAGCGGCTCAAGGCCGTGGAGCTGGATGCGGTGATCCTGGCGCTCCCCGTCGACCTGACGGGGCTGGAGGTGCTGGAGTTGTACGATGAAGCCTTCTGGCTGGCGGTTCCGGAGGCGCACCCCCTTGCCGACCGTCAGTACGCCCAGATTCAGGACCTGCACCAGGAGGCCATCTTGCTGCTGGAAGATGGGCACTGTCTGCGGGATCAGGCGCTTGAGGTGTGCACCCTTGCGGGAGCCACAGAGAGTCAGGGCTTTCAGGGCACCAGCCTCGAAACGCTGCGGCACATGGTGTCTGCAGGAATGGGAGTCACGTTGATGCCGGAGCTGGCGGTTCAGGGCAACTCCACCCGTTCGCTGCCGGTCCACTACCTGCCCTTTGAAGCGCCTCAGCCCTCTCGCAAGATTGGGCTGCTCTTCCGGAAGTCGTCTCGCCGGACCCTGTGTTATCAGCAGATGGCCGAGGCGATCCGCTCCACGATGCAGCCGCCCGTTTAGTTCACCAGCGTTGGTCCCGCCAGGGTGAAGCAGGGGATTTCGGCATCAAAGGTCTCGCCCGATGAGGTTCGCATCTGGTAGGTTCCCTGCATGGTCCCCATCGGTGACTTCAGGTGGGAGCCGCTGGTGTACTCGTGCTCCTCCCCCGGAGCCAGAACCGGTTGCTCGCCCACCACGCCTTCACCCTGAACCTCGGTCACCTCGCCGGTGCTGTCGGTGATGATCCAGTGCCGGCTGATGAGCTGTACGGTCTCCGCGCCTTTGTTGTGCAAGCGGATGCGGTAGGCAAAGGTGTAACGGTCTTCCTCGGGAACCGAGTGTTCTTCCAGATAAAACGATTCAACAGAGACTTCAAAGCCTCGTGTGGTAGCTGTTTCCATAAGGGTTTCAGGCCTCAAAAGACAGGCTCCGGAGAGCCCATTAACAAAGCGGATGTTCCAGACGGCGGGCAGGCGTGCAGGTCAAGCGAAGCCACTTGCCCTTCTTGGAAGGTTATCTTAACCTCATGGCTTTTTCAAAGCAGGATGCACCATGCCGGATGATGCTGACTTGAAGCTGACTCTCTATCCGAACGCGACGCGTTCCTCTTCGGAAGGTGCAGAAGACCCCAGCCCGCGCCAGCAGCGCCAGCAGGCGGCAGCCCGGTACTTTCAGCGCGTCCAGCAGCGCCTTGCCCAGATTCCGCTGCTCGGAGACGTGGTGCCCTGGGTGCAGGCCACACTGGTCGACCTGCTGCTGGCAGGAAAGGGGCTTCCGAAGAATCCGGCCTGGGCGGTCTCGCTGCCGGGACCCAATGGCGCCCGTCTGCCCTGTGAGGTGTTTGAGGAAACCGAGCCCCAGGCCTGCACGCCTGAGGAATACAAGCACCGCACGGTCCTCAAGCTCAAGCGCACCCTCCGGACCCTCAAGCAGCTCCAGAAGGCCTACCCTGATGCTGAAAGCCTCCCACAGCTGGAGGCCTTGCTGCAGGAGATTGACCTGGAAAACGAGGCCCATGACCTTGACGGCGACATCCGGGAGGTGCTGACGTCCTCGACCTTTGCCGAGTACCTCGGCCTCAAGACGCGCTTTCTGGAAGAGTGGAAGCAGGGGCAGCTGGAGCAACGGGCCCAGACAAAGGAGGCCCTGCTTTCCGAATCGGCCCTGCAGGAGACCTTCCATGCCCTGGAGCAACAGGGCCCCAACCTGGAGGCTCACCCGGACATCCTCCTCTATGAGCACCAGGAGTTCTTCCGGCTGTGCAACGCCACCACGCACCCACAGCTCAACACGACCTCCCTCGAGTTCTGGGAGACGGAAGAACGGCGGGAGCAGTTTTCCCAATTTCTGGAAACCCTGCGGGATCGCCTGGGGGTCCTCCAGCCCTTTCATGTGCTCCGCTTTGAGCACTCCTTTACCTACCTCCTGGTCGGGACCTCGGATGCCGACCTGCTGGAATCCCTCCAGGAAGGAGACGAGGCGCCTCGGCACGCCAAGGTCATCCTCCGTCTCGCGGGGCAGCAGTATCAGGAACTCACCGCCGAGCCCGGTACCCCCGGATACGCCGAATGCCTCAAGCAAGCGCTGCATCCGTTTGTGGTTCACCTCAATCAGCAGCTAGAATTGGAACTACCCGATGCCTTTGTGGCCTTTTTTGAACCCGGAACGAGTTGATCCGTGAAGTTTGTTGATTCTGTCAAGATCCAGGTTCGCTCCGGAAGCGGAGGCTCCGGCTGCACCGCCTTCCGGCGTGAGAAGTTTGTCGCCATGGGCGGCCCCAACGGTGGAAACGGCGGCAAGGGCGGCGACGTTTACTTTGTGGGAGACCACAATCACGCCACCCTCCTCGACCTTGCCTTTCAGCAACACCAGCATGCCGGAAACGGACAGGCCGGTGGCGGAAGCGACAAGCAGGGACGCAACGGCGAAGACCTCTACATCCCCGTCCCGCTCGGAACCGTCGTCAAGGATGAGGAAAATCAGGAGGAGGTGCTGCTGGAAATTCTGGAGCCCCGCCCGTATCGCTTCCTGGAAGGCGGACGCGGCGGACGCGGCAACGCCAGCTTCAAGACCTCCCGGAACCGAGCCCCCGACTTCCACCAGCCCGGAGAGGACGGCGTCGAGATGTGGGTCCGGCTGGAGCTGAAGCTGATGGCCGATGTCGGCCTGGTTGGCTTCCCCAATGCCGGAAAGTCCACCCTCATCAGCTCCGTTTCCAAGGCCACGCCCAAGATTGCCGACTACCCCTTCACCACCCTGGTTCCGCAGCTGGGCGTCGTCAAGCATGACGAGTTCGACCCCTTTGTCATTGCCGACATTCCCGGCATCATCGAAGGCGCCCACGAAGGCCGAGGCCTTGGCGATCGCTTCCTGCGGCACATTGAGCGGACCGCCATGCTGCTGCTGCTGCTCGACGTCTCGGGCTTTTCCGAGCATCCCCCGCTTGAGGAATACGAGATGCTGATCAACGAGCTCGGCCTCTACGAGTCGTCGCTGCTGGAAAAGCCCCGGGCGGTGGCCCTGACCAAGCTCGACAGCATCAGCGAGGAAGCCGAGGTCGCTGAAGTCGAGCAGGCGTTACAAGCAGCCGGAGAGTCGGTGTTCCGGATCTCCTCGGTGGCAGGGCAGGGCCTGAACGACCTGCTCCGGCACCTGGCCGGCATCGTTCATCAGGCCCGGCACGACCGATGGGCCGAGGAAGCCGAGACCCCACCTGATTACTCGATCTGGGAAGACTGACATGGACTGGACTCGGGAAACCGCCATCGCGTGGTGCCGGCAGCATCCTCAGCACCCGGTCCGCCTCACAGCCCCTGAGAACCCGGAACTCCCGGACCTGCAGGGACGCCTGGAGGAGGTGCTCGAGCTGGACCTCTGCGGCTCCATTCTCACCGAAACGGAACTGACCCTTGAGGCGCCGCTGGCATCAGGGCACACCCAGGCCTACCTGACCTTTCACTCCTCGTTTCTGGGCATCCAGCTCCTGCATGCCTCGGGCACTCCCGAGGCGCAGTCGTTTGAGCTCCCCTACCCCCACCTGGAACTGGCGCTCCTTTGACAATCAGCCCGGTTCTCACTATAGTTCTAGCCACTTCATTTGATTTCCCCCCTTGGACGCAAACGCACGGAAGCTGATGCCGACCCCAAAAGTGACGTACGACGAAAGCAAGATCCTCACCCTCTCGTCCCTGAACCACATCCGCCTGCGCCCCGGCATGTACATTGGCCGCCTCGGCAATGGCTCGCACCCCAGTGACGGCATCTACATCCTCCTCAAGGAAGTGGTCGACAACTCGATTGACGAGTTCATCATGGGGCACGGCAAGCGCATTGTCATCGACATTGCCGAAGAGGAGGTCCGGGTTCGAGACTACGGCCGGGGCGTCCCCCAGGGCAAGCTCGTGGACTGCGTCTCGGTGATCAACACGGGCGCCAAGTACAACGACGAGGTCTTTCAGTTCAGCGTGGGCCTCAACGGGGTGGGCACCAAAGCCGTCAATGCCCTCTCCGCCTCCTTTGAGATCAGCTCCTTCCGAGACGGCAAGGGCAAGACCGCCCGCTTTGAGGCGGGGGAGTTGGTCGAAGAAACCCAACTCTTCAAGACCTCGGAAAAGGACGGAACCCTCGTCCGCTTCACCCCGGATCCTCAGCTCTTTCCCAAGTACGCCTACGACCTGGCCACCGTCCGGAAGCAGCTCTGGAACTACGCCTACCTCAACCGCGGCCTGACGCTTTCCCTCAATGGGGAGAAGTTCAAGTCAGACCATGGCCTGCTGGACCTCCTCCGGGAAGAGGTGCAGGAGAGCCAGCTCTACGAGATCATTCACTGCGAAGGGGAGCGGTTCGAGTTTGCCCTCACCCACACCGACCGCTACGGCGAAGGCAACTACAGCTACGTCAACGGACACTACACCAGCGACGGAGGCACCCACCTGAGCGCCTTCCGTGAGGGCATCCTCAAGGCGGTGAACCAGTACTTCAAGACCAACTTCGATGGCCCCGATGTTCGAGATGGCCTGGTCACTGCCGTCTCCGTGAAGGTCCGGGAGCCCATGTTTGAGTCACAGACCAAGAACAAGCTGGGCAACACCGACCTGCGCTCCACGCTGATGCCAGCCGTCCGGGATGCCTTTGTCGACTTCCTCTACAAGCATCCGGACCTTGCCGAGGAGCTGAAGCGCAAGGTGCAGTCCAACGAACGCATCCGCAAGGAGCTGAGCAACGTCAAGAAGGCGGCCCGCGAAAACGCCCGCAAGACCGCCCTGACCATTCCCAACCTCAAGGACTGCAAGATCCACCTGGGGCACAAGTCCGGACGGGGCGAGGAGAGCACGATCTTCATCACCGAGGGCCAGTCTGCAGGCGGGAGCATGATCAGCAGCCGCAACGTCGAAACGCAGGCCATCTTCTGCCTCAAGGGCAAGCCCCTCAACACGTGGGGACACGGCATGGAGGCCGTTTACAAGAATCAGGAGCTCTACAACATCACCAAGGCCCTGGGCATTGAAGAGTCCCTCGAAGGCCTCCGTTACAACAAGATCATCCTGGCCACTGATGCCGACGTCGATGGCCTGCACATCCGGAACCTGCTGCTGACCTTCTTCCTGACCTACTTCGAATCGCTCGTGCAGCGTGGGCATGTCTTCATCCTCGAGACGCCGCTGTTCCGGGTCCGGAACCAGAAGGAAACGCGGTACTGCTACAGTGACACGGAAAAGGAGCAGGCCCAGAAGGCGCTCAAGCGTGGAAAGTTTTTGGAGGTGACCCGCTTCAAGGGGCTCGGAGAGATCTCGCCCAAGGAGTTTGGGCAGTTCATTGGCGAGGACATGCGAGCCGTGCCGGTGGGACTGGAGCACACCAGCGAAGTCCGGAGCCTCCTGAGCTTCTACATGGGCAGCAACACTGCAGAGCGCAAGCAGTACATCATGGAACACCTCGTCTGACCAAGCCCCGGCTCAGCCCTTCACCGCTCCTTCCGAAAGTCCGGAGACGAGGTAGCGCTGGGCGATCAGGAAGACAGCGGTGATGGGCAGTCCGGACAGGATCGCTGCTGCCGCAAAATCCCCCCACAGGTACTTGAACTCATTCAGGTACAGCCGCGACCCCACCGCCAGGGTCAGGTTCTCCTCCGAACGAATCAGCACGGACGCCAGCGGGTAGTCGTTGATCACGCTGATGAAAACCAGCACAAACACCACCGACATGATGGGCACTGCCAGCGGCAGAAAGACGTACCGGAACGTCTGCCACGGGGTGGCGCCATCAATGGCAGCGGCCTTGTCCAGCGACGAGTCGATGCGGTCAAAGTAGCCCTTGATCGTCCAGATGTGCATCATCACACCGGAGAGGTACACGAGCACCAGCGAAAGGTGGCTGTCGATGCCGATACGCGCTGAGAGGTCCCCCATCGAGTCGAAGATCGAGTAGAGCGCCACCAGCGCCAGGGTGGTCGGGAACATCTGGATGATGAAGAGCGAATCCAGCAACCCGGCACGCCCCCGGAAGGGGATGCGGCTGAAAGCGTAGGCCGAGAGGGTCGCAATCGCCAGCACTCCGGAAGCCGCGATCAGGCCCACCTTGACCGAGTTGAACATCCACAGCAGCACCGGATACGGTGGCGTGACCACGGTTCCATCGGCTCGGGTGTAGTCCAGCCCAAGAGCCAGGTACCAGTGTTCCAGCGTGGGCTGCTCCGGAATGAGCGAGCCAATGGTGAAGTTGCCTTCCCGGAACGAGATCGACACCACCATCAAAAATGGGAAGAGGATCAGCGCCAGAAAGGTCAGCAGGAAGCCGTGGGCCAGGAGCTTCTTCAGCAGCAGCGTCCGGGGACGTTCCACAATCATGGGAGCCTCTCAGCCGTGGCTCGACGCATCGCCACAAAGTTGGCGTACGCCAGGAGCGAGACCACCACGAAGATCAGCAGGGTGATGGCTCCTGCCAGGCCAAACTGCGTGCCACTGTCCATGAAGGCGATCCGGTAGGTGAAGGAGCCCAGGATGTCGGTTTCTCCTGCAGGAATGACGGTTCCGGGAATGTCCGGAAGGCCCCGAGTGAGGAGTAGAATCAAGACGATGTTGTTGAAGTTAAAGGCAAAAGATGCCAGCAGCAGCGGCAGGAACGGCGGCAGGATCTGGGGCAGGGTGATCGAGAAGAAGACCCGGAACACCCCGGCCCCCTCCAGCGCTGCGGCCTTCTGATGATCCTGTGGAATCGACTGCAGGAAGCCCATCGCCAGCAGCATCATGTACGGATAACCCAGCCACGTGTTGACGATGAGGATCATCGTCCGGGCCAGCGTCTCATCCGTAAACCACGAGGGGCGGAGCTGAAACAGCGCCTCCAGGATCAGGTTAATCTCGCCAAAATTCTGGTTAAAGAGCCCCCGGAACACCAGGATCGAGATGAAGGCCGGAACCGCGTACGGCAAAATGAGGAGGATGCGGTAGGCCGTCTTGAAGCGCAGGTGGGGCCACTGAAGGACCAGCGCCAGCAACAGCCCCAGCCCAAACGTCAGCAGCACCGACGCCGTGGCAAAGACGAGCGTCCAGGTGAAGATCTGAATCATGGGGGCCCGGATGCCTTCAGACAGAAAGATGCGGACGAAGTTCTCCCACCCAATGAAGGTCCGCCAACCAGGGGTGACCTTCTCACCGTCGGCTGTCCGGTAAAAGCCGGTTGTCGGGTCCGGAGTCAGCACCGCCCCGGTGTGACTGAGCAGGGTGCCGTCTTCCTGAAGTTCATACTCGGGCTGCACCGCCGCAAACTTCCGGAGCCCCGTCGCTTTGAGTTCCGTCCCATCCGGAAGCACGACTGAGAGGGCATTCAGGGCATTGCGGCGCTGGACCACCTCCTTGAGGCTCAGCGTTCCTTCCGGGGCTTCAGCCACCCGCTCAGCGGCCACCTGCTCGGGCTCGCCTTCCAGCGCCAGTGGTGCGGAAAGCACCCCACCCGTTTCTTCCGGAAGAAACACGCGATACTGCGTTCCCTCAGCGACCAGCACAAACGGACGCTCGGTGGTGGCGTCAACCGCCTTCGCGCTCAGCAGCACCTCCGTGACCCGTTCAAAGCTGAGAAGGTTGAAGGAGCCGTAGTTGGTGAAGCCGAGGTAGATGGTGTAGAAGATGGGGAAGAGGACAAACAGCAGCATCGTGCTGATGCCTGGGAAGATGAAGCGTGCGAAGTAAAACCGCCGGAGCCCAAAAATGAAGAGGAACCCCAGGGCGACCAGCAGCACACAGGCCCCAAAGAGCGCCTGCCCCACCAGGTACACCCGCCACGCCACATAGAGCAGGGTCACAAAGCCAAGCCCCACCAGCCCCTGAAACACCCGCTGAAGGGCCGTTCGGGAAGACGCTGGCAGAGAGGAAGAAGGGGCCATCCGACGCTCCGGAGGTGAGCGAGGCGCCAGGGCTGGCCCTTCGCTCACGGTTGGGTCACTCGCCTTGAATGCGGGCGGCAGCGTCGTTGAGCGCCGCCTCGACGGTGCTGGCTCCGGAAGTGATGTTGCCGAGCGCCGGGGCCATGGCCGACCAGAACTTTCCCATCTCCGGATTGGACGGCATCGGGACCCCGCTTGCGGCATTCCGGACGGTGGCCTGAATCTTCGGGTCGGTTTGCTGGGAGCCGGCCGATTTATCGGTCAGCACGCCCAGGGCCCCATTGGCGTTCCAGGTGGAGAGCCCCTCGTCCGTGAGGAGGTAGTTTTCGACAAACTCCACGGCGAGGTCCTGATTCGGAGACGCCGCATTGAGGGCCAGCGCCTGCACGCCCAGGAACGGAGGCGAGGGCTTTCCGGCAACGGTCGGAATGGGAGCGACCGCAATGGAGAGGCCCGCCTTTTCGTAGTTGCCCCACGACCACGGTCCATTGATCACCATCGCCACTTCCCCCTTGGCCATGGCACCATCCATGACGCCATAATCCACCCCCTGCGGCATCACCCCCTCGTCAAAGAGGCTCTTGAGGACCTGTGCCCCGGTCACGGCTCCAGCGTTGTTGACGCCGGTGGTGCTGCCGTCGTAGGAGTCGTTGACCTTGCGGAAGGCAAATCCGCCGTTGGCCATGAGGAGCGGCATGGTGAAGTAGGTGTTGTTGTAGTCCCACATGATCGGCGTCACCCCTTCCGGAAGCTTCAGGTCCTTGAGTTCCTCAAAGCTCTTCGGAGGCGTCTGGACGAGGTCGGTGTTGTACACCAACCCAACGGCTTCCACAGCAACCGGATACCCCCACACCTTTCCGCCAAAACTGACTGCGTCCCAAGCGGTGTCGAGCTGCTCCGCCTTGAGTTTGCGGCTTGGGGTCACCGGTGAAATGAGTCCGCCTGCCGCCCACTCGCCAAAGCGGTCATGCGCCCAAAGGACGAGGTCGGGGCCGTCTCCTGTTGCAGCAGCCTGCTGGAATTTTTCCACAATCGGGTCCACGTCTTCCACCACCACCGGGATGCCGAGTTCTTCAGTGAACCGGTTGCCAATCGACTGGAGGGCTTCCGGATCGCGTCCACCGACCCAGATGGTGAGGGTGCCTTCTTCCAGCGCCAGTGCCGGAAGAGCCGAGGTCGCCAAGAGGGCAGTGGCCAGGAAGGCCTTGAACAGAGCTTTCATTGCTTCTCCTCAATGAAGGAATCAAACAAAACGCCGGCGGAGGCGTCATCCGGAGCGTCTAGCGGTTGCTTTGCTGCTGAATCGCCGTAATGCCCCAAACCGGTAACATGAAGGCAAAGCCATTGGGGCCCAGGGTCAGAATCTCCTCGTGCACCAGGGCATTCTGAGACGGCCCCTCGAGGGCACACTCACCTGCCAGCGAAACCGTTTGGGTCTCGGAAGAGAGGTTGAAGAGTGCCACCAGAGAATGATTATCCAGGGTCCGGGTAAAGGCAAGCAATGGCTCCTCCAGGTCAAAGAAGCGGATCTCGCCACTGCGCAGCTCCGGGTGAGCCTTGCGAAACTGCAGCAGCGTCCGGTAGAACTGCAGGGTCGAGTTCCGGTCAGCCTCCTGGGCCTCCACGCTGAGGGCGGTGTGCGGAGGCTTGATGGGCAGCCAGGGGGTTCCGGAGGTAAAGCCATTGGGCGCCTCCCCCGTGGTCCAGGGGATGGGGGTCCGGCAGCCGTCTCGTCCTTTGTAGTCTGGCCAGAAGTGAATGCCCGGAGGATCGGTCAGCTCCTCAAAGGCCAGCTCCGTCTCCGGAAGGCCCAGCTCTTCGCCCTGATAGAGGCACACGGAGCCCTTCAGGGAGAGCAGCAACGCGGCCGCCTGCCGTGCCAGCTGCGGGCGTTGGCTGGCATGCCGCGCCCAACGCGTAACGTGGCGGATGACATCGTGGTTGGAGAAGCTCCAGCAGGGCCAGCCATCGTGGGCAATTTCAAAAAACTGCTCCACACACCGGCGGAAGTGCTGGGCAGAAAAGTGCTCCTGCAGCATCTCAAAGGAATAGGCCATGTGCAGCCGATCCTCGCCATCGGTGTACTCGGCCATGACCGGGATGCTGCGCTCGTGGCTCTCTCCCACTTCTCCCACCGTGGTGCGGTCCGGGAACTCGTTCAGCAGCGCCCGCATGCGCTCCAGAAAGGCCAGGTTTTCCGGCTGGGTCTTGCTGTAGAGGTGCTCTTGCATGTCATAGGGGTTCACGCTGGGGCGATCCTCAGAGCGCGTGGCCGGTGGGTTGTTCTTCAGCTCGCGGTCGTGGAAGTAGAAATTGACGGTGTCAAAGCGGAACCCATCCACGCCCCGCTCCAGCCAGAACCGCATGGTCCCCAGCAGCGCCTCCTGCACCTCCGGGTGATGAAAGTTCAGGTCCGGCTGCTCCTTGAGGAAGTTGTGGAGGTAGTACTGCCGGCGGGTGGCATTCCATTCCCACGCGGAGCCTCCAAACACCGAGACCCAGTTGTTCGGCGGGCTGCCATCGGGTTGCGGGTCCACCCAGACGTACCAATCGGCTTTCGGATTGGTGAGGGAAGACTTGCTCTCCTGAAACCAGGCGTGCTGGTCTGAGGTGTGCGAAAGGACCTGGTCGATCATCACCTTCAGCCCCACCTCATGCGCCCGCTTGAGGAGGGCATCAAAGTCAGCCAGCGTTCCAAAGAGGGGGTCAATGCCGGTGTAATCAGAAACGTCATACCCCATGTCCGCCATGGGCGAGGGGAAGATCGGAGAGAGCCAGATCGCATCCACTCCCAGCGAGGCCACGTAGTCCAGGCGCTCCAGAATGCCGGGCAGGTCCCCAATGCCGTCGCCGTTTGCATCACGAAAGGACCGTGGATAGATCTGATAAATGACGCTTCCGCGCCACCAAGGACGGTTCATGAGGAACTCCAGTGAAAACGAAAAAAAGACGCTCCACCCTATCAACTCCCCAGAGAAAATCAAAACGTTTTGAACATTTTTGATTGCCTTTGATTCAAGGGATTGCTATCACTTCAGCGACTGGACCCGTACCGCCTCAATTTAAACGTTTGCAGCCGCAACCGCTCATGCCTACCTTGAAAGACATCGCCACACGTCTGGGGGTTTCTCCAGCAACGGTCAGCCGCGCGCTGAATGGTTTTCCGGAAGTCCGGGAAGACACCCGCCTGCGCGTGCAGCAGATGGCACGAGAGATGGGCTACCAGCCCAACCAGCTCGCCCGGAAGCTGGTCACGGGAAAGTCCGGAATCGTCGGGATGGTTGTGAAGGCGCGGCAACACGGTCAGGTGGACCCCAGCTTCTTTCAGGTCATCACCGGCATCAGCCAGCACCTCGTGGAGTTTGACATCGACCTCGTCTTCCACGTCAGTGCCCTGACAGACACCCTCAGCGCCTACAAGCGCCTGGTTCGCAAGCACACGCTGGACGCCTTCATCCTCAATGCTCCCGAAAAGGACGACCCGCGCGTTCCCTTTCTGGAAGAGCAAGGAGTGCCGTTTGTGATGCACGGCCGCACCAGCATGGACTCGCCCTACCCCTACTACGACATTGACAACTACACCGCGGGACGGGCCCCGACCGACCTGCTGCTCGACCTGGGCCACCAGCACATCGCCCTGCTCAACGGTCCCAGAGACGCCACCTTTGCGCAGGAGCGGCTCCGGGGCTTCCGGGAAGCGCACCAGGACCGAGGCCGGTCGCCTCTGCCGTCGCTGATTCATCACTTTCCGTTCGTCACTTACGACTCTTACGAGGTCATTCAGCGGCTCCTCAGCGAGACGCCCCGCCCGACAGCCGTGCTGTGCACCTCCACCATCTTTGCCCACAGCGTGGTGAAGGTGGCCCGCCTGCTTTCGCTCAAGGTGCCCCGGGACCTCTCCGTGATTGCCCATGACGATGACCTTCCCCTTCAGGCATCCCTGATCGATCCGCCTCTGACGGTCACCCGTGCGCCCCTGCAAAACGCCTGTCGCCCCCTGGCCGAGATCGTCCACTCCATGCTGAACAACCCGGAGGCGTCGGACCTCCAGCGCATTGAACCGGTGGAGCTGATTGTGCGGCAGTCCATTGCGCCGGCTCCCAGCTGAGGTGCCCGTGGAACCCCCTCCCGCTCTTGAAGTTCAGCAACTCGAGAAAGCCTATGGCACCGTCTCGGTGCTGCGCAACATTTCGGTGTCCATTGCCCCCGGAGAATTCCTGGTGCTGGTGGGACCCTCCGGATGTGGAAAATCGACGCTGCTGAACTGCATTGCGGGGCTGGATGAGGTCAGCTCCGGAAGGATCTGGATCGCTGGAAAGGAGGTCACGCACGAGCCACCACGAGACCGAAACATCGCAATGGTGTTTCAGTCGTATGCGCTCTACCCCACCATGAGCGTTGCCGACAACATTGGCTTTGGCATGAAGATCCGCAAGGAAGCCCCGGAGGTCATCCAGCGCAAGACGCGTGAGGTTGCACAGCTGCTGCAGATCGAGGCGCTGCTGGAACGTCGGCCCAGCCAGCTTTCCGGAGGGCAGCGGCAGCGGGTCGCGATGGGCCGGGCGCTGGTCCGCGAGCCCCAGCTCTTTCTGTTTGATGAGCCCCTCTCAAACCTTGATGCCAAGCTCCGGGTGGAAATGCGGGCGGAGATCAAGCGCCTGCACCAACGGACCCACGCCTCCATTGTGTATGTGACGCACGATCAGGTGGAAGCGATGACGCTGGCAACCACCATCGTGGTGCTGCACAACGGCGTGATCCAGCAGGTCGGCCCACCCGCCGAGCTGTACGCCCGCCCAGCCAACACCTTTGTCGCCGACTTCATGGGGTCTCCGCCGATGAACCTCATTCCGGCACGCCTGTCTGACTCCGGATCCCTGTGCTTTGGACCCGAGCACGAGCTGCCCCTGGGCGCCCTTCCTCCGGCCCTGCAGGCGTACCGCAATCAGGAGGTGCTGGTGGGCATCCGCCCGGAACACTTCCAGCTCGGCACCTCATCGGCCCCGGCCCTGCACCTGCCCGTCACGCTGGTCGAAAACACCGGGGCCGATGCCTACGTGTCCCTCGACTTTGGCCCCAAAGTCGCCACGGCTCGGTTCCCCGGACACGTCTCTGCGACTCCGGGAGAAGCCTTCCCCATCGACCTGCCTCCGGAAGCCCTGAGCTTCTTTGACCCTGTCACGACCAAGCGTTTGGGCGAGCCCCGGTGAGGACCGGCTGAGGCAGCCCAGTGGCTTCATTCCGGCTCACCAGAGACGCGGGGAAGCTCAATGTGAAAACCGGCACCTGTGCCCTCCGGAAGGTTCTCTGCCCAGATCCGGCCCTGGTGATCTCGGATGATCCGCCGACTGGTCGCCAGCCCCAGTCCGGTGCTGCTGTGAACGGTTTTCGTGGAAAAGAGCGGGTCAAAGATCTGGTCCAGCACCTCCTCCGGAATCCCCGCCCCCTGGTCCAGGATGCTCAAGCGGACGGTTTGAGACGCCCCGGACTGCAACTCGATCCGGACCTCTTCCTCGCTGCGGCGACTGCGCTGGTGCCGGCGCTCCAGAATGGCATCCCGGGCATTGATGAGGAGGTTCTGCAGCACCAGCGTCAGCTCGGTTTCCTGCGCCAGCACCCAGGGCTCCTGCTCCGGACACGCCTCCCACTCGTTCACAAACACGGGCGTCAGCTCCTGCTTCTGGAGGAGGCTCTCCAGAATTTCCAGGGTGCGGAGCACAATTCGGGAGAGGCGATGCCGAGCCACCTCGCTTTCCTTGCCCACCATTCCGAGTGAGCGGTCCATGATGTTTCCGGCATGGGCCAGCGCTTCATGTGCGGTCAACAGGTGTTCCCCCAGTTGGTTCCAGTTCTTGCGCCGGACCTTGCGGTCCAGCAGGCTCAGCTCAATGTTCAGGATCGCCAGCGGTTGCCGCAGGTCGTGGTTGATGCTGGCCGCAAGCTGTCCCACGGAGTACAGCCGCTCATTGCGCCGGATGATCTCCCACATCTCCACCTGCTCCGTGATGTCCTGAGTGACTCCTAGGATCACATTTCTGCCTCCGATCTGATACACCCGCTGGAAGGAACGCACAAAGCGCCGCGCCTTGCTGGGAAGCTTCAGTTCCAGTTCAACCTCTGCCTGTCCGGACTGGGCGGAATCGAGCCGCCCCTGCTCGAAGTTTGCGAGGCTCTCCGGTGTCAGGCGGTCCATGATCCAGTCGGAATCAAACCACCCGACTTCCGGAAGCTCAAACAGCTGGTGGAGGTAAGAATCCATCCAGGACTGGTTGGTCTCCGGATCGCGCTTGAAGTACCCCAGTTTTGCCGCCTGATTGACAATCTTGTGGACCTCCAGTTCCTCGGCCAGTGCTTCCCGCTGCTGCTCCTCCCTCGTGACATCCTGGGCAAGCCCAATGAGTTTTTGACTGCCCTCTCGTTCCAGCAGCCCCACAAAGCCGCGCACCCAGCGCTCCGACTGATCCGGAAGCTGCAGCCGGTAGAGGTGGACCTGCCGCTCTCCGCCGCGTGCCTTTTGATCTGCTGTCAGCACCTGTTCTTCCAGACGCTCCTTTTGCTGCGGATGCAGGCGGCTCCGAAAGGTCCGGAACGACGTCGACTCACCGGCCTGGAGCTGCAGCAAGCGCTTGTAGGAGTCACTCCACCAGTTTTCTTCTCCTTCCATGCCTCCGGACCAGAAGCCCAGCCTGGCAATCTCTGAAGCCACCTCCATCAGCGCCAGCTTCTCCTCCAGCTCCTCGCGCAGCAGCACATCCTGCGTGACGTCCAGGCAGGTGCCCAGCACCAGCGAGTCGTTGCCAATCTGCACCACCCGCGTGAAGTCCCGGAAGACCCGGCGGGTGCCACTGGGCAGGTTGGATTCATAGTCGATGTGGGCCAGTCCCTGCTGGTGCACGGTCCGAACATGAGCCGCCACACGGTCTCGGTCCTTCGGGTGCACCCGGCTCAAAAAAAGCGCCTCATTCAAAGGCGTCCCGGGCTCCACCTCAAAGAATTCGTGGTGCAGGTCGTCCCACCAGACTTCTCCGGTGGCGGGATTCCAGTGCCAGAAGCAGGTGGCGCTGTTTTCGCTGGCAAGGGCCAGGAGCTCCTTCTCCCGCTTGAGGCGGTTCTGCACCTGCACCTCTTCGGTGATGTCCTGGAAGGTAAAGAGGAGGGCCGCTTCCTCATCAAAGGTCACGGACTGGAGGTTGCCGCGCAAAAAGCGTGGATGCCCCTGGCGGGTCTGGCAGGCGAGGCGGTGATTCTGGAGCAGGCCCTGCTGCTGAACCAACTGCAGCAGCTCTGCACGGTCATCGGCGTTCGCGTAGTACTGCAGCACCGACGTGCCCACGAGGTCCTCCGGAGTTCCCTCAAACAGCTGGGCACACGCATCGTTGACGTAGAGAATCCGGGCAGCCTCCACGTGGGTGATCACCATCGGCACAGCCGCAAAATCCCAGACTTCCTGCAGCTGATTCAGGCTCAGCACCCGAGCGCCCTCGGTGGAGACACCGGACGCACGTGAAGGAGTCGAGACAACCGATAGGCGACCGAGGCGTGATGTCATGACAGCGAAGATGGGAGCGAGGACAAACGGAGCCAGCACCGAGGCAGGTCGGCTGAAACGTGCTGCCAAACATACCGGGTTTCCGGAGGCACTCAAGCCGGTTCTGCCAGGGCAGGGCGACGGTCCGCCGCCCCGGGAAGCGCCTCTTGGCGGAGGCGGCGACGCACCACCTGCGAAAGCTGATCAATCCCCAGATTCAGCCCAGCCGTCACCACCAACAGCGCCAGGGCCACATCCAGCTGCTCCTCGGCAAATCCGGAGTCAATGTAAAACCCAAGGGTCGCCACCCCCAGCATGCCCAGCAGCGCTGACTCGCGCATCATGATCTCCCACCGATAAAAGAGCAGGGCGAGGAAGGGACCATAAAGGCGCGGAAGCAGCTCGTAGAAGTAACGGTCCAACCGCCGCCGTGGAAAGTCTGGGCGCAGCGTCAGCCGGTCGGCACGCTGGCTGACCAAAAACGCCAGAATGGCCCCGTTGTGGAGCGCAATGGCCGCAATGGCAGGCAGCATTGACGGCCCCCACAGCAGCACAAACACGTAGGCCAGCAGGTACTCCGGAGTCGTCCGCAGCACAATCAGGCCGCCATGCACCAGGCGCCGGCCCCATGGCCCCGTGAAGCGGTGAGAGGCTCCCGGAAAGAGCAGCAGCGTCAGCACTCCGGTTGCCACCAGCACAATCTGTGTGAGAATCAGCGTGTTGAAGACCCCACTCCAGACGTCTCCCTGCGCCAACTCCCAGACCCAGTCAAGGAGCCCGCTGGCATCCCACTGCACCGTCTGGGTGCCCGCATAGAAGCCCTCTCGCCGCAGAGGCCAGGGAACCACCTCCCAGGTCAGGAAGCGGGTGAGGTTTTCCCAGGAAAAATGAGTTGCCTTCGGAAGCAGCCCCCAGGCCAGGGCCACCCAAACCGGAACCCAACGTGCCCGGAGCCACCAGCGGAGGGTGCCCACCAGCAGGTAGAACGCCAGCAGCAGCGCTCCGGCTTCTGAATACAGCCCCTCTCGCAAGGCGGTTTCCAGGTGAAACCCCAGCGTGGGCAGGCCAATGAAGCCCAGGACGGCGCTGGAGCGCAGCGCACACTCAAAGCGATACGCCGTGTAACTCCGCAGGTCGGTTCCCGCAACCGGGAGCACCGCGTAAGCAAAGCGACTGAGCCCAGACGTGCTCGCAGGCAGGGCGTCTCGCGGGCGGGCGTCTGACTCCTGAATGGTCTCGGCATACACCTTGGCAAAGATGCCTGCATACGGAACGGCAATGGCCAGCAGTCCACAGACGGCGTTCAGGCCCAGCAACGGCAGAAAGAGCAGGGCCCAGAAGATTTCGTGGACGGCACGGATCAGCGCACAGAAGCCCCGCACCGGAGCCCAGTGGAAACCGGCCGCCAGCAGCGCCCCCAGCACAGCCCCAAGCGAGGTGCCACAGAGGGCAAACACGACCGTCTGCAGCAGCGCGTCCCGGTAGCTCCAGAGCGCGGACCAGTCGGGCGTGACCAACCCGGAGGCCATCCGCCCCAACTCCCCCCAGGGGTCGAGCGTCAGGACTTCCAGGTCGGCGCCCAGCAGCGCCACCAGCGCCACGCCGATGAATCCGAGGCTGGTCTTCAGCACAGCGCCTCCGGGCGCGCATACAGTTCCGCAAAGCGCTCCGGCGGCACCTGATCCGGAGCCGCATCCAGCACAATCCGTCCGTCTCGCAAGCCCACCAGCCGGGTGGCATGACGCTGGGCCAGCTCCACGGAATGCAGGGCCATCACCAGCGTGGGGCTGGCCGATCCCAGCAGGTGCAACAGGGCATCCGCCTGGTGCGGATCCACGGAAGACACCGGCTCATCGGCCAACACCACCGGGCTGTTCCGGTAGAGCGCTCGCCCCAGCGCCACCCGTTGCTGCTGCCCTCCGGAAAGCTCCCGAGTGCGTTGCCGAGCCATTCCCTGCAGGCCCACTCGGTTCAAGACCGCCTCCACCTCGTCCCGGATCTGCTGCGACGGCCACACCAGCGTCCTCAGGTTTTCCCAGGTGGGGTGCTGGTCGAGGCGCCCCATGTAGACGTTGTGCAGAGCCGAAAGTTGTGGCACCAGCGCATACTGCTGGTGCATCAGCGCACACTGGTCCGGAAGCCGCTCATACAGCGTCCGGAGCAGCGTCGACTTCCCGGCTCCGCTGGGTCCAATCAGCGCCACCCGCTCCCCGGCCTCAATGGTCAGGGACAGGTTTGACAGAACCGGCTGCCCGTTGTAGCCGATGGACTCCTGGTGCAGCCGGAACACCACCGACTCGGTCATTTCCGGATGATGCCGATGTCCTGGGCCGTTTGGAGGATCGGGGCAAACAGGTCGTTGGTCGCCGGGCGGAAGCCTCGGCGCGGGAACGCCCCAAGGATGTCCGGATCCTTCAGGTCCACCAACGCCTGCTGCACCTTCTTCAGGAAGCCGGGGCCCCAGGTTTCATTCACATCGCCACGAATGCTCCAGTTGTAGTCCGGATAGCTGGGGGTGCGCCAGATGACGCGAACCTTTTCGGCGTCCACCTTGCCTTCGGCCTGCTCGGTTTCCCAAACCTTGAAGTTGAGGGCGCCGACTTCATAGCTTCCGGCCTGCACCAGCTGCAGGGTCCGGGAGTGATCGCCCGAGAACCCCACCCGCCGGAAGGTCGCTTCCGGAGCCTGCCCAAAGCGTTCTCGCAGAAAGAACTCCGGCATCAGCCGTCCGGAGGTCGAGCCCTTGGAGCCAAAGGTAAAGGTCCGGCCCTTGAGGGCGTCCGGAAGGGTGTCGCTTTCGCTCAGGCCAGTGCGGGTGTTGGCGATGAAGAACGTGACAAACTCCAGGTCTTCCTCACCCAGCGCAATGGCCTGAGAGCCCGGCACAGCCATCCGGGCCTGCACCCCAGAGAGGCCTCCGAACCAGGCCAGCTGAACCTCGTTGTTCTTGAATGCCGAGACCGAGGCATCGTAGGACTTCACCGGGATGTAGCGGACCTCAACGCCCAGTTGCTCCTGCAGGTAGGTCGCCACCTTGCCAAAGCGTTCCTGAAGCCGAGCCGTGTCCTGGTCGGGAATGGCCGTGAAGGTAAAGGGGGCGGCCCCCACAAGGCTCGCACTCCAGGCGCTCAGCAGCAGCCCAGCCATCAGTTTCTTGACGAAATGAAACATCATCCTCTTTTGGAAAATCAGTCAATTGAATGCAGAACGTCCGGGCGCAAAACGCCACGGGCTTCCTGCAGGAAGCACAAGAGACAGGAGTCCAGGGAGGAGAAGGGGACCGAGAGGCTTGGGAGGAGTCAGGCCAGCGCTTGGCCGAGGAACACAGGGGCTTCGGCAGCAAGTCGTCTGGGGCCTTCTTCCAGCAGCAGGACGCGGTCCACAGGCGCCTCCGGAACCTGAGCACGGCTCAGGTACAGGGCTCCTGTCTCTTCACGAACGGAGCGTCCCCCCGAAGCTGGGGTGCTCCTCCACTGCGGTTCCCCCGCATGGTGTTGATCCAGCCCGACCGGACTGGTAGGGTTCCTTCATTCCCACGTGGTCGCCTGATGCAGCAACGTGAGAAGAACGAACCGGTGGCCCAGGATCATGGGCACTCTCTTGAAAAGAGGGTTCACGAAATCAGGCGCCCACAGCCATTCGGGCTCCTGTTGGCTCAGCGGCACGGACCCTTTCCAGCAGGGTGTCGGTTTCTCCACCAGGTGGAGTTTTTCGGTGTCGCGGCAATGAATCTCTAAGACCATAGCGTCGGTGCCGATTTTTTTCAACAAGCAGGACGCCGCAAAAGCGCTGGGAGGAGCGATCCCGGGTGGCAGGAGCCCCGCCGGCCACGTCGCCAAGAGGCACCGCGCGATGTCACGGTGAAGGAGCATTCCCTGGAAGTCAGGCTTTTTCGCTTGAATAGTCAAAAGTGACTAGTATCATCGTGACCATGAGTACGATAAACGACAAGAAGCTCCACCTCCTGGGCATTCTGTACTCCCAGGAGGTTCACGGCTACCAGCTCAATCAACTCCTGAAGCACCCGGCCAATGTGATTCGCATTGGGAAGGGGAACGCCTACAAGCTGTTGGCAAAGCTGGAGGAAGACGGGTGGGTGAGCCACGTTGAAGAACGTCAGGGCAACCGTCCCTCGCGCTTGATTTACTCATTGACGGAATCCGGAAGGGAAGCGTTCATGAGTTTGTTGCGAGAGGGGCTGTCTCAGTCTCAGGCCTTTGAATACGCCGATGGAGTGGCTTTGAATTTTATCGGGCTCCTGGAACCTCAGGAGGCCTTGCTTTTACTGAAGGAAAAGCAGGAGCGTCTTGCCGAGCGTTGTGCAGCCCTGAGTGGGTTCTCTGACGACATCCGCGCCAGTCATCCGGGTCTTGATTTCCTCATCCACCAGGTTTTTGCAGAGCATGCGTTTCTCCAAAACCTGATTGACCGTTACCAACTCAAGAAATGAAGTCTGTCATGACCCATCAAGCAAGCACCCCAACCCCAGGGTACACCTTTGTCAGCGTCTCCACCGCAAAACCGGGAAAGCTGGATGAACTCGTCGCCCTGGCGCGGAAGCCCAGTGAAAAAATGGAAGGCGTTGTGGAGGGAATGATCGCCCGACAAGTCGGCGTCGATCAGGAGCGCAATGCGGTCGTGGTCTGGGTCACACTAGACCGCAAGGAATCGCTTTACGACTACCTCCAAACCGACCAGGGCAAGAGTGACCACGGAGAAGACATCGACATGTCCGAGATCATTGAGACCTTCTCCATGTACGACCTCACCCCTGTCAGCGGAAGCCTCTAGGCTCGTCCTTGCTGGCGAAGCAGGAAAGGGGGCCGGAGCGATGGGATGCGCAACCCGGCAACCCCTTCCTGAACACTCCGGAGGCGGTGCCGGGAACGGGGGAGGATCAGCTTTTTTTGCCCAGGTAGGCTTCCTGGACCTTTTCGGAGGCCAGCAGCTCAGCCGAGGTTCCGGAGAGTGCAATCTTGCCCACATCCAGAACGTAGCCCCGGTCGGCAAGCTTCAGCGCGGCCTTGGCGTTCTGTTCCACCAGCAGCACCGTCACGCCTTCCTGGGCGATCGCCTTGATCTGTTCAAAGATCGCCTTGACCAGAATCGGAGCAATTCCCAGGGAGGGTTCGTCGAGGAGGAGCATCTCCGGACGGCTCATCAGCGATCGACCGATGGCCAGCATCTGCTGTTCGCCTCCTGACAGGGTACCGGCCAGCTGCTGGCGACGTTCCTGCAGGCGTGGAAAGAGCTGATAGACCCATTCCAGCACCTCTCGGTCCAGCTTCTTCCGGGTGAAGGCGCCCAGCGTCAGGTTTTCCTCAACGGTGAGGATGCCAAACACGCGGCGTCCTTCCGGAGAGTGGCTCATCCCCAACTGCACCACCTTGTGAGCCGGGAGGCGCGTCAGTTCCTGTCCCTTGAAGCGGATGCTCCCGGATTGCGCCTTCAGCAACTGGCTGACGGTCCGCATCGTCGTGGTCTTCCCGGCGCCATTGGCCCCCAGGATGGTCACGATCTCTCCCTTGCGGACCTCAAGCGAGATGCCCTTGATGGCGGCAATGCTGCCGTAGGCGACCTCCAGGTCCTGAATTTCCAGCATGACGTCCTTACTCATTCGTCCTCCTCACTCCCCAGGTAGGCCTCAATCACTGCCGGATTTTGCTGAATCTCGGCGGGCGTCCCTTCCGCAATCTTCTTTCCAAAATTGAGCACGGTGAGGTAGTCCGTCACCTCCATGACCATGTCCATGTCATGCTCAATGAGCAGCACCGTCACCCCCTTGTCCCGGATCTGGAAGATCGTTTCCAGCAGCTGCAGGGTTTCCCGGTCATTGAGCCCGGCGGCGGGTTCATCCAGAATGAGCAGGGTGGGTTCCACGGCCATGGCCCGTGCGATCTCGACCTTGCGCTGGAGGCCATAGGAGAGTGAATCGGTGGGAGTGGCCGCCAGTTCCCCCAGCCCGAAGAACTCCAGTTGTTCCTCAACCTTGTGCCAGTTTTCCTGCTCATCGCGACGAGACGCGGGCGTGTGGAAGATGCCATGCCACCACTGCTGCGTGCTCTTGATGTGCCGTCCGCTCATGATGTTCTCCGCCACCGACATCTTTCCAAAGAGCCGGATGGTCTGGAAGGTCCGGACGATGCCCCGATCCACAATCTGATAGGGCGTCAGGCCCCGGATTTCCTCTCCACGCCAGCGAACCGATCCTTCCTCAGACCGGTAGATGCCGGTGATGCAGTTGAAGACCGTTGTCTTGCCAGCGCCATTGGGGCCAATGATGCCGTAGATTTGTCCGGGAGCAACGGTAAAGGACAGGTCGTCCACAGCGGTGAGCCCCCCAAACCGCTTGGTGACATGACTCAGGGCCAACTCGTTAAGTGCCATGCGGGGACTCCTTGATCAGAAACGAGGGGATCTTGCCAAAGGTCGCCGGCCAGATGCCACGAGGGCGCAGGATCATGGCCAGGATCATGGCAAACCCGAAAACGAAGTAACGCCAGGTGGAGAACTCCCGGAAGACCTCCGGAAGGATGAACATCACCAGCACTCCCAGGAAGATGCCGGGAATGGAGGAGCCTCCCACCAGCACAATGCTGAAGAACAGCACCGACTGCATGAAGTCAAAGGCCTCCGGACTGACCGCTGAGTACTGGGTCGCAAAGACCGTTCCGGCCAGCCCCGCCAGCCCGGCTCCCAGGCCAAACGCAAAGATCCGGTACACCCGGGTGTTGATGCCAATGCTCTCTGAAGCCAGGGCATCCTGATTGAGGTAGTGAAGCGCTCGGCCGGCCTTGCTCCCTTCGAGGTTCCGCATGATCGCCAAGGTGACCAGCAGCACAGCAAAGGCAAAGTAATACGTCGCCAGCTGACTGGTGAGTTGCCACCCGAACAGGCTGAGGGAGTCGAGGCCGAAGATGCCGTTCGGGCCTCCGGTGACACCGCCCAGGTTGTTCTGCAGCACCTGAATGAACACAATGTTGATCCCAATGGTCACCACCAGCAGGTAGTCGCCGCGCAGGTGAACAATCGGACCGGCGAAGAGGATGCCAAACAGCGCCGGCAGGAGCACCGCCATGGGAATGGTGGCCAGGATCGACCAGCCGTAGTGGGCATTGAGGATCGCGGTTGTGTAAGCGCCCATGCCAAAAAACAGGGCGTGTCCCATGTTGAACATCCCGGCCTTGCCGAGCACGATGTCCTCCGAAAGCGCCACCACGGAAAACACCAGGAAGGTAATGGCGATCGCCTGCCATCGCGAATTCAGCAGGTTCGGCAAAATGGCCAGCACCAGCAAGAAGGCCGGCAGGCCCCAACGGTTGAGGTGGTTCATCAGACTTTCTCCGCAACACGCTCCCCGAGCAAGCCGGTGGGGCGAACGATGAGAATCAGGATCAGCAGCATGAAGGTGAAGGCATCGGCCCAGGTGCTGGAGACGTACCCGGCAATGAAGGCCTGGAAGAGCCCCAGCATCACCCCACCGAGCATGGCCCCCGGGATGTTGCCAATCCCTCCGAGGATCGCGGCAATGAAGGCGTAAAGGCCATACTGCCACCCCATGCTGAAGGTGATGCCCCGGTAGTAGAGCCCCACAAACAGCCCGCCCACAGCCCCCAGGGAGGAGCCGATGATGAAGATCAGGGTGATGACGCTGTTGACGTTGATCCCCATCAGCCGAGCCGCATCCTGATCAATGGAACTCGCCCGGATCGCCGCGCCCATGCGGGTCTTTTCAATGAAGACGTACAGCCCCACCATGAGCACCAGCGACAGGACCAGAATGATCACCTGAATGAGGCTGATGACCACGCCGCCCAGGTCCCAGTACACCTGAGGCACCAACGCCGGAAACATCCGCATCTGCGGACCCCAGACCAGCATGACCCCATTCTGAATCATCAAACTGGCGCCCAGCGCCGAGACCACTGCTGAGAGGCGAGGGGCATTCCGGAGGGGACGGTAGGCCAGGCGTTCCAGGAGGATGCCCAGGCACGCCGTGCAGACCGCGGCCAGCACAAAGATGCCCAGGACCGACAGGAAGGACACTGATTCGCCCATGACCTGGGTGAAGATGGTCAGGCCAATGAATGCGGCCGCAGCCACCATGTCTCCATGCGCAAAGTTGATCAGCTTCATGACCCCGTAAACCATCGTGTAGCCGAGCGCCACAAGGGCGAACATGCTGCCGATGGTGAGGCCGTTGGCCAGCTGCTGCAGAAAAATTACCATACGCGACAGGCTCCTGTGGCGGTCATCGGTTTCCTCCGCTGGGGGTGCTCCTCCCTGCTGGAAGCAGGGGCAAGCAAGCGGGTGGATCAAGGGAATCAGAGGGTGGGAAAGCCAGAGGGCGGCTTCCCCGATTTGAGAAACCTCCGGTCTCGGTTACTGAGCGTGGGCCACTTCGTACCGGCCGTCGGCCTGCACCTTGAAGGTCATGTAGCTGCTGCCCACTCGGTTGCCATCGGCCGCAAACTGGATCGGCCCGGTAATGCCCGGAAGCGGCTCCTTCTTCTGAATGAGGTAGTTGTAAACTTCCTTGGTGTCCGTCGTCTGAGCCTGCTGCATCGCATCCACAATGGCGCGCATGCCGTCGGCATTCATCAGCGTCCAGATGGAAGGCGGCATCGTGCCAAACTCCTTCTGGTAGTCCTTGAGGAAGTTCTTGGCCACATCATAAGGCAGCATCTCCGGAGTGGGGACGTTGATGATGTAGGCGCCTTCGGCGGCACTTCCAGCCAGCTTGGCAAAGTCCGGGTTGTCATTGGCATCGCCTCCAATGAAGTCGGCTTCAATCCGGAGCGCCACCTGCTGGGCCCGGAGTTGGCCACCGTCGGTGTAGTAGCCCGCGAAGAAGATCGCATCCGGACGCTGCGCCTTGATGCTGGTCAGGACCGGGGTGAAGTTCTGGGAGTCCGCCTTGATCTTCTTGTAGTCCACCACGTTGCCGCCAGCCGCTTTGATGGCCTCAACCGTCGACTCGGCCAACCCGGTGGCATAGCTCGAAAAGTCCGAAATCACCACGATGCGCTGGTACTTCTTGACGTTCACCAGGTAGTTGGCGGCATAGTCGGCCTCTGCGCTATTCGGGAAGGAGTTCCGCAGGAAGGTCCAGTAGTTGTGCTCGGTGAGGCTGTCGGCGGTTCCGTCGGAGGTCTGCAGGACACCGGCATTGAAGTAGGTCTTCTGCGCCGCTTCTGCACAGGTCGAGGTGTAAGAACCAATGACCATGGAAACGCCCTTGTTGACCAGGTCCTTGGCACAAATAGCCGCTGCCATTGCGGTGCCCTGGTCGTCACAGGCGATGACTTCCAGCTGACGTCCCATGACTCCGCCACTGGCGTTGATCTGCGTGGCCAGCAGGCGAACGGCATTCTCAATGCCCTGTCCCTCATTGGCGTAGCTCCCGGTAATGGGGGCCTGAACGCCGACCTTGAGGGTCTCGGCCCAGGCTCCTCCGGAACCCAGCCCCAGGGCCAGCAGGGAGATCATCAGGATACGGGTGACGTGTTTCATTCGATTGCTCCTCTAGAAAGGGTCTTCAACATGGTGTGATCTCTTGATCAGCACCGCCTGCTTCGGCTCACTCGCCTCTGGCAGGGAACGGGTTGCCTGGAGAACACGCTCCTTCTCCTCAACAACAGGAACCACTGACCCATCCGTCCCCAGGGGACGGAGCCAGCCAGGATCTGCCTGAAAAAATTAAATAAATTTAATATTTTTAGGAAAACCGGCAAACGCCTTTCCCGGAACCCTTCCCTCGTGTTCCGGGAGAGGGCGTCAGTGCTTGCGGAGCCCCAGCAATTGCCGGAGCGCATGCTGCGCAATGGACGGGTTTTCCTTGAGCCGTCGCCTGGAGTAGGGAAGCCAGTCTTCCCCGTAAGGGACGTACACCCGGAGGCGATGCCCTGCCTGCAGGATGATCTCCCGCAGTTCCTCATCGACTCCGAGCAGCATCTGGAACTCGTACTGCTCCGGCGGTCGCCCCTGCTCTCGGATCAGGCGCATCGCCTCAAAGACCAGCAGCTCATCGTGGGTGGCAATGCCCACATAGGCGTCTTGCCGGAACAGCTCTTCCAGGCAGTCAACAAAGTTACGCCGGATCGCCTCCGGATGCTTCCAGGCGTGGGTCCGCGGTTCCACATAAATGCCCTTGCACAGCCGATAGTTCTGCGGCCCCTGGCTCAGGTTCTGGATGTCCTGGGGCGTTCGGCGCAGGTAGGCCTGCAGCACCGTGCCGACGTGTCCCGCGTACTCCTGCCGCAGCTCCTGAAACAGCTCCAGCGTGTCGTCTGTGGTCTCAATGTCCTCCATGTCAATGCGGACAAAACTCCCCAGCGCCTGAGCCTCTGCCACCAGCTCCCGGATCAGCTCAAAGCACCGGGGCTTGTCGAGCAACAGCCCCATCTGGGTGGGCTTGATGGAGAGGTTGCCATCAATGCGCTCACGCTGAATGGCCCGCAGGATCTCCAGCCCCTGATTCTTGAATTCCAGGGCCTGCTGGAAATCGGTGATGAACTCGCCGAGGAGGTCGATGGTGGTCAGCATGCCCTGACGGTTCAGGTCCTGACTGACCCGGAGGGCATCGGCAAGGGACGCTCCCGCAATGTACCCCCGAGCAAAGTGGCTGACCACCGGCCGGGGCACGTGCATGATGGTTTTGGAAACGACGTAATTGAACATCGACATGATTCGGCCTCGTTGAGGACTCAGGGAACAAGCGACCACCCGGACCCGCCCGCAGGGAGTCCGGACAGCGGGGGTTACTCAGCATCCAGGAAGGGGTACTCGAAGCTTTCCGGAGGCACGAAGTTTTCCTTGATCGACCGCATGGAAACCCAGCGCATCAGGTTCGATCGGCTCCCGGCCTTGTCGTTGGTGCCAGAGGCCCGAGCCCCTCCAAAGGGCTGCTGCCCGACCACGGAGCCCGTTGGCTTATCGTTGATGTAGAAGTTTCCGGACGCATTTTCCAATTTTTCCAGCGCCAGGCTGATGGCCTGACGGTCCTGCGCCAGGATCGCCCCAGTCAGGCTGTAGGGAGACGTCTGGTCACACAGCTCAAGGGTCTGCTCATACTCTGCATCCGGGTAGCAGTAGAGCGTGATCACGGGCCCAAAGATTTCCTCCTCCATCGTCTTGAAGTGCGGATTGGTGGTCGTGATCACGGTGGGTTCAATGAAGTAGCCCTTGCTGTCATCATAAGAACCGCCGATGACGATTTCGGCATCGTCCGCCTGCGCAGCAGCATCGATGTAGCGGGTAATGGAGCGGAAGGCGGCCTCGTCGATCACGGCATTGAAGAAGTTTCCGAAGTCACACACGTCTCCCATCTTGATGCGTCCAACCTGCTCCTTGACGGCTTCCAGCACGGGGGTCCAGAGCGACTCCGGAATGTAGGCCCGTGAGGCCGCCGAACACTTTTGTCCCTGGTACTCGAAGGCCCCACGGACCAGCGCCGTGGCCACCACTGGAACCTGCGCTGACGCGTGGACAAACACGAAGTCCTTCCCGCCTGTTTCTCCGACCAGCCGGGGATAAGCCTTGTACCTGTTGGCCGCAATGTTGGCCCCTACGGTCTTCCACATGCTCTGGAAGACACCGGTGCTGCCTGTAAAGTGAATGCCCGCGAGGTCCGGACTCTCCAGGCAGACTTCCCCAATGCTCGGACCCGGCCCGGGAATGAAGTTGATGACGCCATCGGGCAAGCCCGCTTCCTGCATCAGCTTCATGAAGTAGTAAGGGGCATACACCGCCGAAGGGGCAGGCTTCCACACCACCGTGTTCCCCATGATCGCTGGAGCCGTCGACAGATTCCCGGCAATTGCCGCAAAATTGAACGGCGCCACGGCAAACACGAAGCCCTCCAGCGGCCGGTGCTGGAGGTAGTTCCAGGTTGGCTGCGGGGAGTACATGGGCTGCTCCTGGTAGATCTGCTGAGCAAAGTAGACGTTGAAGCGCAGGAAGTCGATCAGCTCACACGCAGCGTCAATCTCTGCCTGCAGC
This sequence comes from Deltaproteobacteria bacterium, assembly GCA_038150265.1. Lineage (GTDB taxonomy): Bacteria > SAR324 > SAR324 > SAR324 > NAC60-12 > JAYPUA01. Next base: position 10,458 of record JAYOTF010000005.1, on the reverse strand, counting down.
GGGCTCTTGCTCGTGTTGAGCATGGTGGCCGCATTCATCAGGAACCGGTACGGCCCTGCCAGCAGATCGGCAACCTTGAGGAAGAGGCTCGCTCGCTCTTCCCAGCGCAGCCGACTCCACGCCTGTTTGGCGTCCAGGGCCGCTTCAATCGCCAGCTTCGCCTCCTTGGGCCCAGCCTGATGGTAAACGCCCAGTTGCAACGAGTGATCATGCGGACAGGCAATCTTCGCCGTGTCTCCGGTCCGGACTTCCTGCCCTCCGATGATCAGGGGCACTTCCACCTGCCGACTCTTCAGGTCATCCAGCGCCTCCTTGAGCTGCTGGCGCTCCGGAGTCCCCGGCGCGTAGCTGAGCACCGGTTCGTTGATCGGGGTGGGGAGGTGGATCGTGGCGTTATTGAGCAGATTCATCAGGCTCCTCTCTACAGGTTGATTAGGCGTCACTCCCCTTCAGCAAGGACGTGACCAGAGAGAAACCTATTTCCTCCCAAATCAATATTTATGATCATAAAAAATAGTTTTTCATCAAAAATTACAAAATTTTATGGATTTTATTTAAATTTTAATAAACCGTTAATATCTCCATAATTCTTCACTGAATGCACGCTTGAACCCCTCGATTTTATGCAAGACTGCATGAGGTTCATCCGGACAGCCCATGCTTGCGGAGCTTCCGTGCGACGGTGGATTGATTGATCCCCAGGAGGCGGGCCATCTCCACTTGGTTGGCGCAACGAGTCTGAGCCTGAAGCAGCAGGGCCCGCTCCACGTGGTTCAAGACCTCCTGCAGCGGCAAATCCGGAGGCAGGTCGTGCAGATCCAGCCCCTGACGGGCGCCCCCCGCTCGAACCGCAGGAGGCAGGTCTGGAACATCAATCACTTCCGTATCCGCCATCACCACCAAGCGCTCGCAGATGTTCATCAGCTCCCGGACGTTCCCGGGGTACGGGTAAGCGGTCAGAGCCTCCAGCGCCTTGCGGGTCAGGCGCCGAGCCGTCCCCGCCTTTGCCCCGAACTGTTCCATGTAGTGCTGGATCAGCGGGACAATGCAGTCCGGACGTTCCCGCAGCGCAGGAACGTGCAGCGGGATCACGTTCAGGCGGTAGTACAGGTCCAGCCGGAAGCGTCCCTCTGCGACCATCTGCTCCATGTCCTGATGCGTCGCAGCCAGAATCCGGACGCTCAGGGCGCGGCTCCGCGTCTCTCCCAGCCGAGTGAGGTTGCCATCTTCGAGAAACCGGAGGAGCTTCACCTGCGAAGCCAGCGGCAGCTCGGCGACCTCATCCAGAAACAGCGTCCCGCCGTCGGCCATCTCCAGGTGCCCGGGCTTGCCTCCGGATTGCGCTCCCGTGAAGGCGCCCTTCACGTAGCCAAACAGCTCGGCCTCAATCAATGACTCTGGGATGGCGCCACAGTTGATCTTGATCAGGGGGTGTGCCGAACGCCGGGAATTCTGGTGGATCCAGTCCACCACCAGCCCCTTCCCCACTCCGGATTCTCCCAGAATCAGCACCGAAGACTCGGCTCGCGCCACTTTGACCGCCTGCTCGAAAATCCGGATCATGCTGGGGCTCCGGGCCACAATCTGATGACGGTCCAGCTGCACCTGCTGCATCGCCAGCATCTGGTCCCGGAGGTGGTCGCCAATCGCCTGCTGCTCTTCCAGTTCACGTTGCAGGCGGTCAATTGCCGCAATGTCCCGCTCACTGACGACCACCCGGATCAGCGCGCCCTGATCATCAAAGACCGGGGTCGCAATGGAGATCAGCTTCTGGCCACGCTTGTCCTGAAGCAGGCTCACGGTCTGGAGCGTCTGAGAGGCTTCCAGTGCGGCTGAGCGGTCAATGAAGCCCTCTTCCACCAGCTCGCGCATGTTGCGTCCGATGATGTCTGCCGCAACGACGTGGTGAATGGCTTCAGACGCCGGATTCATGCGGATCACGTTGGCTTGCGCATCACAGACAAACAGACCGTCTGAGGAAGAGTCGATGATGGTATCCAGCTCGCGGGAGAGCGCCTGAACCGAAGGCAGTTGCCGGGTCATGGTGTCCAGCTGAGAGCCATCGACCAAAACGCACACGGCGCCCCGGATTTCGTTTTGCTCGTACAGCGGATTCACCCCGGCCAGGTACTCTCGCCCGTTCACCTGAACCGGAACCTCGCAGCGGCGAGAGCGCCCGGAGAGCACCGTCCGGACCTGCTGCGAAAAGCCCGGAAGTTGAACATCAAGGGAGCGCCCCAGTTCCAGGCTCAGCTGGTCGGAAGCCCGCTCACTGAGCAGAATCAGCGTCCCCTGAGCATCCACCACCAGGAGAATTCGGGCAGTGGCATCTGCCAGGGCCTGCATGGGAGCAAGGGAGGAGGGGGGCATGAGCGAGGTTTATGCAGTTTGGAATAAATAAATGCAAAACAGCATCAACGGTTCCGAGCAGCGCCGGGAACCAGGGGCCTCGGTGAAGACCAAAAGCGGGCAAGCGTTCTTCAGAAAGGGCTCATCAAGCTTAAGGGAAGCACAGGGACCGGGTCAAGTAGCTTGAGCACCGGAGGTGGGCTGATGGGGACTGGGAGCGTGGGGACCGGGGACGTGGAACCGTCCCCGTGGAGGTCAGGGTTTTTTGGAGCGGAAGCGCTTGAGGATCAGCGGCGCCAGCAGGCTGAGGAGGGCCAGGAGCCAGAGCAGGAGGCTAATGGAAGACTCAAAGAAAATCGAGAGGCTGCCGTCGCTGTAGATCATGGCGCGGCGGAAGTTCGTCTCAATCAGATCGCCCAGCACCACTCCCAAAATGAGGGGGGCCAGCGGAAAATCCGCCCGGCGCATCAGGTAGCCAATCAGGCCAAAGATCAGCACCAGCAGCACATCAAACTCGCTTCCATTGATGGTGTAGGCGCCGACGATGCAGAGCATCGCAATGAGCGGCATCAGCACCCAGCGTGGCGTCTGAAGGATGCGGGCAAAGAGGCCCACCAGCGGGAGGTTGAGGAAAATCAGGAAGAGGTTCCCCACAAACATGGAGGCCGTGAGCCCCCAAAAGATTTCCGGGCTGTTTTCCAGCAGCAGCGGACCCGGCTTCACGCCAAAGCTGATCAGGCCTCCGAGCATGACGGCCGTGGTCTCGCTTCCCGGAACACCAAGGATCAGCAGGGGAATGAAGGAGCCCACCGAGGCCGAGTTGTTGGCCGATTCCGGAGCCGCGACTCCGCGGATGTCTCCTTGCCCAAACCGGTTGGGCTGGAGGATCTTCTTCTCCGTGGCGTAGCCGATGAAGCTGGCAATCGTTCCACCGGCTCCCGGAAGCAGCCCCACCAAAAACCCGGTGACGCAGCTGCGCAGGATGGTCGCCAGCGAGCCACTGATCTCCTTGAACGAGATCAGCAGGCTCGTCAGTGGCTGCATCGGCGCCTTGTGTTCCTCGGACTCTCCCAGCAGGAAGAACAGCTCACTGACGGCAAAGAAGCCGATGACCACGACGATGAAGTCCACGCCGTCGTAAAGCTCCATCAGCCCGAAGCTGAGGCGGCTCACTCCCGTGGTGGAGTCAATGCCGATGGTCGCAATGCTGAGGCCGAGGAAGGCGGAGAGGATCGCCTTGAGCATGCTCCCCTGGCTGAAGCTCGAGAGCGCCACAAAGGCAAACACCATCAGCACCGTGTACTCTGCTGGACCAAAGCTGATGGCCAGATTGGCCAGGATGGGGGCAAAGAGCGCGAGGAAGAAGATGGAAAGGGTGCCTCCTCCAAACGAAGCAATGGCCGACATCGCCAGCGCCTTTCCTCCCAGCCCCTGCTTCGCCATGGCGTAGCCGTCAATGGTCGTGACCGCTGCCGCCGAGGTTCCGGGCACATTGAGGAGGATGCTGGAGATGGAGTTGCCGTACTGGGAGCCGTAGTAGATGCCGGCAAAGAGGATCAGGACGGTTGCCGGCGGAACCTCCAGGGTGTAGACAATGGGGAAGAGAACCGCAATGGCGTTCACGGGGCCAATTCCCGGAAGCATCCCAATGGTGGTTCCCAGAAATGCCCCGAGCAGCACAAAGAGGATGTTTTGCAGGGTGAGCGCCACCACAAAACCATCCAGCAGGAGAGAGAAGGATTCGATGGGGCCTCCTTCAGATGAGCAGTAGGCCTCGCCCCAGTGAGATCCCCAACAGGACCTCAAAGAGGAGGAGGCAGAGTCCGGACAGCGTCACCGCACACATGACCGCTTGCTTCCAGGTGGCACCAAAGAGCCGAGAGACGAGGATCATCAGGCTGATCATCATGATCAGGAACCCGAAGTACGGAAGCCCCTCGGCATAAATCAGGATGGCCAGGCACAGCGGCAAGCGCTTGCGCCACGCCACCCACGACTCGGGCTCTGGAACAAACGGCGTTGGCTGCAGCAGAAGCCAGAGGCTCAGCACCCCCAGGACTCCGGCAATCCCGTAGATCCAGTGTTGAGGACCAATCACACCATTGTAGAACCCCACCTGGATCTCCAGTCCTCCCAGTCCATAAAGTCCTGAGAAGACGAGGAGGATGAGCGCATACAGCCGGTCATGGGCGCCAACGCCCTGCAGCTTCATTGGATGAAGCCGAGGTCTTTGGAGATTTGGGCGACCTTGCCGATCTGGGAGCCCACGAAGTTTTCAAAGTCACTGCCGAATGAGGCAAAGGGAGCCAGTCCATTCTTGGCGGCCAGCTCTTCCCACTGAGACGAGTTGGACACGTTCCGGACGATGTCGACCCACTCGTTGTAGCGTGCAGAGGAGATGTTCTTCGGCACGTAAAAGCCCCGCCAGTTGGCGCCAATGACGTCGTAGCCCTGCTCACGAGCCGTCTGGACGTCCGGGACCGCCGGAATGCGCTCTGGAGAGAGGATGGCCAGCACCCGCACATTGCCCTGCTTTTGGTACTCAATCACCTCCGAGATGTCACCCGTGAAGGCGTCAGCACGGCCGCTGATGACCTCCAGCATGGCCGTTCCCCCGTTGTCAAAGGAGATGTAGTTGATCGCCTTGAGGTCCTTCACCCCAGCCGCATCGGCCAGAATCAGCACCTTCAGGTGATCCCATCCGCCAGCCGCACTTCCTCCCACAATGGCCGTCCGCCGTGGGTTGCTCCGCATCGCCTCCACGAGGTCGCCAATGGTTTTGAACTGCGAGTCGGCCTTGACAACAATGGCGCCATAATCCGCCCCCAAGGCCCCCACCCAACGGACGTCATCGGCCTTGAAGCCGGCATAGACGTTTTGGCCAAGGCGGGCCGCGGTTGCCATGCTGGCCGCCACAATGAGATTTTCGTCGTCCCCTCGCTTGGTGACCACGTGGGCGTAAGCCTTGCCGCCTCCCGCTCCCGACATGTTGGTCACGGTCATTGAGCCATCAATGAGCCCCAGGTCTCCCATGACCTTGGCTGCCGGGACGCGGCAGGTGAAGTCCCATCCACCTCCGGCGCCCGCCGGGGCAATGCACTCTGTGTTGCTGGGTTTGGCCAGCGCAACGGTGGCGGCTGAGACGGTGGCGACCAGCGCGATCGCGAACTTACTCCAGGTGCTGGACTGTTTCATGGCTTTCCTCTGTCGTGAATCATTGGGTGAGCAGGTCTGCTTGAAAACAACTGAGTGGTTTCTGAATGGAGGAGCGGAACTCCCCCTCAAGTCAGCACTGCTCTTTTCTGAACAAAACGCGGCGAGCTTGCCCCAACCCATTGGTGTTCGTCAAGTGAAAAGTCATCTCGCCTGTGAAAAACAAGGGCCCTCACCTCGTTGGGAGGCCTCATTCCTGACGTCCGCTCCGGGCCCTGAGGGAGCTGCTGGCGCGGCCTCTCTGGTCCTGGAAGCCTCCGGATCCCAGCCTCTGCGCCCACCGGAGGCAGGGCTGCGGTTCAGCGGTTCGGCAGCGTCTGCTTCCCTCGGGCTCGCTTGAGGAACCCGAAGAAGGGGGCAATTTTTGGTTGCCAAAGCGTACAGTCCTGGGCGAGACTTTAAGAGTGGATGTTTTACATTCCCCCTGACCCATCCCTCAAAATCAGCGACAGCGGACTCAGAAGTTGGAGGTGTTCCAGCTCCCGTCAGCGTCTCGCATGAGGGGAACCATGGGCCCGTCCCCAACCTGAAAGAGAGGAACGAGATGAGAAAATTCACCCTACGCTCCCTCGCCGTTGCGGCAGCTACCGTGCTTTCGGCAGGCTCCCTCATGGCGCAAGTGCAGCTTTCCATTGCCACCGGCGGAACCGGAGGCGTCTACTACCCGATGGGGGGAGGCCTCGCTGAGGTCATCAACCGACACGTCGACGGCTATCAGGCGACGGCCGAAGTCACCGGAGCCTCCGTGGCGAACATGGGACTCATTGCCACCGGCGATGCCGACCTGGCGCTGGGCCTGGCCGACACCGTTCAGCAGGCTCAGACGGGCACCGGACGCTTTGACGGAAAGCAGCTGCCGATGATTCGCGGGCTCGCCTCGATGTATGCCAACATGGTCCAGATCGTCACCCTTGCTGACAGCGGCGTCACCAGCCTCTCGGACCTCAAGGGCAAGCGGGTTTCCGTGGGCGCTCCAGGCTCCGGGACCGAAGTCAACGCCAACACCATCCTCGAGGCAAACGGTCTCTCGTATGACGACTTCACCGTGCAGCGCTTGAACTTCAATGAGACCGCAGATGCCCTGGCCAACGGTGACATCGATGCCGGCTTCTGGAGCGTGGGAGCCCCGACGTCCTCCATCATGAACCTCGCCACCAACAAGTCGATCCGGATGATCCCGCTCAGCGCCGCAGAAATCCAGGCCGCACGCCAAGCCAACCCGATCTTCGCCCGGACCACGCTGGCAGGTGGAATTTACGAAGGAGTGGATCAAGGCGTCCCCGTGCTGGGTGTGCCCAACGTCCTCGCGGTCTCTTCGGAGATGTCCGATGACCTGGCCTACGCCATCACCAAGGCCATGTTTGAGAACATCGCCGAGCTGCAAGCGGTTCACCCGGCGGCCAACCAGACCACCATCGAGTTCACCCTCGATGCCACTCCGGTCCCGCTGCATCCGGGAGCAATTCGCTACTATGAAGAAGTCGGAGCCTCGGTTCCGGATCGGCTGCGTCCTTGAAGACGTGGAAGCGAGGAGGGCTGCTGGCGCTCCTCTTTCTGACCTCCACTGCAGTCACTCAGGCGGCCCTCCTGCAGGTCCGCCTTGCCGAGTCGGACCAGCTGCTGGCCCAGTTTTCTGTTGCTGATGGCGAGGGCTGGTCCATCCTCTGGAACCACTCGGTCCAGGGGTTTGAGGTGGAAGACTGTTACGAAAATCAGGACGGCGCCCTGGTGCTGGTCCGCTCCCACCTGCCTGACTTTGCTGCTGGCCTCGACCACATCCCGGGGCGGGGACGGCAGGTCTCCGACGGCCAGGGAGGGTACTGGATTGAAGCCATCAACGAGCCGGTGCCCGGAAATGCCTACATCCTGCGTCCGGGCGGGCCACGGGTCAATCATCGCCTCCGGACCGCCACCAGCGAGGTGTCCTTGACCGCCTTGGCAGAACGTGCCCGAGTCCGGATTTCCCTTGAGCCAGAAGAGGACTGACATGTCAGACCCCAGCGAACGCGCCACCCCCCTGTTCGTCGCCCGACTCACGGCCTCCGTCGGCATTGCCCTCTCGCTGTTTCAGCTCTACGCCGCCGGCATTCAGCCCCTGGGCCTCTTCTTTCAGCGCCCCATTCACCTGGGCTTCATCCTGGTCCTCTGCTTTCTGGTCTACCCGGTTTCGGGGTCTCGGCCTCGCCGGAGGGGCGAGTGGGTGCTCGATGGCATCCTGGTCGCCGGAGGGGGGCTGGTTGGGGTGTGGGTTCCGCTGAACATTGACACGATTGCCAACGCCATCTTCCCCCGGCAGATTGATGTCACGGTTGGGGTGCTGACCACACTCCTTGTGCTGGAAGCCGCCCGACGCGCCGTTGGGTTCAGCATGACGCTGATCGCTGCCACCTTCATTGCCTACGGATTTGCAGGGCGCAAGGGGGAGTTGCCGTGGCTGGCAGACTGGCTTCCCGGCATCCTCAATCACCGTGGGTACTCCCTGGATCGTCTGGCCAACCAGCTCACCCTGGGCGCCGAGGGCATCTTCGGCATTCCGCTCGGGGTGGCCTCCACCTTCATCTTTGTCTTTGTCCTCTTCGGGGCCTTCCTGGAAGTCACGGGCGCCGGGAAGTTCTTCATTGACCTGGCCTATGCCACCACCGGACGCCAGCGGGGCGGACCCGCCAAGGCCGCCATCATCGCCTCAGCCGGCATGGGGTCCATCTCCGGATCTGCCATTGCGAACGTGGTCACAACCGGCGCCTTTACCATCCCCCTGATGAAGCGCCTGGGCTACCGTCCTGCTCAAGCAGGAGGAATTGAGGCAGCGGCTTCTACCGGAGGGCAGATCATGCCTCCGCTGATGGGGGCGGGTGCCTTTCTGATGAGTGAGTTTACCCAGACGCCCTACATCCACATCGTCCTGGTCTCCATCTTTCCCGCGTTTCTCTACTTCGGGGCCGTGTACCTGCTGGTGCACATTGCTGCAGTCAAGCAGGGCATGGAAGGCCTCACGGAAGAAGAGCTGCCCCGGCTCCGGACGGTGATGCTCGAAGGGTGGCACTTCCTCATTCCGCTGGGGCTCCTCACCTGGCTGCTGGTGGGCGGGTACTCGCCGATGCGGGTGGGCTTTTACACGATCCTCTCGGTCATGCTGGCAGCCGCAGGGCGGGCGCTTTGGCACTTTTTCTCAGAAAATCCGACCCTGCCGAACTTCTGGAAGCTGCTGAGGCGGGGGCTGGAGCTGACGGGTCAGGCTCTGGAACTCGGAGCGCGGAACGCCATCGCGGTCTCCATCGCCTGTGCGGTGGCAGGGGTCATTGTCGGCGTGGTGGGATTGACGGGGCTCGGGCTGAAGTTTTCAGCCATGATGATGGCCTTCTCCGGAGGCAATCTCTTTGTGGCCCTCTTCCTGGTGATCCTGGCGAGCCTGATCCTCGGGATGGGGTTGCCCGTGACTGCGGCGTACATCGTCTTGATCATCCTGGTGGGACCTGCCCTGACCAGCGAGTTTGGGGTCCCGCTCCTCGTTGCTCACCTCGTGGTCTTCTGGTACTCCCAGGATTCCAACGTGACGCCTCCTGTTGCTCTGGCGGGCTTTGCCGGAGCCGCCATTGCCGGGTCAAGTCCCATGGAAACCAGCGTACAGGCCTGGAAGTTTGCCAAGGGGCTTTACCTGATTCCGCTCTTCATGGTCTACAACGAATCCATCATCCTGGGTGGTCCGTTGCCGCTGGTGCTGTGGAACGGTTTCATTGTCATTGTGGCACTGGTTGCCTTTGCCGCGGTGCTGGAGGGGTTCCTCTGGGCTCCGCTTGCCCACTGGCAGCGTGTGCTGCTGATGCCCGGCATTGTCGCCATCTTCTGGCCCCAGATTCCGGTAGAAGCAGCAGGGGTGGCAGCCATCGCCCTGGTCTTCTTCCTCAACCGCCGCGCGGCCCAGTAGTCACGGTTTGCCCTACACTTCGGAAACGCTTGGCGCGACTCATGAATCTTCACAAGTCCCTGGAATGGTTTGGTGTTCTGACCGCCATCGCCTACTCCATGCTCGTGGCCTCCAACACGGGAAATGAAGTCCTCGGCTTCACCCTGCTGTTCATTTCCGCCCTCGCCATTGGCGTCTGGGCGTACCTCTGCCGACACTACGGCATCCTCCTCCTGCAGTTTTTCTATGCCACCGCCGGAATCATTGGCGTGATCCGCTGGCTGTAGCGTCCCTTCCGGAACGCCTCGCGGGCTCCTGAAACCGGAGCCTCCCCCCACAAGCAGGCCGTCAGAGGTTCTCGACCGCCTGCTTCAAGCGGTGCTGCACCTCAGCCGCGACTTCCCCCAGGCTCGCGTTTCCGACAGCCTGCATGGAAACCACCGGGTCAATCGCTGAGACCTCCACCTGACCGGCTTCTGTTTCCTGGACGATGACGTTGCACGGCAGCATGGTGCCAATTCGGCTCTCTGCCTGCAGCGCCTGGTAGGCATGAGTGGGACTACACGCCCCGAGGATCCGGTAGTTGCGGAACTCCACATTGATCTTCTTTTTCAGGGTGGCCTGCACATCAATATCCGTCAGGACCCCAAAGCCCTGCTCCTGAAGCGATTCGGTGGTCCGTGCAATCGCCTCCTCAAAGGACATCTCCACAATTTTATTGAAGCTGTATTCCATGGTCTTCTCTGGTTGAAGGGTCCGGCATGGCTCAGTCCAGGCACCACGTGCCCAAGCCATGTGGTGGCAGCGGGAAACACCACGTCTTTCAGGATACGCCTTTCTGCCGCAGGGGGAAGTTGAAACCCCAGGGCCATCGCCTGAAACAAATGGGTGGCAGAGCTTGCTGCTGGCCTCAGCGCTCGGTTTTGGTCGGACGGTACGGGAGAGGAAGGGAAGCCCCTTTTTGACGATTCCGGACGCGGTCACGCCCTTGA
>JAYOTF010000004.1:0-134759 GCA_038150265.1 Deltaproteobacteria bacterium | reverse complement strand
GAGCAGGTCTGTCGGGCCGGCTGGGTCTTGACGGTGACGCTGTAGCCGTTGTTGGCCGCAATGTTTTGAGGAAAAACAAAGGCGCCGCTGCTGGCAACCACGATGCCGTCGGTTCCGTTGTTTTCGAGGTTGACGGACCCATCCAGCCCCCGGACGACTCCACCGACGTCATAGTAGAAGGTGGGAGAGGGTTGCTGGGTGTCTGGGTCGGCACAGCCAACCAGAAGGAGTGGAATTGTTGCGAGGACAGCCCCGAATGCTCTCATGATGTACATGCCGGTCTACGATTGCAGTTCCTTGGCACTCCCTGCTCAAGCAGGAGTTCCTGGATTTTTTGAGTCCATTGTTGCAAAAGCAACTCCAGTTCGAGAGTCCTGTGCCGGGTTGCAGCGGGAACCCTCCGCCTGGGCTCAGGGAGAAGTGGCTTAGTGCTCTGAAGTCTAAGAGGATTTAAGCCCATTCGGTCAAAATTATTTATTTGCTGGGCCCCACGTCCGGCACAAAAAAACTTCACCAGACTCTCGGCTCCTGAGGTCTGGAGCCCGAGACGGGCCAGAAGGGTGGCAAAAACTGCCCAGAGTCAGACGGCGGGAGGAGGCACCTGCGGGTTTCCACTCCGGAAGCGCTGGTACTGCGCCTGAAGGTACGACTCCCGTGACTCCGGAAACGGGGTCTCCCGGACGGCCTGACGGAGCACCTCAATGGCCTTCGAGGCCTCTCCATTCTGGAACCACGCCTCGGCGAGGGTGTCCCAGTGATCAATCGATCCCTCTTGAGCCACGGCCTGTTCTGCCAGCTTCAGCGCGCGCTCCGGACGTCGCTGGGCGGGATCTGGGTGAGTGAGGTAGATCCAGGCCAGGTTGTTCAGAATCATCGGGTGATTCGGGTTTTGCTTCAGCAGGGCCTCATAGAGGGGAATGGTGTCGGCCTCACGGCCGGCATGAGTCAGGGCAATGGCCTGCCGCAGCAAGGCCCAGGTGGCCTGAGGGTGAGCCGCGAGCACAGCTGCATAGCGTTCGGCCGCAGGACCCGGCTGTTCGGAGCGCTCAAGCACCATTGCCGCCCGTGCCTGCACCCACGGACGCAAGGCTTCCGGAAGGGCCGGGTGCTGCAGCAACTGATCGTAAGCGGTGGCGGCCTCGGCCGGTTGCTTCTCAAGACGGACCGCTTCCGCAAATTGAAACCACGGGGCTGTGCCGGCAACCGGAGTGTTCTCCGGAAGAGCCGTCTGCTGCAACGCGTGGTGCAGCACGGCCAAACCCTGCTGGGCTGGCGGGTCCAGGGCTTCCGGAAACACGGGCTCTGGAAGGTTCTGGATCAAGAGGGCCCACGCCTGCCGGACCTCGACCTGGTGGCCAAACCACGCCTGCTGCTGCGCTTCCGGAAGCTGAAGGACCAGCTGCATCAAGGGCCAGAGGTTGGAGCCGGAAAGCTCCAGGGAACGCAGCAGGGCCTGCTTCGCCGCATCCGGATTTCCCTGATTGAACTGCAGGACGGCGAGCTCATTGAAGAGGTCCTCATTTTGGGGAGCCTGCTCCTGAAGCGTCTGGAGGAGCACCAGGGCCTGAGCTTCCTGCTGCTGCGCCCGGAGGCGCTCAACCTCAAGCAATTGCAAGGAAAGGGAGTCCGGAAAGCGAGGAGCGGTTGCTGCCACATAAGCAGAGAAGGCGGCCGCCGGGCCTGACTTCCGGAGCCACTGCGCCTGCTGAAGCGCGCCCCATTCGGAGTCGGGCTCCTGCTGCAGGAAGGTGGTCAGCTCGGTTTCCAGCGCGAGGGGACGTTCTTCCTGCCGGAAGAGCTCAATGAGCTGCATGCGGGCCAACTGAGCCTTGGGGTCCAGCTGCAGGGCCTGCCGGAAGTCCAGCTCCGCCTGGGGAAGGTCGTCGGCAAGCCGAGAGAGGCGTCCGAGCTGGATGAAGAAGTCCGCCCGGGCGCCAGAACGAGGAAGGGCTTCAAAGGCGGTCCGGGCGGCTTCGTATCGACCTCGGCGGTCGAGAAACTGCGCAAGCTCGAGCCGCAGCGCCGGGACCTTGGGGAACAGTTCCACGCCCTGTTCCAGAGTCGACTGAATGGCATCAAAGCGGAGCTCCGCCCAGTGCAGCTCCAGCAGGCGGCGCAGCACAGGGAGCGAGGCTTCTTGCTGCAAGAGCGCCTCATACCGCTGCCGCGCTTCGTCCAGACGTCCCAGCTGCTCATCAGCCAGCGCCAGTTGCTGCAGGGCCCATGGTGTTTCGGGCTCTTCCTGAAGCCCGGTCTCCAGCGCCTGCTTCGCCTCTTCCGGGCGGCCTTGCTCCAGCAGCAACCCTCCAAGCCGGAACCACCCCCACGCGTACTGCGGAGAGGCCTCCAGCGCCTTCCGGAATTCAGCCTCCGCTTCCTCCGGACGTCCGGTTCGGTGCAGGAATTCGCCATAGTGGGCTTGCGTCCAGGCGCGTTCCGGAGCCAGTTCCCGGAGGTGCTCCAGCGTGTGTCCGAGCTGCAGAACCGCGTCCGGATCCTTGGGGTCGAGCAGGCGCTCCTGAGCCGTGATGAAGCGACGCAGGAATTCTTCGGACTCCGGAGCCAACTCCACCGCGCGGCGCAGCGACTCCTGGGCGCGTCCCCACTCCCCCTGCCGCTCCCAGAGGCGTCCCAGCTCAGCCCAGGCTTCCGGGTTTTCCTCATCGAGCCGAACGGCTTCCACCAAGGCTTCCTGGGCCAAACCGAGCCGATCTTCCTGCAGGTTCAGCAGGCCATACAGCAAAAAGACGTTGGCCTGCTCGCTGCCGCTCTCCTGCAACCGCTCCAGCTGCGCCCGGGCCTCGGGTCGCTGCCCGGCCCGAACCAGCAACTGGGCGTAGTCGAGCCGCAGGTCTTCGTCGTCCGGCGTCTCCTCAAGCAGCACCTGGTAGACCCTCAGGGCCTGGGGCACGTTCCGGGCGGCCAGCAGGTTGGCCTGAAGGCGGCGGATCAGCGACGAGTCCGGAACCCGCTGGTGCCCGATCTCCAAAACACTCAGGGCGTCTTCAAAGCGGCGCTCAGAGCGGTAGAGGTCGGCAAGCCGGACGTAGCCGTGTTCGTTTTCTGGAGCAATGCGGATGGCCGCCTGCAGCCGTCCTTCCTGGGTTTCCGGAGCCGGACGCACCAGGCAGCCGCTGAGAAAGAGGAACAGGAGGAGCGAGAGGAGGCGATGGCGCATGGCTTCTTTGACGTAAGGGGGAGGGCGTTGTTCTTCAACTGCCATCAGTAAAAGCGAGGCGAGCCCAAGACTCAAGTGCCAGGGTTTTGCCTTGCCGCTTTCCGGGAGTTCCCGAACGCTGGAGGCCTGATGTTTTGGTCTCAGAGAAACCTATCATTCATGAAAGAGGAGATGGCATGCAGGCTCAGGCACGCTGGCAGGGAGCCCTTCGTTTTGGTTTTTGGATCCTGTGGGCGCTGATGATCGGAGGTGTGGCGTCCGCCGGAATTCTGGCGCCCCTGGGGTTCCGGACGGTTCCGGGGCTGCTTCCTCCAGAAGCGGCGGCCCAGTCGCACGCGGTGATCAGCCTGCTGTTCACGCTGTTCTTTGAGCGCTTCTTTCCGGCCTGTGTCTGGGGGTTCCTGCTGCTGGCTCTGCTGGAGCAACGGACGGCGTGGCTGGAGTGGCCCACTGCGCCCAAGCGGGTGCTGCTGCGGCAGGGCTGGCTGCTGGTGGGGCTGGGCGTGTGGGCGTGGCTGGGCTATGGACTGGTGCCTGAAATGGCGGCCGCTGTGCAGGATCCCACCCGCTGGGGCCAGGCCGAAGTCCGTGAGGCCTTCCGCGCCATGCACGACTCCACCGGCTTTTGGGTGCAGGCCGGAACCCTCCTGACGTTGCTCTTGCCATGGGTGTCCGGCGTCTCCGGACTCCGGGGGCGCTAGGGGGACGTGGCGCGAGCGGCGTCTGGGAGCGGAAGCATCAGGGTGAAGGTGGTCCCCTGCCCAGGCTGCGAGGAGCAGGTGATGCGGCCGCCGTGGCCTTCCACAATTTTGCGGACAATGGAGAGCCCCAGCCCGGTCCCCTTGCCAGAGGGCTTGGTGGTGAAGAACGAGTTGAAGATCTGCCCCTGAAGCGCTTGGGGAATGCCTGGGCCGTTGTCCTGCACACTCAGGCAGAGGTGATCGCCCTGAAGGGCAGCAGAGAGGGTGATCTCGGCGTGGGGCCAGTCGCTGAGGGCATCCTTGGCATTGTTGAGGAGGTTGAGGAACACCTGCTCCATCTGTCCGGGGATGCCTTCCAGCAGCGGGAGGTCTTCCGGAAGCTGGTTGTGCAGGGCAATGTTTCGGTTCTTCAGAGCCTTGTGGACCAGCAGCAACGCGCCATCCAGCGGTTCTCGCAAGGAAAACAGGCGCGTCTCTTCCGTGGCATCCTGCCGCCCAAAATTCCGCAGATGATCAACAATCTCGCTGATGCGCCGGACTTGCTTGAGCCCATCCTGCAGATCCTTGGCAAACTCGCTCCGCTCCGGAAGCCGATCCTCTTCGTCCAGGTCCTCCTTCCAGAGTTGAAAGATGCTGCTGAGGAAGGTGAGGGGGTTGTTGACCTCATGGGCCACGCTGGTGGCCAACTCGCCGAGTGCTGCGAGCTTGGACTGCTGCATCAGGCGGTAGTCCGCCTCGCGCTGCACCGCCTCCACTTCCTGGGCAATGAGGGCCTCTTGATACTGAGCCTCAAGCCGATGCCGCTCCGTGATATCCGAGGTGCTGCCCCGGTACCCCATGAAGTGCCCCTGCTCATTGAAAAAGGGCTTGCCGCTCACCCGGACCCACCTCCCGGACGGCTGCTGGTACTCAAAGTCCCGGAAGCTCTCGTGTTCGCTGAGGGCCTTCTGGTGCTCCTGCCACTTCACCTCGTCATCATCGGAACGCTTCATCTCAAAACGGGTCCGCCCCAGTGGATCCCGGCCCGGAAGGCTGGGGTCGCGGAGCTGCATCCAGGTGAAGCGGTGGTGCGCATCGGTTTCCCAAAACACGTCGCTGGAGGCCTCGGCAAAATCAAAAAGTCGGTCCTGAGTCTGCTGCAACGCCTGATTGAGCTGCTGCAGCTCCTCATTCTTTACCGAAAGCTCGGCATTCATCTGCTCCAACTGCTGGTAGGCCTGCTGCAGCTCCTGGTAGGTGGCGCTGGTCTCTTCCAGCAGCAGGTTGACCAGCGGAGTAACGGTCTTGGGGTTGGCGGGCTCCAGGTCTTCCGGAAGCCGGACGTGGTAGTTCCCTGAGGCAAAGCGGATCAGGGCATTCAGGAACTCATCGGTCTCCACTTCCGTCAGCGGAGTGGGGGGAAGCGGAGCCACCTGAGGGTGCCTCAGCCACGCCAAGGCGTCGTCCAGGTTGGTGAAGATGCGGTTGATGAAGGGAAACGGGTTGACGTGCTGATAGAAAGCGGCTCGGTAGCGCTCTTTCGGCGATTCCAGATAGGTCGCTGCCGGACCAAAAAACCGGAGGATGTCTTTTTGAGTGAGGTGCCCGCGGATTTTCTTGATGTCGGGGACATGATCCAGCAGGAGCAGCGAAACCGGAGGCTGCAACTCGGGAAATTTCTGGATGGCTTCAATGAGTTCGGTGAAGTCTTCCGAGCCCTCCAGAACGACATTGGGCTCGTAGCGGAGGCAGAGGATGTTGTCTTCCAGCGTCCAGAGGGTCGCCTTCCGGATGCGGAGGGCGCCTTCCGAGGGAGGCTTCAGGGAAGCCATGGTGGAGTCTCAGGGAAATCAAGAAATGAGAGAATCAGGAAATGATTTTCATTTCTGATTCAAAAAGCCAGCAAAAATTAATCCTTTTAAGGATACGCGTTATGCGGGCGGGCAACAACCGAAAAGCGGGGTTTTCGGAAATTTTCAGGGGTGCGTCGACTGGCAGGCGGAGATGAGGGATTCCAGGTGCTCGCGGTAGGCGGTTTCGCCACCCTGTTCCCAGGAGCGCAGGAGGGCGGATCCGACGATGGCCAGGTCTGCATGTCCATGAAGCTGGCGGATGTCATCAGCCGTGGAGAGCCCAAAGCCGAGCCCAAGCGGAAGGGGGGTGTGCTTGCGGCAGCGGTCGAGGAAGTGGGTGACCGAGGAGTCGAGCTGGGTCGATTTTCCGGTGACGCCTTTGCGGGCGACGCAGTACAGCATCCCGGCCCCGTGTTCACAGATCTCCTGCAGCCGCTGTTCGGTGTTGGTGGGCGTGCAGATGAGGATGGGGTGCAACTCGCGTTGGCCGCTGAGCGAGGTGAGGTCTTCAAACTCCTCAAAGGGCAGGTCCGGAATGATGTACCCCACCCCCCCACTTTCAGCAAGCCGGCGGGTGAAGGTTTCGTAGCCCATGGCGTAGGCGGTGTTGGCGTACCCCATCATCAGGAGTGGAAAGTCAAACGCCTCCGACGCCTGCTTCATCAGCTCAAAGTAGTCCTGGGTGCGAATGCCGCTGCGCAGGGCCTGCTCATTGGCCTGAACAAACAGCGGACCGTCTGCAATGGGCTCGCTGAACGGCATCTGCAGCTCCACCAGGTCCACTCCGACTTCCTGCATGATCTCCAGCATGCGCCAGTTGTCGTCCAGCGAGGGGTAGCCCACAATGGCGTGGGTCATGAGGAGGACCCCCCGTTCTTGCTTGCGGTGATGCAGGTAGTTTTGCAGGTTCATGATTCAGGCGTGAGAGGAGGTGTCGAGTTGGGCGGCTTTTTGGCGGATGAACTCCTTCCACTTCTCATCTCCAATGGCTTCAGCAATGTTGAAGATGTCCTTGTCGCCACGTCCGGACAGGTTGAAGAGAACGGAATCCCCCTGCGGAAGGTCCGTCAGCTCATCCAAAATGGCGGCCAGGGCATGGCTGCTTTCCAAAGCGGGGATGATGCCCTCCTTGCGGATGAGGAGCTTGGCGGCTTCCACCACGGCCTCGTCTGGCGCGGCCGTAAAGCGGACCCGGCCGGTGTCGGCCAGGTAGCTCAGAATGGGGCTGATGCCGACATAATCCAGGCCGGCGGAGATGGAGTGCGTGTGCCGCATCTGGCCTTCCTCGTCTTGCAGGAAGTAGGTCTTGTAGCCCTGGGCGATGCCCACGGTGCCTCCGGAAAGCCGAGCCGCGTGCTCTCCGCTTTCGATGCCGTGTCCGCCGGCTTCCACGCCCACCAGCTCCACCCCCCGGTCATCGACAAACGGCAGGAAGATTCCGGACGCATTGGAGCCTCCTCCGACACAGGCGTAGATGTGATCGGGCAGGTGCCCCGTGAGCGCCCGGACCTGATCGCGGGCTTCATGTCCAATGATGGACTGGAACCACGACACCATTTCCGGGAAGGGGTGCGGGCCACAGACGGTGCCGAGGACGTAATGGGTGTCTTCCATGCTCTCGGTCCAGTCGCGCATGGCGGCATTGATGGCGTCCTTGAGCGTGGCGGTGCCTTCGGTGACTCCGACCACCGTGGCCCCCAGCTGTTCCATCCAGAAGACGTTGGGCCGCTGGCGTTCCACATCCGTGGCGCCCATGTAGATGGTGCATTCGAGCCCCAGCCGGGCGGCCATTGTTGCCGTGGCGACCCCGTGCTGTCCGGCTCCGGTTTCGGCAATGACGCGTCGCTTGCCCATGCGCTGCACCAGCAGGCCCTGTCCCATCACGTTGTTGGCCTTGTGGGCGCCGGTCTGGTTGAGGTCCTCCCGTTTGCACAGGAGCTTCACCCGTCCCCCAAAGTACTCGGAGAGGTTGTTGAGCGGCGTCACCGGAGTGGGACGGCAGGAGTAGCTCTGCATCAACGCCACGTAGTCTCGCCAAAACTGGGGGTCGGCCTTGGCCTTCTGGAAGGCGTCAATCAGTTCATCAAAGGTCGAGCGCAGAATTTCGGGGATGAACATGCCTCCGTAGGGGCCATAAAAGCCGGTTTCGGTGGGCGTAACCGTTGGGCTGAGCATCAGGCAATTGCAGGAAGGGGGAAGGCCACAGGCCCATCCCCGGTTGGGAAATGGAAGGGACGGTTGGGATTACGGTTTGAGCGCCTTCTTCAGGAGCCGAATGATGTCCTCGTGTCCCTCGTTTTCAGCCTCAGAAAGCGCGGAGCGTCCAAACTGGTCCCGGATGCTCGCATCAGCGCCTTTCCGCAGCAGCAGCTCCACGGTGTCGGAACGTCCCTCGCGTGTGGCCTCAATGAGGGCGGTGCTGCCGCTGACGTTCTGGGCATTGATCTGGGCGCCCTGTTCCAGCAGCCGGGAGGCAATGAAGGTGCGGCCTTCGTCTCCAGCCAGCATGAGGGCGGTCACGCCTTCGCCGTCTCCCGTGTTGACCTCGGCTCCCTTTTCCAGCAGCAGCTCCACAATGCGGTCCCGGCCTTCCAGGGTGGCCAGCATCAGGGGCGTGATGCCCTGGTTGTCCTGGGCATTGACCTCGGCTCCGGCTTCAATGAGGCGCCGGACGACGTTGTAGCGGCCAAAGGCGCTGGCTTCCATGAGGGCGGTCCGCCCGGCTTCGTCGCGCTGGTTGGGCTGGGCCCCCGACTTGAGCAGCTGGTTGACCTTGCTGAGGCGTCCCTCAATGGACGCGCTGATGAGCTGGTAGAGTTGCTGAGGGCTGTCAAAGGTCTCAAACGTCAGGGGCTCCACTTCCTCTCGGCGGCTGTCAAAGAGGTCTTCCGGAGTGAGGCGGCTGAGCTGACCGCTGTCGGGGTTGGCGCCCCGGAGGATGAGGTAGTTGACCGCGTCGGTGTAGCCGTTGCTGGCCGCAGCCAGGACGGGCGTGAAGCCTTCGTTGTTTTGGTCGCCCACCGGGGCTCCGGCATCCAGCAGCATGCGGATGATGCTCAGGTGGCCTTCAAAGGCGGCAACAATGAGCGCGGTTTCGCCGTTCCGGGTTTGGGCATTGACGTCGGCATCTCGATCCAGCAGCAGCCGGACGATGGTGGTCTGGCCTTCAAGGGAGGCATAAATCAGCGGCGTGGAGCCATCATCCAGGCGAGACTCCAGGCTGGCTTGTCCATTGAGCAGCAGCCGAACCATTTCGAGGTCCCCCTGCCGGATCGCCATGGTGAGCGCCGTGCTGCCCAGGTTGTCCCGAATCTCCGGATCGGCTCCTTGATCCAGCAGCAGCTGGCACATCCGGGCTTCGCCCAGGGTTGTGGCCAGCATCAGCGGAGTCCGGCCAGACTCATCCTGGGCATTCGGGTCTGATTGAGCCTTGAGCAGGCGTTCCAGCCGGTCCTGATTGCCTTCCCAAATGGCACTGAGCAGCGGGGTGCTCTGAGCCGAGGCCACTTGGGCCGCCAGGAGGAGTCCACACAGCACCCCTCCTGCAACGGCAAGCCACCGAGAAGAAACGACCCGAACGGGCAAGCAGGGCATGGACTCCTTAGGGTTGGGGAAATGAGGCGTCCGGATGCAACCAGTGCGGAAGCCCGGAGTGCCGATGCTGGGTTTGCTGTACGGCCTGTTGCCAGACCTCCCATGTTCCGGAGAGCAGGACCGATTGCTTGGCCCGGGTGACCGCGGTGTAGACCATTTCCCGAGAGACCAGGCTAGAGACCGTCGTGCGCTGCAGATCCTCTGAGTCCGGAAGGATGAGGGCCACATGGCGGTATTCGGAGCCCTGACTCTTGTGAACGGTGATGGCATACGCGAGCTCCAGGTTCCGAAGCTCATGATCATAAAACGTCTGGTAGCCGTCATCAACAGGAAAAACCAGTTTGTGGACAGGGGCTTTTTCTGGAGACTCCCGGATCTTCAGGCACACCCCCTGATCCCCGTTGAAGATCTGGCGCTCGTGGCTGTTTTGGGTGGCAATGATCGGGGCACCGGGGAAGACACCGGGGGCCTGGACCCCGAGCAGCTGCCGGATGCGGTCGTTCAGGGAATGGGTGCCAGAGGGCAGCACGCGAGTGAGGGTCAGGAGCCGGGTGTGGTGCAGCTCGGCAAAGGTGTCATCCCACCACGCCTTGTTGGTGTGGAGGTCGTCTTCGGTAAACACCTCCTCGCGCAACTTCCGGAGGCGGTCGCTGCGGTGAAAGCGGTCCAGCCACGTTTGCAGCAGGGCGTCATGTGCCCGAGGACGGCGCGGACGCAGGTGAAGGGCCACTCCAGAAGCTCCCCAGGCCTCAAGCGAGCCCAGCTCAGGCATGCGCTCCCGGAACGCTTCGGGCGTCACAGCATCCGGGTTCCGGATCGCGCTTGCGAGGTCGAGGATCGCGCCGCCACCACCGCCGGCCTGCTGCCGGAAGCTCTGGCGCAGCTCCACCGTCGGGAGGAAGGTCCGGGGACGGGAAGGAGGCGCTGGGGGCGCCGGGCGCGCGTCTTCCGGAAGCACCTGGTGCAGCCACGAGGTGTGCTGCGCCACCCAGAAGTCCGGCTCGGACAGCAGGTTGAGAAAGGCGGCTCCGGTGCCCACGGCCGGAAGCTGCCCGGGGTCGCCGAGCAGGATCACCCGGGGCACCGACGGCATTCCGGGGATGCGTGACTGGGTGGCCTGGAAGAGGTGGGTCATCAACTCCAGGTCAATCATGGACGCTTCATCAATGATGATCACGTCTGCGGTCAGAGGATTGAGGGCATGGCGATGAAACTGCCGCAGGCGCGGGGAGTAGCCCAGCAGGCCATGCAGCGTCTGTGACTGCTTCAGGCTTTCTCCAAGGGCGCGGTCCACTTCCGGAGGCGCCTCCAGAGAGCCCAGCCCAGCCCGGAGGGATTCGAGCAGGCGCCGAGCCGCCCGACCCGTTGGGGCGCCCAGCACGGGCTTGAGGGGCTGTGGAGCCAGCCGAGCCATGAGGCGAAGGACGGTTGTGACCACCGACGTCTTTCCTGTCCCGGGACCTCCGGAGATGAGCAGCGTTGGAGCCGTCAGGGCAAGCAGGCTGGCCAGCTGCTGCTCTGGGGCCAGGGCGAGTGGCTGCCCCTCATGGCGCAGGGGATGCGTGTGGCGGACGTCTTCCCAGGCGTGCCGGACTTCAGCCGCCGCAGGGAGAACCGCTTGGAGCTGCTGGCGTTCCTGCAGGGCCTCGGCAAGCGCGCGCTCCTGGTGGTGGCTCCGGTGCTGAAACAGCAGACCAAAGGCCTGCACCAGCGGGGTGGTCGCCTCCGGAGGGCCGATGAGCCGCGGGTGCGCCTGCAATGTGGCGTGCACGTCTTCTGGCGAAACCGCTCCCCACTGGGCAGGAAGCTGCTGGCTCCAGCGCTCGCAGAAGTCCGTGAGGGGCACCCCGGAGCTTCCCTGCTCCACCGCCTGTCGAACCTCCAGCAGAGCCGCTGTCAGGAGGAGGGCGTCCCGTGTGTCTCCGGTGACCCCGCTGCTTTGAACCAGTCCAAGGGCCTGGTGCACAAAGGCTGGGCTGAGCGTCTGGCGGGTGAAGTGGTCGAGCAGGAACGGAAGAAACGAAAGGGACGGCTCCGGCTGCAGCGCTCCGTGGAGCGTCAGGCCGCCGGAGTACTCAGGTGCCGGGAGCAGGGAGGAGTCGGTCAGCGCGCGGGGAGGTTCCACGGGGCAGGGTCGAAGTCGTTCAGGGAGTCAAGGATTTCATCCGCGTCATCATACGGCGTCCGGTCCATCTGCGGGTCGGGCACCACGATCACGGACATGCCGGCGGCCCGGGCGGCCTTCATGCCAGAGGGGGCATCTTCAAAGACCAGGCACCGCTCCGGAGGCACCCCGAGGCGCTGGGCGGCCAGGAGGAAGATGTCTGGAGCCGGCTTCCCCTGCTTGATCTCCGGGTCGTCTCCGTTCACAACGAGGTCGAAGTCCTGAAACCACTGCTGGTGCCGTTCGGTCTTCAGGTGGAAGAGGCGCTTCACGGAGCTGGTGGCCACGGCTTGCTTGACGCCGTGACGGCGCAGGTGTCCGGTGAGCTCCGGAGCCCCCGGAAGCGGTTCCACGCGGGCAAACATCTCCTCGAGGGTGCCATTGCGCCGGTCGAGGTACTCCTGAGCCGTGATGGGCAGCTCCAGCTCGGTGACGATCATCTCGGCAGACTCCAGCGCCTTGCGTCCAATGACCCGGGACTTGAGGGTCCAGTCGAAGACCTTGCCATACTGAGAGGCGATCTGCTGGGTCACCTCGGTGTAGAAGCTCTCGGTGTCCAACAGGAGGCCATCCATGTCAAACAGCACACATTCAATGGGCTTGGGCATCGTCAGAACAGGTTGGGGAGGTAGCGGCTCAGGTCAACAGACTCCCGGCCTCCCATGCGGAGGTCGTAGCTGACGGTGGTGGCATTTTCCCAGGACAGGTCGAGTTTGGCCTGGGTATCGGTGATCTCCAGGTCCCGGATGCTGCGGTAGCCTTCGGTGTCTTGCCGCACCACGTGGAGCCGGAAGGTGTAGGTCCGGAAGGGATCGGAGCCGTCTGAAGGCGTGACCATCTCGGACTGGATGATGTTGTAGAACACGGCGTGTGTGTCAGAAGGCACCAGGCCGGTTGCGGTCCGGGAGCGTCCGAGCAGCGGGTGAATTTCTCCACGGAAGACCCGGAAGAGCTTCAGGGTCCGGGAGTCGGTTTCCAGGATTTCGTAGTAGGTGTCGTTGATGGGACGGAGCCGGAGGGTGTTGGCGTTTTCAGACTCGGCGACATCCAGGCGCAGGGCTCCGGAGTTTTCACGGTAGAGGTAGACGAACTTGCCTTCGAGTCCATAGATCAGCTGGGCGGAGAGGATGACGCGGCGTGGGTCGGAGGCCAGCCACTCTTCCTCAAAGTAGAGGCCATTGCCCGGCTGGTTCGGCGGGTAGATCTGAAAGGCGTCCTGCTGCAAAATGGCGGTGTCGGTGCTGCGTGGAAAGAATTCCACTGCAGCGGCGCTTCCGGAGGTCAGCAGGCTGGCAACCAGCAAGGTGAGGGCGAGTGCGTGTTTCATGACGAAGGAACTGTGGGTCAGCGAGGAAGTCGAGAATTTTGCAATTCTGCGAATTCATGGCTTTTCCTGCAAGGCAAAACTTGGGAAGCTGTAGAAACGAGGCGGCATGCGCATGCGCATTGCATGACTGGAACGGTGTTCCAGACGGGCCCGTCTTTCTCAAAGCCAGTTATGATGTTGTGACTTCCACCCCTGAACCTTCTTTTGACCTAACCTGTGCCGTTCCTCGGTCCGGACGAACGCTGCGCAACTTTCTTGGCAAACTCAAGCAACTGGGGGCCCCTCCGGAGGAAATTGACCAGATTTCAGCCGTCCTGGATCAGGGAAAGGCCCTGAGCAGCCCCAACCTGCAGGAGGTGACCAGACACCTGCAAGCGGCCCTGAACCAGGCGCCGGCGTGTTTTTCCGTGTTTGTGGACCGCAAGCGATCGCGCCGTCCCTACCGGATTGGCTTCCTCGGGTACGAGTGGGACCTCGCCGGGCACCGCGTCCGGATTGAAGGGGAGGAGCCGCACAACGGCTCGTCGCTCATTCGCCTGGACGAGGTGGACTTTACGATTGTGGGGCTGGACGAGCTGCTTTCCATGACCCAGTACTACCTCCGGGACCCCACGATGGTGACCAAATGGGGGATGTACAACTACCACCTGGTCAAGCCGACGGGCATCCGCATTGCGGGGTCGGCGATGCTGACGAGTCCCAATGCGACCCTGCAGCAGGAGGTTCAGGACGTGGTGGGGTTCTTCCTCATCTCGAAGCCCGGAGGCCGGGGCCGGAGCCCGGTCAGCCTGGAAACCCTGGCCCGGCACGGGCGCCCCGTGTTTGTGAAGGGACGCTACACCGGAATCGTCCATGCGGCGTATCCGGGCCTGCGGGTGGTGTCGGTGGAGGACGTGGAAGACGCGGTGCTGGAGTCGGAAGTGGGCAGCGTCGGCATTGAAATTGTGCAGAGTGGCAACACCCTGCGGCGCAAGGGCCTGATGCTGCATGGCTCTCCCCTCTTTCTGTCAGAGAGCCTCTATGTGGTCGATTACGACCGCTACGTGCACAACCCGGCGCTCCGGAAACTCATTGAATCGCTGAAGCCGATCGGATACTTTGAGGACGAACGGCTTCAGCACTTTGCTCGGTGGTATGCCGCCCTGGAGCACAACATGGGCGAACAGTGGGTGGAACGTCCAGACGTCAGTGACCTCCTGTGCGGACCTCATGATGTGACGGAAGGCCTGCGGCCCTACCGTCTGCAAACCCGGCACTGGAAGCCGGATGATCAGTATCAGCGCGAAGAGGCGGAGGCCCTGGTGGAACGCGCTCGTCAAACGCTGAATCGGTACTACCAGCAGGTACGGGAGCAACTCGTGGCCCTCGGCTGAATCCGACAACTTCTCAAATGCGAACATGCTGAAAAACCATCACGCTCTGACTCGCCTCCTGACGGCGCTCCTTGGGCTCAGCTGGCTGCTGAGTGGACTTGTGAGCCCCGCTGTCGCTCAAGGAACTCAAAATCTGTTTGTCGACAATGAGGCCGTTGCAGGACGCGTGGCCAACTCCATTCAACGCTCCGTTCCAGCTCAGTTCACGACCCTGGCCATCTCCCGGATCAAGCTGGAAAACACCCAGCTCAACCTCAACATCAATGAGCTGATTGACTACATCAACGTCAAGGTGGTCCGGACCCAGCGCTTTCGGGTGACGGATCGCTCGAAGCTGCAGCTGATTCTTCAGGAGCAGCGCATTCAGCTTTCCGAATTTGTCACCCCCAACGAGTACCGGGAGCTGGGGAACATTTTGGGGGTGCAGCTGTTCATCTACGGCTCCATCTACAAGGAGACCCTGATCCTCAAGGCGATTGATGTGCAGAACTCCTCCATCGTCTGGGCCGACGCCTTCCCGCTCTTTGAGGAGCGCGACCACTACCTGCTGCTCAATGACCTCAACGGCAAGTTCATCGACTCCCTCCGGCGCGACGAGGACCGCCTCAAGGAAGAAAAGATCCGGCGGGTGAGCTTCTGGAGCATCGACACGCCCAAATCCTTCACCTCTGAAGAGGTCATGGACTACCTGACCGTGGCCATCTCTCAGGAGTCTCTGCTGAGCGTGGTGGACCGTGAGAACCTCAAGCTCATCTACCAAGAGCAGAAGCTCAACACGGCCGCCTTTATTGACGAAAACCAGGCCCGTCGCCTGGGAGAGCTGTATGGGGTGGACGCCTTTGTCTATGGCTCCATCAACACGCGTCCAGACGGCGAGCTGGTGGCGTCCTTGAAGATGATGAGCATCTACACCGGAGTGATCTTCTGGGCGGACCTGATCAAGTTCGGGGTGCCGCTCCGGGAGCAGACCGCGCTGGTGAACCCCTTCACGAAGAAGCTCCAGCAGCGCAAGCCACAGGATGCCAAGGACCAGGTGCTGATTCCCGGAGGTGTGTTTGTGATGGGCAGCAACGATCCGCTCTACAGCGACTCCTCGCCTGAACGGACGGTGCGGGTGAAGGCCTTCCTGATTGACATCCGGGAGGTGACCCAGGATCAGTACTACGAGTTTGTGCAGCGGACCGGGCACCGAGAGCCCGTCGGCTGGCAGGAGGGACGCTACCCAGATGGTCAGGCCGATCACCCGGTGGTGGGCGTGACGTGGGAAGATGCCAAGTTTTATTGCCAGTATGTGGGCAAGCGCCTGCTGACTGAGATCGAATGGGAGCGCGCCATTCGGGGACCCAAGGGCCGCAAGTACCCCTGGAATGGAACCGGCTTTGCGCCCAACTTTGCGGTCACGCGCGAGTCCGGAGCCGAGGGCTCGGTGTCGGTCAATGAGCGGAACCGGGACGTAACGCCAGAAGGCGTGATGCACCTGTCGGGAAACGTCCGCGAGTTTGTCGCCGATCACTACCGGCCTTACACCTCCGGAGCCTCTGAGGCCGGAGGCGTGGAGCGGGTCGTCCGGGGGTCATCCTGGGCGTTCAATGCGTTTGAGGCTGCCGGTTACTACCGTGGGCACACCCGCCCGAATCTCGCATGGCCCGATACCGGGTTCCGATGCGGCAAAACCCTTTAAGAAACGACCATGTCTGGACTGCTGATGCTGTTGGGGAGCCTCCTCATTTTTGCCAACCCTGAGGTGCGGCTGGATGCAGTCAGTCCCCACTGGAACCAGACGAGTGCCTTCCAGGGCGCTTCCGGACTCGGGGGCTCGCTGTATGGGCACTACCGAGACAACCGGGCCATGCGGCACTCCCTGAACCTGCGGGCGTACGAAAACGGCAACTACCGCTCCACGACCTACTCGCTGGGGGTGGACGCGCTGCTCCCGCTGCAGCAGTCCCCGATCGAGCTGGCCGTTGGCATTGAACTGGGCAGCTCCGACCTGCGTTATCAAGACGGCTCCGGCTCGGAATCGGAGCGTCTTGGAGGCGACCTTCATGCAGAAGTGGCCCAGTACTTTACGGTGGGAGACACGCTCCTGTACGGATTCGTCCGCCCCGCGTGGCAGTTCTACGAGTTTGACGCCGTCTCCGGAACCGGCCCCAGCCTTTCCTTTGGCATCGGGAGCCGCTTCTAAGCGAAGCCCCTCTCCCTTCTTCGGATCCCCTCTGCTCCGGGCTTCCTCCCGGAGCCTCCCCGTCGTTTGCGCTGGCAGGAATCACGTAAAGCTGCTACGTTAACGCGTTTATGAGCTTACCTCCTCACAACCCTGTTTTCCGCACTCCTGCATGGCCCAGAAGCCCGTTGATCCGCAACGCATCCGGAACTTTTCCATCATTGCCCACATTGACCACGGGAAGTCGACCCTGGCCGACTGCCTGATGCGCGAAACGGGGGCCATCACCGAACGGGAGGCTCAGGAGCAGTTGCTCGACAACATGGACCTTGAGCGCGAACGCGGGATCACCATCAAGTCCCAGTCCGTTCGCCTGAACTACGTGGCGGATGACGGCGAGGAGTACATCCTGAACCTCATTGACACCCCCGGACACGTGGACTTCACCTATGAGGTGTCACGCTCGCTGGCCGCATGCGAAGGCGCGTTGCTGGTGGTGGATGCTGCGCAGGGGGTGGAGGCCCAGACCCTGGCCAACGTCTACCTGGCGCTCGACAACGATCTGGAGATTCTGCCGGTGCTGAACAAGATCGACCTCCCGACGGCAGAACCCGAACGCATTGCTCAGGAAATCGAGGACATCATTGGACTGGATGCCAGCATGGCTGCCCGCGTCAGCGCCAAGCGTGGACTCGGCATTCACGAAGTGCTGGAGCAGATTGTCCACCTGGTGCCGCCCCCCAGTGGCAAGAACGAGAAGCCGCTGCAGGCGCTGGTCTTCGACTCCTGGTTCGATCCCTACCTGGGGATTGTGATCATGATCCGGGTGGTGGAAGGCGAGGTCCGGGTTGGAGACCGGGTCCGCTTCATGGCGACGGAGAAGGAGTACGAGGTGACGCAGCTCGGGGTCTTTACACCCTTCAAGAAGGACCGCGAGGTGCTGGGGCCTGGCGAGGTGGGCTTCCTCAGTGCTTCGATCAAGACGATTGGCCACACCAAGATCGGAGACACCGTGACCCTGGCCGAGCGTCCCTGCGCCGCGCCGCTTTCCGGGTACGAAGAGGCGAAGCCGATGGTCTTCAGTGGCATCTATCCGGTGGACACGGAGCAGTATGAAGACCTCAAGGAAGCCCTCCGGAAGCTGGCGCTCAATGACTCATCCATTACCTATGAGCCTGAGACTTCGGTGGCGCTGGGCTTTGGCTTTCGCTGTGGCTTCCTCGGGTTGCTGCACATGGAAATTGCCCAGGAACGGCTGGAGCGCGAGTTCCGGCTCAGCCTGATCACCACCGCTCCGAGTGTGATCTACCACGTCTACCTCTCCGACGGCGAGATGATTGCGGTGGACAACCCCTCGCAGCTGCCTCCGGTGATGAGCATCGACCGCATTGAGGAACCCTACATCCGGGGCCGGATCTTCACGCCTCCCGAGTTTGTCGGGGGCATCATGACCATGGCCCAGGAACGCCGCGGGACGCAGATCAACATGGAGTATCCCGGCCCCAACCGGGTCCAGCTCGAGTATGAGTTTCCCCTCAATGAAATCGTCATGGACTTCTACGACCGCCTGAAGTCGGTGACGAAGGGGTACGCGTCCTTTGATTATGAGCTTGATGACTACCGCAAGGGAGACCTGGTGAAGCTCGACATCATGCTCAACGGAGAGGTGGTGGATGCGCTGTCCCTGATTGTCCCCAAGGAGAAGGCCTACTACAAGGGCCGGGAGCTGGCGAAGAAGATCAAGGAGCTGGTTCCGAAACAGATGTACGAGGTGGCCATTCAGGCCGCAATTGGCGCCAAGGTGATTGCCCGTGAAACCCTGGGCGCGATGCGCAAGGATGTGACGGCGAAGTGTTACGGTGGTGACATCACCCGCAAGCGCAAGCTGCTGGAGAAGCAGAAGGAAGGCAAGAAGCGCATGAAGCGCGTGGGCACCGTCGAAGTCCCACAGGAAGCCTTCATGGCCGTCCTCAAAGTGGACCAGGGCTGAGCCCAACGGTCCTGAACCCGACTCCTGGTGAGTCCTGATCCGATAACCTCCTGATGGAAAGGTGCCTATGGCTCTGGGGAAGTGGTTTCAGAAACCAACCCTGACCAGCTTGGCCAAGACGTGCGGGTGAGCAGCAAAACTCAGTCCGGTCGGGCTGGGCAAACTGCTTGAGGCCTTACCGCAGCAGGTGGATCCCAATGTGCTGGTGGGCTTTTCCACCAGTGATGACGCGGGAGTCTATCGCCTGAATGAGCATCAGGCGCTGGTGGCAACAGCGGACTTCATCACTCCTCCGGTCGATGACCCCTACCTCTTTGGGCAGATTGCGGCTGCCAACGCCCTGAGCGACGTGTACGCGATGGGGGGCCAGCCCACCTTCTGCCTGAACCTGGTGGGGTTTCCTTCTGACAAGCTGGGTCCGGAGATCCTGGAAGGCATCCTGGCTGGAGGGATGAGCAAGATCACTGAAGCGGGGGCCGTCCTCTTGGGCGGGCATACAACGGATGACGAGGAACCGAAGTTCGGGCTGTCGGTCGTGGGGCTGGTGCATCCAGACCACTTCTGGCGGAACGCCGGCGCTCGCCCTGGAGACGTGCTGGTGCTGACAAAGCGCATCGGCAGCGGAGTGCTGTTCAATGCCAACCTCAAGGGCTGGGTTTCAGCTGAAGCCCTTCAGGAGTGCCTGGACCAACTGATCATCCTCAACAAGGTAGCGGCCGAGACGCTGGCGGGATTTGAGGTGCATGCCTGCACCGATGTGACAGGCTTTGGCCTTGCCGGACATGGCTTTGAGATGGCCAAAGGCTCAGACGTCACCCTGCAGATGGAACTGGATCAGCTGCCACTGATGCGGGAGGCGAAGGAAATGTACCTTCGGGGCATGAGCACCGGCGTCAACCTGGCCAACCGGGCGTTGGTAGGAAGCTCCATCCGCTTTCCGGAAGGCCTCAAGCCGAAGGAGCGTGAGATCGTGTTTGACCCGCAAACCAGCGGCGGTCTGCTGGTGGCGCTTCCGGAAAATGAAGCGGATGCAGCCGTGCTTGCTCTTCAGCAGGCCGGAGTCACCGACGCCTGCCGCATCGGTCGCGTGACCGAAAAGCAGGACACCTCCCTGGTCTTTACCTGACCCTTCTTGTGACTCCTGAAGCCGGGCTGCTTCTGGAACTCCCCCTCTCGAACGTCAACACTCCACAACATTGACCGCCAGGCCTCCGCGGGAGGTTTCCTTGTACTTGCGGTGCATGTCCTTGCCCGTCTGGAACATCGTCCGGATGACCTTGTCGAGCGACACCCGGTGGCTGCCGTCGGTGCGTAGCGCCAGCTGCGCCGCATTGATGGCCTTGGCGGCGGCGATGGCATTTCGCTCAATGCAGGGAATCTGGACCAGCCCACCAATGGGGTCACAGGTCAGGCCCAGGTTGTGTTCCATGCCAATTTCGGCCGCATTCTCCACCTGCTCCGGGGTCCCGCCGAGGACCTCAGCAAGCGCTCCTGCAGCCATGGAGCACGCCACTCCCACTTCTCCCTGGCACCCCACGGCGGCGCCGGAAATGGAGGCATTTTCCTTGTAGAGGGCGCCGATTCCAGCAGCGGTCAACAGAAAGCGAATGAAGGTGTCGTCGGTACGGTGCGGAGTGAAGTGCAGGAGGTAGTGCATCACCGCAGGGATGATGCCGGCGGCTCCGTTGGTTGGAGCCGTGACCACTCGTCCTCCGGCCGCATTTTCTTCATTGACGGCGAGCGCAAACAGGTTGACCCAGACCATGGTGTTCATGGGGTCGTCTTCACGTTGCAGGCGTCGGTGGAGGTCGGCTGCACGACGAGGAACCTGCAGGCCTCCGGGCAAAACGCCCTCCTGTTCGCAACCCGTCTTCACGCACGCTTGCATGACGTGCCAGATGGCGAGCAATCGCTCCCGAATGGTGGCCTCCGGATGCCCCTGCTGCTCGTTGGCCAGCACCAGGTCGCTGATGCGGCACTGTTCCGCCTGACAGTGGGCCAGCAGCTCTGCCGCAGAGTGAAAGGGAAAGGGCACCTCCGTGTGCTCCTCCCGGATCACGAGGGTGCCGTTTTCCGGCTCCAGCACAAATCCACCCCCAATCGAGTAGTAGGTCCGTTCCACCAGCAGCTGCTCTCCAGCCCCAAACGCTCGGCAGATCATCCCGTTTTCGTGCAGCGGAAGGCTCTTGCGCCGGTGAAAGATCAGGTCCTTTTTCGGGGAGAAGGGAAGCCACACCTGCCCAGCGAGGTGCAGCTGCTGGTGCTGGTGGCGGTGTTCGAGGCGTTCCGGAATCTGGGCAATGGGGACGTGTTCCGGCTCCTCGCCTTCCAGTCCAAGGAGAACGGCCTTGTCGGTGCCGTGCCCCTTGCCGGTGAGGCCAAGCGAGCCAAAGAGCTCGACTTCCACCCGCTGCACCTGCTCCAGAGGGGGAAGGTGCCGCAGGAACTGCTGGGCGGCCTTCATGGGGCCAACGGTGTGAGAGCTGGAGGGGCCGATGCCGATTTTAAACAGATCAAAGACGCTGGTGGCCATGGAAACCCGGAGGGTCAGTCGTTGCGGACAAAGGAGACGTTCCGTGCCGTGACAAGGTAGACGGGATACTTGATGCCTTCAGACAGATAAACCAGCAAGCCGTAGTCGGAGGTCCACCAGTTGGTTTCATCGTAGATGTCGTTGGGCGCAGCGCTCATTTGAAGCTGAACCGGGCTGCCGGCAAAGACCTTTTCAAAGGCGAGGTGGGCACGTCGTGTGTGAAAGGCATCGGTGACCAGGATGATCCGCTTCCAGCCCTGTGCTTCGGCAAAGGTTCGGGCGTCGTAGGCCTCATCAAAAGTCGAGGTGGCGCCTTCCTTGAGCGAGGGGATCACCTCAGGCGTTCCGGCAACACCGGTTTCTGCAAGAACCGCCTTGGCAAAATCCAGGTTCGTGGGGTAGAGGTGCTGAAAGCGGGCGTTCCGGGACTTTTCATCTGTGACGTAGAGCGCGGGAGCGTACTGCTGGCGGAGCAGCTCCACCCCATGTGGCGTGCGGGTGAGCATGTTTCCGGAAAGGACCACAATGGCGTCTGCTCCCGGAGTGGCCGTGTCCACGGTGAAGAAGCGAGCATAAGCCGTGAGGAGGGGAGCCCGGAGGACAAAGAGCGCCCCGAGCAAAAGCAGCAGCGTGAGGAGGAAGGAGAAGAGCTTCTTCATGGCTGCAACCAGCTCAAGCCCTGCTCGGTGAGCAGCCCGTGTAGCGGAACGTCATGGGCCTCGCACGGGACCTCCGGAACCACCTGAAAGGCGAACCCAACGCCGAGGGTGCGTCCGGAAGCCGTCTCCAGAAAGCGGTCGTAAAAGCCCTTGCCGTACCCAAGACGTCCTCCCTGCCGATCGAAGGCCAGGCCGGGAACAAGGATCCAGTCTGCCCAGTTGGCCAGAACGGGATCGCGCTGCTCCGGAGGCGGTTCCAGCAGCCCCCAGGCGCCAGGGACCAGCGGAGTGTCCGGATTCAGGCGGGCGTGCTCCAACTCCGCCGTTCCGGGAACCACACACGGGACGCTCACTTGCTTGCCGTCAGCCCAAAGTTCGGGAAGCCAGGACTGCGTGTCGGGTTCATCTGCCAGGCCGAGGAAGAGGTGGAGGCGCTGCAGCGTTGCGTAGCCGGGGGCCTGCCGCAGGTGCTGGAGCAGGTGCGCAGAGGCGTTTGAGCGGTGCGAGGGGGCCCAGTCCCGACGCTGGCGACGCAGATCGTCCCGGAGGGCCTGCTTGCGCTCCGGAAGCGTCATGGCTCCACCTGCACCACATCGCCGCTGCGGATGGCGTCCCGGAATTCCTCCGGCACGATGCCCCACGCGGTTTGGGGGAGCACGTTGACGAGGCTGAGGTGCCCCACTCGGTCGAAGGCCACCTGGGTGGGACCCGACTCTGCCGTGGCCCGGTAGCTGCGACGGTAGATGCTCAGGGTGGCTCCGGGAACAATGCCCTTGTCGTGGTGCTCCTCCCCCAGGTTGATGAGGGCATAGGCCCGTCCCCCCCGGGTTTCCAGAATGAACCCCTGGATCGGAAAGGCCTTCCGGATGCGCTGGCCGAATTCCTGCCGCAAGGGGACGGCCTGAGAGGAAACGAAGGTCAGCTCTTCATCCAGGCGTTTGGTGGGGCGGAGCTGAGGAGTCGCTTCCGGATCAACGCGGTGGATCTTCAGGGTCACGTAGGTGCTCCAGTCGTTCTCTGCCTCACGGACCGGGCTGGGGGTCAGGCGCATCAGAGCAATGTAGTCCGCCTTGAGGTAGCGTCCGACTCCGAGTGCGGCTTCAATGCAGGGCTCACTGGCCTGGAGTCGGCAGCTTTCCGGAACGGAACGGAACTGACTGAGGGACAGCGTTTCCAGCACCCGCTGGTCGGCAAGGATCTGAAAGCCGGAGAATTCCTCGAGGGTGGACTGCACAAAGGCGACGCTCACGGCCCGGTGGTAGCGGGAAAGCTTCCCCACCTGCTGGACCGGCAGAAAGGCGATGGTCTCTGAAGCCGGGCGGTAGATCTCTTCGTCAGAGGGGTACGTGGCGGAACGTTCCTGATCAAGGTCTTCTTGGGGCGTGTTGGCGCCAATCATGGGGGTGCCTTGACAGCCTCCCACCAGCAGCAAAAGGGCCAGGCCCCAAAGCGCCTGAATCAGGTTACCTGAACGTGGCATACGGAACTTCCAAAAGTCGACACAAGCAGACGCTGACAGGGGAGCGTCCGGACCCTCCGGGCTCATGAGGAGTCAGTTAAGGAGCCGTCGGGTGGTGGCAGAAAAGAACTCCGGCCTTCCGGACCCAACAGGGGGCTTCTGGAAGGAACCGAGTGGCTTCAGCAGGAGTCAGGGATGACGTCGGAGGGGATCAGGGACTGCAGAGGGGGCGTGCGAGGGGCCATGAGGCCTTCCTCATGCGACGGATCCCGGGAAGGACCCGTCGCCGGGGAGCGAACTCAGTAGCGGTAGTGTTCCGGCTTGAAGGGGCCTTCAGCAGAAACGCCCAGGTAGTCTGATTGCTTCGACGTCAATTGCGTTAGCTTGACTCCAAGCTTCTTCAGATGCAAGAGCGCGACCTTCTCATCGAGCTGCTTGGGGAGAATGTAGACCTGGTTGTCGTAGCCGTCGCCATTGGCCCAGAGGTCCAGCTGTGCCAGCACCTGGTTGGTGAAGCTGTTGGACATCACAAAGGCGGGGTGTCCGGTGGCACAGCCCAGGTTCACCAGGCGACCTTCGGCAAGGAGGATCATCCGCTTGCCATCGGGCCACACGTACTGATCCACCTGCGGCTTGATGTTGATCTTCTGCAGGTTCGGGTCGTTGTTGAGGGACGCCACGTCGATCTCGATGTCAAAGTGCCCGATGTTGCAGACGATGGCCTGGTCCTTCATGACGTCCATGTGCTCACGCCGGATGATGTCGCAGCAGCCGGTGGTGGTGACAAAGAGGTCGCCTTCCGGAGCCGCGTCTTCCATGGTGGTCACTTCGTAACCGGCCATGGCCGCCTGCAGGGCACAGATGGGGTCAATTTCGGTGATCTTCACCCGAGCGCCCTGGGAGCGCAGGGACTCGGCGGAGCCCTTGCCGACGTCTCCAAAGCCAGCGACCACAGCGACCTTCCCAGCGAGCATGACGTCAGTGGCGCGCTTGATGCCGTCCAGCAGCGACTCACGGCAGCCGTAGAGGTTGTCAAACTTGCTCTTGGTGACCGAGTCGTTGACGTTGTAGGCCGGGAGCTTGAGGGTGCCCTTTTGAGCCATCTGGTGCAGCCGGTGCACGCCAGTGGTGGTCTCTTCCGAGACGCCCTTGATGCCATCCAGCAGCTCCGGACGCTTGTCGTGGACAAACAGCGTCAGGTCGCCGCCGTCGTCGAGGAGCAGGTTCGGGCCACTCTCTCCGGGCCACTTCAGGGTCTGCTCAATGCACCACCAGTACTCCTCTTCCGTCATGCCCTTCCACGCAAAAACCGGAACCCCTGTGGCCGCAATCGCTGCAGCGGCTTCGTCTTGAGTGGAAAAAATGTTGCATGAAGACCAACGGACCTCGGCGCCAAGGTGGGTCAGGGTCTCAATCAGGACGGCCGTCTCCACTGTCATGTGCAACGACCCGGTAATGCGAGCGCCCTGAAGGGGTTTCTGAGCACCATACTCCTCTCGCAGAGACATCAGTCCCGGCATTTCACTTTCGGCGATGGTGATCTTCTTTCGACCGAGTTCAGCCAGGCTGATGTCGGCCACTTTGTAATCTTGCGCTTGGGCACTCATACGGACTCCGTTGATTCTGAAATGGCAGTGAAAAGAAAACGCCATCATCACAGGATTTGGGCCAAAGCTCAAGAATCAAATCACTAAATGCGGATGCAATGATTTATCAGCGAAGCAAGGCTGCGCTTGCAGTCTGAAGTGGTTAGCGTTATTCAAGAATTCCCAAAACGGATTCTCTCACCTTCCCCGGGTCACTTTGGCTGCTGGGGCGATCAAACCGAAGTGATTGCGGATGAAACCGAAAAACCAGGCTCCCCGGAAACGCCGTCGTACGGCCCCACGCAATCCTCCTCCCCAGAGTCGCCTCAACAGCGTCCGTCAGGAAAAGCCCTTTGAGCAGCAGGTGCTGACCAAGCGGCACATTGCGTTGATTGCCAGCGGGGTGTTTCTGGGGGTGTACCTGCTGACGGGGTGGGCCGCGTTGCCCTTTGGGCAGGGGCTGAGCGCTCAGGGGGTGTCGGGGCTGGACGCGGCCCGTCAGGAGCTGACGAGTCTGCTGCAGCACGGAGTGACCCCGGATTCGGAAAAATTTCAGCAGTTTTTGGCCGAACCCTTTCCGGGCATTGCTCGCCTTGAGTTTCGTCCAGATGCCGAAGGGGTGGAGCACGTGTCCGGAGAGTTTTCCGTGCCCGTCAATGAAAAGGGCATTTCAGGCAGCCTGATTGCGCTTCCGGAGAGTGGGCTGGAGCACAACTGGCCGATCCGCCTGCTGCTCAGCATGGGGGCTTCCTTGATGGTGATTGCCCTCTGGCTGCAGCTTCAGGCCCGGAAGGTCACGCAGCAGGTAGACGCCCTGTGCCGTCAGTTTGTCCGGTACCGTCGCGAACAGGAGCCGGGTGACATGAACCTGGAGGGCCGCAACCAGCCACGGACCACGCTGGAGCGTCGTGTGGACGTGCTGCAGGAGCTCTGGGGACGGTTTCAGTCGATGCAGTCCGAGCTGGCGCACAACGTCCGGGAGCTCGAAGAGTCGAAGCAGCAGCTGGAAAGTACGGTGGAAGACCTGCATCAGGCACAGAAGCAGGAGCGTCGGCTGGTGGAACTGGGCTACGCCGTGGCCGAGTTTGGACATGACATTGGGAACACCAACGGCTCCATCATGAGCTTCACGTCCCTGCTGCTGCAGATGCTCAGCAAGGAAGAGGTCTCGCCCATGGAGCGGGTCCGGGCCCTGACGTACATCCGCAGGGTCAGTCAGTCGTCGGTCAACATCAAGGGGCTCACCGAAGACATCCTGGAGTTTGCCAACGGACGGGTGGCCCTCAAGGAGGAAGTCTTTGAGTTTGAGGACTTTGAGGCGCAGCTAGATGCCTACCTCGGCTTTGTGGACAGCGTGCCCGTGGACTACTGCATTCCTCCCCAACACATCAACCTGCGCTTCAAGGTCGATGGCCGGAAGCTGATCCGCGTGATCGTCAACCTGGTGAAGAATGCGTGGGAGAAGCTGCGTGAGGTGGAAGGCGGACACATTGAAATCCGCTTCATTCCCTCGCACAACGACCTCATCATTCAGGTCGTGGACAACGGAGACCCGATTCCAAGTCAGATCCTCGCCAAGCTCTTTGAGCCCTTTCAGACTCAGGGCAAGGAGCGGGGAACCGGACTGGGGCTCGCCATCAGCCGCAAGATGGTCGAACTTCACGAAGGCAACATTGAGGCCCGGAACCTCCCGGTGAACGCCGGGGTGGTCTTCCAGATCAACCTTCCAGGACGGGTCATCCCTGAAGTTCAGCCGGTTGCTGCACCGGTTGCGGTCCACTCCTGAGGCGTCCTCAGGAGCGGAACCCCCCACCTTAGGCGGGAATCAGCCAATCCGCGGTGGTCACCGGGCGCTCAAATGAGAACTTGGCCCGCGTTCCCGTGTGCTGTTCCTCCATCATCATGAAATCCAGATCATAGAGGAAGGACTGGACGGCGCGGTTGACGCGCTGTTCAAAATCCTTGGACTGCACTTGGCTTTGCAGGGCGGCGTCGAGATTTTGCAGGTACATGATCGTCTCCTCTTGAGGACGTTCCAAAAACCAGCCGGGGCGTCCGTGCCCCAACTGCAGAAAACCTTAGCTCCCTTATCGGCACCGCTCCGGAAAACTTGAGCGGATTGCTCAAAAAAATATTTTTGGGCCCGATTCCTGACACGGGGGGAAGGATGCAGCGATTGTTCTGTAAAACAAATCAGTAATTTAACGTAAAGGGTCGGGAAATTTTCTCTGAAATTTGGGGAAAGATACAAAATTGTGTCGCAAATGTAATAGCGTGCCAGGGGGGATCTGCCTAAGGTGGTGCCCTTCGAATGAAACGAAACCTTCCGCTGTCACTTTTTGAGCTACCCGGAAGTCCGTTCTGGTTCATTCGGGTGTGTTGCTTCTTCACTCGGGCGTGGACGCGTCCGGAGAAGCCCCCTGATCGCTAATTCATGTAAAGGAGCATCTTATGAGGAATAAGAACCGTGCCTTTCGATGGCTGCTGGCAGCCTCGTTCAGCCTGGTCTCTTTTGCCCCGACCTGGGCGGCAGATTGTGTTCACAAGATCGGCGGCCTGGCGCCTCTTTCGGCTCCGGGATCGGTGACCGGAGGGGAAGCCATGCGAGACGCCATGATGCTGGCTGAGCGAGACATCAACGCAGCTGGAGGCGTGCTGGGGTGCGACCTGAAGGTGGTGATGACCGACACCGAAGGGCTGCCCGAGAAGGCGACCGCCATGATGGAAAAGCTGATCACGCAAGAAGGGGTGATTGGCGTTGCCGGGGGCTACCACAGCTCCGTTGGCGTGGCCTCGAAGGATGTGGCCAACGCCCGAGGCATTCCCGTGGTTTTTGCTGAGACCTGGAACGACACCATCACCGGGGACAAGCAGAAGTACATCTTCCGCATTGCCCCTCTGAGCTCCTGGGCATCTGGAGTGATCTGGCAGTTTGCGGCACAGGCCCCGGGTGTGAAGAAGGTGACGATCGTGACCGAAAATACCGACTACGGCATTCCTGCTGCGAAGGAGTGCGAGCAGGGACTGGGCGGCCGCGGGATTGAGTCGGTCACCTTTGGTGTGGACATCGGCACCCAGGACTTTGCGGGAATCGTGGAGCGGGTGAAGGCGGAGGATCCGGACTACGTGATCGTGCTCCTGACCGGAGAAGCCGGCTACAACTTCACGCAGCAGGCGGCGGATGCCGGCATTGGACCGATGGACATCAAGTTCCACGCGAACCAGGCGGGCCTTGAAAGTAAGGCCTGGTGGGAAAACGTCCCAGACGGCAACATGGCGTTCATGGCCCGGATCGGCATTCCGGAAAGCATGTACAACGCCCGCGCCAAGAAGTTTGCCGCGGACTACAAGTCCCAGACCGGCAAGACGGGGGTGGAGAGCTACGCACTGGAAGCTTACGACTCGGTGGGCGTGCTGGCCCAAGCCATCAACGACGCCGGCTCCACCAACGGAGATGCCATTGTGAAGGCGTTGGAAAACGTCTCCTACGAAGGGGTGCTGGGTCGCATCTACTTCCCGTATGGCACCCAAAAGGATCCGTCTGCTGACGGCAAGGGGGACGAGTGGTGGCACCAGTGGCCCGACGTCGCCATCACCATGGTCCAGTACCAGGTGGAAGGTGAGGCCTCCAGCGGCATGACCATTGTCTATCCGGACGCGTACAAAACGGGCGAGCCCAAGTACGTCGATTAAGGATCGTTCGGCGTGGTGGCTCCTGGAGTTGCCACGCTCCTGTCCTGCTACTTCCCTTCCCATCACTCCTCACGTATTGGTGCAATGGAATACTCTTCCATCTTCTGGTGGACAACCCTCTGGCTTGTGTTTTGGGGAGTTGTAGGAAGCTATGGAACGCGTCGGATCTACCTCAGGAAGGACCTCGACACGTCCAATGCTGTGCTCATGGGGTCGCTGATCGGCGCGGCGCTTGGACCCATTGGGCTGGTCCCGCTCTGGCAGAAGACTCCGGAAAGCTCAACCCGCCTGATTGCCATCCCGTCCCTGATGATTGTGGGGATCCTGATGGTGGCTTTTGCGATGGCTGACCCGCAGAACAACTGCGTGGCCAACGGCTCATTCGTCCTCTCCCAGTTTACCAATGGCCTGATCATTGGCATCATCTACGGATTGATGGCCCTGGGCCTGACCCTGATTTTCTCGATTTTAGGCATCGTCAGTTTCTCCCACGGCGAGTTTTACATGATCGGGGGCATGCTCACCTATTATGTCTCTGTCGTCTGGATTCCCGGCCTCTCTCCCTTCCTGGCGATCATCATCGCCTGCGCGGGCACCTTCATGCTGGGAGCCCTGTTTGAGCGCCTCTTCCTGACGCCCATGTACGATGGACGCATTGAGCGCCCGGTGGAGTACGGGATTCTGGTCACCTTCGGACTGGCCTTCACGCTGCAGTACTTTGTGCAGGCCGTGGCCGGCTCCAACCCGGTCAAGGCCCGGCGCTTTGTGGACTTTCCGCGCCTGCGTCTGCCCTCGAAGGAAGACCCGTGGCTGCTGAAGACCAGCCGGGGGAACATGGAACTCTTTGACACGATCTCGATCTCCAACCCACGCTTCATTGCCGCCGTCATCTCCATCCTGGTGCTGCTGGCGCTGCTCTTCTTCCTCTACAAGACCTGGACGGGAAAGGCCCTGCGGGCCGTGAGTCAGGACCGAGAAGCGGCTGCGATTGCGGGCATCAACCCGCACCGGATGAACATGCTGGCCTTTGCCATGGGCGGGATGATCGCCGGCCTCTCTGGCGCCACCCTCGTGCAGGCGTTCTCGTGGTTGCCTCAAGTGGGAATGATCCCGGCGATGCGCTCATTCGTGATTGTGGTCCTCGGTGGCCTGGGCTCGTTGCCCGGCGCCTTCCTCGGCGGCATCATCATTGGACTCGTTGAGGCCGCGGGCACCGGCTGCATTCCGGACCCCCAGAAAGCGTCTTCCTACATTCCTGCCTATGGCATGATCGTCCTGACCCTGACCCTGCTGCTGCGTCCTACCGGTCTGATGGGACGTCGTTTTGCCAGCGGAACGCACGGAAAAGTATGACCCGACAGCAAACGCTCTGGTTGATCAGCATCGGCCTGGTTGCCTTTTTCTTCCTCTTCCCCTTCATGTATGGGGGGCGGGACTATGACTACATCATGCACATCTGCATCACCGGCTTCTTTTACGCCATTCTGGCGTCCAGCTGGTCGATGCTGGCCGGATACGGTGGGCAGTTTTCCTTTGGGCACATGGGGTTCATGGGGCTGGGGGCGTACGGAACGGCGCTGTTCAGCAACTACTTCTTCCTGTCTCCGGAGCCGACGAACCTCTGCACCGAGTACGCGTTTGGCGACCAGTACCTCATCATCAAGGATGCGGTGGGGGTGACGTCCAGCACCCTGGCGCAGGACTGCCTGACCAAGGCCATGGACGCGTGGGGGGGAACGGTGGAGATCACGACGATGCCCCTCTGGTTGGGCATCCTCCTGGGCACGGTGATCGGAGGCCTGTTTGGCCTGCTGATCGGTTTGCTCGTGCTCCGCTTGCGCGCGGCGTATCTGGCGCTGTTTACCCTGGGCTTCTCCGAAATCCTCCGGGCGGCCATCAGCGCCGAGATCGACATCACCCGGGGGCAAGCCGGCATTGAACTGCCGCAGCTGTTTGAAGGGGGCGTCACCTGGTTTGGGCATGAGTTCAGCCAGACAGACAAGATTCCGCCCTACTTTGTGATGTTCTTCTTGCTCCTGGCGTGCCTGGGGGTGCTGGCGTGGCTCGCCCATTCGCGGTTTGGCCTGTTTGTCCGGGCCCTCCGGGAAGATGAAGACGCCGCCGCGGCGCTGGGCATCAACACGATCCGGTACAAGATTCTGGTCTTTGTGATCACCTCCATGATGGCGGCCCTGGCGGGCGCCGTGCAGGCCCACTACATTGGCATCATCACGCCCAACAACCTCATCATCCTGCAAATGAGCCTCGTGGTGGCCATGGCCGTCATTGGCGGGCTGGAAAACTTTGCGGCAGCGGCCATTGGGGCGATCATCATTGAGTTCATCCTGGAGATGCTCCGGAACAGCTTTGTCATTGGCGGCGTGGAAATCGACATGACGCTCTGGCGGCTGGTGTTCTTCGGAGTGCTGCTGATGGTCACCCTGCGCTTCTACCGGAACGGACTCATCACGCCCATCATTGAGTACTTCACCCGAGCGCATGTGGCCTCGGAAACCGTTGCCAAGCGACAGCGGGACACCTCGTCGACTTCGGTGCCGTCATGATTGAAC
The DNA here is from genome assembly GCA_038150265.1 of Deltaproteobacteria bacterium. GTDB lineage: Bacteria > SAR324 > SAR324 > SAR324 > NAC60-12 > JAYPUA01. The sequence continues at coordinate 103,936 of JAYOTF010000004.1, read as the reverse complement.
TTTCGGTCAAAAACCTAAAGAAGCGCTTCGGCGGCCTCAATGTCCTCAAGGGCGTCTCCTTCGACGTCAAGGGCCCGGAAATGATTGGCCTGATTGGTCCGAACGGTGCGGGGAAGACGACCCTGACCAACATCCTCGACGGGGCCATCAAGCCCAGTAGCGGGACCGTGTACCTCAATGGCGAACGCATTGACCAGCTGGCCCCGTTTGAAGTCGCCCGAGCCGGACTCGGCCGGACCTTTCAGGTGACTCGCTCCTTCCGGAGGATGACGGTGCTGGAGAACCTCTACGTTCCAGCCTTGGCCAAGGACCTCACGGTGGGAAAGGACGAGGTGCTGCCCAAGGCGATGGAGGTGCTGGAGTTCCTGACGATTGACCACCTGCGCAACGAGTACGCGCAGGCCCTCTCCGGGGGGCAGCAGAAGCTCCTGGAGCTGGGACGCCTGCTGATGCTGGATCCGGACATCATCATCCTCGATGAGCCCTTTGCCGGGGTGCACCCCAAGCTCATGGAGGTCATCTACGGGTACATCCGGCGTGTGAATGACGCAGGCAAGGCGATCATTCTGATCAGCCACCAGATGGACTCGATCTTTTCCTTGTGCAACCGGTTGCTGGTGCTGAATTACGGAGACCTGATCGCCGATGGAACCCCGGAGGACGTCAAGAAGGATCCGGCCGTCATTGAGGCCTACCTCGGCAGCGACGAGGACGATGAGCCTGCCGCGTCCCGCTCTTCCACCTCTTCGCCAACACAGGAGTGATGCAACGCACCGTTGACGCTGTTCTTGAAATCCAGAACCTTTACGTGGGATACTACCGCGACCTGAACATCCTCCAGGATCTCAGCGTCGTGGCCCGTCCCCGGAGCATCACCACCATCCTCGGAGCCAACGGAGTGGGCAAGTCCACGGCCCTCAAGGCTGCCTTCGGCTTCCTGCGCCCCAACGGCGGAGAGATCCTCCTGGACGGTGAAAGCATCTTGGACGTTCCCACCCATCAGCGCATCCTCAAGGGGCTGGCGTACATTCCGCAGCAACCAGGGGTCTTCAAGGACATGACCGTTGAGGAGAACCTGGAGCTCGGAGGCTGGACCTTCCGGAGTGACAAGAAGCAGGTTCGGGAAAAGATCGAGATCAACTACGAACGCTTTCCCATCCTCAAGGAGAAGCGCCGTCAGGTGACCGGCGAGCTTTCGGGCGGACAGCAGCGCATGGTGGAGATCAGCCGCACGCTCATGGCCGATCCGAAGGTGCTGCTTGTGGATGAGCCCACTGCCGGGCTTTCGAAGATGCTCGCTGAGGAAGTCTATGACATGCTGAAGATGCTGGCCACAGAGGATCAGCTGACGATCCTGCTCGTGGATCAGGAAATCCGGCATGCGCTCAAGATTGCCGATTACGTCTACGTCCTTGAGCTTGGGCGCAATAAATTTGAAGGTCCCGCTTCTGACTTCACCGATCTGGAGCAGGCATTCTGGGTCGGGGATTGATTCGCTAAACACCTTTCTCCTACTGGAGGTCCCCATGTCTTCGTCTCTGAAGACGTCCCACCTGTTTTATCAATCCCGCAACCACAAGCCCCGTGTCTCCCGCTCCCAAGGCGTCTACCTCTGGGATCAGGCGGGAAACCGCTACCTCGACGGCTCCTCCGGGGCAATGGTCTCCAACATTGGGCACAGTCACCCGAAGGTCATTGCCGCCATGGAGGCTCAACTCCGTGAAGCCGCCTTTGCCTACCGGCTCCACTTTGAGAATGATGCCGCGGAAGAGTTTGCGGAACAGCTCTCTGCCGTCATGCCTCCTGCCCTCAACCGCGTCTTCTTTGCCTCCGGAGGCTCAGAGACGGTTGAGTCCTGCCTCAAACTGGCTCGGCAGATCGCCCTGGCCCGGGGGCAAGGCAGCCGTTACAAGGTGATCTCCCTCAGTCCGTCTTATCATGGCTGCACCCTGGGCCTCCTGGGGGCAACCAGTTATGGACCACTGAACGACCCCTTCACACCGATGTACCAGCGCATGCCGCAGATTCCGGCGCCAACGGCCTATCGAGATCAGGACGACCTGAGCTGGGAAGAGCGGGGGCTCCGTTACGCGAATCTGCTGGAGCAGGAAATTCAGGCCCAGGGCCCAGAGACCGTGCTGGCCTTCCTCGCTGAGCCCGTCGGTGGCGCGACCACCGGGGCGCTGGTGGCTCCGGAATCGTACTACCCCCGAGTCCGGGAAATCTGTGATAAGTATGGCCTCTTCCTGATTGCAGACGAGGTCCTGTGCGGAGCAGGCCGGACGGGCGAGTACCTCGGGCTCTCACACTGGGGCGTGCAAGCCGATCTGGTGGCCCTGGCCAAGGGGCTCGCGGCAGGGTACTGCCCGCTGGGAGCGGTCGTTGCCCGAGAGGACTGTGTTGAGGACGTGCTGGACGATGGGGGCTTCATGCATGGCTACACCTACGCGGGCAACCCACTGGCCTGTGCTGCCGGAAAAGCCGTTCTGGAGGTCATGCTGGAAGAAAACCTGATGGCCCAGGCCACGCAGCAGGGCGCTCAACTCCGGGAAGGCCTGCTGGCGCTTCAGCAGCGCTTTCCCTTCATCGGAGATGTGCGGGGCAAGGGCCTGCTGCTGGCGTTTGAGCTGGTGGCCAACCCGGAAACCTGGGAGGTGCTGCCTCCGGAGTGGAATGCCCACGCTCGGGTGGTGGAACTGGCCTATGAGGAGCAGCTGATCCTCTACTCACGTCGCACTCGCGGAGGATACTCCGGAGACCACCTGATGGTCTGCCCACCGCTCTGCATCAGCGATGCGGAGGTGGGGGAGCTGCTCGACAAACTGCACCGGACGCTCCTGCGCTTTGCCGAAGAGCGCGCGTTGCCCACCTCTTGATTGCGGAGCCTGTTCATGCCTCAAAAGAAAGTCATCATCACCTGTGCGGTCACGGGCTCCATTCACACTCCCAGCATGAGCCCCCACCTGCCGGTGACGCCGGAGGAGATTGCCGAGCAGGCCATTGCTGCAGCAGAGGCCGGTGCCGCCATCCTGCACCTGCATGCCCGCAATCCGGAAAACGGGGCTCCCACTCCCGATCCGGAGGTGTTTCTGCAGTTCCTGCCCACCATTCACCAGAACACCAACGCGGTCATTAACATCACCACCGGCGGCGGGCAGTACATGTCCGTTGAGGAACGCCTGCAGGCTCCGTTGCAGGTGTGTCCGGAAATGTGCTCACTCAACATGGGCTCCATCAACTTTGGACTCTTTCCCGCGCTTGAGCGCTTTCAGGACTGGAAGCACGACTGGGAGCCTCAGTTTCTGGAAGACACCCGTGACTTTGTCTTCCGGAATACCTTCAAGGACATCGAGTTCATCCTCCATGAGCTGGGGGAGAAGCGAGGCGCGCGCTTCGAGTTTGAGTGCTACGACGTGGGGCACCTCTACAACCTCAAGCACTTCTGGGACCGAGGGCTGGTGAAGGGGCCGCTGTTTGTTCAGTTCATCTTTGGAGTCCTGGGAGGAATTGGTCCCGATCCCGCGCACCTGGTGCACATGAAGGAAACCGCAGACAAGCTCTTTGGCGACCACTACCGGTTTTCTGTGCTGGCCGCCGGACGGCACCAGATGGGCATGATCACCAACGCGGCAACGCTGGGGGGAAGCGTCCGGGTGGGACTCGAAGACAGCCTCTACCTGGGCAAGGGACAGCTGGCGCCCAACAATGCGGCGCAGGTGCAGCGCATCCGGGAAATTCTGGAACGCCTTTCGCTGGAAGTGGCCACGCCCGACGAGGCCCGCGAGCTCCTTGCCCTCAAGGGGCAGGCTCAGGTCAACCTGTAGGACACCATGATCGCGTACTTTGATGCCGCTCAGCTTCAGCATGAGCCTCAGTTTTTCCTCTCCAGCGGCGCCCCGCAGCCCAATCCGGAAGTCGCCGCTCGTGCCAACGCCCTGCATCAGGCGCTGCAGGCGAACGGTCATGAGGTCCGGACGCCTGAAGCCTTTGGCCGGGGCCCGGTTGCGGCGGTTCATACAGCGGAGTACCTCCAGTTCCTCGAACACATCTACCGGCGTTGGCAGTACATTGACTCCGGATCGGCGGAGGTCATCCCGAACATCCACCCGAACCGTCAGGGCCTGGGCTATCCGGACTCTGCTGTGGGGCAGGCGGGGTGGCACCTCTTTGACACGGCGTGCCCGATTGGCGCCCACACCTGGGCTTCGGTGCAGGCGAGTGCGAACACGGCCGTGGCGGCGGCCGCACAGGTTCTGGAGACCCAGGCGGCCGCGTATGCCCTCTGCCGTCCTCCCGGACACCACGCGCATGCCGACATGGCGGGCGGATTCTGTTACCTCAACAACACCGCCATTGCGGCTCAGTTCCTCCGGAACCAACTGGGACGGGTGGCGATTGTGGATGTCGACCTTCACCACGGTAACGGGACTCAGAGCATCTTTTACGACCGCTCTGATGTCCTCACCGTCTCGCTACACGCCGATCCGGCCCGGTTTTATCCCTTTTACTGGGGGCATGCTCAGGAGCGTGGCACAGGTGCCGGAGAAGGCTTCAACCTGAATGTCCCCCTGCCACGCGGCACCGCGGATTCCGGCTACCTGAAGGCCCTTGACAAGGCTCTGGCGCGGGTGGCGGCCTTTGCCCCCGATGCGTTGGTCGTGGCGCTGGGGCTCGACGCCCATGAAAGCGACCCGCTGGCCGGGCTCGCGGTGACGACTCCGGGGTTCGAGCAGATGGGCGCCTGCCTGGGGCAACTGCGTCTCCCGACGGTGCTGGTTCAGGAAGGAGGCTACCTGTCAGAGGCCCTGGGCCCCAACCTGATTCACTTCCTTAACGGGTTCTCCGGCGTCTGAGAGCCCTTCGCTTTTTCCGTCTTACAGAGGATTTTCCATGCAAAATGCGTTGGTGCTGGCTCCCCAGACCTTTAACTTTGATCGTGCCAAAACCGCTTTTGGTCTGGTCCGGGGCAGTGATCGTTTCCGGATTGTCGGGGTGGTGGATCCCGATCAGGCGGGAGAAGACGCAGGCACGGTGGTCGATGGAACCCCGCGCGGCATTCCGGTGTTTGCGTCCGTGGCCGAGGCCTGTCAGCAGTCTGCAGCGCCGCCGGAGGTGGCGATTGTGGGCATCACGACGTCAGGCGGCAAGCTGCTTCCGGAGCTGCTCAGTGTCATTGAAGAGGCCATTGAACAGGGGCTGGGAGTGGTGAACGGCCTGCACGAGTTCCTCTCGGACAAGCCGCACCTCGTGGAAGCTGCCGCCCGCAAGCAGGTGACGCTGCTCGACATCCGCAAGCCTCGCTCCAAGATGGACCTCCACTTCTGGACCGGAGAGATCACACAGGTCAAGGCGCCGCGTCTGGCCATTTTGGGAACCGACTGTGCCGTTGGGAAGCGCACCACCACCCGCTGGCTCTGGGAAGCCTGCAATGCGGCAGGCATCCGGACGGAGATGATCTTCACGGGGCAAACCGGGTGGATGCAGTCCGGACACGACTACGGCTTCATCTTCGATTCAACTCCGAATGATTTTGTCTCCGGCGAGTTGGAGCATGCCGTGGTGCAGTGCGACCGGGAGCGGAGTCCGGACCTGATTCTGCTTGAAGGCCAGTCGTCGCTGCGCAACCCGTCAGGCCCCTGCGGCTCGGAGTACCTGTGCTCGGCGATGGCCCGGGGGGTGATTCTGCAGCATGCGCCGGGGCGGACCGTCTTCCGGGCTCAGGCCGCGGAGCTGCCGATTCCGGACGTCAAGGACGACCTGGAGCTGATTCGCCTGTACGGCTCCCGGACCCTGGCGGTGACGCTCAGCACGGAGTGCCTCAACCCGAAGGAAGCGGAAGGCCTGCGGGGGGAACATGAGGAGCGCCTGGGCGTGCCGGTGATGCTGCCCAAGGAACACGGGGTTGAGGCCCTGATTCCGCTCATCCAAACCTTCATTCAAGAGGAGCAGACCCGATGAAGCTGAAGCGTGTTCGCGTGTGGCAAGAGACCATCCGGTTGACCCAGCCCTTTAGCATTTCCTACAACACCAGCGAGGACGTCACGCTGCACTTCCTGGAGCTGGAGGCCGAGGGGCACGTCCTGGGCTGCGGCTCGGCGTCTCCCGGAGAGCACGTCACGGGCGAGACCGATGCGTCCTGTGCGGCAGCCCTGGAGCAGCTTCAGGCCCTGGAGGGCGAAGACATCCGGCACCTCCCCCGCCTGCTCCGCCCGCTTCAGGAGCAGCTTCAGGCCAATCCCGCAGCCCTGGCAGCCGCGGACATGGCCCTTCACGACCTCCTGGCCCGGCGGCTGGACGTCCCCCTGGTTGAAATGCTGGGGCGCGCGCATCAGGCTCTGCCCACCTCGAACACCCTGGGGCTTCGGACTCTGGACGAGACCCTGAAGGAAGCGGCCGAAAAACGCGCCCAGGGATTTTCGGTGCTCAAGGTCAAGTTGGGGAAGAGCCTGGAAGAAGACCTGGAACGGCTGGCGAAGCTCCGGGAGGATCTGCCGGCAGACACCGTCCTGCGGGTGGATCCCAACCAGGGCTACGGCTTGGCTGAACTCCGGAAGCTGCTGGACCAGCGGGAGGCGTTGCGGTTGGAGTTTGTGGAGCAGCCCCTGAAGGTGTCTGATACCGAAGCCCTCCGGGAGCTGACTCCGGAGCAGCGGCAGCACCTTGCCCTTGACGAAAGCCTGAAGTCCGAGGCCGACGCGCTGCGTTACGGGTATCCGGAGCCCTACTGTGGCACCTTCAACATCAAGCTGATGAAGTGCGGGGGCCTGGAGCCAGCCCGGCGCATTGCGCACCTGGCGGCCGTGTCAGGGATTGATCTGATGTGGGGGTGCAATGACGAAAGCCGAACCAGCCTGGCTGCGGCGCTGCATCAGGCGTTGGCGTGTCCGAACACGCGGTACCTGGACCTGGATGGGGACCTCGACCTAACCCGAGATCCGGCCCAGGGAGGGTACCTCCTTGAGGACGGAATCCTCCGCCCCCTGGAGCAACCTGGGCTGGGGGTGACCTTCTCCTAACTGGGAGCCACGGCTCGGCGGCTGACTTGTTCCTCAACCGCTTCTTGCACTCCTTCCGGGATGTCGGAGAAGAAGTCCTTCTCCAGCAGGATCAGGCTCATTCCATCGAGCTTCACCCGCGGGTGGAGAGTGCCGTAGGCCTTGCGCCGATGCAGGCGCGCCAGGAGTTTGGAGTAGGAGTCCCGTTCGGATTGAGTCTCAGCGCCACGGGACAGTTTCTGGATGATGATTTCCACTTCAGCCAGCAGAAATTCTTCCGGAACCGAAAGGACCAGCGTGTTTTCACGCAAGACTCGGGTTTCTCTGATGGAGTCCATAAAGGGGTTTCATGGTCAGCCTGTTGCCAGACTGATGGGTCACTCAGGGTTCATCCATGAAGCACGTCAGCTGCTGACCAGCTGAGGGTGGCCTCCGTCCTGGAAGGAAACCATTTCGCAAGTTGCGTACCACACTCCTGTAGTTCCCAGACCCGGGCCCCAACCCTCAGTGGTTAACGGGTGAGCCACCAGGGTTCCACAGCCGGTGGCTGGCTCAGGTCCACCACCTCTCCCAGCTGCGGAATGATCTGCGGCATGCCCTTTTCGAGAGCAGCCTGTCGGGACTCCTGTGGCGGGGCATACCACTCATGCAGCGCCAGTCGAAACATCCCCCAGTGAATCGGCATCATCCTGTCGGCCTTGAGGTCGATGGCCGCCTGAACCGCCTCTTCCGGAAGGTTGTGGACCTCCCGCCAGTTGGGGTGGTACTGTCCGCTGTCGAGGAAAGCGATGTCGAAGCGACCAAAGCGTTCTCCGATTTGCTGGTAGTGGCGGTCGTATCCGGAATCACCACTGAAGAAGACCCTGCTCGCTCCCTGCTCCACGACCCACGAACTCCAGAGCGTGACCATGCTCTGGCCGGTTCTTCCAGAAAAGTGCTGGGCCGGTGTGCAGGTGAGGGTCAGGTTTTCAAACTGCGCCTGCTCCCACCAGTCAAGCTCGGTGATCCGGGAGGCATCAATGCCCCAGTAGCGCAGGTGTGAGGAGATCCCGAGAGGCACAAAGAACCGAGCCGTTTTGTCTCGGAAGAACTCGATCGTCTCCATGTCCAGGTGATCGTAGTGGTCATGAGAGATGAGGATGACATCCACCTCCGGAAGGGCCTCAAGCGGCAGAATCGGAGGCTGAAACCGCTGGGTGACCCACTTGACCGGAGACGCAGCCCTGGAAAAAACCGGGTCAATGAGGACAATGGTTCCGGACAAATTGAGGAGCAGCGTGGAGTGTCCGAGCCAGATGAACTTCACTGCTGGGCTGGGCGCCAGGAACGCGTCGAGCTGAACCGGCTGGCGCTCCGGAAGCGGGGTCCGGGGAGTTTGGTCGGGGACTCCGGAGAAGAAAAACTCCCAGATGGACTTGAGCGTGATGCGCTCGTTCATCTGTTGCAGCAGCCCCGGCTGCCGATTTTCAAAATGCTGCCGCTCGGCGTCAAATTGAGGAGATTGGGCGAGTTGTGCCAACTCCGGACCGCTGGGTTTCTCCCCCAGCTCACGCCACGTGGAGCAGGACATCAAGGAAAGGCTGAAGAGGCTCACGAGCACGACCAGCAAGAAGGAACGGTTGAGGGGCATAAACCTGATGGGGAATTCCACGCGAGGGGCAAGGCCTTGCGGACACAAAACGAGAGGATCAGGTCCCGCAGGTTCCGGGAGGCGCCTGCAGGACCCGGAAGGGACGGATTACGTGAGTTGATCAGCCAGCGGGAGCTTGCGGATGCGCTTTCCGGTGGCAGCAAAGATGGCGTTGCAGACCGCCGGAGCCAGGGGCGGCACCCCGGGTTCCCCAACGCCGCCGGGAGCCTCGTTGTTCTGCATGATGCTCACCGACACGTCCGGAGCTTCTGCCAGACGCAGAAGGGGGTAGTCGTGGAAGTTGCTGTTGACCACCGCCCCGTCCTTCAGGGTGATCTGCTCCTTCAGCATGGCCGAGAGCCCAAAGCAAATGGCGCCCTGCACCTGTGCCGTGATGATGTCCGGGTTGATGTGCCGTCCGCAGTCAATGGTGGCATAAACGCGGTGGACGCGGAGCTGACCGTTCTCCACCGAAACCTCGGCGACTTCGCCAACGATGCTCTTGAACGACTCATGGATGGCGACCCCACGGGCGTGGCCTGCCGGCAACGGGGTGCCCCATCCGGAATCCCGGGCAAGCTGGTCCAGAAGCGCCACGTAGCGGGGGTGTTCCTGAAGCAGCGCCTTGCGGTACTCCAGCGGATCCCTCCCCGCCAGGTGGGCCGCTTCATCGACCACGGACTCCACGGTGAAGGCGTTGTGCGAGCTGCCCACCGAACGCCAGAACCCGACGGGCACTCCCGGATCAACAATGGTGTAGTCAACGTTGTGCGAACCCACGGCGTAGGGAATCTTCCCCGCTCCCTCGGTGGAGGTCATGTCCCAGTCCAGCCAGTTCATGACGGTGCCCGCAAACTCGAGGCCCATGAGCCGACTCGTGATCTGCGAGAGGATGGACGGTCCGGCCAACTGGTGGTCCCAGCTTTCCGGAGCCCCTTGCTCATTGAGCTGAACCTGAACGCGGCTCAGGTAGGCGGGACGGTAGAAGTCGTGCTGGGTGTCTTCCTCACGCGTCCAGACCAGCTTGACGGGCTTCCCCACGGCCTTTGAGATCAAGACGGCCTGGGCAACAAAGTCGACTTCTGCCCGGCGACCAAATCCGCCACCGAGGTAGGTGCAGTTGAGGGTGACCTGCTCCTCTTCGAGCCCCGTCAATTCGGCGGCTCGGGTCCGGGCGACTCCGGGAAACTGGGTGGGGGCCCAGACGGTGCAACGGTCGGGCTGAACGTCAGCGGTGCAGTTCATCGGCTCCATCGTGGCATGCGCCAGGAAGGGCAGCTCGTATTCGACATCAAGCCCCCGGGAGCCCGTCAGCTCCGCCTTGCCTGATTCCTCGAGCGCCTGGCGGTAGCTCTGCAAGATGGACGCATTGGAGGCCCCCACCGAAGTTCCACCGGAAAAACTCACCTTGAGCGCATCGGCCCCCTTCTTGGCGCTCCAGAACCGGTCGGCGACCACCGCCACCCCATTCGGAACCGGAACCACGGCCACCACGCCCTTGACCTGCCTGGCGGAGGCCTCATCGAAGGACGCCACCGTTCCACCAAAAACCGGAGACTGTCGAATGGCCGCGTAGAGCATGCCGGGGACCTGGACATCAATGCCGAACTCAGCGGTTCCGGTGACCTTCTCGAGGCCGTCTTTGCGGGGCACGGACTTGCCGACGTACCGGTAACGCTTGGGGTCCTTGAGGGGCGGATCCGACGGAATGTCCAGCCGGGCCGCCTCAACCGTCAACTCCTCGTAGCGGGCGCTGCGTCCAGAGGCCTGGTGAAGGACCACTCCGTCTTCAACCGTGCATTCCTCAGCGGGAACCTGCCAGCGATTCGCCGCTGCTTGCACCAGCATCACCCGGGCAGAGGCCCCCAGCTTGCGGAGGGGCTCCCACCAGGCGATCACCGAGTTGCTGCCTCCGGTTCCCTGCATGCCCATTTCCGGGTTGTTGTACTCCTCATTCGCCGGAGCCAGAACGGTTTGAATCGACTCGTAATCGACCTCCAGTTCTTCGGCAACAATGGTGGAAAGGGAGGTGGTGACGCCCTGTCCCATTTCGGCCGCCGGAATCACCAGGGTGATGGTGCCATCCGATCCGATCCGGATCCAGAGCCCAAGGGCCGTGTCAGCAGGTTCCGGAACACTGAGGATCTGCTTGGAGGTGGAGGAGCAGCCCAGCAGCAGGCCACTGCCGGCGAGTCCGGTGAGAACAGACGAATAGAGAAACTTGCGACGAGTGATTGGCATGGTCGACTCCTTAGGCCATCAGTTCAGCAGCGCGGCGGATCGCCTTGCGGATGCGGGGATAGGTGCCACAGCGGCAGATGTTGGTCATGGCAGCATCAATTTCCGCGTCGCTGGGAGCACGGTTGGTGGCCAGCAACGCTGTGGCCGCCATGATCTGTCCGGACTGGCAGTAGCCGCACTGCGGCACCTGTTCCTCGAGCCACGCCTGCTGCACCGCATGAAGTCCGTTGGCGCCGATTCCTTCAATGGTGGTGATCTGAGCCGATTCCGGAACCGAGTTGACCGGGTAGCTGCAGGAGCGGACCGGGACGCCATCGATGTGGACCGTGCAGGCGCCACACTGCGCAATTCCGCATCCAAACTTGGTTCCGGTGAGGCCCACTTCGTCGCGGAGGACCCACAGAAGGGGCGTGTCATCGTCCACGTCGACCGTGACGACCTGGTTGTTGATGGTGAGCTGTTTCATGAGGCTCCTGAGGGAAGGGAGTGAGGGACCATCAAGGGGTCAAGAATTTCCAGATGAGGGAAGATGTCTGCCGCGCAAATGCTTCGACTTCCGGAGCATCCAGCTGGTGATCCAGAGCATACTGAATGGCCGCCTCGCATTGAGCCGCCACCATGCTGTAGAGAAAGGACGGGTCGAGGGATTCGATCAGGCCCCTCTCAATGCCCTGCTGCAACAGGCTCAGGCCGCCTTCTTCCACCTGCTCCTGAACGCGCTGGCTGATCACGTTTTCCTGCCGAAGCTGCAGCAACAGCCGGTACTGCTGAGGGTGGGCACACCCCCAGCGGATGTACTTTTCCATGATGAGGCGAAACCCGTCTTCTGAAAGCGGAGCCGGCTCCAACGCGGGACTGGTGGAGGCAAAGGCCGTCGCCTTGATGCGCATGTACACCTCGTCAATCAACTCGTCTTTCGAGGAAAAGTAGGTAAACAGCGTTCCGGTGGCCACCCCAGCTTCACGAGCAATGCTGGCGGTGGTGGTTCCCCAGAAGCCGTCGCGTACAAACAGGGCCTCGGCGGTGTCTAACAGGGCATCACGTTTGGAAACGGAACTCATCTTACGATCAAGAGACAGAAAATCGGCTGTGTCAGCAGTAAAGCAACCCCATGCTTCTGCGTCAATAAAAAATGACTAGTCAGTCATTTTGGGCGCAAAGCCCCGCAGCGGGCTCAGCCGAGTCAGGAGGTCAGAGCTCGGTGGCCCGGACCAACTGGTTGATGGCCTTGGCGACCTTGGGGTCGTCTGAGCGCTTGCGGAGGGTCTCGAGGGTTCGGTTGCTGAGGGTGGCGAGGCTGTCGGAGACGGACTCGCGGCTGCGTCGAACCTGCACAATGGCCTGCGAACAGAGGGTTGCGAGTTGCAGCAGGCAGTTGGTTTCGAATCCAGGCTGCGGGTTGACGCCGAGGTTGTCGACGTTTTTCTGCGCAAAGAGCAGGGCCTCCTGGAGCAACTGCGAAGTCTTTTGGGTCAGCTCCGGTTTTTTCAGAAAGCGGTTCTGCAGCTGGAGGGTGAACACCTCCATGCGCCGGGACTCGGCCTCATAGAAATTGAGGAGCAGGGAATTGGGGTCGGCTTTCCGGAGGGCTTCAAGCAAGGTGCCTTGCTGATCACGCAGCAGGGGCAGTCCGACGAGCAGGCGGAGCAGCGTATTGAGGTCCTGCTGCTGCTTGGGCGTGGGTTTGCCGCCGAGGGCGACTTCCTTGTACTTGAAGGCCAGCGGTCCATTTCCCCCCTTGGCCTTGAGGAGTTTGGCGAGTTCCCCCACGTAGGAGCGGCTGTTCCGGAGTTCCTTGAGCTGCTTTTGGGTGCGTTCATCCGTCGATTCCTCTTCCGCCAGACGCGCCTCATCTTCCCGGAGGGCATCGTGCAGCGTGACCAGCAGCAGCGACTGCAGGTGGCTGGCGAGGTAGAGGGAGGACTGCTTGAGCTGAACCGGATCCAGGTTGTTGGCGTGAGCCAGCAGCAGGGCGTCTGTCAGCGCCGCCAGGTTGCTCTTCAAGGGGCTGGAGGAAAACTGGAGGATGAGCTGGGTCCGGGCATTGAGGTCCCAGGGATCGTTTTGCAGGGCCGAGGCCAGTTGCAGCGCGTCGCCTCCCAGCGCCTGAGCGAGTCGGGTTCCTGCCGCATCGAGGTCTCGTGCCGGCGGGAGCTTGCGAGACTTGATGGCCTGGCCCACTCCCTTGAGCGCGCCACTGACAATGGCATTTTTCTTGGCCGCTCGCATTTGGGATTGCGGACGCTGAAATTGACGCTTCAGGATCTCCAGCACCTGGAGTGGCTCCTGATAAATCGGGAGGTCACGGACACGAATATCATTCAGGGACATGAGGGGCTCGCCGGGTCTGGGATTGTCAGGAAGAGTTGGGTTCTGGGGCATCACCTCCGGACCGCACCAGGCGTTTCGGAAGCAGCCCCCGCGCAGCCGGTAGCGCGAGCCTCAGGCTCAACTCGGTTGCCGACTCTGCCGAGAGGCGGGACCCCTCGGCAGGAAAATTCATCACCCTTTCAGAGGGTGTCCAGTTTTCCATATTTTTCAAGGTAGGGCATCCGTTGGTTTAGGCCAGCCAAAAACAAAAATTGACCGAAAACACGGTCGAGTGAGGCGTCGCTCATGGCATCTTTTTGGTGAGTGTGTTAAAAAATTAAGTTTTGCTGAATTGACTGGTCCGGATTGCCTTCCATGCCCTCGCAACGCCTTGTTCTAAAAATTGGAACCAACGTCCTGCAGCGTCCGAACGGGCGCCTGGACTACAACCTCATCAGTGAGTTGGCGCACACCATTGCGACGATCCGGGACCGGGGGCACCGGGTCATCCTGGTGAGCTCCGGAGCGGTGGGAGCGGGACGGGAACTGGTGGACCTGAAGAAGGCTCCTGCGGACTCGCTGAAGACCAGCCAGATCCTGGCGGCAGTGGGACAGGCGCGGCTGATGCAGATCTATGGCGATTTTTTCCGAGAGCACCGCATTGCGGTCGCGCAGGTGCTGCTGACCCGCCAGGACTTTGGGGAGCGTTCGTCGTACCTCAACATCCGAAGCACCCTCAGTGGCCTGCTGGACGCAGGGGTGCTGCCCATCGTCAATGAAAATGATGTGGTGGCCACCGAGGAGTTGAAGATCCATCAGTTTGGTGACAACGACCAGCTGGCGGTCTACACAGCCGCTGTGGCCGGGGCGGATCGGATGGTGTTTCTGACCACGGCCCCCGGCCTGCTGCGGGAGGAGCAGACGCCGGCCGGTCGGCGTTCGTTGGTGGTTCCGGAAGTGACGGAGGTCACCAAGGAGGTGCTGGACTGGTGCCGTCCTACCAAAACGCAGGTGGGCAAGGGCGGCATGGAAAGCAAGGTGCGGTGCGCCGGCATGGCCATGGAGTTTGGCATCCACACCCATATCCTCGAGGGCAAGGCGCCCGCTGGGGTGCTGGAAGTGCTCTCGGGGAAGCGCAACGGAACCCACTTCGTGGCCACCGGACGCAAGGTGAACGGCTACCAGAAGTGGCTCGCGGCAGGAGCACTGAGCCAGGGCAGCCTGCTGGTGGACGAAGGAGCAGAAGCCGCGCTGCGGGATCACCACAAGAGCCTGCTGGCCAAAGGCATTGTGCGCGTGACCGGGAGCTTTGACGTCAAGGATCTGGTGGAAATCGTCGGGGCTTCCGGCACCCGCCTGGGGGTCGGACGCGTGGCCTGCACCGCCCGGGAACTGCGGCAGCAGCTTGAGGCCTTCCGGGCGGGCAGTACCGAACTGCTCCCGGTCTTCTCGCGTCCCGTTGTGCACCGCAATCACCTGTACCTGACCTCCACCCGCAGCTCCTCATGAGAGCAGCCGCGTCCCGAGAACCGGAGAAGCAGCGACTGCTCCGCGAGTGGCAGCAGGAAGGCATTCCGGAAGCCGTGCTGCAGGCCTTCCAGCAGGTGCCCCGGGAAGCCTTTGTGGAGTCGCACCGAGTGGGAGAAGCCTACCTGGACTTTCCCTTGCCGATTGGGCAGGGACAGACGATTTCGCAGCCGACCACGGTGATGCTGATGCTGAAGTGGCTGGAGGTGGGACCCGAGGACACGGTGCTGGAAATTGGCACCGGAAGTGGCTACAACGCGGCCCTGCTGGCGGTGCTGGCGAAGCAGGTGGTCTCCATTGAACGGCATCCGGAGCTGGTGGCATTTGCCCGCTCGAACCTCGCCCAGGCTGGCTTCCGGACGGTAGCGGTTCAGTGGGGCGATGGCAAGCAGGGGGCTCCGGAAGCAGGACCGTATTCCCGGATTGTTCTCACTGCGGCCTCGGAAGCCCTTCCCCCTGCCTTGCTTGAGCAACTCGAGCCCGGTGGCCTCTTGCTGGCGCCGATCGGAGCGCCTCAGGGGTGCACCATGACCCGGGTCCGGAAGACCCCTGCGGGTCTGGAATCAGAGGCGCTGGGTCGGTTTTCCTTTGTGCCTCTGGTTTAGCCCCCAAAGCGCCTGGGCTGCCGGAACGTGGCTTGACAAGCATTCTCAGAAACAAGAACCTGTTGCAGTCTCGCCACGGCCTCACTCGCCCAATCTCTTGCTCAGGAGACTCTTATGACACACAGCCTTCGTTCGCTCATGACGGGCACCCTCGTGGCCGCTCTGGCCTGGGGGGGAACCGTTTTTGCGGCAGATCATCCCGATTTCTTGCGCCTGCCGATGCAGTCGGCCATTCCTTCTCTTGACCCCGGAGTGGCTCAGGATTCCTCTTCGATTGAGGTCATTGAGCAGCTCTTCCTCGGCCTCACGGACTACAACCCCAAGACCTATGAGGTGGTTCCGGAGCTGGCCACGAGCTGGCAGGTGAGTGCCGACAGCATGACCTACACCTTCAAGCTGCGCGAAGGCGTCAAGTGGAGTGATGGCACCCCCGTGACGGCCCATGACATTGAATACGCCGTGAAGCGGAACATCCTCCCGGAAACGGCCTCCCCGTATGCCTACGTCCTCTACATCCTCAAGAATGCCGAGGCCATCAACACCGGTGCCGAAAAAGACGTGGACCAGCTGGGGGTGAAGGCCCTGGATGATTACACGGTTGAGTTTCAGCTCAATGCCCCCGCCGGCTTCTTTCCGGCCATGGCGGGCTTGTGGACCTACCGTCCGTTGCCCCGCAAGGCAATTGAGGCGCATGGCACAAGCTGGACGAATGCGGAAAACATTGTCACCAACGGCTCCTACCGCCTGGCCGAGTGGAAGAAGGGCGACCGCTTGGTGCTCAAGCGCAATCCGAACTACTCGGATGCCGTCAGTGGCCTGGCGCCTTACATTCCGGAAGTGCACTACTACATCATTCCGGAAGAGTCCACGGGCCTGGCGATGTACGAAAACAATGAGCTGGACCTGATGGGGGCGTCTTACCTGCCGATGCCGCCGGCAGAGATGAACCGGGTCAAGGAGGAGTACCGGAGCGAGTTCTCGGTGCAGCCGGATCTCTGCACCTACTACCTGGCCATCAATAACGAACGGGCGCCCATGGACAACCCGAAGGTCCGGAAGGCGATTTCGGCAGCAATTGACCGCAAGACGATTGTGGAGCGTGTGACCCGCGGAGGTCAGGAGCCGGCGACGACCTTCACGCGTCCGCCGATTTTTGGGTCGGTGGATCCGTCGGAAGGCGTGGGCATCCACTATGATCCGGAACAGGCCCGGAAGTGGCTCGCGGAAGCGGGCTATCCCAACGGCGAGGGCTTCCCGGAAATCACCTACATGCACAACACGTCCGAAAGCCACGCCAAGGTGGCCCAGGCGGTTCAGGCGATGCTCAAGCGCAACCTCGGCATCAACATCAAGGTGGAAAATCAGGAGTGGAAGGTCTACCTGAAGTCCACCACCGAGCCCAGCGCGCCGCACCTGTTCCGCTTTGGCTGGTGTGCGGACTATCCGGATGCAAACAACTGGCTGCTGGAAGTCTTCCACCCCACCAAGTCCACCAACCGCCTGCGCTGGCACAACCAGGAGTTTGCAGACCTGACGGACCGAGCCATGGCCTCCACCAATCCGGAGGAGCGCAAGAAGCTCTACTACCGTGCGGAGCAGATTCTGACCGAGGAAGAGGCGGCGATGATTCCGCTCTACTTCTACACCGCGTCCTACCTGGTCAAGCCCTGGGTGAAGGGGTGGTACCACATGGCCCTGGGGGGCCAGCAGATCCGGAACTGGCGTCTGGACTGAGCCCCCTCGCTCACCCCCTTCGGCTGGTTCCGGAGGGGGGTTGCTGCAAACCTTTGCTGAACAAACTCATGCTGAAAACTGCTGTCATCGGAGTCGGGTACCTCGGGCGCTTCCATGCCCAAAAACATGCGGCGCTGCCTGATTGCGAACTGATCGGGGTGGTGGATTCGAATCCGGAACAGGCCCAGAAGGTGGGAGAAGAGCTGGGCGTGCCCTGGCACACCGACCCGGCTGCGGTGCTGGACCACGTGGACGCGGTGAGCATTGTGGTGCCCACCAGTGCCCACCATGCCATCACCCGTCCGTTTGTGGAAAAGGGGGTGCATGTGCTGCTGGAAAAGCCCTTTGCCGCCACCCTTGAGGAGGCCGAAGAGCTGACAAAGCTGGCGGCCCGGCATGAGGTGATTCTGCAGATCGGGCACCTGGAGCGCTTCAACCCGGTTTTTACGGGGTTCCGGGAGCAGATTCAAACGCCGCAGTTCATTGAAAACATCCGCATTGCTCCGTTTCCCAAGCGAGGAACGGATGTGGACGTCATCCTCGACCTGATGATCCACGACATCGACCTGGTCCTGGCCGTGGTCGGGGAGATGCCTGAGCAGGTGGAAGCGAACGGGGTCTCCATCATCACCCCCAGCAGCGACCTGGCCAGCGCCCGCCTGCGCTTTCCGGGAGGGTGCATTGCGAACCTGACGGCCAGCCGTGTTTCTGACAAGGCGGAACGCCGCATGCGCATCTTCCAGCCCGGGCTCTACCTCTCGCTCGACTACGGAACCGGGCAGGCCCGGCGGCTTCAGGTGGAACTGCAGGAGGGCATTGACCCGGAAACCCTCAAGCCGGAGGTGGTGCAGTTGGAGCGCGGAGACGCTCTGCTGGAAGAGGTCCAGAGCTTCCTGGAGTGCATCCGGACGAAGACGCAGCCGAAGGTGTCGGCGCAGGATGGCCTGAATGCGATGCAGGTGGCGTGGCAGGTCAAGCACCAGATTTCCGCCTAACTCTCGCTAACTTTTGTGTCAGGAGATCGCATGTCGGCTGCTTCGGATCAAGCTGCCCCCCTTTGCATTGAAGTCACCCGCGGCCCCGTCGTTGAGAGCCGGCATCAGGTGCATGCGGTGGTACTGGATGCCGCTGGTCAGGTGGTGCGTCAGTGGGGCAACCCCGACTACCCCACCTTCCCCCGCTCGGCGTCCAAGCCTCTGCAGGCGCTGCCACTGATCCTCTCCGGAGCGGCAGACCGCTGGGGGCTGCAGCAGGTGGAGCTGGCCCTGGCCTGTGCCTCTCACGGCTCTGAGGAGCGGCACATTGCCGCAGTGTCTCAGTGGCTGGAGCGCATCGACTGCACCGATGCCCACCTGGAGTGTGGCCAGCATTGGCCCACGCACGAAGAATCGGCTTACGCCCTGGCCCGACGCGGCGAAACGCCCTGTGCGCTCCACAACAACTGCTCCGGAAAGCACTCCGGGTTTCTCTCGGTGGCGCGCCAGTTGGGGGTGGACCCGAAGGGGTACGTTCAGCTGGAGCACCCGGTTCAGCAGCACATTCAGCAGGCCCTTGAGCAGACGATGGGGCTCGACCTGAACCAGGTCCCGGTTGGCATTGACGGCTGCTCCATTCCAACGTGGTGTGTGCCGCTTCAGGCACTGGCCCGGGGCATGGCCCGCTTTGGAACCGGGGTGGGGCTTCCGGAAGACTGGGCTGCGGCTGCGCGACGCCTGCAGGCGGCCATGCTGGCGGAACCCTATTATGTGGCCGGAACCGGGCGGCACTGCACCCGCGTCATGGAAGCCTTTGGGGACCAGGTGGTCTGCAAGGGCGGCGCGGAAGGCGTGTATGCCGCAACCGTTCCGGAACAGGGCGTGGGCCTTGCCCTCAAGGTGGAAGACGGCGCGGCTCGTGCTGCGGAAGTCGCCTTGAGCGAGGTCCTGAACCAACTCGGCGTTCGCCCCCGGGATCCCTCGTTTTCGGTGTCACAGGAACTCCGGAACCGAAACGAGCTCCGGGTGGGCGAGGTCCGCCCTGCGCGCTAAGAGGACGCGGCGCCGCTTCCGGATCCACGAAGCTGCCGCTGTGCCGCCTTTACCTTCATCAACCCCTGATTCGCTTTTTCACCCAGAGGAGCCCTGCTGATGCATACTCATTCCATCTACTTTGCCGGCGATCTGTTCAACCACAAGGACCTCATCGGGAACCTGTTGCTCGCAGAAGCCATTGAGCGCGAGTCCGGAAGCGAGTACCGCTGCGTGCTGCCCCAGAACCTGGAGCAGACGAGCGGGCGCTCGGTGGAGATCCGGAATCAGGACCTGCTGGAGGTCCTGAAGGCCGACCTCATCTTGCTCAACTTTGATGGGCTGGAGCTGGACTCCGGAACCGTGGTGGAGTTCCTCTTTGCGAAGATGCTGGACATCCCGGCAGTGGTGCTGCGGACCGACTTCCGGAGCGCTGGCGATCAGCACCGCGAGGGCGATCCGTGGAACCTGATGTGTTCCGGCTACCCCCGGAGCACAATTGTGAAGCTCAATGCGATGGAGTGGTACCAGGAAGCCTGGCGAGCCGGGGGGAGCACCGCCGAGGTGCTCGACCATTACTACACCCGGCTGGCCCGCTCGGTGAACGATGCCTTCAAGCAGGTCATGAAGGAGCCGCCCGTTGGCGTGGAACACGGGCTGGGCGCTGACCTGGCGTACCGCTGGGCCCGGCTGTTTCCCGGAGGCGGGCTCGAAAAACTGCTGAGTGACGTGGAGCTGCAAACCATTCTGGAACGCAAATTGCGGCGCTGATGCCTCAAATTCGGGACCTGGCCCAAACTCTAGCATGGCCTTTGTGCAAGACCAGTGCTATAGTTGCGAAATTTAAGCTTTTCGATAAGCCCTGACCAGCACCCTTCTTTTTTTCATACTTGAGGACCCTCAGATGTTTAACCGTGGCGCGCTTCTTTTCTTGCAGATCAATTTAGGGCTCCTGGTTGCCTTGCTGGGCGCCGGAAGCCTGTGGGCGCAGCCGGTTCCCGTACCGCTGAAGCATGAGCTCAAGGTGTACACCAGCAGCTCCAAAATGGTCTACTGGCCCATGGACAAGCCGGTGTGGATTCGGCTGGCCTCGTCTCCGGAAGAAGGCGCTCAGACGTTCTTGCTGCAAACGATTCAGGAATTGGCTGAAGGGGGCAAGCAGGAGCGGCAAACGGAAGGCATCCGCCTGGAAATTCCGGGGCGGCAGTTCATCCGCTGGGTCAACTACCTGACAGAAGAAGAGACGCTGTACAAGTTCATTGCCGATGGCCAGCCTCCGGAGACCAACCTGAACCTCACGGATGCTCCAATCTACAAATCCTCGAAGATGACCTACTACGGGCGAGGACTGATCGGCACGCTGCGTTCGGTGGACGACCTCTCCGGAATTGAAGACGCGTACATTTCTGTCGATGGGGTGCCGTACGGCGTTTATGAAAATCCGCTGAATCTGAATCAGGAAAAAACCTACCTGGTGCGTCACTACGCCGTGGACCACGTGGGATACGCCAGCAAACCGGTGGAGGTGCTGTTTACGGTGGACCTGACCCCACCGACGACCACACACACCGTGACCAACAACTTTTTGGGCGACATCCTCTCGCAGCAGAGTGTGATCCTGCTCACCAGTGGTGACCAGCTTTCGGGGGTTCGGGAAATCCGCTACCGCTTCGATAACGAAAGCACCACCCGCCAGTACAATCCGGAAACCGGCATTGCCGTCAAGGACCTTCCGGATGGGGAGCGGGTGCTGCACTACTTTGCCATTGACCAGGTGGACAACGTGGAAGTGGCCCGCGAGTACCGCTTCGAGCTGGACCGGACCGCTCCGGAAGTCGAGGCCACCCTCATTGGCGATGTGGCCCTGGTCAACGACCGGCAGTACGTTTCTCCACGGACCCGGGTGCAGCTGGATGCAACGGACCTCCGGTCTCAGCCGCAGTCCATTCAGTACCGCATCAACGAGCTGCCTTACAGCGAGTACGTGACCCCGTTCATTCCTCGGGTGGCGCCTGGCGAGATGAAGGTCATCTTCAAGAGCCGAGACCGCCTGGGGAACGAGTCGGAGCCCAAAACGCTGGATGTGGTCATGGATGCGATGCCTCCGAAGTCGTCTCACGAGTTCCTGGGGCCGCACTTCAGTCAGGGCATTGGCGCCGTGTGGCTGACTGGCAACACGAAGGTGCGCCTGAGCGCTCAGGACGACCTGGCAGGGGTGCAGACCACCAGCTACCGACTGGGCAACGAGGCGGAAACCACCTATGAGCAGGACATTGTCATTCCGGTAGAAGGCCAGTACATGTTCAGCTACTGGTCCATTGACCGGGTCAACAACCGGGAGGTGTCTTCTCCGCTGTTCCTGATTGTGGACAACACGCCGCCGCAGATCCTGACCATCTTCAGCATTGATCCCCTTCGTGTGGAGAAGGAAGACGGCGTGGACGTGAAGATCTTCCCCATCAACACCCTGCTGTACCTGACCTCAACCGATAACTCGGCCAACGTCCGGAAGCTGGAATTTGCCCTCAATGATGAGCCTTACAAGGCATACGGAGAAACCCTGTTCTTTGACAAGCCGGGGCGCTTCCGGATTTCGGTGCGGGCAGAAGACAACGTTCAGAATCAGGCTACTCAGGTAACTGAATTCCGGATTGTTCCTCAGCAATAGATAGATCAAACTCAGGTTGTTCGGAGCTTGCTTGGTGGCAAAGTGGCATGGGTTAAGAACCGTCGGGTTGCTGGGGGCTCTGTTGGCGTGGGGACCGCTGCAGGCTCAGGAACGCCAGTGGCCACAGGCTCCTCAGCATCAGCCGCGGGTTTACGTCAACGATGACGGCATCACGTATGCCCCGTTGCGGCAGCCGGTCTTCCTCGGGTTGGCGCTCCAGCCTGAGGCGGAAGACGCGGTCTCGGTTCCCGACCCCAAGGAGCAGAGCGGCATTCCGCTGAAAGAAGGGGAAAACCTGGTCCGCAACCTGGCGGTGAAGTCGGAAGCCTACACGGTCATTGGCGACGGCACCCCCCCGGAAACCCAACCCAACTACCCCGAGACCCCCTCCTACGAAACCCCGGAGCGCGACTTCATTGGGCAGAACTCCCAGTTTGAGCTGGTCCCCACCGATGCCCTTTCCGGAGTCTGGAAGACCTGGGTCTCGTATGAAGGCAAACCCTACGTTCCTGCCGCAGGCCTCAAGCTCAACCTGGCCGTAGATGGGGTGCACACCTTCAAGTACTTCTCCGTCGATCATGTGGGCAACGAGGAGCCGCTTCAGGACCTGACCCTGGTGGTCGACCTGACGGCTCCGGTGACCCAGGTGATTCCGGAAGGACCGCACCTGAACCGGGCGGTTGCCACAGCAGGACGACTGGTGCTCCAGGCCGAAGATGGGGCCTCCGGAGTCGACCGGATCCGCTACCGCATTGATGAAGGCAAGGAGCAGGTCTACCGGAAGCCACTGGAAATGAAGGACATTCCTCCGGGCGCCCACACGCTTTACGTCAGCGCCGTGGACCGGGTCAAGAACGCTGAGGCGTGGCAGACGGTGCCCTTCCAGCATGACAACCAGCCTCCGGAGCTGGAGATCAAGGTGGAGGGTCGCGAATACCGGCAAGATGGCGTGGTTTACGTCTCCAGCTCATCGCCCATCCGGTTGGTGGCCCGCGACGAATTTTCAGAGATCAAGAGCCTCGATTACAACCTGGATGATGCGGAGTGGATTCCGTACACCGATCCCTTTCTGCCTCCTCAAAAAGCCGGGCTGCACTGGATTGGCGCCCGTGTTTCCGACAAGGCGGAAAACGAAGGCATCTACCGCCGGCGGGTCTACGTAGACGGCACCCCTCCGACCACCGGATACCGCATCTCCGGGTCATCGTCGTGGAATGATGACACCGTCATCATTGGCCCCAGCACCTCCATCTTCTTCGAAGCCACCGACCTGGAATCTCGGGTGGAGAAGACGATGATCTGCATCAACGATCAGGAGTGTCAGCCGTACGATCAGCCTCTGAGCTGGAGTGAAGACGGCGACTACACCATCCGCTTCTACTCCATTGACAACGTCAACAATCAGGAAAAACCACAGGTGCTGCTGGTCCGCGTCGATCAGGCCCGCTGGGCGGGTGCCGGCGAGTCGGGTGGAGACGATGCGGCCGGAAGCTCCATTGGTCCCGACGGGCGGGTCTCGCACCGCAAGCACTGGTTTGTGAGCGATGAGCATGGACTCATGGGCGCCGCGGGTCTGGAGTTTTTCCTCCGCCTCTCGGTTTCTCCGGAAGAGGATGCTCCGTACTTCCAGATGGCCTATGATCCGGACGACAAGGATCCGCAGTCGCTGTTTTTCAGCCAGGGGGGCTCTCAGGCCCTTGGGGTGGGCATTCCGGGCACCAAGCGGCTCTTCCGGATCAACATTGACGACACGGATCCTCGAACCACGGCTCGCCTGAAGGGGGCCAACAAGTTTGAGCGAGGGGGCACCACGTACTACAGTGAAGGCCTGGTGCTGGAACTGACGGCTCGCGATGCAGGCAAGGAAAAGCAGTCGGGCGTGGAAGCTCTCTATTACTCGATTGATGGCTCCGGATTTGTGGAATATGAGGAGCCGATCAAGCTCTTCTTCAGCGAGAAGGTGTACCGCGTCAGCTACTACGCCCTGGACAAGGTGGGAAATGCCGAAAAGGTGCGCTCCATGGAGTTCAGCATCGACCTGGCTCCGCCCCTGACCACCCACACGGTTGAAGGCGCCTTCTTCGGAAGCACCCTCTCCTCTCAAACCACCATTGAGCTGAGGTCTGACGACGGCCTCTCGGGCGTGGCCGGGATCTACTACTCCTTTGACAACGGCACCGAGCAGCTCTATCGACGTCCGCTGACGGCAGCGACCCTCCGGAACCTGCCGGAAGGCGACCACCTGCTGACCTACTACGCGGTCGATGAAGTGGGGAACAAGGAGACGGTCCGGAAGCTGAACTTCTCGCTGGACCACGAGCCTCCTGCCGTTTCGTTGCGGGTCCGGGGCGAGCAGCACCTTGCGAACAATGGCCGGACCTATGTCTCTCGGACCACGACCTTCTCGCTCAGTGCCAAGGAAAAGTCCAGCGAAGTCCTCAAGATCCTCTATGCCTTTGACACGGGCGAGATGGAGCCGTACACCAACACCTTCGGGCTTCCGGAGGTGGAGCGCCGGCACACCATCTCCTTCAGCTCGCTGGATCGGGTGGGAAACACGACTCCTCGGCAATCGAAGGACTTCTACCTCGACCTGACCGCTCCGGTGACGTCTCATGAGGTGGTGGGCACGCAGTACCTGTACCGGGGGGAGCTGTACCTCAATGCGGACACCGAGATCCGCCTCCTGGCTTCTGATGGAGGAGCGGGCATCCGCCAAACGGTCTACCGCATCAACGGCGGCAAGCAGCAGCCGTACAAGGGGCCCATCCGCATCAAGGAAACTGGACGGTACGAGCTGAGCTACTACTCGGTCGATGAGGTGGGCAACACCGAGGAACAGAAATCCCTGAGCTTCATGGTCGATGCCACCAACCCGGAAGTGGCGATCCGCAGCACGCCGCCCTTCCGGGAAAGTGACGGGAAGTTCTTCATCAGACGGGGCAGCCTGCTGCACATTGACACCAAGGATCCGCAAAGTGGAGTTCGGGAGGTGTTCTATTCCCTGAATGGTCGCAACAAACGCCTGTACCGCCGGGCCATCAGCCGCCTCCCCATCCGGGGGAGCATCACCCTCGACATTCAGGTTGACGACTGGGTCAACAACCGTTCCACCCGTTTCATCACCTTTGAGATTGAGTAAATGAAGCGCTGGGGATACGGATTCGGGATCATCATCACCTTGCTCCTCCTGCTCGGAGGCAGCGCCCAGGCGTTTGACCGCTGGGACGTGGGCGTGTTGCGCCAGTACGCGGTGGCCAACTACGAGGCGGAGCCCGTGGTGTGGGATGCCACTCAGGATTCCCGTGGGGTGATGTACTTTGCGACCTTCAATGGGGTCTATGAGTTTGACAGCAGCACCTGGCGGCTCATCAAGATGCCTGGTGATGGCGGGGGCTCCAGCCTGATCACCGATGACAACGGACGGGTATTTGTCGGGGGCTACGGCGAGCTGGGCTACCTGCCGCCGAACAGCGACGGCTAAACCACGTATATCTCCCTCAAGGACCAGATTCAGGTGGAGGACTGGGAGCTGCTGGGGCCGCTGCTGGAGAGCCTGAAGCGTCCGGATGGCGAGCTGCTGTTCCTGTTCGAGCAGCTGCTGCTGCGCTACAAGGATGGGGTGTTTACCCAAATTGAAACCGAGGGCTACCTCTACAAGGTGACCCCCATCGGCGACACCCTCTACGTCCTGGACAGCGACTATGGTCTGATGCGCATTGTGGATGGGGTTCTGCGCAACGTCCCGGAGGGGAACTTCTTCCTGGCTCACGCCATGCTGCCGTTTCCGGGCGGGCGCCTGCTGCTGGTGACTCAGGACAAGGGCCTGCTTCTGTATGACCCGGCTCTTGACTCCCCGGCGAATGAAGGCACTCCGGAGCGGGAAGCCTTTACGTTTTTGGAGTACGAAAATCAGGACGTCTTTGAGAACCACCTGGTGACCGCCCGAACCGAGGTGTCGCCCGGCGTGTTTCTGCTTGCGGTGGACCGAGTGGGCATTGTCCGCCTCGACTTCAATGAAGAGACGGTGACGGTGCTGGAGAAGATGCACATCCCGGAGCAGAACGTCTTCAGCATCTTTCAGGACCTCAAGGACAACACCTGGCTCGCGAGCAGCGCCGGTGTCTATGCCTTCATCCCCCTGGAAGAGCCCCCGACGGTTCCTCCAGATGTGGAGATGTTTGTCTCGGCCCGCCCCCCGCTGGTGCGAGAGGATCCGGAGTTCACCCCCCTCATTCGGCAGGTGGAGAGCATCCAGGACGAGGTGAACCTCTTTGCCGGAAACTTCTTCAAGGAACTCGGTGGGATTGCGGTCCGGAACGAGTCTCCGCTGACGACCCGGATCCTGCCCTATGAGCAGAACGCCGTTCGCTTTACCTTTACCTCGAACGACTACACCTACCCGAGCGACGTCATGTACCAGACCTACCTTGAAGGGATGGAGGATGACTGGTCCAAGTGGTCGATACGCCCCTTCCGCGAATACACGAACCTGACCTGGAAGGAGTACGTCTTCCACGTCAAGGCCATGCGGAAGGATGGGGCCCGGAGTGAACCGGTGTCCTTCACCTTTGTGGTGGAGCCCCCCTGGTATGAAACGTGGTGGTTCTACTCGGCACAGCTGGGCTTCCTGATGGTGCTGCTCCTCATCTCCGGTGTGCTCCGGGGCATGGGGTACTCCGAAAACATCTCCGACTACATTGTTGCGGTCGTGGTCATGGTCCTGTTCGCGTTTCTGGATGCGACCACAGAGCCCTATGTGGACGACCTGGCCGAAGACTCCTTCTACTTCAAGGTGGTGCTCCTGGTCGCGGTCGGTCTGACGGTTGAACCGTTCCAGAACCTGGCCAAGAAGCTGCTGGGCAACATCCACATCAAGGGCTTCCAGCAGGTCCGTCCGGAAGACATCGACGACCTCACCAAGCTCTTCGACCACGACTTCTTCCTCCGGCGTCTGGGCGACTTTGTGGCCCGCTCGCAGCGCACCAAGGGCGCTCTGTCGGTGGTGCTGGTGGATCCAGACAACTTCCACCTCGTCAACGACAAGTATGGGTTTGAGTGTGGCGATGAAGTCATCCGGACTTTTGCCGAGGTCGTCAAGCGCCATGCCCGCAAGGCGGACGTTCCCGCTCGCTACACCGGGGAAAAGGTCATCATTGCCCTTCCGAACCTCGACCTCGAGGCCGCCCGCAACTACGCACAGCAGGTGCAGCGCCTGATCAATGAGCACGAGTTTGTGTGGGAAGACAAGATGTTCCGGGTCACCGTTAGCGTCGGAGTGGGGTCGTATCCGGACATCGGTGAGGAGAACCTGAGTGTGGAGGGGCTGATTGCCGCCGCAGAAAAGGATGCCGGTTCCCAGAAGATCGAGATCGATCAGCTGACCCAGCTGGCCACCCGCGACACCTTCAACCGGCTCTTTGACGACCTGGCCGAGGAGGCGAAGAAGAAGCAGCATGCCCTCGCGGTGGTGCTGGTGGATCCGGACAGCTTCAAGAACATCAACAATGCCTACGGATTTGAGGGGGGCGACTACGTCATTCAGGAACTGGCGAAGATGGTCAAGAAGCATACCCGCAAGAGCGACATCCCGGCCCGTTACTTTGGCGAGAAGATCATTGTCGTGCTCCGGAATCTGGACACCGCCGCCGCAATGGACTTTGCGAACCAGATCCACCGCGACATCATGGACTACGACTTCATCTGGCGTGGGGAGCACTTCAGTGTGCCCGTGACCCTCGGGGTGGCTTCGTATCCGGAGGTGCTCAAGGACAACCTGACCCGCAAGAACCTCGTGCTGGCCGCTGAGAATGCCGTGGAGCTGGCCCAGGAGAAGGGGGGCAACCAGGTGGATGCCGCCATTGACAACTACACCGACGACCTGACCCAGCTTCCGAACCGGGCCTACTTCATGCGCACCCTCGGTGACCTGCTGGCCAAGGCGCAGCAGAGCGACAACCCCCTCTCTGTGGTGGTGGTGGATCCGGATAACTTCCACCTGGTGAACGACAAGTACGGCTTCGAGTGTGGCGACGAGGTGATCCGGACCTTTGCCCAGGTGGTGCAGGAGCAAGCCCGCAAGTCTGACGTCCCGGCCCGTTACCATGGTGAGAAGGTCATCATTGCGTTGCCGAACCTCGACCGACAGGCGGCACAGAGCTACGCCAACAAGGTGAAGCGGCTCATCAATGAGCACGAGTTTACCTGGGAGGACAAGACCTTCCATGTGTCCGTCTGTGTCGGAGTTGGCGCCTTCCCTGACAGCGAAGGCGAAACCCTGACGGTGGAAGACCTGCTGGAGGCTGCCGAGCAGGATGCCGGTAGCCAGAAGATCGAGCTGGACGAGCTGACGCAGCTGGCCACCCGTGAGTCCTTCTCCCAGCATGTGGAAGGGCTGATCAAGGAAGCCCGCAAGCGGCAAACGCCGCTGTCTCTGGTGCTGGTGGATCCTGACCACTTCCGGGACGTCAACAACACCCACGGGTTTGAAGGGGGCGACTACGTCATCAAGCAGCTGGCGACCCTGGTCCAGAATCACTGCCGGAAGAGCGACATCCCGTCCCGCTACTTTGGTGAGAAGCTGATTGTGGCCATGAAGGGCATGGACTCCATCGCCGCCCAGGACTTTGCCCAGAAGATCCACGATGACATCCAGGCCTTCGACTTTGTCTGGAAGGACACACACTTCAAGGTCAGCGTGACCATGGGGGTGGCGTCTTATCCGGAAGCGCTGACCGACTCCCTGACCCGCAAGAACCTGATCCTGGCGGTGGAGCATGCCGTTGACCTCGCTCAGGAGCAAGGCGGCAACCAAGTGGGCGTCGCGCCTGCAGGCTACACGGCTCCGGAAGCCACCTGATTTCCCGCCCAACGGGATCGTCAGATCCCCCTCTCACCTGATTTCCAAGGAGGAACCATGCTGGACGCTTACTTTTCCTTCAGCGAAGGCGGCGACCGTGCCTTCACCGTGGAAGCCCCCAAGATCAAATTCGGCTGGGGCGCGCTCCAGGAGGTTGGAGCGGATGCAAAGGCGCTCGGGATGACCCGAGTGGCGCTGTTCACCGACCCGCGGGTGCAGCACCTGGAGCCCGTGGAAACGGTCCGGAAGGCACTGGAGCGCGAAGGGCTGGATGTGGCCGTGTTTGCTGAAGTTGAGGTGGAGCCAACCGACCGGGCCTTCCAGGCCGGTGCCCGCTTTGCGCAGGAGGGACGCTTTGATGGCTTTCTCTCAGTCGGAGGCGGCTCGTGCATGGACACGGCAAAGGCGGCAAACCTCTACTCGACGTGGCCCGAAGACCTGTTTGCCTACGTCAACGCTCCGATTGGACGCGCCCAGCCGGTTCCGGGACCGCTGAAGCCTCACATTGCTTGCCCCACGACGTTTGGGACGGCCAGCGAGTGCACAGGCATTGCGATCTGTGATTTTCTGGAGCTGGGAGTGAAGTCCGGAATCTCGCACGCAGCGCTTCGTCCGAGCCTGGGGGTGTTGGATCCGTCGGCGCTGCAGACGCTGCCCCCAGCGGTCCGGGCGGCAAACGGGCTGGATGTCTTCAGCCATGCCTGTGAGTCGGTGACGGCCCGCCCCTTTACGCACCGCCCGGCTCCGGAGACGCCGACTCAGCGCCCGCTTAGTCAAGGGGCGAACCCCTACAGCGACCTGGCTTGCCTGCGCTCCATCCGTCTGATTGGCGAGCACCTGCTGCCGTCCCTGGCGGATCCGGAGGCCTTGGAGCCGCTGGAGGGGCTGATGTTTGCGGGGATGCTGGCCGGGATTGGTTTTGGCAACGCGGGGTGCCATGTTCCGCATGGGATGTCGTATGCGGTGGCGGGGCTGGCCAAGGAGCTGCCTCCGGATGGCTGGCCGGGCGATCATGCGATGGTGCCGCATGGAACGTCGGTCATCGTCAATGCGCCCGCCGTGTTTCGGAAGACCGGCCCCGCGTGTCCAGAGCGTCACCTGCAGGCGGCAGAGGCGCTGGGCATGGACATCCGAGACGTGGCGCGAGCGGATGCCGGAGAAGCCCTGGCGCAGCAAGTGATCCACCTCATGCAGCAGGCCCAGCTGCCCAATGGCATTTCCGGGCTGGGCTACACCGAAGCCGACCTGCCTGCCCTCACGGAACGGGCATGGGCGCAGCAGCGCCTGCTGGTCAATGCGCCATTGCCGCTCAGTGAAGCCGATGTCCGGGACCTGTTTCAGGGGGCGCTGCGGTACTGGTAGCGCGTTTCAGAAGAGGCTCAGCTGGGCGGCCTCCGGATCCTGCGGAAATGCGGGCAGCTCCGGAAGCTCTGGGAGCCGCTGCCGAACAAGCTGGTGAAACGTCTGGGCCAGCTCCGGAGCCGTCCGGTCCCCCGGCGTGTGCACAAAGAACCACGGGGTGAGGCCCGCCTGAATCCAGCGGGCGACCTGATCGGCCCAGCGGTGGAGCGCCGGCAGGTTCCGCGAGTCCTCCAGGTGCCCAACGTAACGGACCAGCGCGTGGTCGGTGGTCACGGTGTCCCGGAACGCCACCCGTGGTTTCTTGCGCTGGGCCTCACGCGTGTCCGGATCCGTCTCGGTGCTGGAATACAGCTCGGTGGTGTCAAAGACCATCCGTGCCACTTGGTGCCGCTGCAGGAGGGCATCGAGCCGGTTTTCGGCCGGACCTCGGGAAAAGAACTCCGGGTGCCGAACCTCGACGGCATAGCGGAAGTCGGCAGAAAGCTGCTCCAGAAAGGCCTCAAGCGCCGGAAGGTCCCGGGGGCCAAACGACGCTGGGAGTTGCAGGAACAAGGGGCCCAGCCGGCTCTCCAGCGGAGCAAAGGTCCGGAACATCTGGGTCAGGTCGGCCTCGACGCCCTGCAGCCGGAGTTCATGCGAAAGCCGCTGGGGCATCTTCAGGCAGAAGCGAAAGGTCTCCGGAGTTTCGTCCTTCCAGCGGGCGATGATCTCGGCTCGGGGCAAGGCGTAAAAGGTGGTGTTGCCTTCAACGGTATTGAAGACGGAGGCGTACCCGCGGAGGAAGTCCGCAGGTTTGGCCCCTTCCGGAAAGAGGCTTCCGCGCCAGTCGGCATTGGCCCACTCGGGGCATCCCAGGTAGAACGGAGCAGGAGGTTCCATGGTTGTTCTTTTTGGGGGTTGCACTTAAGCTACTGCGGGAGAACCCGCGCCTGCCATCATTTTACGGAGTTGCATCATGAAAGCCTATACCCCGACTTGGGAAACGGAGGAACTGCGCCTGCTCCGCGAGACCACCCGCAAGTTTCTGGAGCGTGAATTTGTCCCCAGGCTTGAGGGCTGGCTGGCGCAGGGACAGGTGGACCGCGAGGCCTGGAATCAGGCCGGAGAGATGGGCCTGCTGCTGCCAAGCATTCCGGAAGCGTATGGGGGCGTGGGGGGCACCTTTGCGCATGAAGCCGTGGTCATTGAGGAGCTCGAAAAATCCGGTATCGGCGGAAACCTGGGGTACCCGGTGCACAGCACCATCTGTCCGCACTACCTGCTGCACTACGGCACTGAGGAGCAGAAGCAGCGCTGGTTGCCGCAACTGGCCTCGGGCGAGCGGGTGTCTGCGATTGCCATGAGCGAACCCGGGGCCGGCTCGGACCTGCAGAACATCCAGACCCGAGCGGTCCGAGAGGGCGACACCTATGTGGTCAATGGCGCCAAGACCTTCATCACGAATGGACAGCATGCCGACCTGATTCTGCTCTGTGTGAAGACCGGAGAAGGCAAGGGCTCCCGGAACATCTCCATTTTGGTGGTGGAGACCGAAAACACGCCCGGATTCCAGCGGGGCCGGAACCTTGACAAGATGGGCATGAAGGCGGCAGACACCTCGGAGCTGTTCTTTGACGATGCGCGGGTGCCCGTTGCCAATCTGCTGGGCGAGGAAGGCAAGGGCTTCTACTACCTCATGCAGCAGCTTCCGCAGGAGCGTCTGGCCCTGGCAGTGGCGGGCGTTGCGGCGATGGAGCATGCGGTGGCCATCACGGTGGAACACACCCGGAACCGCGAGGCGTTTGGCAAACGACTCCTGGACCTGCAGACCGTTCGCTTCACCCTGGCCGAATGCAAGACCGAGACGCACATTGCCCGGGTCTTTCTGGACTCCTGCATTGAGCGCCTGTGCCGGGGGGAGCTGGACAACGAAACGGCCTCAATGGCAAAGTGGTGGTGCACCCAGAAGCAGAATGAAATCGTGGACGCCTGCCTGCAGCTTCATGGAGGGTACGGATACATGAACGAGTACCCGATTGCCCGCATGTACACTGACGCGCGCGTCCAGAAAATTTACGGGGGCAGCAACGAGGTCATGAAGGAGCTGATCGGCCGGAGCCTTTAGGAAAAGCGCGCGTCCGCGTCATCCGGAAGCTCGCCCATGACCTGCTCAATGATGTCACGGGAGAAGCCCTGCTGGTAGAGCTTGTTCCAGAGGTTGTGCTGAGGCTGTCCGGGCTTCAGACGCTTGAGGGCCTTGTCCCGCGCGCGGCGGGCTTTTTCGAGCCACAGGGACGGGCTCTGGTGCTGGCCAAGCAGGCGCTCCGCCAGTTCCCGGGAGATGCCACGCTGCTGCAGCTCCCCGACCAGCCGGAAGGGCCCCTGGTCGCGTGAGTGCAGGCGAGACTCCAGGAAGCTCCGGGCAAAGCGTTCATCGCTCTGGTAACCGCGTTCCTGCAAGTCGTCCAGGCAGGTGTCGATCAACTCCGGGGCGTCAAAGCGCTGCCGGAGCTTCTGGCGCAGCTCCCAGCGTGAGTGTTCGCGAGACGCCAGCAGGGCCAGCGCGCGTTCCCGGACCGTCCAGCGCCAGACGGCGGCTTCCAGCTGAGCATGCTGCTCGGAGGTGATCGCTTCCTCCCGGGGCAGAGCCAGGTCGCTCCAGGCCAGGTAGTCCAGCCGCGCTGACGGGGCGTCATCAGCAAAATCAACCACGACTTCCCCACTTTCCAGAAAGCGAACCTGCTTGACCTTCCAACCAACTGTAATCTCTTTTTTCTTCAATGCGTTACCGTACTCCTGATGTCCGGACCCAGGACCCGGAAGAGTTTCTGCGGCAGACTCAAAACAATCCCTACCTCAAGGAGGTGTATGAGTACCCGGAGTGGATCTGGGTGCACCCGGACCCAAAGGCGTTTCCCGCCTGGCAGGCGGAGCATGCGCCTGAGCGCCTGCATCTGGAAATTGGCTGTGGCTCCGGACGGTACCTGATTCGCTGGGCTGAAGCGCATCCGCAGGATCTGTTTCTGGGCATGGAGCTGCGCTACAAGCGCCTGGCCCTGGCCGCTCGCAAGCTCAAGCGAGGCGGTCTGGCCAACGTGCTGCTGCTGCGGGAGCGCGGGGAGTTCCTGGATGACTACCTGACGCCTGAGTCACTGGATGTGCTTCATGTGAACTTTCCGGACCCCTGGCCCAAAAAAGGGCATGCCAAGAACCGCCTGATGAGTCCGGAGTTTCTGACTCGGCTGCATCCGTACCTGAAACCGGGGGGCGAGATCCGCTTCAAGACGGACCATCAGGAGTACTTTGCCTGGGTCAGCGAAACCTTCCGAGACCTGGAAGGGTACACGCTGGAGGCTCACACGGAGGTGCTGCAGCACAGCCCGTTTGCCGAAGGAAACGTGGAGACCGAGTTTGAGTTGCTGTTCCGGTCCAAGGGCGACCCACCGATTGGTTTCCTGATCGCCCGCCGTGAGCCGGTCGTCAGCTCCAGTTGGGGTGCCGCTTCTCAATGAAGGCGTCCACGCCTTCTGCCGCATCCGGATCCATCAGGTTGCAGGCCATGCGTTCCCCTGCATAGCTATAGGCGTCCTCGAGGGGCATCTGCAGTTGGCGGTAGAACATCTCCTTGCCGATCCGCAAGGCGGCAGGAGGCTTGGCGGCAATCGTCTGGGCCAGCTTCCAGACGGCGCCATCGAGCTGCTCGGCAGGAACCACCTCGTTGATCAGCCCCTGGGCCGCCGCGGTTTCGGCATCAATGAAGTCGCCGGTCAGGAGCATGCGGGCGGCATTCTTGCGTGAGAGGTTCCGGCTCACCGGGACTGCTGGTGTGGAGCAGAAGAGCCCAAGGTTGACTCCGGAGGTGGCAAAGCGAGCCTCTTCAGCGGCAAGGGCGAGGTCACAGGCGGCGACCAGTTGGCAGCCGGCCGCAGTGGCAATGCCCTGCACCCGAGCGATCACGGGCTGCGGAAGCTTGTGGATGGAGAGCATCATCCGGCTGCACTGGGCAAACAGCGACTCGTAGTACTCCTGACTCGGCTTGCTCCGCATCTGCTTGAGGTCGTGTCCGGCACAGAACGCCTTTCCGTTGGCAGAGAGGACCACCACCCGGATCGTGTCATCCTGAGCCAGGGCGTCCAGCTCCTGCTGCAGAGCGGCGAGCAGCTCTTCGGAGAGCGCGTTGTACTGGCGGGGGCGGTTCAGGGTCAAGGTGGCGATGCGCCCGTTGTCTTCACGAAGCACCAAGGCTTCCGGGGCTTCAGTGGCTGCAGGCATTCCCATGTTTTTCCTTCAGTGAGCAGTTTACGGGGTTGGAAAGTCTCAAAAGACTCACTATAGTGACCTTCCCAAAGCGGTGCAAGTCGCGCCACCATTCAGGAAAGCGTCCGGCGAGGCAGGCGGGCGCACAGGAGGGAACCCCTGAAGCCCAGGGCTCCGGATCATTCATCAACATCACTCAGACGAGGAACTATGCTGCGCGTCGGCGTGGATTTAGGGGGAACCAAGACCGAGGCCATTGTCCTGGACGAACACGGACAGGAGCGTGCCCGCAAGCGCGTCCCGACGCCCCGGGATGATTATGACGGAACGCTGGCGAACATTGCCCAGCTGGTGGAGGCCGTGGAGCAGGAAGCCGGTGGCACGGGAACCGTTGGCATTGGCATGCCGGGTTCGTTTTCTCCTACCACGGGGCTGGTCCGCAACAGCAACTCGGTGTGGCTCAACCAGCGGGCCTTTGATCAGGACCTGCAGGCGGTGATGGGGCGGCCCCTGCGCTTTGCCAATGATGCCAACTGCCTCGCGGTTTCAGAGGCGGTTGACGGGGCCGGGGCCGGGTTCAAGGTGGTGTTTGCCGTCATCCTGGGGACCGGTTCCGGAGGAGGAGTGGCGCTGCAGGGCGCAGTGCACGCCGGTCCGAACTTTGTCGGAGGCGAGTGGGGGCACAATCCACTGGGGTGGATGACCCCAGAGGAGTTTCCCGGAAACGACTGCTACTGCGGCCTCAAGGGGTGCATTGAAACCTATGTGTCCGGATCAGGGTTGGAGCTGGACTACCGGCAGACAACAGGAGAGGCCCGGCGAGGTCCGGAGATTGTGGCACTTGCCGAGTCGGGCGACGCGGTGGCCGAGGGCTCCCTGCAGCGTTACGAGAGCCGCCTGGCCCGCGCGTTGGCCGGAGCCGTCAATCTGCTGGATCCGGATGTGATTGTCCTGGGAGGCGGGATGTCGAATTTGCCCCGGATCTATGACGCGCTCCCGCGCCTGATTCCCAACTGGGTCTTTGGGAACGAGTTCACCACGCCCATCCGGAAGGCCGCTCATGGCGATTCCTCTGGCGTCCGGGGCGCAGCATGGCTGTGGGGCGCTGAAGGCCTCATCGGGTAAAGCGACGCAAGATCGCCAGCACCGAGCTCAGGTAGCCTCCTCCAAACAGATTCAGGTGATTGAGGAGGTGATAGAGCTGATACAGCGGCTCCCGCTGCTCCCACCCCTTACGTCGAGGGAACTCGGCGTCATACCCTTGGTAAAACTCGGCGGGGAAGCCTCCGAACAGCGTCGTCATGGCGAGGTCGGCTTCCCGGTGTCCGTGATACACGGCCGGGTCAATCAACCATCCATTTCCCTGCTCATCAAACAGGTGATTGCCCGACCAGAGGTCACCGTGCAGCAACGCCGGGGGCTCTTCGCTTCCGGCAAGCCAGTCGGGAAGCTGAGCCATCAACTGCTCCATCCGTTCTTCAAGTTCTGACGAGGTCCGTCCCTTCTGACGTGCCAGGTTGAGCTGAAAGCGGAGGCGGTGGTCTCGGAAAAACGTGGGCCAGTCGCGTTGGGCGGCTCCGGACGCCTGGTTGGACTGGGGGCTGCTCCCGAGGAAGTTGTCCTGAGGAAAGCCAAAGGTCGCTTGCGGCAACCGATGGAGGCGGGCCAAGGCTTGCCCGAGGGCAAAGGCACTACCGCTCCGGGGACGTCCGGTCGGCAGGTAGTCGAGCACCAGCAGGTGGGAGGTCGCGGCAAGGACCTGGGGCACCCGAACGGTCTGAGACGCCCGGAGGGCCTGGAGCCCTTCGGCTTCCGCCGTCAGCATGGCTGCGGGCTGACCCGGACGGGCCTGCTTGGCAAAGAGCGTCTTTCCGGAGCGGGTGTGCAGCACCTGCGCTTCGGCAATGCATCCTCCGGAAACCGGCTGAGCGGTGACGAGTTCCTCGCCCAGGAGGTGGTGAAGCTGTTCCTGCAGAGTCATGAAGTCTCCTGAGGGGTTCTGGAGCGGAGCCGGCTCCGGAGGCCGAGCGTTGCCAGCAGCGGAGCATGAGGCTTGATCTTACCGCAACGCGGAGTCTGGTGGAACACCCCTTGCTGCAGCGTCAGAGCGTCTCCTTGGGAAGGAGGCCCGCTGCTTCCGCAAAGCGAGGCTCGCGCACAGGCACTTGCGCCAACACTGAGAATGCATTTTTTTCCGAGCTTTTAGGCTGAAACTTCTTGGCAATGGGGGTAACCCTATGTTTCGTTTTTCCGTAGGCTTCCCACAATTCGCCTTGGCCCGCTTCCTTCCTTTCCTGCTCCGCGACCGTCCAAAACTCATTATGCCCTCAAGGCGATCATGACTCTTTCCCTGAACCGGGAGCAGATGGAACTGCATGAGCATCGTAGTGAGCCGGTGGCCGTTTTTCGGGAAGCCGACGGGCAGTTGCTGTATGTCAACAAGGCGCTGGCTGCGTGGCTCCAGCAGCCTCCGGAAGCCCTGTTGGGGCAGCCGTTGCTTTCCTGGCTGGAGACCCCGGACAGCCTGGATTTTCTGTCTGGTGCCTGGGAAGGAGCGCAGCTGGTTGAGGCGCCCACCCTGACCTTCCGGAAGGAAGCGCAGCCGGGTGGAGCGTTTCGAGGCTCGTGCCGGCGCGTGTGCTATGAGGAGGCGCTCGCCGTGTTTGCGGTCCTCCAGCCGATTGAAGCCTCCCACCCAAGTGGTCGGTGGGCTGGAGAGCTGGTGAAGGTGGCCCGTGAGCACAGCGGGCTGGCCTACTGGAACTGGAACCCGCAGACGCTGCAAATTTGGGCAGACGCAGCGATGTTTGAGCTGTTTGAGGTTTCCAGAGAAACCGAGCACTACCAAAACACCTTTCTGGAGCGGGTGGTTCCCGAACAGCAGCAAGAGGTTCCGCAGCTGCTGAAGCAACTGGCCGAGCAGGGAGACGCCGCCCTGGCGCAGGCGCCGCTTTCTCGGGAGTTGGAGCTGAACCTTCCGAGTGGCAAGAGGCGGGTGATCCGCAGCACCTTCAGTTGGCGCTCAGGCCCTGAAGGCAAGCTGGTCTGGGGAACCGCTCAGGAGGTCACTGAAACCGTTGTGCTGCGTCAGCGTCTGGAGCTTCAGCTGGAACAGATCCAGCTCGCGGCGGAATTGGGCAAACTGGCCTTTTGGGGACAGGATGGGGAGCAGGTGTGGTGGGATGAAAATGCCAACCGGCTGCTGCAGCGACAACCCGGAGAAGCCCCTGGGCTGGAGTCCTTCTTGAGCCGCTTGCATCCTCACCAGCTTCAGGAGCAGCTCACGCGTTTTGAGCAGGCCCATCAGCAGGCCCTTGAGGGGACCCCAGCGTTGGTGCTCTTGCGAATCCTGCTTCCGGATGCGTCTGAGCGCTGGCTGGACGCGTACATCAAGAAGGTGAAGCGCAGAGATGGCGCGTCGTCGATGATTGGAGTGATTCAGGATGTCACCGAGCGTGAGCAACACCTGCAGCAGATTCAGCAGAACCAGGAGCTGCGCCGGATCGTCAACGCAGGGGCCCGGATTGGCTACTGGGAATTCCGGGTGGAGGAAGACGAGATGCACATCGATGAATTCCTTCAGGAGTTTCTGCAGCTGCCCAGCCCCCTCACGTCTGCTGACCTGCTGACTCGCATTCACTCCGATAGCCTGGGGGCATTTTATCAGGCACGTCAGGAGGTTCAGGATCGTGGGGAGGCAGCTTCCGAGGTGAAGCTGAACCTTCCGGATCAGCCTCGGGCCTTCATGCGGACGTATCAGCGGGAGGTGAGCCGCCAGGGGGCTCGGCACATCATTGGGGTGACACAGGACATCACGCTGGAGGTGCAGCAGCGCGAGTTCCAGCGACGGCAGGAGCGCCTGGCCAACCTGGGACAACTTGCGGCCGAGATCAATCACGACCTCAACCAACCGATTGCCGCCCTGATGATGCGCCTGACGAGCCTCGAGAAGCTGCTGGACCCTGCGAAGCAGGAGCGTGCCGAGCGGGTCCTCAAGGCGGCGCGAGCGTCACTGGAGCATGCCCGGACCATTGCCGCCCGGACCCTGGATGTGGCGCGCAGCCAGAGTGGACGCCGGGAGCAGCCTCTTTCAGTGATTGTGTACCAGACTCTGGAGCTGCTCGACACGACGTTGCGGCACCAGAACGTGGAGGTGCGCTTTGACAACCAATGGGCGGGCACTCCGGGGGTGGAGCCACGGTTGCGTGTCAATGGCAAGGAGGTGCTGCAGGTGCTGCAAAACCTCATTGTCAATGCCTGTGAGGCCCTGGCGGAGCGAGCGGAAGCCGAGGCCCCTCAGCGCTTTCAACGGCTGCTGATTCTGCGCCTCCACGCCCGGGAGGCTCAGGTGCTCCTGGAGGTACAGGACAATGGCTCCGGGATTCCAGAAGACGTCTTTCCCCACCTGTTTGAACCCTTCTACACCACCAAGCAGGGCACAGGAACCGGACTGGGGCTCTCCATGTGCCAGCGCCTGATCCGAGAGCACGACGGCACCCTTGAGGCCTTCACTCCACCCGACGGCCGAGGCGCCTGCTTCCGCATCACCCTGCCGGGGCCGTCGGCGGCATAAGTTTCCGTCCTGCCGAATGTCCTGCTGAGCTATCTCCTTGTGTTTCCAACAGGAATTACCGGCTCCTCTCCCATGATCTACGTAGAGCATTTCTGTCCGGATGGCCTACAATAAATGGGCAGTCGGTTGGATGGAAGATGGCTTCATCGCCCCTCTCCCTGGACGCGGTCCGTTCTTTCCTGCATTCCAAAATCACCATGACTTGGCCAGCCCCACAATCAACCCTCATTCGCCGGATGCAGCTGATGCTGCTGATCGCGGTGGTGCTGGGGGTCGGGGGGGCATTGGTGGCCATGCAGCATCAGCGAGAGTTGGCGCGGACGAGCCTGCAATTTGCTCACTTTACGGAGCTGGTTCAGGTCACGGACGATGTGGTTCATGCCGTTGAGCACGAGCAGCAGAGCGCGGTGCGTTGGCTGGCGGTGCCTCTGGCGTCAGATCCTCAGGAGTACATTCAGCGGCAAGTGGCGACTCAGGAAACGCAAGGTCGTTTGGAGCACCACCTGCGAGAGCTGGAGCCCCTCCTCCCGGAGGTGGGGAAGGCCTATGCCGTGGCCAGCAACCACCTCGCGGCGCTTGATCCCCTCCGGAAGGCCACCCTGGCTCGCCAGGCGTCCCTGGTCGAGGCCGCACAATCCTATGCCGACCTGAGCCTGATGCTGCAGCAGTTCCTTCGTTTGCAGATTGCCCACTTGTTCAAGGATACCTTTCAGAACCAGCTGCTGGGCCTCCACACGCTCCTGATGTTACGGCATCAGGCAGAGCAGGAACAGCTGTGGTTTCAGGTGTTTGAAACCTATCGGCAGCCAGTGGCTCCTGCCGGGTTTGATGCCTGGATGGAAGCACGGCACCGGCAGGAATGGGTCCGGAACCTGGAGGTGTTTCTCCCCATGAGCCTGCAAGAGGAGCTGGCGAGCATCCGAGCAACCTTTGACCCGCAGCTGCAGGAGCTGCGCAGCCACCTCATGCAAAGCCTCTTTCAGCCGCATCAGGGCAAGGACCTGGCGCCTCTGCTGGCCCGGAACGAAGAGCGCTTGCAGCAACTGCTTGCTCTGGAGGAAACCCTGCAGCAGCAGCTGAAGCGTCAGGCACAGGAGACGGAAACCCAGGCACGCCTGCTCTGGTGGAGCACCGTCGGGCTCATTGTGCTTTTGGGGCTGGGACTGATCGGTGCGGGAAATTACCAGCTGCAGCGCTCCCGGAAGCGCGTCCTGCAGGTGGTGCGGTGGGCGCAGCTGGTGGCTCAGGGAAAGCCGCTTCCGCAGATTCCGGAGGGGGAGTCCGATGAGTTTGAGGCGATCATTGAGGCCCTCCAGACCCTGGATCGGAGCCTCTTGTTGCTGACGCAGCAAGCCAAGCAGGTGCTGGCCGGCAACCTCAGCTTTCGGGTCCCGTGTCGTTCTTCCGAAGACCGGCTGGCGGCCACGCTGAATCTGATGGCATCGAACCTTCAGGCGGCATGGGAGCAGATGCGCGAGGAAAAAGCGCAGGTCGATCGCATCCTGGAATCGTTGACGGACCCGCTGTTTGTGGTCTCGGCAGAGTCCCGGATCCTGCGCTGGAATCAGGCGGCCGTGCGGCTTCTGGGCTACCGAGACGAGGAGCTGCAGGGGTGCCCGATTTCCCGGCTGTTTGGCCAGGGGGCCACGTTTGATCAGCTCGAGCGGACGGATTTTCTGCTCACCCAAACCGGGCAGCGCATTCCGGTGCTGGTGTCAGGGGCTCCGTTGCCGGCAGGACGCGATGAGCATCGGGAGCCTCCGGCAGCAGTGATTGTGGCCAAGGACGTGTCGGACCTCCGGAACGCCCAGCGGGAGCAGCTCAAGCTCAGCCGGGCCATTGAGCAGAGCCGGGCCTCGGTGGTCATCACAGATGTGGAGGGCCACATTGAGTACGTCAACCCATACTTCTGTACCATCTCCGGATACACCGCTGAGGAGGTCCTTCATCAGAACCCCCGGGCTCTGCGCTCCGGAAGGCACACCGAGGAGTACTACCGGGACCTGTGGGAAACCATCTCGCAGGGGGCAACCTGGCGCGGAGAGCTGTGCAACCGACACAAGGATGGCTCCCTGTTTTGGGAAGACGCGACCATTACACCGGTCCGGAACCGCGGGGGAGAGATCATCAACTACATTGCCATCAAGGAAGACATCACTCAGCGCAAGGCGCTGGAGGAG
Organism: Deltaproteobacteria bacterium; assembly: GCA_038150265.1. Lineage (GTDB taxonomy): Bacteria > SAR324 > SAR324 > SAR324 > NAC60-12 > JAYPUA01. The sequence continues at coordinate 63,010 of JAYOTF010000004.1, read as the reverse complement.
GAGCTGACTCAGCACCGGCGGCACCTCGAGCAGCTGGTGGACGCCCGGACGCAGGAGCTCAAGCAGGCTCAGGAGCGCCTGCTGCAATCGGCCAAGCTCTCGTCCCTGGCCCTGATGGGCACCGGGATGGCCCACGAAATCAACCAGCCCCTCTCCTACATCAATGGCGTGCTGTACGAGTTGGAAGAAGACCTGGCAGCCGGAAACCTGGAAGAGGAGGCTTCACGGAAGATCCTGCACGAGGCGCAGCAGCAGGTTCAGCGCATCACCCGCATCATTCGGCAGCTGCGTTCCCTGGGACAGGAACGAGGGCTGGAGCTGGAGCCTTGCTCCCTCTCCGAGCTGTGGGAAGAGGCCGTGACGCTTTCCCTGACTCGCATCTCGGAGCAGCAGGTCCGCGTGCAGAACGAGCTTCCGGCTGACCTGCCTCCGGTCGCAGGAGATGCCCTGCGGCTCATTCAGATGCTCCATGCCCTGATCCTGAACGCCCTGGATTCGATGGACACCAGTGACGTCCGGGTCCTGACGGCTTCCGGAGGGGTGAAAGCAGGGACGTCGTGTGTGGAGCTGGTGGTGGAAGATACAGGAGTGGGGATTCCGGAGGCGGTGCTTTCGAAGGTCTTCGATCCCTTCTTCACCACAAAAGCCGTGGGGCAGGGACAGGGGCTCGGCCTGGCCATGGCCTATGGCCTGGTCGCCAGTCATCACGGAAGCATCGACTGCCAGTCTCAGGAAGGCACCGGAACGCGCATCGTGATTCGGCTCCCCGTGTTTACTGAGTCCGCTCAGCGTGACGCCTGAGCCCCAGCCAGCGTTGGGTCCGGTTGCCAGAGCTTGCCTCCACGAATCCAGAGCAGCGCGGCAAGGATCATGATCGCGCTGATGCCATACGGTGCCAGGATGACGGTGTCACCAAAGGTGAGGAACTGGTTGTCCATCCGGAAGGGGGTCAGGGAAGAGCGGATGACCGCGTATCCGATCAGGTAGAGCGCCGAAAGCATCCCCGGACGGTAGTTCTGACGCCGGAGTCGCCACAGCAGCACAAACAGCAGGGCGTTGGCAAGGGACTCGTAAATCATGGTCGGATGCACCGGTTGCCCCTGGGCGTAGCGGTCCACCACGGTTCCTTCCGGAAAGACCACCCCCGTCCAGGCGTCAGTGACGGGGCCTGCCGCTTCTCCATTGGTAAAGTTTCCCCACCGGCCAATGGCCTGCCCCTGGATGATGCAAAGGGTGGCAATGTCGAGCATGGCTGAGAGCGAGATGCGCTTCCAGCGACAGTAGGCCAACAGCGCCAAGGGGCCAAAGACGATGGCCCCGTGAATGGCCAGCCCGCCTTCCCAGACGGCAAACACCTTCCACCACTCCTGATGGGCGTAGTAGTTGGGCCACTCCATCACCACCTCATACGTCCGCCCTCCGAACAGCCCTGCCATGAAGATGATCAGGGTGCAGTTCATGGCTTCATCCTCAGTCAGGCGAATCCGGCGCCGCTCCACCTCGTGCAGCACAATCTTGGAGCCAATCAGGACGGAGATCGCATAAAACAGCCCGTAGAATCGGGGCTCCAGGGTGATGCCGAGGAAGGGAAGCTCAAGGGAAAAAATGGTGGGAAACATCAGGAAGTCGTGGGAAGGGCAAGGGTGTTGGCCAGGGCGGCGCGTTGTACCGAGATGTGAGAGCGGATCCCGGCCTCGGCGAGGTCGAGGAAAGCCGTGAGCTGGGCTCGGCTGAAGGTCTTGCCCTCGGCCGTGCCCTGAACTTCGACAAAGGTCCCGTCTTCCAGCATCACCACGTTCATGTCCACCTCGGCGTCTCGGTCTTCATCATACTTCAGATCCAGCAAGGGGGTCCCGGCCACAAGGCCAACGCTAATGGCAGCAAGGTGCTGCTGAATGGGAAAGGTGTCCAGCTGCCCCTTCTCCTGCAGGGTCCGGAGCGCGAGGACCAGGGCCACAAAGGCTCCGGTAATGGAAGCCGTCCGGGTGCCGCCATCCGCCTGGATGACATCACAGTCGATCCAGATGGCGTGGGGTTTGAGCGCATCCAGGTCCGTGACCGAACGGAGGGAGCGTCCGATGAGCCGTTGAATCTCCTGGGTCCGGCCATCCACCTTTCCGGTTTCGCGGCGCTTCCGGGTGCCTGTGGAGCGGGGGAGCATGCCGTATTCAGCCGTGACCCAGCCATGCCGGGGCTGGCCATCAGGGCCTCGGAGCCACGACGGGGCCTCACGCTCCACAGACGCAGTGCAGATGACCTTGGTGAGGCCGCATTCCACCAGCACCGAGCCTTCGGCATGCAGGAGGTAGTTCGGGGTGAGGGTCAGGGGACGCGCCTGGTCGGAGGTGCGTCCATCGGTACGAGGGGTCATGGAACCTGTCGGGAGAAGGGTTGGCCGGTGGAGGCACCGGAGCCGTAGTGATTTTGCAGGGTACGGATGCCTTTGCTGTCTCCAATGAGCGTCAGGCGGTCTCCTTCACGGAGCTGCGTGTGTCCCTGAGGCACGAGCGTGATGCTCCCACGGCGGATGAGGGCAACGAGGCAGCCTTCCGGAAGCTGAACCTCCCGCAACTCGCGCCCAATGAGGTCAGCGGTGGGGGTGGCGGTTTGGAGCCTCAGGGAGAGGAAGCGTTCGTTGCGGAGCAGCACCTCCTTGAGCTCCTGGTCGTTGGTGGCAGAGAGCCACTCCTCAAGGAAGTGCTCTTCATCGACCCGGTTGGCAACCTGGGCCAAAATCCGCAGGTGCTGCCCGGGGTTGTCGCTGGGGCTGACAAAGAAGAAGAAGGCGTGGATGGGGCCCGTCTCCTGAAGCTCGCCATTGGGGCCAGGCGTCTCGACGGAGGCTCCGGGTTGACAGCGCACCATGACCATCTCGGCCTGAGTCAGCCCAGGACGCCGCGCATGGGGCAGCGCCGCGCCTCCGGAGATCGGGGTGGCGCCAATGCGGCTGCCTTCCAGGAACTCCCGGAGCAGCTCGTCTTCTGCGAGGTTGAGGCGGAAGCCCAGGTTCTGGGCGGCTCGCGTGGCCAGCTTTTCAAAGGGCTCGCCGGTGGTCCGGTCGAGAACCGTGGCGCGCGCGACGACCTCATCGAAGGGATCTTCCAGCCGGGCGCCCTTTTCCTTCATGATGCCCCGCAGTTCGCGGTCGAGCCCCACGTCCCGGAATTCGCCCAGGCGGGCAAACAGGTGGTAGATGGCCCCGGTCCGGATGACCTGCTTGCGGGCATAAGCCACGTACCAGACCACTCCGGAGGCAATCAGGGCCAGGGTGAAGAGGATTGGCAGCAGCCCCATTTCAGCAATCAGCACCAGCGGAGCAAAGGCCCCAAAGATCTGCATCCATGGGTACAGCGGGGAGCGGTATCCGGCGTCATACGACTCCAGCCCGCTTTCCCGCATGACGACCACCGCGAGGCACAGCAGGGAGAACATGAGGAGCTGAAACGCGCTGGCGAGTTTGGCGATCTTGGTCACATCAAAGGCCCAGATCATCGCAATGATCGCGAACACCGTGACCCAGATGCCCACAATGGGGGCTCCGGAGCGTCCAACCCGGGCAAATTTACGGGGCAGGAGGTGATCGCGGCTCATGGCCAGGGGGTACCGCGAGGCGCTGAGGATGCCGGCATTGGCCACGGAAGAGAAGGCCAGGAGCGCTGCAAAGGTCAGGAGGATCTTGCCTGGAGGCCCAAACAGCACGCCTGCCGCCGAGGCCACGGGAGTGAGGTCATTTTGCAATTCCTCGCCAGGCAGGAGGCCCACAATCACCAGCGCGCCAACGCCGTACACCGTGAGGGCGGTCCCAATGGCCAGGAAGATGCCAAGGGGCAGGTTCCGTTCGGGGTTCCGGATTTCCTCGGAGACGCTGGCAATCTTGGTGACCCCGACGTAGCTGACGTAAACCAGTCCGGCGGTGGAAAACACGGCGAGGGTGCCTTTGTCAAAGAAGCCCTCAAAGCGCTGGGGCTGAATCTGCGGCACCCCGCTTCCGAGGAAGAGGAAGAGGATGGTGAGCAAGCCGGCGACCATCCACACCTGCAGCGACCCGCTCTTTTTGGAGCCGAACAGGTTCATCACCCCAAAGGCAAGGGCCAGCCCAGTGGCCACCCACAGGGTGGGCAGCTCTGGCCAGAAGATGCTCAGGTAGGCCCCGATGCCAATGAGGGAGAAGGCCGTTTTCAGGTTCAGGGCAAACCAGGTCCCGAGCCCGCCAATGGTGCCAACCAGCGGGCCCAGGCTGCGGTCGAGGAAGTAGTAGGCGCCTCCGGCTCGAGGCATGGCTGTTGAGAGTTCCACAACGCTGAACATGGCTGGAATCAGCGGGATGGCGGCAATCAGGTAGCTCAGCACCATGGCGGGTCCTGCTTCCCGGAAGGCAATGCCCGGAAGCAGAAAGAACCCCGCGCTCAGCGTGGTTCCGGTGGCAATGGCATAGACGTTGAGGAGCGTCAGCTCCTTCCGCATGGCGGGTCGACCACTCATTGGTGCCTCATTCGGTTTGAATGACTTCCATGTCCGGCGTGACGTCGAACTGGAACTCCTCATCAGCCAGTTCCACCTCGCGCGCCACCTCTGACAAACGGATCTCCCGGACGTTTCCCTGCGCATCTGCCAGGGCAAGCGCCTGCAGCTCCAGGGTGTCGGGGTTGACCTCCAGTTGCATCAGCTCCAGGTTGGCCAGAGGCTCCCGGGGCTTGAGCTCCAGCACCATCCCGCGCTCTTGCGTGAAGAGGGTCTGGCTGACCTCCTGAACCTGAAAGTCCTGACCGAGGTCTCCGAGTCCGAGCAAAAAGGCGAGGGCGGTTCCGGTGGCCACGTTGTTCAGCGGCTGAATGGTGACGTTTTCCAGCAGCGGATCGTAGAGCCAGAGGGTGTCGCCATTGGTGACAATGAGCTGCTCCTCCGGGGCTTCATACTGCCAGCGCATCATGCCGCGTTTGTACTTGAGCAGCCCCTCGGCTTCGCGCGGGGCGCTTCCGGTCCGGCGGTCCCGTTGTGCAAAGTGAGCCGTGAAGCTCGAGGTGGCGAGGTAGCGTTGCTGCACCGCCTGCAGCAGCTCTTCGGTGCTTTGAGCCAGAAGGGGGAGGGGCACCAGCAGCGCGAGCGCCAGCACCAGGGGCTTGACGTGCTTAGCGAAAGAAGTCACGAACGGTCTCCAACAAGGAACGAGAGTTTTGGTCGATTTTGACCAACTGATACAGGCCAAACAGCGAGATCGCCAGCGGGGGCAACCAGAGGGTATGGGGCGTCTGCTTCATGCCAGACACCAACTCCTTGGATCCGAGCCAGAGGATGTAGTGTCCGAGCACCAGAATCAGGGCCCGGAGGTAGGCTCCGGTGCGACCATGACGCGGGTTGCTGACGCCCAGGGGCACCATCGCCAGCGCAAAGGCAAAGCAGGCCCAGGGGGTGGTGAGGCGGAGCAGCAGTTCCATCTGGCTGGTCTGGTTGGACTGAAGCAGCAGCTGCGCAGTGGGGACCCCCCAGATGTGTCCGTTCTGTTCCGCATCATCAATCCGGGGGGGGCGGAAGGTGTACCGGAAGGTCTCGAAGTCGATCATCCGGTAGGACCCTTCGGTGCCTTCCAGGTGGATGGTGCCGTTGGCGAGGTTGAGGGACAGGCCCTGCTCCTTTTCGTCAATTTCGACCCGTCCGGTTTCGGCAACCGTGACCATGGAATCGGAGCGCAGGTCCCGGTCGGCAATGAAGACGCCGGAGAGCTGATCGTTTTCCGAGCGTCCCTGAACGTACAGGACCTTCCCCGGAAAGTCGTAGCTGAGGATCTTGGGCTGAATGGTCCGGGCCGTCTGGCTCTTGAGGATCCGGAGCTTCTCGGCTTCAAAGGCGGCATAGCCTGCCGGTTGCAGCCAGAGGGTGATGACGAGGGCCAGGCTGGTGGTCAGCAACCCGAAGGCGAAGATGGGCTGCCCAATGCGCCAGAGGCTGTAGCCCGAGGCCTTCAGCGCGGTCAGCTCGAGGTCTGCCGAAAGCCGGACGATGAGGAGGGAGACGGAGACCACAATGGCCAGAGGCAGCGTCACCGAGAGGAACTGCGGCAGGCGGTACAGCAGCATGAGCACCACGCTTCCGACGCCGACGCCCCGCTCCACAATGAGGTTGATGAGCTTGTAGACGGTATCGATCGACAGGATAAACGTCAGCACCCCAGTGGACAGCAGAAACGCTGGGAGCAGCTGAAGGAACAGCGAACGAAAGAGGAGCATGCTGGGATTTGAGGGCCGTGAGCCGGAGTGCATTAGAATCTGACCTCATATCCTAGCGATTCCTGGGCATTCGAGCAATGCGCGAATGCGTCTGGAGGGGACAAACCTGCGTGTTTCCGAGGCTTGCGCAAAGCCAGGCAAGTGATTATGATGAGTTGCGTTTTTGGCCGGATCCCCGACCTCCGGAGCCACTTTCGCCTCCAGACCAACACAATTGAGAGCATCCTGCCACGACTGAAACCAAGGAACAGGGCGGCCCTGCGGCGGTCTTGCCTCCTTTACCTTCATCACCTCAACTCTGGGGCCACTGTTGCGAACATCTTTTCCTTCCCCCCCTTCCCCCCCTTACCCGGAGCGGATTGCCAAAGAAGAGCTTCAGGAACTCCCTGTGGCTGCCTTTCCCGGAACCATCCACATCATTGAGTCTCCCGAGCAGGTTGAGGCGGCGGTCCGGAAGATGCGGTACGAGCGCCGCCTGGGGTTTGACACCGAGACGCGTCCGGCCTTTCAGCGGGGCGAGTCCTATCCGGTGGCCCTGCTGCAGCTGTCCACCGTCAATGATGCCTTTCTCTTTCGCCTCAATACCCTGGGCCTGCCCGATGCCGTCATTGATGTGTTGGCAGATCCGCAGATTCTGAAAGTCGGTGTTGCCATCCGAGACGACATCCGGACCTTGCAGAAGCTGAAGATGTTCCAACCGCAGGGATTTGTGGAGCTGGCAGATATTGCTGAAAGCATGAAGATTGTCACCCGGGGGCTCCGGAACCTTGCCGCCATCTGGCTGGGGGTCCGGATTTCCAAAAAGGCGCAGCTGTCCAACTGGGAAAAACCGGAGCTGGACGACTCGCAGCAGAGCTATGCGGCAACCGATGCCTGGATCTGCCTGCAGATGTACCGAACCCTCTCTCAGCGCAACCTGTTGCCTCGGGCGTTCCGTCAGAAGAGCCCCTGATGCGCAAAGAATGGGTCCTCCCCGGCCAATCCGACACCAGCCAGGTTCAGGCCCTGATGGAGGCCCACCGGCTGGAGCCCCTGATCGCTCAGCTGCTGCTCCGTCGCGGGTATGCCTCTCCGGAGGCGGCAGGGCGGTTTCTGGCCCCTGACTTCTCCGAGCTGCATGATCCGCTGCTGATGCGGCACATGCCGGAAGCCATTCGCTTGCTCCGCGATGCCCTGCACCAGCAGAAGCGGATCGTCATCCTCGGAGACTACGACGTGGACGGCGTGACCGGCACCGCGCTGCTGCTCGACTTCTTCCAGTCCTGTGGCTTCCGCGACCTGGGCTTCTTCATTCCCAATCGGGTGGACCACGGCTATGGCCTCACGCCGGCCAGTGCGGCAGAGGTGGCCGCCATGAAGCCCGACCTGGTGGTGACGGTGGACAATGGCATCACCGCTGGTCCGGAGACCGCAGACCTGGAAGCACAGGGGATGACCGTCCTGGTCACCGATCACCACCTGGCGGATCCGGAGAAGCTGCCCCAGGGACTGGTGCTCAACCCGAATCACCCCGAGTGCGCCTACCCCTTCAAGAAGATTTCCGGATGTGGCGTGGCGCTCAAGCTGGCGATGGCCCTGCGCCGCGCCTTGCGAGAAGAGGGCTGGTGGACCGCTGACCGTCCGGAGCCCAACCTGCGCCTGCTGCTCGACCTGGCTGCGCTGGGAACCGTTGCGGATGTGGTGCCGCTCATTGATGAAAACCGTGTGATTGTTCACCACGGCCTCAAGGTGCTCAATGAAGGCCACCGGCTTTCCTTCCGGGTGCTGCAGCGCCTGAAGGAGGTTCAGACCGTGACCGCCCAGACGCTGGGGTGGAAGTATGGCCCAATGATCAACGCCGTGGGACGCCTGCAGGATGCCGCGCCGGCGGTGAATCTGCTGCTGAGTCAGGACGAAGACGAGGCCCTGGGGCTTGCGGAGGAGCTGGATGAGATCAATCTGCGCCGGCGGGAGCTGGGCGACGAAATGCTCGCTGCGGCCACCCAGATGGCTTCCGGACAGCGGAACCAGCGGGGCGTGGTCGTGTTTCATCCAGAATTTCATGAGGGCGTCAATGGCATTGTGGCAGCCCGGCTGGTGGAACGCCTGCACAAACCGGTGGTCGTGTTCAGCGAAAGCAACGGCCTCCTCAAGGGGTCTGGACGGTCGATTCCGGAGCTGCACCTCAAGGAGGCCTTTGACGCGTGTGCCGAGTGGTTGGTCCGTTACGGTGGACACGCCGCCGCCGCCGGGTGCTCGGTGCATCCGGACCACCTCCTTGAGTTCCAGAACCAGTTTGCCGAGGTGTGCGCCAGCCGCCTGCCCAACCAGCTCACGCCCAAGCTGGAGCTTGATGGCCAGGTGGAGCCCGACCAACTCAGCTTGCCGCTGGTGCAGCAGCTGCTGCGGCTGGAACCCTTTGGGGCGGCCAATCCGGAGCCCGTGTTCGCCTGCCCGGTGCCCACGCTGCCGTTCCAGACGCTCAAGGACCGTCACGTCAAGTGGCAGCTTGGACAGAGCCTGGAGCTGCTGGGGTGGAACCTGGCGGAGGCGTTTGAGCATGCCCTGCCCAACCAACTGGCGGTGACGCTGGGAATCAACGAGTTCCGGGGTCAACGCAAGGTTCAACTGATGATTCGTGATGCAACGTAACCTCCGCTTTTCCTCGCTCTCCCGGGTCCTCCTCGCGCTGGTCCTGACCCTGCTGCTCGGGTTGGGAGGATGCGTGGGCGTGTACTCTCCCGATCAGCTGGAGCCCCGCCACGAACACGTTCCCTCGCGTCTGCTGGCAGAAGTCCTCATGCACCTGGAAGCCGACTACTACCGCTGGCCCAACCTGAAGCCGGACCAGCTGCTGCAAGGCGCATTCAAGCAGGTTGCCGAAGACCTCCCCGAGCTGCGCTGGACCCTCGTGGAAGCAGGCCGGACCCGCGTGCTGCAGGATGCGGAGGGCGCCACGTTGCTGACCTCCGGGCGCTTGCAGTCACTGGAAGACCTGAACGACTTTCTGCAGGAAGCCGTTGGGCGGTACCAGCAGGCGGCGCCGGACTCGGAACCGCTGGAACTGGCGCTGGCAACAGGCCTGACTTCGGCGCTGGACCCGCATACCGTCGTGTTTGCCCCCAACGAGTTTGAGGCCTTCCGGAACAGCGTCATCGGGCGTTACGCCGGGGTGGGCATTCTGGTTCGAGAGGAAGACGGAAGGCTGCTGGTGGTGGACATCTTTCCGGACTCGCCTGCAGAAAAAGCGGGCGTTCAGGCAGACGACCGCATCCTGCGGGTGGATGGTGAAGCCGTCACTGCTGAAACCGTGGAGCGCATCCTTGAAGAGCTCAAGGGAGAGCCCGGGACGCTGCTGACCCTGACCCTGGAACGCGAAGGGCGAGAGAAGGCCCTGGTGCTGCAGCTGCGGCGCGAGCTGGTGCAGGCGGACAGCCTGCAGATGAGTGCGCTGCAGACGGCGACCGGTACGGTCCAGTTTGCGCACCTCGACACCTTTCAGCAGGGGTCGGCGCAGGAGTTGGTCCGGAAGCTCGGAGATCTGGAAGGCAGCGAGGCCGTGATCCTCGACCTGCGTGACAACCCCGGAGGCCTGCTGGAGACGGCTGTGGAAATCAGTGACCTCTTCCTTCCGCGTGACCAGCTGATTGTGGAGGCGTCCACGACCATTTCTTCGCAGCAGCACCGCTCCCAGAGCCTGTTCCTCCCGGAACGCTGGAACACGGTTCCCGTTGTGGTGCTCGTGAACCGGAACAGTGCCTCCGCCTCAGAAATCCTCGCCTCCGCGCTTCAGCAGCATCAGCGGGCACTGGTGCTGGGAGAGAAGACCTATGGGAAGGGCACGATTCAGTCGGCCTGGGAAACCGAGTCGGGCGCCGGTGTGAAGGTGACGATTGGCGAGTACCGGCTTCCGGATGGGACCTCGCTCCATGAGAAGGGCCTGCTTCCGGATGTGCTGGTGAAGGAGGAGCTGGATCCGGAGGCGGATACGGTGCCGCCACTGGAGCAGCAGCCGAGCGTTCAGGAGGCCCTCACCCTGCTGCAGGCCTACACGTCACAGGGCGAGCCCTGGCCGGCGTTTGTCCACCGTCGTTCCCGCTTCAAGGACACGACGCTGTAGCCCCTCCCCCACAGCCCTCACTCCTCGTGGGCTTCCACGCGGAGGGTCCCCTGAAGCCGGGGAATCCAGTCTGTCCCGGACACCGCGTGTCCGAGTTCATACAGACCGGCCGCCGCCCCGAAATTCCCGTAAAACAGCACAACGTTCCCCCAGGGAGCATAGTACGCGAGCGTTCCCGGCATGGCTTGCTGAACGAGTGGGGTGTGGGCGGTGGTGAGCTTCTGAGGGGGGTAGAAGATCTTTTCGATGCCGCCATAATCCTTCACCGGAGAGGACAGGGGCAGCTGGGCGAGGAGGTCGCTGGCGGCTCCACTGCGGTTGAGGGCATAGGCGACGGTGATGCCGTTGGCGCTGACAGTCAGGTGCATGGTGATGGGCTTTCGGGAACAGACGCCTGGGTCGGGTTCGCAAGCGTGAGGATTCAGGGACGTTTGGCCTGTTTCCGCTGTGGCGCCCCGGGACGTCCGGAGGGAGCGGAATGCCGGGCTGGCCTTCAGCGTAACATGAAGGGATGGGCTCGAGAAGAACAACAGCAGTGAGCCGCACCAAACCGGAGGGCCGAGGAGGTCGACCCGGTTGGAGGGGACGTCGGCTCACCGGGGGCCGGCGAGCCCATGACGTCAGGACGCGTCGTCTGAGGCCGGAAGCTGCTGGAAGAGGCGGGCGATCCGGTCGAGGTCAAACTTGGGGGTCCGGTGGTAGGTGTACAGCCCGTTGCACTCCTGCTCGACATCCGTGAGTTGCGTGTAGCAGTACCCGACCACATGCCGCTGCTGGAGGATCACCCGGAGGAGTCCCTCCAGGCGTTCATAGAATTCTGCCAGGGTCTGAGGCGCTTCGCCGTAGCCCCAGGACCCCTCCGGAATGCCTTCCGTTTTCCAGAAGATGCCCCCGAATTCATCAACGAGGTAAGGCTGCCCCGCGTAGGCGGGCTCGAGGTCCGGGTAGTTGCGGAAGCGTGGCTCCTGCTCCAGCAGCGCCTGCACCTCGGCCGGATTCTGCTGGTAGCAGTGAACGGTCCAGAGGTCGGTCTTGACGTGAACCCAGCCGCTGGCATCGTTGATGGGACGGGTGGGGTCCAGCTGTCGGGTGAGGGCATAGGCGTCTTCGGTGAAGCGTCGCTGCTCCGGACTGGCCTGCTGAAACTGAGTTTCGTTCAGAGGCGTCCACGCGATGATGGAGGGGTGGTTCCGGACCTGCTCCACAATGCCCTGCCACTCGCTCAGGAAGTTCCGGGCTGCAACCGGGTCGGTTTCCTCAAGGCCCCAGCTCGGGGCTTCTGCCCACGTCAGGTAGCCCAGGCGGTCGGCCCAGTAGTGGTAGCGTGCCTCAAACACCTTCTGGTGCAGGCGGGCGCCGTGGAAGCCTGCGGCCTGTCCGAGTTCAATGTCGCGTCGCAGGTCATCGTCGGTGGGCGCGGTCCAGAGCCCTTCCGGAAAGTAGCCCTGATCGAGCACCAGCCGCAGGTAGAGGGGCTCGTTGTTGAGGAACAGCTTGCCGTCCTGCCAGTGAATCTTCCGCAGCCCGGCGTACCCGCTCACGGTTTCGACCAACTCCCCGTCCGGATCATAGAGGTCCAGCTCCCAGTCATACAGAAAGGGGTCGTCGGGAGACCACGCCCGGGGCTCGGGCGGATGCAGCGAAACCGGCAGGCCCGATTGCAGCGGGGCCCGTGTTTCGGCAAGCAGCCTTCCCTGACTCAGCAGCTTGTAATGAGCGGTGGCGCCCAGTGGGGTTTCCCAAAAACGGGGAATCCAGTGAAACTGCCCCTGATCCCAGTCGGGCAGCACCTGAAGGCTTTCAACGCCGCACGGCGCCACCGGCTCGAGCCAGACGGTTTGCCAGATACCGGTCACACGCGTGTAGTAGCACCCGTGGGAGTTCCACTTGAGGCTCTGCTTGCCGCATGGCTGCTGCCGGGTCCGTGGGTGGTCCTCCACCTGAACTACCAGGTGATGCGTGGTGCCGCAACGAACCTGCGGGCTGAGGTCGACGGTGAAGCCGACGCTGCCGCCCCAGTGCTCGCCCATCCGAACACCATCGAGGTAGACGACACAGTGATGGTCCACGCCCCCGAAGTTCAGGTGAATGCGAGAGCCTTCCCAGGCTTCTGGCACCTCCACGGTGCGGTGATACCAAAGGGACGGAATGAAGTCCGTGTAGCCCACTCCGGAACGTTCGCTTTCTGGACAAAAAGGAACCTGAATGGTTTGGTCAAATCCCTGAGAATGCGCCCAGCCCTGCTCCGCTCCGGAACAGGCAAAGTCAAAGGCATACGTCCACTCGCCATTGAGGCAAAGCCAGCGGGAGCGGCGCAGTTGAGGACGCGGGTATTCGGAACGCGGAAGGGACATAAGGGCCGGTGACGCAAGGGGGAAACCTGACCTCCGGAGAGGTCAGGCGACAAGAGGGTTAGCGAAGGAGGCGCTGCACTTCAGCTTCCGCATCGGCGAGGGCGCTTTCCACCGGCTTGTCGGTGAGCCAGATGGCCTGGAGCTCGCGGTTGAGGACATCCTGGATGGCGCCATACTTGCGGGCCGGCGGCACGTCTCGGGCGATTTGTCCGGTGTGCGCATACTCGCTGCGGTGCGGCAGGTTCGCGTACTCGGAGCTGGCCAGGACGGACTTCCGGACGGCCATGTGTCCGGTGCGGGCCCAGTCGAGGTTGTGGGCATTGATCCAGCCGAGCAGCTCAAGCGAGGCCTGGAACTTGTCCGGATCCTGCCCCTTGAGCGAAGCTGGAATGGCCCACATGTGGGAATCGGCCCAGGTCGCGCCCGTGCTGAACAGGGTCGGGAAATCGGCGACGTAGTAGTTCCCCAGGGCCACCTCCGGCTTGGCGGCTTCTGCGGTGTAGAAGTCCACCACCCAGGTTCCGTTCACCAGCACCGCTGCTTCTCCGTTCAGGAACGACTGCTGGGAGTCGGCATAGTTGAGCTTCGGGTTGGCGTACCCCTGAGCAAACAGGTCGGTGATGGCCTTGACCGCCTTTTGGGCTTCGGGCGTGTTGATCGTGGCCTGCTTGCCGTCAAACACGTTGCTGTTCTGCTGCCAGAGCAGCGCCAGCACGAGCCGGACGCCAATGGGGAACTCGGCAAAGTCGGCGGCGAGGTAGTTCTTGCCTGTGGCGGCCTTCACCTTCTGGGCATGCTCCAGCATTTCCTGCGGGTTGGAGGGCAGCATCGGGGTGCCGTCCGGGTTGATCAGGCCGGCCTTCTTGAAGAGGTCCATGTTGAGGTGCCACAGGTTTGCATGGAAGTCCAGGGGCACGCCGTAGATCTGGCCGTTGTAGCTCACGGCCTCACGGGCGGAATCGGACCAGTCGTTGACGTCCACCCCCACCGACTGCAGCTCTGCGGGCGTCAGGGCCGAGATGGCACCCAGCCCGGCGAATTCCGGAATGCGGTGCCGGTGCATGACGTGGATGTCCGGAGGATTGCCACCGGCGTAGCTGGCCTTGATCTGATCGTAGTAGTTGCCCCAGTCTGTCGGCAACGTGTTCACGGAGATCTGTGACTTTTCCGCGTCGAAGGCGTTGATGATCGTCTGGATGATGCAGGCCTCCCCAACGGCTTCCGAAATGTTGGTGCCCGCATTTTCACAGGCTCCAAAGAAGCGGCCCAGGGTGATTTCCGTTTGGGCGGATGCAGAAGACAGAGGGGCCAGACCCAGCAGGCAGACGGCTCCCCAGCGAAGCAGAGTTTTCATAGTTCACTCCCGTAGTGAGATTCAGAATAAGTGGAAGGAAGCCCCTGCGCCAACGCGGGCAGGACGTACACAATCGGCATCATTTGCTTCCTCCCAGGGCAATGCCGCGCACGATGAAACGTTGAAAGGCGATGAAAAGGAGAATGACCGGCAGGCTGGCAAAGACGCCGGAGGCCATGATCCGGCCGAGTCCTTCCGACTGCGCAAAGTTGCTCTGCAGGCTTGCCAGCCCCAGGGTGATGGTAAACATCTCCTTGCGCTGCGCCGAGACGAGTGGACACAGGTAGTCGTTCCAGGCATACAGAAAGGTCAGGATCGCCAGCGTCGTCAGGGCCGGCCACGACAGCGGCAGCATGATGCGGGTAAAGATGACCCATCGGTTGGCGCCATCGAGCTGGGCGGCTTCCTCCACCTCGGCTGGAATGCCCCGGAAGAACTGAGTCATCAGGAACACCCCAATCGGCACTGCCAGTCGTGGGGTGATCAGCGCAAAGTAGGTGTTGTGCAGCTTCCAGTCAGCAAACTGCGTGTAGAGGGGAATGAAGACCGCTTGCTCCGGAATCACCAACCCGGCCACAATGAGGGCGTACACCACCGAGCGCCCCTTGAAGGGAATCCGGGCCAGGGCGTATCCGGCTGTGGAAGAGAGCGCCAGCACCAGCACCGTCATGCCTCCGGCAACGATGAAGCTGTTCAGGAACCAGCGAGGCGTGAGGCCATAGTTGAGCAGCCGGACGTAGTTTTCCCCGGTAAACGGAAACGGAATGAGGCCAAACGCAAAGTTCGAGGTCGTCCGGGCCAGGAGGTCGTTGGGCTGAAAGGACAGCGACAGCATCCACAGCGTGGGAACCAGCCACAGGAACGCCAAGGCGCCCAGGAAAGAAGTCAGCAGCCAGTACTGGCGACGGGCGCGGCTCATGAATCCTCCCGGTTGAGGCGAAGCTGAAGCACCGAAAAGCCGAGCATCAGGAAAAACAGCACCATCGCTAACGCGGAAGCGTATCCCAGCTCCGAGTCCCGGAAGGCCGTTTGGTAAATGTAGCGGACGAGCACCTGCGTCTGATCGTTGGGTCCCCCTCGGGTGATCAGGTGCGACTGTCCAAAGACCTGAAAGTGCAGGATGATTTCGAAGATGACCACCAGCGTGGTCGTGCGTCGGATGCCTGGAAGCGTGATGTGCCAGAGCAGCCTCCAGCGCGAAGCCCCATCCAGCCGCGCAGCCTCGTAACGCTCCTGCGGAATTTCCTGGAGCCCCGCGAGGAAGAGGATCATCGCAAACCCGATGGACCACCACACCGTCACAATTACCAGGGACGGCATGGCCCGGTCGGGCGAGGTGACCCAGTCCAGCGCCTCCAGCCCCAACGCCTCAAGAACCTTCCCGATCAGCCCCTGTTGCGGACTGTACAGCAACTGCCAGATCAGGGTCACGACGGTGACCGACAGCACCTGTGAGAGGAAAAACAGCGTCCGGAGGATCGCCATTGCCCGCGTTTCGCGGTTCAGGGCAACAGCGAGGAGCAAACCGATGATCGTGATGGTCGGCACCGTGAGGAAGACGAACTCCAGGGTGTGGAGCACGATGTCCCAAAAACGCCGGTCCAGCGTCAACAGGTCCAGGAAGTTCGCCAGCCCGATCCAGGTCTTTGCCTCCGGGTTGAAGGCGACTTCCAGCAGGTTCCAGGAATGAAGGCTGATCCAGATGCCCTTGAAGAAGGGAAAGAGCAGAAAGACCGCATAGACCACCAGAAACGGGAACAGGAAGGCATAACCCTCCAGGGTGTCTCGGTGCCGAATCCAAAAGGGTGGGGTGAGGGTCGGTGCTGCCATCAGGGGCTCGGTAAACCAGCGGTTTTTGGCTATTTGCTAATTATTAGCAAATATTAGTAAACGATTATTACTTGAGTCTGAGCAGAGATTCAAGTAGAAATTTTCCCTCTGACGATTTGAGTTCCAAGTAGAGGCATGACTGAAGAAAAGCGTCGATTGACCATGCAGGATGTGGCACACGAGGCCGGGGTGTCGCAGTCCACCGTCTCGTTTGTCCTGAATGGTGTGGAGGGGGTGCGCATTGCAGAGGCCACCCGGCAGCGGGTGCTGGAGGTGGCCGACCGGATGGGGTACGCTCGCCGGTCCGGAGGAGCGCCCCAGAAGGGGCAGCGTCACTCGTGGATTGGCATGCTCGTGGACGAGATCATGACCAGCCCCTTTGCGGCGCTTTCCGTGGAAGGCGCCCAGGAGGCGGCGTGGGAGCATGGCCGGCTGCTGGTTTCCGCAAAAACCGGAGGAAAGGCCGATCGCGAGGAGGCCACCCTGGAGCACTGGAAGGCCATGCAGGTGGAGGGGGTCATTTATGCGTCGATCCTCACGCGGGAAGTGACGCTGCCCCCGGCGCTCGACTCCATTCCGACGGTTCTGCTCAACTGCTACGAGGCGACCCCGCGCTTTCCGGCGGTGGTGCCTTCAGAGGTGATGGGCGGCTTTGCGGCAACAGAAGCCCTCATTCAGTCCGGACACCGGCGCATTGCCTTCATTCATGGTGAGCCCTGGATGGAGGCCGCCCGGGACCGCTTTGCCGGATACCGGCAGGCGTTGGCCACGCATGACATTCCCTTTCAGCCCGACTACTCGCGGACGGGCAACTTCCTGCCCAGCGGTGGCTATGAAGCGACGTGCCACCTTCTGGCCCTGAAGGTGCGGCCCACCGCCATCTTCTGTGCCAACGACCTGATGGCGCTCGGGTGCTACGAGGCCCTGAAGGAAGCCGGACTGCAGATTCCGCAGGACGTGGCCGTGATGGGGTATGATGATCAGGAAGTGGCCCAGCACCTCTCTCCTGCCCTTTCGACCGTCCTCCTCCCCCACCTTGAGATGGGACGCTGGGCGGTGGAGCAGCTGGTGCTGGGAGCCCGGACGCCGAGCAAGATCAAGCTGGAGTGCCCGGTGGTGATGCGACACTCCATCTGAACCCGGGACTGGGGCCGGTTTCGTTCACTTTGAAACGAAACTTTACTTGTACTTGCGGTTCAGTCCGGACAGACTGCATGCTGTCTGAGGTTCTTGCCTGTCCAGCCGCGTTCGCCAGAAAGTCGAGCGGTGTGGTTCCTTCAACATCTCATGAGACAAGCGCCATGCAGTTCATCGAATTGGAAGAAATCTGGGAGGTCAACCCGGCAGAAGTCATGGCCCAGCGCCCGAACCGCACTGCTGCCGAGCATCAGGTGTGGGCCGTGTACTGTGCCAAAGGGGTCCGGGATCACTGCACGGATGTCAAGGCCACCATGCCCTTTTTGCTCCAGGAAACGGGGCTTGAGGAAGAGGCGATCCGGGAAATTCTGCAAATCTGGGCGAACATTGGGGCGGCCTTCCGCAAGGGGCAGCTTCCATGAGGGACTCCGGAACCTGGACGCTGGGAGACCGGCATCCGGATCTGCATGAGTCGGTTTTTGTGGCGCCGGGCGCCCAGGTCATCGGAGGCGTCCGGATGGGCGCTCAGTCGTCCGTCTGGTTCAACACGGTCCTGCGCGGGGATACGGAATGGATCACCATTGGAGCCGGGACGAACCTGCAGGACCTTTCGGTGGGACATGCCGACCCCGGAACCCCCCTGATTCTGGGAGACCGCGTCACCGTGGGGCATCGGTGCATCATGCACGGCTGTGTGGTGGAAGACGACTGCCTGATTGGAATGGGCGCGGTGGTG
The DNA here is from genome assembly GCA_038150265.1 of Deltaproteobacteria bacterium. GTDB lineage: Bacteria > SAR324 > SAR324 > SAR324 > NAC60-12 > JAYPUA01. Next base: position 45,276 of record JAYOTF010000004.1, on the reverse strand, counting down.
ATGAATGGGGCCCGGATTGGGCGTGGCAGCATTGTGGGGGCAGGCGCCGTGGTCCTGGAAAACACCATCATTCCGCCGTTCTCCCTCGTGGTGGGATCCCCCGGACAGGTCCGCAAGACCTACGACGAACGCATCCTGGAGCGCAACCGCCTGGTGGCACAGGTGTACATCGACCGTGCCGCCGCGTATCCCGACCTCCTTCAGGCGTCGGCCCCCAGCGCCTCTCCTCAGCTTGCCTGAACGCCCTCACGCTTGACTTGCCGCTGAAGCACCTCAGCAATGAGGGCGCCGGTGGCATCCGGCTGGTCCAGCGGAAAGAGGTGCCCTGCCGCAAGGGGGATCTGCTCAAAGTGGGGCAGGGTCCGGTTCCACCACCGCAGGTCCTGCGGCGTCAGGAGCGAAGGCGCAGTCGCATGAATCAACGTCCCCTCTAACTCCCGCACGCCTCGGGGCAGCCGCGCCGGAAGCGTCCGGAAGATCTGGACCTCCACCTCTCGGGGAATCGTCAGAGTCACGCCTGACTCGTTTTCCCGCAGCCCGTGTTCCACATAAAGCTGAAGGGCTCGCTCCGAGAAGTGCTTGAAGAGCCCACGTCCCCGGAAGTAGTTCAGGGCCTCCTCGCGGCTGGAAAAGTGCTCCCGGCGGTTCCGGGACTTCCAGGCTGGGGTGAAGCGATCTCCCAGCCGCACCTTCTGGAGGCCCCAGTGCAACTCCCGTTTCCAGCGGGCGATCAGCGGCGGATCCAGCGTGATCAGGTGGACAAACAGGTCCGGACGCTTGGCCGCAGCCATGAGCATCACCACTCCTCCCAATGAGTGCCCCAGCCCCACCAAAGGGCGCTTCAGCGAAACCAGCACCTCCAGCACCTCGTCGGCAAAGAACTCCCAGCGTACGTCCTCCGCCCGGTGACCGTCTCCCATGCAAGGCAGGGCCTGAACTTCCCACGGCGTGAGGGCTTCAAACAGCTCGGTGTAGCACTGCCCGGGAAACCCGTTGGCGTGGGCAAAGACCAGCAACGGTTCTGTCATAAGGCGTCTTTGGTAAACTGGTAAAGCAGGCGGGCGTTTCCGTCATAGAATTCCACACGTGCCTGCCGGACGTCAAACTGCAGCCAGACGAATCCGGTATCAAGGTGCTGAAAGCGCAGGCGCGCCTGACTGGTCTGCAGGTCGTCCGGAGGGGTGTCTCGGTAGTGCTTGCCCCCGGCTCCGCTGACGATGAAGTCGGTGGTGACCCCGGGAAACTGCAGGTGAGCCAGGTGGTGATCGTGTCCGGAAAGGTAAAAATCCACCCGGTTGGAAAGCAGCGAGTTGGCGAGCACCCGGGTGAGTGGGTCGGCATCTCCGTGAGTGCCAGCGGAGTAGACGGGGTGGTGTGCAAACACGAGGGTCCACGGGGTCCGGGGCGCTTCCCTTACTTTTTGTGCCAGCGTCCAGGCGGCTGGGCAGTTGGTGTTGAGGGCATGCAGCTCCACTGGGCCCGCTTCCACGCTGTACTCCGGAGCCGGGAGCTGCCACTTGCTGGACTGGGCGGTGTAGTTGACTTCGTGGAGGGCAGGGAGGTGGACGTCATGGTTGCCAAGCACCGCGAGAAAGGGCAGATCGAGGCCGGCATAAACCGACTCGAAGTGACTCTGGAAGAGCGGGTCCACGGTGGAGGAGGCGCCATCTGGGTAGAGGTTGTCCCCCAGGTAGAGGACCGCGTCACAGCCGTTTTGGGCGCACACCTGCTGCATGGCCTGAGCAACCTGACGCTGGTCGGCATCGCCGCTTCCCGTATCACCGACGGCCAGCAGACGCAGCGTTTCGGCGGCCTGAGGCTTCAGAACGAGTCGCCCCTCCTGCTGTTGCAGGGGCGCAGTGACAATCGGATCCTGCGGGTTGATGCACCCCTTGCGGATGGCCTCTTCATGAAGCCGCCACCCAGCGGTCCCGCCGAGCCCAAACAGCAGCAGCACCCAGAAAAAGAAAACCAGCAGGCGTTTCATGAAGGGCCCCGGTGGGCATCCACTGCCGCAAGAATGGCTTCGAGGTCTGGATCGGGAAGCTCATGGTGCCGGAGGGCTTCGACGGTGTTGCGGAGGTACTCCTCACAGGTGCCTCGCTCTCCAGCAGCCTGGGTCACAACGTCCGTCATCTCGGCGAGGCTGCGTTCCGGAATGTACAGGTCGGTGTCGCGGTTGACCACGAAGGTGAGGGCCTCCACCGGGCCTGCTGGCGTTTCCGGATGGACCCATGCCGGGAGGTAGCTTTCGTCAAACATTTCGCGTTCCCAGACTTCCAGCAGCTCCGAATCCAGGTCGTCCGGTGCAATGTGAAACACGCGTCCGTGGCAGCACCCTCCCTGGTCGAGCCCCAGCACCAGGCCCGGAGCCTCCGGAGTGCCCCGGTAGACCTTGGACTCCACACAGAGGCGCCGGTGGTAACCCTTCAGCTGGGCGTCACGAGCCGTGGTGTGCCGAAACCCCGGGTTCCAGATGAGCGAGCCGTAGCCAAAGATCCAGACGCCCTCTGTGACATCATGTCCCTGCAGGGTGGCAGCGATGGAGGCGCGCAGCTCGGGTTCTCCCCTCAGCCGGAACTGCTCCTTGAGGTTCATGCGTCGGCTCCGGACCCCACGCGGTAGCAGGGCTGGTACTCGCCCATGCCCGGAAGCTTCATGCGGTGCTGGTCGCAGAACGATCGCAGGAGGACGTCAAGCTGTTCCATCCACTCGCGCTTGCCGTTGATGACAAATGGCCCATGTGCTGCCACGGCGGCCACGCCGTCATCCTTGATGTTGCCTGAGACGATTCCGGAGAACATGCGCCGGAGTTGGGCGGCAAGTTCATGCGGCGGCTGCCCGGGGTTCAGGTTGAGCGCGGCCATGTTTTCATGCGTGGGCACGAAGGGCTGCTGGAAGATCGGGTCGATGTGCAGCGTCCAGTTGAAGTAGTAGGCGTCGCGTCGTGAGCGCCGGAACTCCCGGACTCGCGGGACGGTCTTCTGCATCTGCCGGGCGACCTCCTCCGGATCTCCGACAATGATCTGGTAGTGCTTCCGGACCTCCTCCCCGAGGATGGAGACGATGAAGCGGTCGATCTGCTCAAAGTACGCCTCGCTTTCCTTGGGACCCGTGAGGATGAGGGGAAAGGGCACGCCCTGGTTTTCCGGGTGCATGAGGATGCCGAGCAGGTAGAGGATTTCTTCAGCGGTCCCTGCCCCTCCGGGGAAGATGATGAAACCGTGGCCCATGCGGACAAAGGACTCCAGTCGCTTCTCGATGTCGGGCATGATCACCAGCGTGTTGACCATCGGATTCGGAGCCTCGGAGGCAATGATGCCGGGTTCGGTGAGGCCGATGTAGCGTCCGTGGCGGTTGCGCTGCTTGGCGTGTCCGACGGCGGCCCCCTTCATGGGCCCCTTCATGGCACCCGGGCCGCAGCCGGTGCAGATGTTGAAGCCCCGCAGGCCGAGGTGGTAGCCCACTTCCTTGGTGTACTGATACTCCGTGTAGTTGATGGAGTGTCCCCCCCAGCAGACGATGAGGTTGAAGGGGATCAGGTGCTCGAGCACCCCTGCGTTGCGCAGGATGTGAAAGATGAAGTCCGTGATGCCGTCTGAGGTGCCAAGGTCAAAGCGGTCGGAGGCTTCGAGCTGGTTGCTGACGTAGATGATGTCGCGCAGGACCGAAAACAGGTGCTCCCGGATGCCCTGCAGCATGACGTCATCGACAAACGCGGTGTCCGGAGCCCCTTCCACTTCCAGGCGGACGCCTCGGGCCTGAGGAACAATCTGGATGTCGAAGTCCGGAAACATCCGGAGCAACTCGGCGCCGCTGTCGGTTTCGTTTCCCGTATTGAGCACCGCAAGGGCGCAGCGGCGGAAGACGTTGTACAGGCCCCCTTCGTTGCTGTCCCGAAGCTTCTGGATCTCCCGCAACGAGAGGAAGTCCAGGGCGCCTTCCGGTTTGATGCGGACCTTCTTCGTGGTGCTGGGAACAGGGGCTTCGGCGGTAAAAGCAGACATGCAGGGGCCTCACAAGGGGGTTTGAGGAGAAGTTCCGGAGGAGCAGGGCTCCTCACGGAATGCCGGGAACTCGGGGTGGGTCCAGGATGACCATCCTGGTGGCGTCAGGACGCTCAGCGGAAGGGGCTGTTGCCGCCTCCGGAGCAGCCGCCCTTGGCGCTTCCACCGGCGACCGCGAAGCCACTGAGTTCGCGGTGGGTGTGTGCGGAGCCGCATTCGGGACAGGCGATGGGTTGATCCATTTCCGAAGACTTCCGCAGCTCGGTGAAGTCGGTTCGGCAGTTCTCACAGTGGTAGTCGTAGAGCGGCATGGGCGTTAGGGGGCTGTGGGGTGATTCTGATAAAGCTCCTGACGCTTCAGGAAGGCCTCGCGTGCGATCCGGACGTCTTCCAGAAACAGCGGGAGTTCCTCAAGGCGCAGCGCCTGGGGACCGTCCACAAGGGCCTCGGTGGGCTCTGGGTGGAAGTCGATCAGGACCATGTTGGCTCCTGCAATGATGCCCTGAGCCATGGCATGGAGGACGTCCATGATGCCTTCCGGGCCTTCCTCACGGGTTCCAACCGAGTGAGAGGGGTCGATGCAGACGGGCATCCGGGTCTGTCGGCGAACAACCGGGACGTGTGGGAAGTCCACCATGTTGCGGTGGGGCGCGCCAAACCCGGTCTTCATGCCACGGAGGCAGAAGATGATGTTGCTGTTGCCCTCGCTGGCCAGGTACTCCGCGGCGTTGAGGGACTCGTTCAGAGAGATGCCAAAGCCTCGCTTGAGCAGCACGGGGTAGGTCTGCTGCCGGCCGATGACCTTGAGCAACTCGAAGTTCTGGGTGTTGCGGGTACCGATCTGGAGCATCACGCCCGTGGGGCGTCCGAGCTTTTCCAGGACCTCGTCAATCTCTTCCACATGGCTGTCGTGTGTGACTTCCATGGCAATGACCTTGATGCCGTATTTTCCAGCCAGCTCAAAAACGTAGGGCAGGCAGTCCTTGCCATGTCCCTGAAAGGCGTAGGGGCTGGTTCGGGGCTTGTAGGCGCCCATGCGGGTGCAGGTCAGGCCATGGGCCTGGAGGGCCTGCATCATGCGCTCGACGTTTTTCGGGTTGTCGACGGCGCACAGGCCGGGGAACAGGTTGAGGGTGTCTTGGCTGAAGCGGACGCCGTTGTATTCAAAATCAAGGGACGGCGTTCCGGAGGCATGGCGTCCCAGGATGCGGAACTCGTGGGAAATCCGGACCACTCGCTCCACTGCCGGGAGGGCTTCCACAGACTCCAGGGAGAGCGCACGGGTGTTGCCAATGAGGTAGATTTCCGTGAGGCGCTGTCCTTGCCCCTGGACCTGGTTCAGGCGAAGTTGAATGTCAGGGAGGGCCTGCAGGTATTCCCAGGTCTGGGTGTAGGCTTCTGAGGATTCATCCGTGTTGGGATGGAGGATAACAAGCATGAAGGCCGATTTGTGGTGTGTTGAGCAAGTAAGCGGTAACACACCAGTCTCGGAAAGACTGCAGGCAGGTGCAAGTGGATTGCTGCTTGAGGCGAGCTACCTCATGCGAGCGAGGCGCTTGAGCTTGAACAGCTCGGTCTCCAGCTCCAGCGTATTGGCCTCGCTGGGAAGCTTACTCAGAACAAACTGGGCGGTCCGGATGACCCGATAGGGCTTGGGGTGGAGGGGAACGCGGTCGAGTTGCAGGTAGCGGTCGAGCGTGCGGGTGCGTTCGGTGCTGCGGTCCATGTACACCGACCAGAGTCCGCTTTCGGAGGCAAGCTGCACCTTCGTTTTCAGAAGGTGGCGTTCCCAGTAGGTGAGGCTCAGCTGGGCGACCACCACGATTTGCTGCTGAAGCTGGGTGAGCTCGGAATCGGCCAGGGCCGCAGCCTCGTCATCGGAAAGCTCCTCGGCTTCAGCCGCCCCACTGATTTTCTCAAAGGCGTTTTCCAGCTCGGTGAGGGTGAAGGGCTTGCGGAGGAAAGCCTTGACGCCGAGGTCAATGGAGTCAAGGGCCACGTCGAGGCTGGCGTGTCCGGTAATGATGATGAAGGGGCTGACCACGCCTTCTGCACGGGCCTGGCGGATCATCTCAATGCCGTCGAGATCGGGAAGCTTGAGGTCGGTGACAATGACGTCAAAGGCGTCTTGCAGCATGGCCGCGAGCGCAGGGATGGCGCGGTCGTAGGGCTGGGGCTCATGGCCCAGAGAGCGGATCGCCGAGGTCAAGGAATCGCGGAGGACATCGTCGTCTTCGACGAGCAAGACCGTCATCATGGCGGAAAGGAATGACTGCGGGGAGAGGAAAAAGGGGGCGCAGGGCCCCCTTTTACTTACTGAAGGGTCAGGATGTAAGCCGCAATGTTCTTCATGCCGGCTTCGTCAAGAGCCATTGACATGGGGGCCATTTGCTTGCCGTACATGTCATCCGGGTGGCTTCCGCGGATGCCGCCCTTGAAGTTGGCCAGCTGCCGGACGATGTACCAGTCAGGCAGACCTGCGAGCTTGGGGGCATTGAGGGCCTGGTTTCCAGCGCCATCGGCACCGTGACAGCCTGCACAGGTGGCATAGGCGCCTTGCCCCGCAGCCGCGTCGCCATCCAGGGTTGCCGGGAGCGGGGCTCCGGTGAGGCCACTGACGTACTCGCCGAGGGCCTGCATGTCGGCGTCACTGAGGGCCATGGCCATGGGGGCCATTTGCTTGCCGTACATGTCATCGGCATGTCCCCCCCGGATGCCCGCCTTGAAGTTGGCCAGCTGGCGAGCAATGTACCACGGTGCCTGTCCAGCGAGGTGAGGGGCATTGAGGGCCTGGTTGCCGGCTCCATCTGGACCGTGACAGCCTGCACAGGTGCCATAGAGGGCTTGCCCGTTGGAAGCAGAGGCGGTGGCCGCCGCTGCCGTGTCGGTTCCCGTTGCGGCCGGAGCCGCAGCCACCACTGGGGTGGTGTCGATTTCACCTTCGCGCAGAGTGGCGATGTAGGTCGCGAGGTCAACAATGCCCTGGTCGCTCAGTCCGGCTGCCATGGGCGCCATTTGCTGGCCGTAGGTGTCCTTCGGGTTTCGACCCCGAGCACCATCTCGGAAGTGGGACAGCTGCCGAGCCACATACCAGTCCGGAAGTCCGGCCAGCTTGGGGGCGTTGAGGGCCTGGTTTCCGGCTCCATCCGGGCCGTGGCAGGAGGCACACACGCCATAGGCGGCGCGTCCGGCGTTCATGTCACCAGCAAGGGTGGTACGTGGGTAAGGAGCCTGATAGTTGGCCGCCTGGGTGGCCAGGCTTTGGACTTCCGCGTCAGTGAGCGCTATGGCAAGCGGACGCATCTGCATGCCATAGAGGTCGGTCGGGTGCGTGCCCCGGATGCCGTCTTTCCAGTTCTGCAACTGGCGAGCAAGGTACCAGTCATGCTGACCTGCCAGGCGGGGAGCATTGAGGCGCTCATTGCCCTGGGCGTTGTTGCCGTGGCAGGAGGCACAGACGGCAAAGCTGGCATCGGCTTCCAGCGGGTTGTCGTAAGGAACGTACTGCCCGGTGACCTGTCCCGTGGTCAGAGCGGTCATCGGGGCCGGAGCCGCGGCTTCAGCGGCCGGCGCTGGGGTGGCCGCCATCAGCTCTTCAGCGGTCGGCTTCGGTGGCGTGAGTCCGCTCATGGTCGCCACGTAGGCGGCAATGTCGTTCATGCTCTGAGGCGTGAGGGCCAGAGACATGGGACGCATCTGCTGCCCGTAGGTGTCTTTCTTGTGAACTCCGCGGTACCCCTTCTGGAAGCTGTTGAGCTGGGTCACGATGTACCAGTCCGGAAGTCCGGCCAGCTTGGGCGCATTGAGCGCCTGATTGCCCTCACCCTGAGCGCCGTGGCAAGCCATGCAGGTGCCGTAAGCGGTCTTTCCGGCAACCGGATCCCCCGGAACCGTGGCGGGCAGGGGCTGAGGCTTGAGGGTGCCGATGTAGGCCACCACGCTCTCCATTTCAGCCGGAGTGGCCAGCGTCAGTGCAAAGGCCTTCATCTGCTGTCCGGTCACATCATCGGCATGGGTGCCTCGGACTCCACTCTTGAAGTTCTGCAGTTGCCGGAGGAGGTACCAGCTGTGCTGACCAGCAATGGCGGGAGCGGAGGAAAGTTCCTTGCCTTCCCCGTTTTTTCCGTGGCAGTTCACACAGTTGTAATAAAGCACGGATCCCCGCTGGATGTCTCCTGCAGCAAATACCGTTGGAGCGATCCAGGAACCCGCTACAAGCAGTAAGCTCGCGACCAGCAAACGTTTCATTGTGATTTCCATGGTGATGGACAGTCAGGGTTGGGAGTCAGGGGGCCAGACACATCTGCCTGGTGACGCTCTTAGTGAGCACACAAAAACTGCGATAAGCTAACAAGGCTTGGTGGAAACCGCAACCCAAACTTCTCCCCAGAGAAATCCCCCATTCACCAGACGATTCCGGAAAATCCGGACGCTTGATTGAACGATTTCAATGAGTTCAGAAAACCGAGGCGTTTCGCACCGAAGACGCAGTGGAAAAAACTTTAGGCTTCCCAGAGGCTCCCGTACCCTGAAAAGCCGTCCCATTCCGGGATGGACGCCTCCCGGAAGCGAGGTTGCCGCCTTTCTCTCTCCCTGAGTCTCATGAACTACCGCCTCCCTGATGCCACGGAAAAATCGGCATACGTTGAACGGAAGTTTGACGAAATCGCCCAGCAGTATGACCGGTTCAATGACCTGATCACCTTTGGCCTGCACCGCTACTGGAAGCGGTTTGTGGCCCGGCAGGTGGGGCTGCGAGACGGAGAGCGCTGCCTGGACCTGTGTTGCGGAACAGGGGACATTGCCCGAGCCGTCCAGCGTCAGCACCCCGGCGCCGAGATCATCGGGCTCGACTTTGCGAAGGAGATGCTGGATCTCGCTGAGCAGCGAACCGCCTCCGGAATCACCTACGTCCGGGGCGATGCCATGGCCTTGCCGTTTCCAGACGCACACTTTGATGCCGTCACGGTGGGGTATGGGCTCCGGAATGTGCCCGACCTCCAGGGCGCGCTGGCCGAGGTCCACCGGGTTCTCAAGCCAGGCGGCACCCTGGTCAGCCTCGATGTCGGAAAGGTCCGGATGCCAGTGGTGGATGCCCTGAGCCGGTTCTTCTTCTTCAAGGTGGTCCCGAAGATTGGGGAGCTGCTGATGCCTGGGCAGGAGATGTTCACGTACCTGCCTGAATCGTCTCGGGCCTATCCGGATCAGGAGACGCTGCGGCGGATTTTGCTGGAATCCGGTTTTTGCAATGTCTTGATTGAGGATTTCGTGTTTGGCGCCTCCACGGTTCATGTGGCCTACCGTCCGATAACCACTTGAGCTTTTCCCTGAGCTTTTTGATACTTGCACCGTTTGAACTGCCTTCTCCGCTTTTGGATGCTTATGCTCAAGTCCCGGATGTGGGGGGCGTTGGCTGGGCTGGCTCTGCTGGGGTGCGCCTCGTCAGAACCGCCGCCGCCCCTCTCGCCCACTCAGGAAGCCGCCCTCCGGCTTGAAGAAGCGCACCGGACCCTGCCGAACCGGGAGCACTCCTCGCTGATTCCGTATTACCGGTATGGTGAGGAGGGGAAGACCCTCGAATTCATCCCGCGCCGTGAGGTGTACCCCAAGGTCATCTATCCTGAAGTAAAAGAGTGACACCACCTGCCTTAAGCGATCGAGAGATCCGTACCATCTTGCGCGACGTCCGGAGCATTGCGGTGGTCGGAGCCTCCACCAACTGGAAGCGACCCAGCTTCTTTGTGATGAAGTACCTCGCCCAGAAGGGATACCGCATGCTGCCCGTCAATCCGGGAGCCGCCGGACAGGTGCTGCTCGGAGAAACCGTCCGGGCCGAGCTGGCCGAGGTGGGGCCCGTGGACATGGTGGAGGTGTTCCGGCGCAGTGAGGAGGCCCCTGCAATTGCCCGGGAAGCCGTCCGCTGTGGCGCCAAGGTGCTGTGGCTCCAGATTGGTGTGGTCAGTGAAGAGGCTCGAGAGATTGCCGAGGCGGGTGGTCTGACCGTCGTCATGAACCGCTGCCCGAAGATCGAGTACTCGCGCCTCTGGGGGGAGCTGGGCTGGCAGGGCATCAACACCGGAGTGATTTCCAGTCGCAGGAGACGAGCATGAAGCAGCCCCTTCACCCGCAGTATGGTTTTGAAACCCTGGCCATCCATGCCGGAACGCCTCCGGACCCGGTTACCGGCGCCCGTTCGTTTCCGATCTATCAGACGACGTCCTATGTTTTTGAAGATGCCGATCATGCCGCGTCGCTCTTCAATTTGCAGTCTCCCGGGTTCATCTACTCGCGTCTGACGAATCCAACCGTTGCCGCTTTGGAAGAGCGCCTGGCGACTCTGGAAGGAGGCCGGGGCGCCACCTGTACGGCGTCCGGACACGCCGCCGAGGTGCTGGCCCTGTTTGCCCTCATGTCGCCAGGCATGGAGGTGATTGTGGCCAACAAGCTCTACGGCGGCAGCATCAACCTGATGGGAAAGAGCTTCCAGAAGTTCGACTGGCAGGCGGTGTTTGTCGAAGCCACCGACCCGGAGGCCTTCCGCCGCGCGGTCACGGAAAAGACGAGGGCGATCTTCATTGAGAGCCTGGCGAATCCGGGAGGCGTGGTGATGGACCTGGAAGCCATTGCGAAGGTGGCTCAGGAAGCGGGGGTGCCGCTGATTGTGGACAACACGATGGCGACTCCTGCCCTTTGCCGTCCCATTGAGTGGGGCGCTGACCTGGTGACCCACTCCACCACCAAGTTCCTCTCCGGGCAGGGCAATGCCGTGGGAGGCGTGGTGGTGGACGCCGGCACCTTTCCGTGGCTCAACAACCCGAAGTTTCCGAGCCTCAGCACACCCGCCTCCGAATACAGCGGCATCACCTTTGCCGAAACCTTTGGAAACGACCTGGCGTTCACCCTGTACAGCCATGCGGTGAGCCTCCGGGACCTGGGGGCAACGCTGTCGCCGTTTCATGCCTGGCTGACGCTGAATGGCATTGAGACGCTGGCGCTGCGCATGGAGCGGCACTGTGAGAATGCTCAGAAGGTGGCGGAATTCCTGGAGACGCACCCGGCCGTGGACTGGGTCTCCTACGCGGGGCTTCCCGAAAACGCCTTCTACTCCCTGGCCCAAACCTACCTCCCGCACGGGGCGGGGTCTGTGTTTACCTTTGGTCTCAAGGGCGGCTTTGACGCCGGAGTCCAGTTGGTCGAATCAGTGGAGCTGCTCAGCCATGTTGCCAACATTGGAGACACCCGCTCCCTGATCATCCACCCCGCCTCCACCACGCACCGGCAGCTGACGGATGAGCAGCGTGCCGCTGCCGGCGCTGGCGCCGAAGTCATCCGTCTGTCTGTGGGACTGGAACGGGTTGACGACCTCATCAGTGACCTCGATCAGGCCCTGCAACACACCCTTTCTTAAAAGGCCTTGGTACCCCTTCATGGCAAAGATTCTCCTCATTGAAGATCACCCCGAGTTCCGTGAAACCATTGCCGAGATGCTGGAACTGCACGGGCACCAGGTGACTTCGGCTCAAGACGGACGGGAGGGCATGACCCTCTTCTCCAGGCACTCCTTTGACGTGATCATCACCGACCTGATCATGCCGCAGCAGGATGGCATCAGTGTGATCGTCGGGATCCGGCAGAAGAGTCAGGCGGTGAAGATCATTGCCATCTCCGGAGGCGGCAACATCAATGGGGTCGACTACCTGCGCATGACCGAGGACCTGGGCGTGGATGCGACCCTGGAGAAGCCTTTTCAGAGTCAGCAGCTGCTGGACACGGTCAAACGCCTGGTCTGAGGCCGATGTGCGAAAGGTGGCTCAGTACCTCGGACTCCTCGGGTTCCTCCTGGGAGCGGTTCTGCTTTACAACCAGCTGACCGGACACGCCCTGGGCCCCCTGCTGGGGGTGTTTGTGGATGTGGTGACCCCGGTCTTTCTGCTGGTCCTCATCGGTTACCTGGCAGGACCTCGGCTGGCGCTGGAAGCCCGGACCCTTTCCCGGGTGGCGTACTTCCTCTTTGTTCCGTCCTTTGTCTTCAACATCATCAGCACCTCTGCGGTGGAGGCGGGGACGCTGCTGCGGATGGTGGGCGCCGCCCTGGGGATTCAGGCCGGGGTCACGTTGCTGGCGTGGTTGAGTGGAAAGCTGCTCCGGCGCTCTTCGGAGATGACGGCAGCCTTCATGATGATTGCCGTGTTTGGGAACGTCGGCAACTTCGGCCTGTCGCTGATCGAATTCCGCTTTGGTGTGGAGTCACGCCTCCCGGCGACGGTCTTTTTTCTCGCCATCATGATCTCGTCCTTTATCATTTGTGTCAGTGTGGCAAACTGGGGACGTCGTGGTGGGCTCCGGGCCACGCTGGAGGTGTTCAAGACCCCGGCGCTGCTGGCTCTGCTACCGGCCCTGGCATTCACGCTGACCGAAACGCCGGTGCCGATCTTTGCGGAGCGCATGACTGGGCTGCTGGCCCAGGCGATGGTCCCCGTGATGTTGGTGACGCTGGGGGTGCAGCTCTCTGAAGTCCGGGACATCACGATTGACTTCAACGTCTGGGTGGCAACTGGACTCCGCTTGCTGGGAGGACCACTGGTGGCGCTGCTCGTGGTCCCCTTTTTTGGGTTGGTGGGACTGGAGCGGGCGACTGGGATTCTGCAGGCAGCGATGCCAGCAGCCGTGCTGGTGTCAATCATTGCATTGGAGTACCAGCTCATTCCCAGCTTTGTGACCACAACGGTCCTCTTTTCGACGCTCTTTAGCGTGGTCACGTTGACCGTGTTGCTGACGGTGGTCTAAACCCTTGTTTGACGCTTCCGTTTCCTAACGTTTCGGACCGTAGGAACCAAATTCATCGATTCATGGTTTCATGAATCTAATCAAATTTTAATGTCCGAAAAATAATTTTATAAATTATTTTTAATGTCATCATAATTTATTACCTTGAGGAACTATGACTGTCCGGACAAAGCTCTACCTAACCTCCGCATTTACGTTGGTGTGTTTCCTGATTTTAGGAAGCATGGGGTATTACTACACCAAAGGAGTCGCTGATATCTCAGAACGTTTGGTAGAAGATCACGCCGCCCCCGTTTTTGAGGTGGAACGGATTCAGCAACAGGCTCAGCGGACGCTGCTGCTGCTGATCTCACACGTTGGCGCGCAGGATCCGGATCAGATGGCGACGCTGGAGCAGCAGGCAATGGAGGCAAAGGGAGCCGTCCTGAAGGCGATTCAGCAGCATGAGGAGCACTACAAGCTCGAAGCGCAGGGAACAGACGCCTGGATGGGCTTTGAGGAGGTGGCGCGACAGTCCCTGGATCTCAGCAACGAATACGCGAAGGAAGAGGCCTACGCCCTGTTGATGGGAGAGGGACGGAACCGCTACGATGCGACCCTCGGGCACTTCAGTGAGGCGCTGAAGTACCACCGGACCCAGATTGATCGGCTTGAGAAAGAAGCTGAAGACCTTCGGCATCAGGCGGTGACAGTGCTGCTGGCTCTGGTGGCCGGGTTGGGGGTGCTGATTATCGTGGCCGGGTGGCTGTCGACCCGGAACATCATGCAGGAGCTGGGGAAGCTCACCGAGCAGCTGGGGCTGGCGGTTGAGGAGTTGGTCCGGGTGGCCCATAACCTGGAGTCGAGCGCTCACTCTCTTTCGTCGGGGGCGTCTTCTCAGGCGTCCAGCCTGGAGGAAACGACCTCCACCATCACGGAGTTGGCCTCGCAGACTCGCCAGAACGCTGAAAGTTCCCGCGATGCCCTGCAGGCGACTCAGGAAATGGCCTCCTTCATTTCCCAATCCAGCGAACGTTCCCTGGAGGTGGCAAAGATCACGAAGGATGCGTCGTCTGCCGCTGAGCGAGGAGTCGATGTGGTGGGAGCCCTGCTTCAGGCCATGCGGTCCATTCATGAAAGTGGCATGCGCATCTCCTCCATCATTGACACGATCAATGAGATCACCCACCAGACGAAGATGCTGGCCACCAACGCCGCCATTGAGGCGGCACGGGCCGGGGAGCAGGGGAAGGGCTTTGCCGTGGTGGCCGATGAGGTGTCCAAGCTGGCAGAAAACTCAAAGGAGGCTGCGAAGGAAATTGGCGCCCTGATCAAGGAAACCGCAGAGAAGGCCGACTCCGGAAATGAAATTGCCGTGAACGGAGAGGCGGTGCTCCGGGACATGCTGCAGGAAGTCGCCTCTGCCGCGAACCTGATGGAAGAGGTCGCCCGGTTTGCCCGGGAACAGACGCAGCGGGCGGAAAACATTGAGCGCCTCGTCAGTGGCATCAGCGCCGCTTCTGGTGAGCAAGACGAGGGCATCCGCCAGGTGGGCACGAGCCTCACGACCATTGAACAGACCACTCAGCAGAATGCGAATCAATCAGAAGAGGTGACAGGATTCGCCTCGGATCTTTCACTCCAGGCCGCACGGATTCGTGAGTTGATCACGGATACGTCTTCTGCCCTGGGGTTCTCCACCCGCTCTGCTTCCCCAGAGCGGAACTCCGTGCCGCCCCTCAGGAAACTGCTGGGGGCTTCTTCCAACTGAGGCAGCGGTGGCTGCTTCCTTCAAGAACCAACGAGAGAGAGTATGATGAAACGAATCGCTTTGGTGCTCCTGTCCCTTGGCCTGTTGGCCAGTCTGACGGCTTCGCTTCAGGCGGCAGGCCCCAGCATTACCCCCGAGGTGCAGGCCCAGATGGATGCTGAGGCAAAGGTGATCCAGCAGTGGGTGGCACAGCCTCAATTCATTGACGCGGTGAAGGCTCACAATGCACAGGGCCTGTCCCTTGGGGAAATCAAGCAACGCGACGCTGCGTGGATCCAGGCGGCTTCCTCAAAGCAGGAAACGGCGCTCATGAAGGCCTGCCTCACTCACCCACTCGGTGAGTGGCTGAGCACAAAAAACAAGGAAGGTCGTGGACGTTACCCGGAAGCGTTCCTGACGGGAAATCAAGGGGCCAATATTGCGATGAGCAAGACGACCTCGGATTACTGGCAGGGAGACGAAGAAAAATGGCTAGAATCCTTTGCAGATGGATCGGGAAAAGTATACTATGGCGAACCTGAATTGGATGACAGTTCAAGAGCCATGCTGGTACAGATCTCGGTCCCCGTCATGGACGCTGGAAAAGCCATCGGTGTTCTCGTGGTGGGGGTGCGCTTTAGTGCCCTGAAGTAAACCATATTTTTCAGTCTCGGGAAGGAGACTGAAATCGAAGCGTCCCCTTTGGAGTGGCCGGTGCGGACACCGGCATGAAGCGGACGCATCCCCCTCAACTTCCTTGGAGGCCCCTTCCCGCCCCTCATCGACCCGCGATGTACGAATCCATTCTGAGTAGCATCAACAGTTACGTCCTGATCATTGCCGGCCTGATGGCACTCTACTACGGAGCAGAGTGGATGGTTGGCTCCAGTTGCTCCCTCGCCGTCCGCATGGGCATTCCCCCGGTCATGGTGGGGCTGACGATTGTCGCGGCAGGCACCAGCATGCCCGAAGCCGTGGTGAGTGTGCAGTCCTCTCTGGCCGGAAAGGGGGCGCTGGCCGTTGGAAACGTCCTCGGGTCCAACATCCTGAACATCGCTCTGGTTCTGGGCATTGCGGCGCTCATTCAGCCCCTTCGGGTGCAGAAACGCCTGGTCAAGGCCGACATCCCTTCCATGATCCTGCTGTCGGTCCTGGCCTTCGTCTTCTTTGAAGATGGCATCTTCTCACAGCGCGAGTCCCTGTTTCTGCTCTTCTGCATGCTCTCCTACATCGTGGGAAACATCGTTGCCGCCCGACAGGCGGGGGAGATCGAAGGGGAGCCTGATGAGGAAATTGAGGTGGGAAAGAGTGCAGAGCGAGATGTGCTGGCGCTCCTGATCGGTATGATTCTGCTGGGATTTGGCTCAGACTGGCTGGTGACCGGATCGGTGAATGTGGCTCAGAATCTGGGCATCAGCGAAGCGATCATCGGCCTGACCATTGTCTCCATTGGCACCAGCTCTCCGGAGTTGGCCACTTCCATCACCGCCGCGCTGCGCAAGCAAACCGACCTGGCGGTAGGAAACGCCGTGGGGTCCAACATTGCCAACCTCTGCTTCGTGATCGGTTCGGCAGGCACCGTTGCTCCGCTTGCCGGAGTCGGCATCAACCTGATCGACTTCCTCTTCATGATGGTGCTGGCATTTGTCATGCTCCCCACGGCGTGGACCGGCTATGAGCTGTCCCGACAAGAAGGCGTGTTCTTTGTCGGGACGTACCTCATTTACCTGGTCCTGATCTGGCCGCTCTAGCCGGGTTCCTTCAGGCAGCCGCCTTCAGGTTCTGGCCCTGAAACCACTGCTCCAGCGCATCGGCGCCTCCGATGTGTTGGCCGCCAATGAACACCTGTGGGGTGCTCTGGTGTCCGGAAACGGCCTTGAGCATGCCTGGGGTGGCGGGCACCTCCGAGTAGCTCATTCCATTTGCCTTCAGCAGCTCCTTGGCCCGCCGGCAGTGTCCGCAGTTGGCGCGGGTGAAGAGGATCACATCCTCCGGAGCCGGCTGGTTCAGGTAGGCCAGCATGGTGTCGGCGTCTGACACCTCAAACGGGTCACCCGGCTTGTCGGGCTCAATGAACAGCTTCTCAATCACCCCATCCTTCACAAGCATGGAGTAACGCCAGCTCCGCTCCCCAAATCCCAGGTCATCCTTGCTGACGAGCAGGCCCATTCCCCGGGTAAAGTCCGCATTGCCATCCGGAACAAAGGTCACGTTGTCGGCCTGCTGCTCCGCCTTCCAGGCGTCCATCACAAAGGCGTCGTTGACCGACACACAGAGCACGTCGTCCACACCCGCCTTCTCAAAGGTCGGGACCAGCTGGTTGTAGCGCGGCACATGCGAGCCGGAGCAGGTTGGGGTGAAGGCGCCGGGCAGGCTGAAGACCACCACGGTCTTGCCGCCAAACAGGTCCTGGGTGCTGACATCCTTCCATTCTCCATTGACGCGGAAGCGGAAGTTGACTTCGGGAACACGCTGTCCTTCTTTGATCGGATTCATTTTCAATCTCCATGATTCGTTGAAGCAAATGGCTCAATTACCATGGATCCTAGTCTAGGGGCCGGCTCCTGATTCGTCCAATCGTTTGATTTTATGATTTTGATAGGAATGGCCGATGTCCAAACGGGAGGGACTACATCACGGCGCCAATTTGCCACGGGAGAAATTCATAGTCGCCAAAGCCGAACTGCTCGCTCCGGGTCCGTTTGCCGGAGGCGGTTTCGAGAATGAGCTGAAAGATGCGCTCTCCCATTTTTTCCACGGAGACGCCTTCAAGGACCTCGCCGCAATTGAGGTCCATGTCTTCAAACAGGCGCTGGAACATGGGGGTGTTGGTGGCGAGCTTCAGGCTGGGGGCGGGCTTGCACCCGTAAACGGAGCCTCGCCCGGTGGTGAAGCAGACCACGTTGCATCCGGAGGCCACCTGTCCGGTGATGGAAACGGGATCGTAGCCCGGGGAGTCCATGAAGATGAACCCGTGGGTCCGGAGTCGCTCAGCGTAGAGGGCGACATCGGCGAGGTCCGAGCGTCCTCCCTTGGCAACGGCGCCCAGCGATTTTTCCAGAATCGTGGTCAGGCCCCCGGCCTTGTTGCCGGGAGAGGGGTTGTTGTCCATTTCACCGCCGTGCCGAGCGGTGTACTCTTCCCACCAGTGGATGCGCTCAATGAGCTTGCGCCCGACGTCTTCACTGGCCGCCCGCCGCGTCAACAGGTGCTCGGCGCCATAGATTTCCGGGGTCTCGCTCAGAACCGTGGTGCCGCCGTGCCGCACCAGCAGGTCGGAAGCGGCGCCGAGAGCCGGATTGGCGGTGATGCCGGAGTAAGCATCGGAGCCGCCGCACTGCAACGCCAAGGTGAGGTAGCTGGCCGGAAGGGGTTGGCGCTGACACTGGTTGGCCTCCTGCAGCATCTCCCGGACCAGCGCGACGCCTTCTTCAACGGTCTTGCGGGTGCCGCCACTTTCCTGAATGACCAGGGTCCGGAGCCCCGGGCCGGCTTTGAGCCCTTCGGCCTTGAGGAAGTCCGGGATCTGGTTCACCTCGCATCCCAGCCCCACCACGAGGGCCCCTGCCACATTGGGGTGCGTGGCATATCCGGACAGCACGCGGCGCAGCAGCGCAAGGCCCTCGCCCTTGATGTTTTGTCCGCAGCCGGTGCCGTGGGTGAAGGCGACCACGCCGTCTACATTGGGAAACTCGGCCTGCACCTGCGCATCCGAGAACTGGGCGGCAATGGCCTTGGCGACGGTTGCGGAGCAGTTGACAGAGGTGAGGACCGCAATGAAGTTGCGGGTTCCGGCGCGCCCGTCTGCGCGTAGAAAGCCGTCAAAGGTGGCCGGAGGCTCAATCCGCTGCAGCCCCTGGGCTTCTGACCCGAAGGCGTAGTCCCGCGAAAAGGTCTGGACGTCACAGTTGTGGGTGTGGACGTGGGTTCCGGGCGCAATGGCGGTGCTGGCAAAGCCGATGATCTGCGCATACTTGCGAATCGGCGCGCCGGGCTCCAGTGGGACCAACGCCACTTTGTGTCCGGCCGGAATCGGCTCCTGCACCCGGACGCCATGGACCTCTGCACCTGCAGGCAGGTCGTCCAGCGCCAGCGCAACGTTGTCCTGATCATGAAGCTTGAGGAAGGCAGACACGAGGCATCTCCAGTTTGAGGAATCGAAAAGCGTCCACGCGTCCGGAAGGAGGCTCTGGGACCGCCGAGGCGTGACCAAGCGATGCCGGAGGCAGGGGGTGGTGGTTGATTTGGGTGAAGCTTTACTACAGGATAAGGAACGGTGCTGAGGGCCCTCCTGTGGGCGCAGCACGAGCAAACTACCAAAAAACAACCGCGAGTCAAGCACTCCTCCGGTGCGTGTGGCTGCACGCTTTCTGTTTCCTGCTTCATGCCTCTGCCTCCTCGACACTCCCGGCTCGCGCCGACCCCCAGTGGTTTCCTGCATTGGGGGAATGCCTTCAACTTCTGGCACACCTGGTGTCAGGTCCGCTGCTCCCATGGAACGCTGAAGCTTCGGGTCGACGACCTCGACGCCCTGCGCTGTCAGCCCGTCTACATCGAGGCGCTGTTTGCCGACCTGGAGTGGCTGGAGCTGGACTGGGACACGGGGCCAATGGGGCCGGATGCCCTGCAGCGTGAGCACTCGCAGCAGCTACGGCAAGGCCGCTACCACGAGCTGCTGGAGCAGCTTCGGACGCGTGGGGCCGTGTATGCCTGCCGCTGCCCCCGGAAGCAGATTCAGCAGTGGCGTCAGGCGCATCCGGAGTCGCAACTGGAGTATCCGGGGACCTGCCGCTCTCAAAACTGGCCGCTGGATTCCCCCTTGCCCTGGCGGGTTCGGATTCCGGAAACGGGAACCCTCCACCTGAAAACCGAGACCGGAGGGGTTCAAAAGGAGTGGCTGCATTCGGGAGACTTTGTGGTTCAGCGGAGGGAGGGGCTACCCGCGTATCAGGTGGCGTCGCTGGCCGATGACTGGGACGATGGCATCAACTGGGTGGTCCGGGGACACGACCTTTATGAGTCGACCCGGAGGCAGCTGTGGCTGGCCACTGTGCTGGAGGCGACCTCGTTTCAGGAGGCCACCTTTGAGCACCATGCGTTGGTCCGGGATGCCTCTGGCGAGAAGCTGTCAAAAACCGCAGGAGCGCCCTCGTTGCAGGCGTGGCGGGAGTCCGGACGGTCGGTGCAGGAGCTGCGCCGACGTTTTGCCGAGTGGTCCGGGCTTCCGGAAGAAGCCGGAGCTTCACCTGCGGCTCTGCTGCAGGCCTGGACGGAGCGCGCAACCCGGCTGGAGGAGGCCAGGGGGACGGAGGGGCTACTCTGAAGCGTCCGGGGGATCCGGATGGGGAATCACCTGAACGGGGGCACCACAGCGGGCACACTGGGCGTACTTGAGCCGCCGGGGCGAAGGTCGCCGGTGCCGGGGCACCTGGAAGCAGCCTCGGGTGCAGACCAGAAGCCAGGGCGCCTGGGCAAACTCGAAGGAGTGGGTCCGTTCTGCTCGGCAGCCAATCGCCAGGGCCTGGGCACGCCACTCGGCGTTGTGCCCCTTTCCGGGCCCCACCAGGGCGTGGGCAATTTCATGAAGCAGCGTCTCGCGGATTTCGGCTTCGTCCAACTGCTGAGCAAAGGCACGAGAGAGGGTGATGGCCTGCCTGGAGTAGTGGCAGGCGCCGGCGCGTCGGACGGCACGGTCGAAGGCAAAGCGCCACCCCTGCTGCCAAAGCCCATGGGCCTGGAGGAGGTCGTGGGCCAGTTTCTGGACAGCCGCTTCTTCCATGAAGGCGTGGGGGTCAGGCTTCGCGAGTGAGGTGGGTGCCACTTTCCGTCGGACGGGTCTGGAATTTTCCAGAGGCATCATAGCGGAAGGGCGTGCACTTGCGAGAAAGGTTGGCCAGCAGGTAGAGCCCGCGGGAGTCTTCCTCTCCGGCGGCTGGAGCCTTCGGAGGCTCGGTTGCAGCCGGAGGCCGGGGGTAGAGGGTGCGCAGGGGAGATGAAAAGTGGCTCTTCATGAGGTGGTTTTCGACAAAGGATCAGGTCGGTGTTCTGAAAGAGGAGGTCTGCACAGGCTGTGCCGCTTCCGGGGCCGGGTTGAGAGAGGACCGGCGATCTGGACCCGGGCTGGGGAAAACGGCCACGCGGGGGCCTCATCCACCGCTGGGGCATTTTTGCGGTAGCATCTTTCAAGGGCATTTGGTAGCATCGACCTTTTCAAGTCCGATCAGGCATTCGCCCTTCACTCAGCTCCATCAATGCTTCATGCCCTCTGACGTCCAAGCCTCAGAACCGCCCAGTGAACAGCAGCAGCAAGAAGAACTCCAGGCCCGCGTCAAGGAACTGCGAGAACAGGCTTGGCGCGAGGGACTCCCCGGGCTGGAGTTAAAGTTTGTCTACTTGATGACCGAGATCAAGTTTGACCGCGACAACCCCAGCGCCTGGCACCTTGACTACCAGGGGTATGAGGTGGAGCAGCAGGAACGTGCCTGGCGCCGGGAGCTGGAAGACATTGAGGCGTTGCTGAAGAGCGACCTGCTGGTGTGGAACAAGATGGGCATTCAGCCGAAGCTCTACAATGCCCGAGAGATTCAGCAGGTGGTGCGCTTTGCCGACCTGCTCTTCCTCAGCTTCACGGTTCCCAGCTGGGTGAGCCCAGTGATGCGGAACAACTTCATTGAGCAGCAGACCAACATCCTTCGGCTCTACCGGCGGGCGAATCCGGAGGCGCTGATCATTGCCATCACCAAGCACCCCACCTTCCGGCTCAAGAAGGATCCGCTCTTCTTGCAGTGGAACGACCTCAACGTGGAGACCACGGGGATTGGGAAGAAAGGCGCCATCACGCGCCTGGTGGCCCAGCAACTGAGCTCCAAGGCCACGCTCAAGGCCTACATTGAAGGGCGGCACACCACCCACAAGCTGGCGGGCGAGGTCCGGAAGGTCGAGTTGCAGGGGCACTATGAGGCGCTGCAGAAGAAGCAGATCGACTTCAAACTCCTGGTGATCACGCATCCGGGGCTGCACTCCAGCTACGCGGATGCCCTCGTCAAGCAGCTCAAGCCCTGGCACTTTTCCAGCGTGGAGGTGGTCCGGCAAACTGATCTGAAGTTTGAGACGGTGAAGGAGTACGACTTCTTCATCTTGATTCAGTGTGGTTTCCCGGAAGACTTCCGCAATGCGCCTGACGCCCACGTTCAGCACATTGCCCGGCGGACCTACCGCTTCACCGGCTGGCTTCCGGAGAAGATGCCGCCTGTGCAGAAGCGTCCGTTTGAGATCCGGAACAAGCTGGAGCAGCACTACCTGGAGCTGCAGCAGGAGCTCAAGCAGGAAGCCGCACAGCCGTGGATGATGCGCCGTGCCACCCAGTATGAGGAGTACTGGAAGCTGGCGCAGGAAGAGGCCACCAACTACCTGCAGATTGAGTCCATTGAGGAGCGCCTGCTCCCACACGCGGAAGCCTACTATGCGCTGGTTCACATGGCGCTGATGGAGGCGACCCGGCACGTCCACAGCGGCACCCGCTTTGGGGGCATCATGCGGAACCTGACCCGCTACCTCATTGTGGATGACTTCCGGACCGACCTGGTGGACTACCTGGTGGAGCACAAGTTCCCCCGGACCCGCGTCAAGATGATGTCGTCTCTGGAGCTGTTCCGGCTCTTCAACAAGTTCAAGCGCGACAACCCGAAGCTTCCTGCCGCCAAGGCCTACCAGCAGTTCATGCGACAGGAAGAGACCTTCTCCCAGTTCGAGGTGGTGCTGGTCAACTCCTGGAACGTGGAAACCGACGGCACCCTGAACGTCAAGCTGCGCCTGGCACCCGTGCCGGCAGAGGGGGAGACGGCGGTGGACCCCAGTGAGGTGACCCTCACGAGCCGGAACCTTCATGAGCTGATCCGGACCAAACCGGATGAGCTGCTGGAAGGCGTCCTGGGGGCGGCAGCGCTCAAGGACAAGACCCTCAAGGAGCAGCGCGAAAGCGTGGAGCGGGTCATCAAGGCGATGATCACCAAGGATGGGCTCAACACGCTCTCGAAGATCATGGGCGTGAAGAAGGGCAAGCAGTACCGGCTCTTCCAGATCGACATGGAAATGAACAAGCTGCTGGACCGCTTCAAGTCCGAGGAAGAGAAGTTTGAGGGGGACGAAGCGGCTCCGCTTCCCGAGATGCCGGAGAATGAAGCCGAGGCTGCCGGAGACGAAGAAGTCGAGCCCCCTGAGATCGAGACCCTGGACGAGTGGTTTGTGCCCCTGCTGCAGCACCGGCTGCAGATCCTCGAGGCCATGTCGCTGGGGTGTGCCATCCGGAACAGTGCCCAGCTTGACAACACCCGTGCCGGGCGCTTCCTGGAAGAGGAACAGCAGCTCTACAAGGAGCCGGTGGAGCAGATTCTGGAGACGGCCCAGGTGGCCCTGATGACGCTCAATTCGAGCTTCCCTCTGGACGGCATCACTGCCGCCTTCCCGGAGGCGATCGGCTTCAAGCGGGTTCAGAAGTTTGACACCCTCCTTTCGCGTCGTGACCTTGAGGAGCTCCGCTTTGCTCTGTTCATTGTGGACCTGCCCCACTTCTCCATTGAGGTCGTGCATCAGTTCCTGCGCAACCGCAACCGCTCTCGGTCCTCGCATGTTCCGGTGGTGTTTCATGCCCCTGCCGAGTTCCTGCAGTCTCTCGATCCCACTGATGAGGCGGTTCTGTGGCACCTGTCGGGAGTCCGGACCAATGAAGCAGGCGAGGTGCAGGCCATGCCGCTCTACCTGGATTCGCTGGACAACCCCGAGCGCATCACCTACCACTTGCGCGGGTTGCTGAACCTCTAATTCCGCCGCCTGACCCCGCTTCTGCCCCTGGGCTGAACACATGTCTTACCAACTCTTTCTCCGGACGACCGGGGCGCTGCTGCTTGTCAGCGGGGGCCTCATGGTCTTTCCTGCCGCGTGTGCGGTGATTTACGGACAAGACGATCTTTACGCCTTTGTCGTCACGATCATCGCTGCCGTTGTGGTGGGCTTCCCCCTTTACTGGCCCTTCCGCAAGCGTCAGGAGGTCCGCATCAAGGAAGGCATTGTCATTGTCGCCCTGGGGTGGGTCCTCTTTTCGGCGGTCTCTGCCCTGCCCTTCATGATTCATGGTGCCATTCCGTCGTTCACCGATGCCTTCTTTGAGGTGATGTCGGGGTACACGACGACGGGGTCCACGATTCTGAACGAGATTGAGTCGTTGCCCAAGGGGCTGCTGTTCTGGCGGAGCATGACGCACTTCATCGGGGGAATGGGGATGATTGTGCTCTACCTGACGCTGTTTTCCAGCAGTGAAGCCGTCCAGCTGTTCCGGGCAGAAGCGGCTCCCGGACAGGGGCTGAGCGGGACCAAGATGCTGCCACGGCTCAAGGAAACCCTGCGCTGGCTCTGGGTGATCTACATTGGCCTCAATGCCCTGCAGACGCTGCTGCTCTGGCTGGGAGGGATGTCGCTGTATGACGCCCTCATTCATGCCTTTGGCACCCTGGCCACAGGCGGCTACTCGAACCGCAATGCCAGTTACGGGGCCTATGACAGTGCTTACCTGGAATGGGTCGGCACGGTGTTCATGTTCCTGGGCGGCATGGACTTTGTCCTCCACTACCACCTCATTTCCCGGAACTGGAAGGAAGTGCGGCACAACACCGAAATCAAGGCCTACCTCTTGATTGTGATCGGGTTGGGGCTCCTCATTTCAGCGGTGCTTTGGGGACACGGGGCCTATCAGTCCTTTGCTGAGGCGGCTCGGTTTGGGTTCTTCCAGGTGGTGTCCATTTTGACCACCACCGGGTTTGCCACAGCAGACTACGAGCAGTGGCCTCAGGCGGCCCAGATGGTCATCTTCATCTGCCTCTTCATTGGCGGGTCCACCAGCTCCACCTCCAGCGGCATCCGGATCCTGCACTTTGTGATCATCTTCCGCTCCATCTCCCACACGGCCCGGACGATGCTGCAGCCGATGGCGGTGAACCCCATCCGCATCAACAACCGTCCGCTTCCCCCCCAGATCATTCATGGGGTGATGGGCTTCTTTACCCTCAATGTGCTGTTTCTGCTGGTCGGGTCCCTGCTGCTGACCCTGCTGGACTCCGTCGATTTCTGGACCGCGCTCAATGCCACCATGGCGACCCTCTGGAACATTGGTCCCGGATTTGGAGACGTGGGCCCAACGGACAACTTCTCGGGTTTTTCCGACCTGTCCAAGTGGCTGATGTCCTTCTTCATGCTGGCCGGACGCCTGGACATTTACACCGCGCTCTTCCTCCTTTCTCCAGGATTCTGGAAGAGTTGATCCAGTGGCGTGGGTCTTGCTGAAGATTCGGGAGGGGACATCTTCTCACGACTCTTACGGGAACCGACTCATGCGATTCATGGAACGCCTCCGAGACACCTGGCGCCGATCCGGGCACCAGGGCCTCCCCTCTTCATTGACCTCCTCAGCAACTCCTGCTGCTTCGGCCGCTCAGCACGCCGTGGCACGTTTGAAAGCGGATCCGGTTCGGCGCACGGCCTCCTGAGTGCTGAGCCGCCTGGTAACGTGGATGGTGGAATCAATTCGTCCGAAACCGGAACAGCTGATCTGGCAGCGCCGCTGGCACGAGACCTCAGTGGAGGTCTGGGAACGCCCCGGACGCCGCGAGCTGCGTTTTGGCAACCGCGTGGTCCAGAGCGCCCAGTCGCTGCTCAATCCGGAACACCTGGTGCTGCGTTACACGCGGTACATGCTGCTCGGGCTGGTGGTGGCGCCTTCTCCCAAGCGGATCCTCCACATTGGCTTGGGCGCCGGAACGATCCCCGCCTACCTGCACCGGCACTTTCCAGACGGCGTGCACGATGTGGTGGAGCTGAACCCGGAGGTCATTGCGGCGGCGCGGGGGTACTTTGACTTTCCCGACCACCCGAACCTCCGGATCCATGAAGGAGACGCCCTGGAGGTGGTGCCGCAGCTGACCGAACCCTATGACCTGATTCTCCTGGACGCCTTTGACTCGTACGGCACACCGCCAGCTCTGCAGGCTCCGGAATTCCTGACGTTGCTGCTGGAACGCCTCCAGCCCAACGGGTGGGTGCTGGCCAATACCTGGAGTGCCACCGAGGTGTTTCCACAGTTCCGGAAGCGCTGGATGGCCGCGTTTGGACGCGGGTGGCAGGCCCGGACCCGGACCCTGGGGAACGTCTTGCTGCTGGGGAGCCACCCCGGGGCTGAAATCGAACGGACGGAGTTGCTTCAGCGGGCGCAGACCCTGCAGCGTCAGCTTCCTCAGGAGCTGGTCCGCATGACCCGGAAACTGGAACGCTGGGAGGCCAGCTGATCTCAACTTCGCACAGACCTCGTCCGACTGCTTCCCCCCACGGAATCCCGTTCTTCTGGCACCGAATTCGCATTGCTCCCGGAAGAATTGTTTGTCGCCCGAACCTTCTTGATTCGATGATTCATGCGCCCTCTGCTTAGTTTGCTTCTGATTCTTGCCCTCACCTCCACCGCGTGGGGGGTCCGTGTGAAGGACATTGCCTCTCTGAGAGGCGCGCGGGACAATCAGCTCATTGGCTTTGGCCTGGTGGTGGGTCTTGATGGCACCGGAGATTCGCCAGAGAGCCTGCTTTCGCGCAAGCCCATTGTGAACGCCCTGGAACGCATGGGGCTCAGCCTGGGCAGTCAGGACATTCAGGGACGCAGCGTGGCCGCCGTTTGGCTCACCTCCACCCTGCCGCCGTTTGCCAAGTCGGGCCAGCGCCTGGACGTGACCGTGGCCACGTTGGGAGACTCGATCTCGCTGCGAGGCGGGGTCTTGCTGATGGCGCCGCTGCGGGGTCCGGACCGGCAGGTGTACGCGTTGGCCCAGGGGCCGATTGCCGGCATCCCCCGAGGGGTGAGCCGAGCAGAGGCGCTCCCTCCGGAAGAGCTGGCCAACCTGCCCATTGGCGCCCGGATGGTGGCTTCGGTTGGGAATGTGCCAGGCGGAGCAATTGTTGAGCGCGAGATCAACCTGAACCTCAACAGCCGGGCTCGGGTGTACATGAACCTCAAGGAGCCAGACTTCACCACGGCCTTTCGTCTGGCCAAGCTGATCAATCAGTCCCTGGGCATGCGCACCGCCCGAGCAAAAGATGCCGGGACGGTGGAAGTGATTGTGCCCGACAGCTACCTGGGCAACACCGTGGAGCTGGTGTCCAGCATTGAAAACCTCGAAATTACTCCAGACAGTGCGGCCCAGGTGGTGCTCGACGAGCGTTCCGGAACCGTGGTGATGGGGGGCAGCGTTCGCATCTCTCCGGTCGCGATTTCTCAAAATGGCCTGAACATTCAGGTCAAGCTTCCCCAGGCGGCGGCCGATCCGAATGCTCCGGCAGGCGCCAACGAAGAAACGATTTCCTCCAACGTCTTCCTGCTCAAGGGCGGGGCCGACCTCAAGGAGGTCGTGGACGGCTTCAACAAGATTGGAGCCTCCAGCAAGGACCTGATTGAGGTGCTCAAGGCGATCAAGACCGCTGGAGCCCTGCATGCTGAACTCATCATCCGGTAAGTGCCATGAACTCACTGAAAGCCACTGCTCAACTGGGAACCGCCCGCCTCGCAGGACAGCAGCACCGCCTTGAGGCCCTGGGGAACTCGCAGAAGGGAGGCCCCGGACAGAATGAGAAGCTCCGGGAGGCCTGTGAGGAATTTGAGGCCATCTTCACCCAGCAGCTGCTCTCGGCGATGCGAGAGGCGACGGTGGAGTCGGGCCTGATGCCGAAATCAAGCGGCGAGAAGGCCTTCCAGTCCATGCTGGATGAGCAGCGCTCGTTGCAGATGGCCAAATCCGGGAGCCTGGGGTTGGGCGAAATGATCTATCAGCAGCTCCAGGAGCGGCTGAAAAGTTAACGATTTGCAAAGAACCGCTCAAGTTTTCTGCAAAGATGCCGATGTGGAATCAAGAGGCGGTCTCTTCCCGAGATGCCGCACTTGCTCCCACCCCGGGAACCTGTCACCATGACGGAACCGGACCAAGAGCACCCACATTGGGTTTCCGGAGCTGACTCCGGAAAAACCGCAGATTGATAAGGTGGCCCTATGAAGATCACAGGACAACAAACCTCCGCCCTCCAGGACCTGAAAGGGGGGCAACGTAAAGACGGCACCGATTCCGCCCGACAGGGACGGGGCGAGCAGTCGCAGAATGATGTTGTAAAGGCGGGTTCCTTTGCAATGGACAAGATGAAGGTACGCATTGAGGCTGAGCCGGAAGTGCGTGCTGACAAGGTGGCGGAGCTCCGTGAGCGCATCCGCAACGGCGAGTACCAGGTGGACTCCAGGAAACTGGCGCTCAACCTCATGAAGGAAGGGCTCCAGGAAAGCACCTCCTGAGCCGCCTTCCAGATCAGGTTTAAAGGGACTTTGTGGAAGAGTCATTGGACGAACTGACTGCTTTGCTGGAACGCGAAGCAGAGTTGCATGAACAGCTGCTGATCCTGCTCAACGAAGAGGCAGAGAGCTATGGAAAGGCTTCGGGAGCCGAGCTGTTGCAACTGCAGTCCGCCAAATCTCAGGTTGTGCGCCGGATTGAGCAACTCGAACAGGAACGCATCATCCTGGTGCAGGGGTTGGCCCGTTACTGGAACCGACCGGTTCCGGAACTCCGCCTCCGGCAAATTGCCGAACACTGCGGCGGTGCCCGTGGGCAAGCCCTGTTCGACTGCCATCACCGCCTGACCTCGCTTCTGGAACAGATTCGCCAGAGCGCGGAACGCAACGGGCGCCTCTCTGAGTCGCGCCTGAAGTCAGTCAACGCCGCCATCCGCTTCATGTCTGAAGCCCAGGGCCTGCAGCAGACTTATTCCGAGGCCGGGAAGTTACAAAGCGGCAAGAGCAAGTTCAGTCGCTCCTCGGTCTGATTTTTTCCACGCACTCCGGTTAAACGGAAACGTCGTCCCATGCCTAGCCTCAACCAAGCCCTCAATCTGGGCGCCCGTGCCATGAACGCCCAGCAACGGGCGATCCAGACCTCCGGGCACAACATTGCCAACCAAAACACCGAAGGCTTCTCCCGTCAGCAAGTCTCCACCCAAGCCGCGGCTCCGGATCCGACCGGTGTCGGAGGCGGGGCGGAAGCGCAACCCACGGGACGCGTCTTCGACCAGTTTGTTCAGCGCAAGATCATCCAGGAAAATCCGAAGTCCGAGGTCTTCAAGACCCGAGGGGAGTTCCTCAACAAGATGGAAGTCGTCTTTGGTGACCTGGGCACCACGGGGTTGCGCAATGCCATGAACGAGTTCTGGAACTCCTGGAGCCAGCTCTCCAGCCAGCCGGAGCTCGATGTCGCCCGTCAGCGTGTGCAGGAGCAAGGTGACCTGCTGGCCACCAAAATCCGGGAGATGCACGCCCAGCTGGTTTCCCTCCGTAACGAAGCCGACGCCAAGATTCAGGACGTCAGCGATCAGGTCAACAGCCTGGGCAAGCGCATCGCGGAACTGAACCGGCAGATCTTCTCCTACGAAGTGGGAGGACGCCTGGCCAACGATGCCCGGGATGCCCGCACGCAGGCCATTGAGGAGCTGGCAACGCTGGTGGACGTCAATGTCATTGAGAACCCGAACCGCCGGACGTCGGTCATCATTGGCCGGGACTGGACCCTGGTGGAGGGCGACAAGTTCTTTGGCGTGGAGCCCACCCTGAAGGGCGGGGAAGTGGGCATGGTCGGCCTGGATGGCGTGGCAACCAACAACAACCGCCGGGACATCACCCGCATCTTCCGCTCCGGTACCCTGACGGAGCTGCTCAAGCAGCGTGACGAGACCATCGTCGGGTACATGCAGCAGATGGACGAGCTGGCCTTTGGGCTGGCGAACAAGATCAACAAGCTCCATGCGACCGGAACCGGTATCAACTCGGCCACCAACCTGATGAAGAGCACCTACGGGCTGCATCCGGAGGCTCAGGGGCAGCCGCTTCCGTTTCTCAACGATGGCGTGCTGCAACTGCACCTGGTGGGCCCTGATAACGAATTCCTGGAAACCTACGAGATTGAGGTTCAGGCCGGTTCCGATCGGCTTCCCGACATTGTGAACCGCATCAATCAGACGGTTGGAGACCCGAACCTGCTCCGAGCCAGCATTGAAGCCGATGGCTCCATGCTCATTCAAAGCGGAGCCGGGAACAACTTCATCTTCGGGGAAGATCAGACGAACCTGACGCTGGTGATGGGCTTCAACAGCTTCTTCGAGTCCCTCAAGGGGGCCGCGGACATTCGCATCAGCGACCGCATCCTGCAGGACCCGAACACGATCTCGTCAGGCAAGGACCTCATTGCCGGAGACAACCAGATCGCCCTGGCCATCGCCAAGCTTCAGACGGCACCGACGATGAGAGACGAGACGATCACCTTTGACGAGTACTACAACGGCATTTTGGGCGACCTCGGCCTGCGCATCCGCCGCAATCAGGTGGAGCAGGAGCAACAAGAGGGCATGGTTCGGCAGTTCCGGGAGATCCGCAACTCCATCAGCGGCGTCAACATGGACGAAGAGCTGACCAACATGGTGCAGTACCAAAAAGCCTACGAAGCCTCCGCCCGGTTCATCAAAACGGTGGATGAAATGATGGACACCGTAATCAATATGTGACGATGCGAGTAACGGAAAACAGCCGCCGCGATCAGGTCCTCAACAACATCCAGAAGACGTCCTCGCGTCTGCAGGAAGCGCAGATGCAGATGGCCACCGGGCAGCGCCTCAATCGTCCCTCTGACGACCCCATTGGCGCCGCGACGATGCAGGACATCGTGACCAAGATCTCGAGCAACGAGCAGCTCATCCTCAACCTGCAGGAGCACCGGAACTGGCTGGAGCGCAGCGAACTGGAGCTGAACCACATCCAGGAGCTGATGACTCGGGTCCGGACCCTGGCGCTTTCGCAGTCGGGCAGTGACGCCAATGAAGAGTCTCGGCAGATGACCGCCCGCGAGGTGGCGGCGATCCGAGAGAGCATGTTTGACGCCGGAAACGCCAAGGAGGGGAAGCTCTACCTCTTTTCGGGCGTGAAGAGCCTCACGGAACCGCTGGTGAAGAACTCCCCCATTCAGCCAGCCAAGGTGGAGACCAAGAACATCATCCAGCAGGACATCCGGGACGTTTTGGACGTCTCTCAGTTCCGTGCCAACTTTGAGGGGCACTCGACGAACAACTACCGCCTCCGGATCACCCAGACGGGGCCGTTCGGACAGGCGCGCTACCAGCTTTCCGATGATGAAGGCCGCACCTGGACCAAACCCGAGGTGCTGCGTCCCGTCATTGAAATGGTCAACCCGGATGGCAAACCGGATGACCGCGTCAAGCTGAAGTTCTCCGACCAGGAAGGCCGGCTGGGGAAGATGATGTCCGACTACTTCAACATCGACCTGGGCAACGCCTACGACTTCACCGTCGATGGAGAAGTCATCTTTCCGGAAGGGCTGGAGTTCCTGTATGCGCCGAACCCGGAGGTGTCGTACCAGGGAGGTGAGGACAAAAAAGAGGTCCTGATTGCAAATGGGATTTCCATGCCCCTTGGAGTGACGGCTGAGGAGGTGCTGCTTGAGGCCGGGGAAGAGAAAACCGACGTTTTTTCTCTCCTTTCGACCCTGGAACGGGCCCTGGTTGAGAATGATGGTCCTACTCTTGCAAAACGTGTAGATGAGCTACAAAAAGCTCAGAATCAGGTGCTCAAGCGCCAAGCGGACATCGGGAACCTCATGAAGGAGATCGAGCTCGCCCAAGCGAAGTTAGAGGACCAAGCGTTTGAAAAAGAGAAACGGCTGTCAGAAGTTCGGGACCTGGACCTCGCCAAAGCCTCCATTGATGTCAACACCGCGGAAGTGAACAACCGTCTGGCGCTTGACTCCGGAAGCCGGCTCATTCAACCCACGCTCTCCGACTTTCTGAGGTAGCCGTTCAAGATGGCCAACAGCTTCTGACCGCAGTGCGGGCTCAGAAAGTTCCAGCAAGGCAAAATGCTGATACTGACAAGGAAGTCGGGTGAGAGCATCACAATTGGCGATGACGTCAAGGTAACGGTCATCGAAGTCAAGGGAAAGCAGGTGCGCATTGGGATCGATGCACCTCGGAACTACGTCATTCACCGAGAGGAAGTGTACATCCGCATCCAGGAAGAAAACCGACTGGCTGCCGAAAAATCCCCCCTCTCGATTAAAGGATTGCGAGGCCTGTTCGGTCACAAGGACTAAATGCCTCAGCCCTCAACCTTAATGTCTCATTGAGGAGCCATGAAGATTCAAACGACTCGCTTTGGTGAGGTCGAAATTGCAGACAGCCAGATCATCAACATGCCGAACGGGATGTTGGGTTTCTCCGCCGAGCGGCACTTTGTCCTGCTGGAGGAAGAAGCGGGTGGGCCTTTCGAGTGGTTCCAGTCCGTGGAAAATCCGAGCCTGGCGTTTGTCATGATCGATCCGAACTTTGTGACCTCCGACTACGAGTTTGAGGTGACGGAAGAGCAGATGAAGAAGATCGACGCCTCTGAGGAAAGCGACATCACGGTGCGCGTCCTCATCACCATCGCCCGGAACTTCCGGGAGACGACGGTCAACCTGCAGGGCCCGCTGATCTTCAACATGCCCAAACGCCTCGGCATGCAGCTGGTGATTCCAGACGGACGCTACACCACGCGGCACCCGCTCTTTGGCGACCGGCTCCCGATTCCGGAAGAGACGACCGAAGACGCCTCTCCGGCCAACCAGGCGCAGTCTGCTGCCTAAACCCGCTCGGCTCCCTGCTGCAAGCGGCGTACACGCTCCTCAAGGGTGTTCCGGAGCTCCGTAACGGTTTCGGAACCCACCCGCATTCCCTGCTCCTCCACAAACAGCGACGGCTTTTCTCCCCAACCCGGCCAAGACTGCCCTGACTCGGTCAGGCCCCGAACGCGGGCCCAGAGCGGGTAGAGCCAGGCACCGGACGCGCTCCAGGCTTCCAGCGGAAGTGGAGGGCCGGAACGGTCTGGGCTCCAGGGAAACCAGGTCACCGTCTGACGCTCTGGAACCGGAGCCGCTGCTCCTTCCGGAAGCCACACCCGCCGGGGGGTGGACGGCCATGCGTCCTTCACCTGCTCCCACTCCGGACACGACACCAGAAATTCTGCCTGGGCCACGAGCCGAAGCTGATGCCACGCGTAGAGCAGCTGCTCCGGAGGAACCAGCAGCACGACGGGGTCGCCGCTCCGCAACGTCGCCTCCAGCTCTCCCA
The DNA here is from genome assembly GCA_038150265.1 of Deltaproteobacteria bacterium. GTDB lineage: Bacteria > SAR324 > SAR324 > SAR324 > NAC60-12 > JAYPUA01. The sequence goes on along the minus strand of JAYOTF010000004.1, from coordinate 12,516 downwards.
AATTGAACAGCTGGGCCGGACGCCAGCGGGCCTGTGCCTGGAGGAGGCCCAAGCGCCACCATGCAGAAAACAGCGCGCCTGTCGGTGAGGGGTTCAACTTACTCCTCCGTCTGCAGGCTGAGTTGCATGTAGACGGAATCCAGAAAGCGCCCAAACTTGAAGCCGACTCCGGGCAAGAGCCCACAGGCTTCAAAGCCGTGCTTGCGGTGCAGCGCAATCGAAGGGGCATTGGCGGAGTCTCCAATGACAGCAACCAGCTGCCGGTACCCCAGCGCTCGGCACTGCTCAATCAGCGCGTGCAGCAACTGGTGCCCGATTCCCTGTTTCACAAAGTCGGGGTGGACGTAGACGGAATCTTCCAGCGTGTAGCAGTACCCCCGGCGAGGACGAAACGGACCCGCGTAGGCATACCCGGCGACAGCGCCCTGGATTTCGGCAATGAGGTACGGCAGCCGAGCCTCCTGGATGAGGACCGCACGGCGCTGCATTTCGGCCAGATCGGGCGGATCCCATTCCCAGGTTCCGGTGCCGTGCTGAACATGGTGGGCGTAAATGGCCTGCACCTCCGGGAGGTCGGCTTCAGTGAGGGGGCGAATGGACATGAATCAACGAAAGACAAATTTCAGCGGAATCTTGATCTGCTGAATTTCGGTATCACCTGAAATTTGTCGGAGCAGCAGCTCCAGGGTGGCTTCCACCATTTTCTCCACGTCCTGGTGCGCTGAGATGATGGAGCCGGGAAGGTAGTCCAGCATGGGCTGTTTCCCGAATGTGGCAAAGCGGGTGTGCTCCAGCCAGAGCGGCGCCTGCTCCTGCAGGTACTGAAGCACCCCCTCGAAGAGGGTCATGGAACCCGTAAACAGGGCCTCCGGAGGGGTGGGGTGCTGGTCATGAAGCTGCTGGGCCATGGCGTATCCGTCCCGGAAGTCGTACCCGCGTTCGAGGATCTGCTCCGGACGTTGCTCCAGGCGGTGCGTCTGCAGCGCATCCTGCACCCCGCGCCGTCGGTCCATGCTGGTGGAAATCCGGGGGCCGCCCCCGATGTAATAAACCTCCCGGGCGCCGCGTCGGCACAGCTCGTCCACCAGCCGGTAGGCGCCGTCGTAGTCGTCACTCACCACCCACGAGGCTTCCGGACGGGCGACCAGGCGGTCGATGTACACACGAGGGATGGCGAGGTACTTGTTGGAAGGCGTCCAGCGTCCCGCAGAGTCTGCACTGGCAACGACGAGCCCGTCAATGTTGCGGGACAGCAGGTTCTTGACCACCTCAATCTCGGTCGGCAGGTCATCGTTGGTCGCTGTCAGGAACACCTGATACCCCTGCGCCCGAGCGGCCCCGTCAAAGCGCTCGGCAAACTCGGCAAAGAAGCGATTGACGAGTCCCGGGACCACCACTCCCAGGGTTTGGGTCTTGCGCAGCCGCAGGCTCCGGGCCTGAGCGTTGGGCGAGTAGCCATACTCCTCCACCAGGCGCATCACGTGCTCGCGGGTCTCGGCGCTGATTCGGTAGTGCTCCCCACGGCCATTGACCACCATGCTGACCGTGGTTTTGGAAACGCCTGCAATTTCGGCAATTTCCTTGAGGGAAAGGGTCATTCGGGAAAACTCCTAAACTAAAAGGATTTAGTCGTTTCGGGCAAGCAGAATCGGACACCCCACCACGGATGTCAAGAAGTTTTCTTGGCTCCGGCAAGAAGGGCCGTGTCCGGGGTCCGGAGGTGGCATGCTTCTCGCTACTTTTCCCAGGACCGTCCATTTGTTTTCAGGAAGGATAAACGATGATCAATTGGTTGAAGTTCGAAGGGAAGGGGCTTCGTGGAGAAGAGCCCGGGTTGCTGATTTACCTCAAGCCGGAGGCGTTGGATCACGCCATGGTGATTGAGGACTTCGAGGCATTTCAGTCGAGTCCGGACTTTGTCCCCGGCGGACGCCTGCTGGATGTGCGGCGTCAGTACTCGTACAAACTCCGTCAGGTGGCGGACCTGGTGGAGGAGCCTCTGACTCAGGCAAAGGCGCCTGAGCCGGAGGAGGCCACAGCGGAAGCCCCGATTCTGGAGCCCACGCCCGAGGTCCCGGTGGAGCGGAAAGTGACCCGCGAACCGGCGCGCAAGCACGCTCGCGAGCGTCCGCCCGTCGATGATTTGGATGATGAACAGGCCTCCCTGGCCGATTTGGAAACACTGCTGGTACGTTGAATCATGGCCCTACAGGACCAAGCCCGCGGGGTGCGCCCCGGAGAAGAACTGGAACGCCAGGTGCTGGAGCGTTTGCTTCAGGAACAGCTGGGCCTCGGAGGAGAACTGGAACTGCTTCAGTTTCCATCCGGATACTCCAACCTGACCTACCTCCTCCGGATGGGGGAGCGCGAGTTGGTGCTGCGGCGCCCGCCGTTTGGCACAAAGGCCAAGAGTGCCCACGACATGGGGCGGGAGTTCCGGGTGCTGTCGGCCCTGCACCCGCACTTTCCCCGGGCTCCGAAGCCCCTGTATCATGAGGCGGATGAGTCGGTGCTGGGGGCTCCGTTTTATGTGATGGAGCGGATTCAGGGCATCATCGTCCGTCGGGACCTTGCCGCGGATTTTCCGATTCCGCCCGAGCAGCGTCCGGAGCTGTGCCGGCAGCATCAGCAGGTGCAGGCAGAGCTGCATCAGCTCGATTATGCCGCCGCAGGACTCGGTGACCTGGGGCGTCCGGAGGGATACGTGCAGCGTCAGGTGGAAGGCTGGACGAAGCGTCTTGGCGGGGCGCCGACTCCGGATGTCCCTGAGGCGGCAGACATCATTGCCTGGCTCCGGGAGCACCTGCCGCAGGAGACACGGTCGGCGCTCATTCACAACGACTTCAAGCTCGATAACGTGGTGCTGGACCCTCAGCAGCCGCTGAACATCATTGGCGTGCTGGATTGGGAGATGACGACACTCGGCGACCCGCTTCTTGATCTGGGGTGTTCATTGGGATACTGGGTGGAGGCCTCGGATGCCGAAGACCTGCAGCAGTACCGGATGCTTCCCAGCGTTGAGCCCGGGTTCCTCTCTCGGCAGGAAATGGCGGAACAGTACCTTCAGGCCAACCCGCTTCCGGACCAGGACCTGATGTTTGCCTACGTCTTTGGCGTGTTCCGGCTGGCAGTGGTGATGCAGCAGATCTACTACCGCTTCCACCTCGGCCAAACCAGTGACCCCCGCTTTGCCGACCTCAACGGCATGGTCGTCGCCCTCATCACCCAGGCCCGCCGCGTCATTCAAACCGGACGCTGGTAACGGCCTTTCTTTCGGGCCCCTCTTCCCTGGGGCTCCCGTCCTGATTGACCCTCCACCGAGTGGGACCCGAAGGCGCTGCCGCTCAAACCGGGTGCTTGAGGCGCCAGAAGGCCCAGGCCAGCTCAAGCCCCGCCAGCAGGAGCAGGGTCCACAGCAGGAGCTCCCGCAGGTCGTTCGAGACCGACCGACTCTCGGCGCTGAGCTGCTGGCCGGCTTGCTCCAGGTAGTCCTGCATGGCGGCAAAGGCCGCGTCGCTCATCAGCGTCAGGTCGCTCTCCCGGACCGGAACGTTCACCGCAAACTTCAGGGTCTGGGCTCCGGAAGCGTCAGGGACCTCGTAGCTGCCGGGCTGAAGGTACGGAGACTGGTTGAGCAGCGCCCGGAGTTGCGGAGAGCCCGACTCAAAGGTCCCCGCGAGGGTGACGGGATGCCGCATCAGCAGCTGATCCAGCCAGCGCTTGATCTCATCAGGAAAGCGCTGCTCCTGATAAAACGGCCCCCACTCTTCGCCCAATCCGGTAGGCGCGAGCCAGAGGTCCTGCGCTTCCGCATAAAACAGGCCGTTCTCCTGACGGGTGATGCCCCATTCCTGAGCAAGTGGGGTCTGGGTCCAGTCCACTTGCCACTGTTCGGCAGGCAGCGTCCGAGGCGCTTCGGCGTTGGCCGCATCGGGAGCATCGGCAGGGCGCTGGGCCCAGGTTTGCCAGTCTCCCAGCCGCGTGGGAACAAACAGCCGCAGCGGAAAGCCCGAGAAGGCGGTGGTCCGGATGGGGTGATCGCCGAGCAGCAGCAGCACATCGACTTCCTCCGCCCGCGGCTCCTCCGCCTCTCCGAGCAGGTACGAGTACCGCTCATCGGCATTCAGGGCCGAGCGCAGGGCGTGCAGGCCGTACCGGAACATCCCCGCCTCCCCTTCAAAGTTGACCACGCCGATCCAGGGCGTCTGCTGCCGGTTCCTCAGAAAGACCCGGGTGTTGTCGCCGGGCAGGGCGTCGCCGGGCATGTCCAGCTCCGCTTCCAGGGGCTGGTTCCGCTGGAAGGCTTCCCCGAGGGGCACGGCCACCGAGGTCACCTGCGCCAGGTCTGAAAACTCCTGACGGGCCAACTCGTCGCCGTTTTGTCGCAACACCAGGCTTCCGGGACCGGTTGGGTTTCCAGCGAGACGGAGGTGGAGGATCGACTGCTGGAAGCCTCGGGTTTCCAGACGCAGCTCCTGCAAGGCGGCGTTGCGGCGTTGTGGGGCCTGCGGACGCTGCAGGTCCCAGCGAACGGGCTGGATGGCCGAAGGATAATACTGGTACTGGCTCTTCTGAAAATCCGAAACTCAACCGCCTGCTCGCCTTCGGTTGGCTGCAGCACGGCTTCGGCAATCTCTGAAAGCGAAGGCGATCCCGGATGCCCCGAGGGCGTCCCGGGGAGGGATTCTGCTGGGGTGGGGGCCTCTGCTGCCAGCAGGTCTGAAAGACGGATCGCCTGTCCGGAGGTGCTGGCCTGCAGGGGCAGGCTGACCCCTTCCGGCAGGCTGGCGGTGTCATCCAGCACCCAGACGTCCTGAACCTGCCGCTGCTCGCGCCAGAACGGATGAGCCAGCAGGAGGATCAGCAACAGGATCAGCAGGCTCCGCAGCAGCTTGAGGAGCCAGTCATCAATGGAGGGGCGCAGCTGACGCCGCAGGCTCTCCGGAGGCAGCAGGAAGTAGGCGCCAAAGCGCAGCGGAGACTGGAAGCGGTGCTGAACCATGGGCCAGAGCCACGGCAGAGCCATCAGCGGAAGCGCCAAAAACCAGAGCGGGTAGAGGAATTGAATCAATGGAGGCCACGCGGGAGAGGTTAGGGAGCCGGCTTGGGTTCAGGAAGCAACTCGGAAACGCTTCAAAAGTCTAATCCTTCCCACCTGTGGAGGCAAGCCAGGGGCCTCAGCTGCCAGGACAATCGCCTGAAACAAATGGCTGGCAGAACTTGGCGTGGCGGTGGGTGCGGGCGGCCGCTTGGTGGTCCCCCCAGCGCAGGCCGGGATCCAGCCCTTGAACCGGTGGCCTTCCCTTCAGGCGATGGCCCGGCCTCTGCTGCCGGTCATTCGTATCAGAAGGGAGTCGAGGGACCAGGGAGGACCGTTGAAAATCTTGAGGCTGTCCGTCTCCTTTCGATAGGGTTGGTTTCTGAGAACACACTTTCGTCAACACCTTTCAGACGGCAGACACGCTCATGGCTGTTTTTTCACTGGCACGGCCCCTGTTGCTGGGCCTGGTGCTGCTCCTTCTCGCTTCCGGGGCTGAGGCCCAGAACCGTGGAGTGGCCCCGCTTCACACGTCCTCCACCGGAGTGGAAGGCGACTCCTACGCCCTGATCATTGGCAACAACGCTTACCAGCACTGGCGTCCGCTGCAGACAGCCGTCCGGGATGCCGAACAGCTCCGGGACGTGCTGGTGCGGCGCTACACCTTTCCGGAGGACCACGTCCGGCTGCTCAAGAATGCCACCCGCGTGGACCTGCTCCGGGGGTTCGACTGGCTCAAGGAACGCAGCACGGCGCAGGACCGGGTGCTGATCTACTACGCTGGGCATGGCGAGTACGACGAGCGGGAAGACGGGTACTGGGTGCCGGTGGAGGCGAGCACGGAAAACCGGTACTCGCACCTCAGCAACAGCGATGTCCTCAACCAGCTCCGTGCCATTGAAGCCCGGCACAAGCTGCTCATCTCCGACTCCTGCTTCAGCGGCAACCTCCTCACCCGAGGCGCGGTGCGGGCCCCGGAGGCCGGCTGGAGCGATGAGCGTTACTTTCAGCAGAAGAGCCGCCTCAACGCCGTCATGGGGCTCACCTCCGGGGGCAATGAGCCCGTCTCCGACGGAGGCGCCCGCTGGGGCGGCAACAGCATCTTTGCCTACCACCTGCTGGCGCAGCTTCAGGCCAATCAGGCGCCCTACCTTTCAGCATCCGAGCTCGCCCTGAGCCTGACCCGGCATGTGGCAAACGACACCCTTTCTGCAACCGGAAGCCAGCAGACTCCGGTCTTTCAGGCCATCAGCAATCAGGGCCACCAGGGCGGGGAATTTTTCTTCATCCGCAAACCGGAAGAGGCCTCCCGGACCCTGATGGCGTACCTGCCTTCCGGGACCCCCGAGTTTGCGCCCGTTCAGGGGGCCGCCCGAGAGACCCTGGAGTTCTGGCTGGCAGGGCACCAGGAGCCTGCGGTGACAACGACCCTCGACTCGCTGGAAACCCTGAGGCGGCAGATGCTCCGAGACGGTCTGCAGCAGGCGCTGGTGTGGCAGCTCAAGGGCTGGAAGGAAGAAACCGCCTCCTTGCTCTGGCAGGGGCTGGCCCGATTGGAGGTGCAGCTCACCGTGTACACGCTGCAGAACGGGCGCCTGGAGCCGATCGACCAGTTTGAGCTGACGGGAGAGCGCCTGCCCTATCAGACGCCTCCAAAGGATCGTGCGGGCTGGGAGGCACAGTACCAGCGGGTCGCAGCCAAGATTCTGGAACATGCTCCGGAAAATGGCCTGGCCGCATTTGTTCGACAGGTGCTGGACTAGATGAAGCTCCTGATCGGCCTGCTGGCCTGCTTCCTGTCCGCGCTGCCCCTGTGGGCCCAGACGCGTGAACGCGCCGCCTTGCTGCCGGTGAGTTTTCTGGGCCTGCCTGCCGTTCAGGCCAATTTCCTCTTCAACCGCCTGCAGGATCAGCTTTCCCGAGAGTTTGCCCTGGTGTCTCAGGCAGAGGTGGCTCAGGCCTACGAAGACGCCCTGACCACGCTTTCTGGCGCCGCCTGCACCGAGGAAAACTGCATTGCGGCCGTTCAGGCCTCGCTCCGGGTGCAAGTGGTACTCAGCCTTCAGGTGCTACGCGAGGAGGCTTCGGGCCTGGTGCAGGTGACCCTGACGCTGCAGGAAGGCGACCGCCGCCAGGTCCGGACCCGTAACTGTGAGGCGTGTCAGCTGGAGGCGCTGCTTCAGGAGCTGGAGGCGGCAACCGAGTCGCTGCTCCTCGTGTATCAGCAGGAACAGCGGCAGCGGAAGGTGCCCGCCGGACTCCGCTGGAAACCGGAGGCGCTGACCCTCCGGGAAGGAAAGGGCCCGACCCTGCTGCAGGTGGGCGTGACCTCGGTGGTGCAGCAGTCGGTGACGCTGCAGCTGAGCAGTCCCGATCCACGGGTGCAGATCGACCCCACGACGGTGGTGGTGGATCCGGGCAACTGGAGTGACTGGCAGGCGGTTTCCGTCCAGGTTCCCGATGACCTCCGCTTGCAAGGACGCCAGACCGCCCAGCTGACCCTGGCCCCAAGTCCGGAGACGCAAGAGGTGGACTACGGATTTGTGGCGCCTGTCGAAGTGGCGCTGACGCTCGAAGATGATGACCGCGTGGGCGGGCTGGAGGTGCTCAGTACGCCACCGGGAGCGGCCATCTGGGAGCAAGGCCACCCCCTGGTTGATGGACAGGGCGCGCCGCGGTTGACGCCAGCCAAACTGGAGCTGCCCGCAGGCGCCACGGAGCTGGAGCTGCGGCTTCCGGGGTACCGTCCGCAAACGGTTCCCGTGGACGTCACCCACACCCGCATGGGCGTCCGCAGCATCCGGCTGGAACCGCTTCCGGGCCGCCTGAAGGTGGTGGTGCATCCGGATAACCGAGCCGGGACCCTTGTGGTCAACGGCACCCGGCGGCTTCCTCTGCAGGGCCAAACCGAGGCCACCTTTGAGGCCCCGGCGGGAACCTATCGCCTGCAGCTGGAAGACGGGCCGGAGGCCAGCCCCGTCCAGACGCTCACCCTGAAGGCGGGCGCTGAGGAAACGCTGCGTGTGAGCCGAGTGGGACCCGCGCCGGTTCGCCGGCCAGACCCCCCTCGCCTGCAGCCACCCCCGGAGCCGGCGGTGCGTTGGGTGCTGGGGCTGAGCGCCAATGCGTACCGGGTCACGCCCGACCGGTTTCCCACCAGTCATGTCTCCATCGAGCATCCGGTCCATGCCACCCTGGAGGGGCAGGCTCGCTGGGGCAGCCTGGAGGGATTTTATGGCCAGGCGGCTCAGGTGCAGGTGACGCGTCCGATCTGGCTGGGAACGGCCAGCGCGTCGGAAGCCGTGACCGGGGTCACCTGGAGCCGGTGGGGCGTGCGGTACTGGACACCGAGGTGGCACTTCCTGCGGGCAACCCTGGGGGTGGCCCAGCAGGTCTGGGAGTTTGCAACCGCGTCATCTCGCTACCGTGGTGTGCAGACGGTCACCGAGGTGGGGGCCGGGATTCCGTTTCATGGGAAACGCTGGCAGGTGGAGCCGCGGCTGGTGGGAGACGGTTCCACCTGGGAAGCCAACCTGGCCCTGGGGGTTCGCTTCTGAGCCTCGGCAGCAGCATCGCTTCAACCAGCACCGGAGCGTTTCGGAGCCGCTCCAGGCAAGTAGAAAAATGAAGGCGGCTGCGGCTTGGGTAAAATTTTCCGAAACCCTGCCCGGCTCCGTTGCAAACAGGTGCTGAAGCAGAGGGCTTCTGGGCGGTCGGCTTCAGTTGAAATTTTGACAAAACCCCTGATTTTTCAGACTTGAAGGGAGGCGAGCGGGGTTCCTTCTCCGAGGCTTCAAGTGACCTCCTGCCCCAGCTCCTGATCCGGTCCGTCCCCCTGTCATTTTGTCCCAACCCCGAAAGGCCGCTGCGAACTCCCGCGGCGACCCCCTGGAAAACCTTGAGGCTGTCCGTCATCCTTCGATAGGGTTGCTCTCCAACGAGACCCCACACCCGAAACCTCAGGATGGAAGAATCAATGGCGGCTTCTTGCCTCAGACGCACGTTGACAGGAATCCTGCTGCTCCTGCTGGTGACCTCGGTCAGCGCTCAGGAGCGCGGGGTGGCGCCCCTTGCGGCAACGTCACACTCCGGAACCGGGGACTACTACGCCCTGATCATTGGCAACAATGCGTATCAGCACTGGCCGGTGCTGCAAACCGCTCGGCACGACGCCCAGCGCCTGCAGGAGGTCCTGACGACGGAGTACACCTTTGCGCCCGAACACGTCCGGCTGCTGCTGGATGCCACCCGGGTGGACCTGCTCAAGGGCTTCGACTGGCTCAAGCAGCACAGTGGCCCCGACGACCATGTGCTGATCTACTACGCTGGGCACGGCGAGTACGACGAGCGCGAAGATGGCTACTGGGTTCCCGTGGACGCCAGCACCGAAAACCGCTACCAGCACCTCAGCAACAGCGACCTCCTCACCCAGATCCGGGCCATTGACGCCCGGCACAAGCTGCTCATTTCCGACTCCTGCTTCAGCGGAAACCTGCTCACCCGCGGAATCGTTCACCCGCCTGCGGGCGAACCCCTCAACGACCGCTACTTTGAGGAAAAGAACCGGCTCCGCTCCGTGCTGGGCCTGACCTCTGGAGGAAACGAACCGGTGTCCGATGGCGGAGCCCGCTGGAACGGCAACTCCATCTTTGCCTACCACCTGCTGGGCCAGCTGGAGGCCAACCGGGCGCCGTATCTGGCCACCTCCGAGCTGGCGCTGCGCCTCGCCCGGAACGTCTCCAACGACACGCAATCGGCCACCGGCAGTCGCCAGACGCCGGTGTTTCAGGCCATCAGCAATCAGGGGCACCAGGGCGGGGAGTTCTTCTTCCTCCGTCGGCCTCAGGCCAAGCCCGGCATCTTCCTCGCGTTCCGGAAGCCCCCGGCGTCAGGCCCGTTGGTTCCGGGGGCCGCCTCGGCGTTGCTGGAAGCCCGGATCCGCGAAGAGCTGAAGGGCCCCTTTGGAGACGTGGTGTCGGAGCCGGTCCGAGACGCGGAAGCCCTGCGGCGGCAGATGCTCCGGACGGGAGTGACGCAAGCCGTGGTCTGGACCCTCGAAGGCCGGCAGGAGCAACAGGCGTCCCTGATCTGGAAAGGGATGTCCTTCCTCGACCTCAAGCTGGAGGTGTGGGAGCTGCGGGGCGCCCAGCTGGTTTCACGAGGAGCGCCGCTGGTGCTGGGTGAGCGCCTGCCCTACCGCACGCCTCCGGACTCTCCGGAAGCCGCCGCTGTGGCCTTTGAGCAGGTGGCCGAGAAGCTCCTCCGCTTTTGGGAGCAGAAGGGCGCGCCGGACTTCTTTGCGGAGCTGATGCCATGAAGCATGGGGTCCTGCTGCTGCTGGTTTGGGTGCTGTGCCTCACCCACGGGTGGGCCAAGGAGCGGGTGGCGCTGCTGCCGGTGAGCTCGCTGGGAATGTCTCCGGTGCAGACCCAGGTGCTCTTCAATCAGCTTCAGGAACGCCTCTCCCGTCAGTTTCTGCTGGTCCCGCAGGCAGAGGTGGAGTCGGCGTTTGAAGACGCCATTCAGAGCTTGCCCGGAGAAGCCTGCACCGAGGAAAACTGCCTCGCCCGGGTTCAGGAAACGCTCAACGTCAACCGCATCTTCAGCCTGCAGCTCCTGCAGGATCAGGAAAGCGCCCTCACCCAGGTTTCGCTCAGCCTCATTCAGGGCAAGCAGCGGGTCGTCAAGAACGAGAACTGCGTGGGGTGCGGGCTGCCCAAACTGCTGGAGGCGGTGGAGGCGGTGGCCGAGAACGTGCTGGGCAACCTCCCAGAGGAGGCCGAACCCCCGGCGCCTGAACCCCCAGGCTTTCGCCTGACTCCGGAACAGCTGGACCTGACGGAAGGCGCCGAAGGCTCGTTTTCCCTCGTGGTCACCGGGACGCTGACGGGGCCACTGACCCTGGAGTTTGAAGCCTCTGACGCCGGGGCGGTGACGCTTTCGCCGCCGACCCTGACCCTTCCCCCCGAGCAAGCCGGTGTGCCGCAGACCGTGAGGGTGCGCGCCACAGATGACACCGTGCGGACCGGAGACCGGACCCTCAACCTGACCGGGGTCCTCACGGAAGTGACGGACCTCAACTACGGCTTCCTCGCTCTGCCCACGCTGACCGTCACCATCCGGGAAGACGACCCCCCTGCTGCGCCTCAACCGCCTCCCGCTGTGGCTGAGCAACCGCCTCCCGCCCCTCCACCGGATGCGGCCCGCAAGCCTCTCCCGCAACTGGAGCCACCCCTGCAGACCCGGGAAGAGCCCTCCGCCTCCTCAGGAACCCCTCGTTGGGTCTGGCACGCCGTGACGCTCGGCCTCACGGGCGTGTCCATGCTGCAGGCCCGGAGCGCCGCGGACGAGTACAACGCGCTCGAAAGCGAGAATCAGGACCTCGCCCAGCGCTATGCCAGCAGCGGCGATCATGACCTGAAGGACCAGTATGAGAGCAATCAGGCGTCCATGGCCTCGCTCAAGACGACCTACCAGACCTGGGACCTGGTGACCTACCTGGGGTTGGGCGTGGAAGCCTACCTGCTGCTCTCGAGCCCGGATGCCGAGGCCCGTCAGGGCGAAGAGACGGTGGACCGTTTCGCCTGGCTGCCTCAGCCGCACGGGTTCCGGATGCAGTGGCAGCACCCCTTTTGAGAGTTGAACCATGACGCCCCTCCCTCCTCTCCGTTTCCGAACCCGGCTGGCCGTCAGCCTCTGCGTCAGCGTGACCCTGCTGGGGCTCGTCACCAGCTGCGGGCAGATGACCGCAGAAGACGCCGAGACCGAATCGAAGTCCATTGAAAGCGTCGCCGAAGGCTTCACCACCGGGGTGTCGCTTCAGTCCGGCGTCTTCCTCGACTCGGCAGTGGAGGGCCTGGACTACACGTCCGGAAGCACCAGCGGCACCACCGACGGCGCCGGGACCTTCTTCTACGAAGAGAGCCAATCCGTCACCTTTTCGGTGGCCGGCATCACCGTCGGGGCCGCGACCGGCGGAGCCACCGTCACCCCAGTCGACCTCGTCCCCGGAGGCAGCACCAGCTCGGATGCCGTCGTCAACATCGCCCGCTTCCTCCAGACCCTCGATGCCGATGGCGACCCGAGCAACGGCATCTCCGTTCCGGAGGACGTGAAGACCGCCCTGCGCAGTCAAGCGGGGTCGGTCGATTTTGCCGTTGACCCCGCCGCGTTTGAGACGCGCAACCAGAGCGTCTTGACCGCGGTGAAGGCCGTGCCTCTGGAAGGAGGGAACCCGCGCACGGTGCCTTCGGAAGCAGCGGCCAAGGGGCACCTGGAACAAACACTCGCCGAGCAGCAGAACGCCTGCCGCTTCAATGACGAGACCGTGGCCAACGGTGATACCGTCACCGCCTACTTCACGGACACAGTGGCCTTCGGCAGCACCTGCAGCTCGGAAATCCGGACCTGCATCAACGGCACACTGAGCGGGAGCTACGAGTACGGGAGCTGTGCAGTGGAACCGGCTGCGTCGTGCA